>NZ_JASLGE010000068.1 GCF_030150285.1 Pseudomonas sp. | reverse complement strand
CGGGGGGCATCCCTAGAATGCTGCGCCTATGTTGAATGACCCGATTCCACCTCACGTTGACCCGCGCAAATTAGCCGATCGTGGCGTAACCCTTAACGGTTCGCTGCAACTCGCTGATTTGGAAAGACTCTGCGACCCGCTTTCCGACAATGTCGGTACGGTGCAGGCGAAGTTCGATTTTGAACGAGATGAACAGCACGTGGTGGTAATCCACAGCGAGCTGGACGTCGAAGTCAAGATGGTTTGCCAGCGTTGTCTTGAGCTGGTCACCCTACCGGTCCACAGCGAATGTACATACGCCGTGGTGAAGGAGGGTGCGAATACCCAGTCGTTGCCGAAAGGCTATGACGTGCTGGAACTGGGCGAAGATCCTTTGGATCTGCAGGCCCTGGTCGAGGAAGAGCTGCTGCTGGCTGATTTGGAGAGACTCTGCGACCCGCTTTCCGACAACGACGGGACGGTGAAGGCCAAATTCGTTTTCGAACGAGACGAACGAAAAGCCGTGGTTATCCACAGCTCTCTGGACGTCGAAGTCAAAATGGTTTGTCAGCGTTGTCTTGAGCTGGTCACCCTGCCGATCCACAGCGAATGCAGTTACGCGGTGGTGAAGGAGGGTGCGAATACCCAGTCGTTACCGAAAGGTTATGACGTGCTGGAACTGGGCGAAGATCCTTTGGATCTGCAAGCATTGGTCGAGGAAGAGCTTCTGCTCGCCTTGCCCATCGTGCCTGCTCATCATCCGGAAGAATGCCAGCAGCCGGCGGGCGCCGATGAGCCCGAACCGAGCGAGGACGAGGTAAAGCGGTCCAACCCGTTCAGTGTATTGGCGCAGTTAAAGCGTGACCCAAACGTTTAGGAGTTAATCAATTATGGCTGTTCAGCAGAACAAAAAATCCCGCTCTGCCCGTGACATGCGTCGTTCGCACGACGCTCTTTCGGCTAGCACTCTGTCTGTAGAAAAAACCACCGGTGAAATTCACCTGCGTCACCACGTATCGCCAGAAGGCGTATACCGTGGTCGTAAAGTGATCGACAAGGGCGCTGACGAGTAATCACTTGTCTGTCCAGGTCATCGCGATCGACGCAATGGGCGGGGACTTCGGTCCCCGCAGCATTGTTCAGGCTTGTATTGCTTGCCTGTCTGCTACACCCTCGCTTCACCTGACCCTTGTTGGTCAACCCTCCGAACTTGAACGTCTCATTGCCGGGTACCCGGTGGTGGATCGCTCGCGCCTGACGATTACCCCGGCCTCAGAAGTTATCTCCATGAATGAGCGGCCCTCGCATGCCTTGCGCGGCAAGCCTGACTCCTCCATGCGGGTGGCGCTTGAGTTGTTGCGTGATGGCAAGGTTCAGGCGTGTGTCAGTTCCGGTAACACGGGTGCGTTGATGGCCTTGTCCCGGCACGTGCTCAAAACTTTGCCAGGGATTGATCGCCCGGCGATGGTTGCGGCGATTCCAACCCAGGCCGGTTACTGTCAGTTGCTGGATCTTGGGGCGAATGTCGATTGCACGGCTGAGCAGTTGTTCCAGTTCGCTGTGATGGGGTCGGTGGCGGCGCAGGCGCTGGGCGTGTCGAGGCCCAGGGTTGCGTTGCTCAACATTGGTACCGAGGACGTCAAGGGTAATCAGCAGGTCAAGTACGCGGCCGCATTGCTGCAAGCGGCTCCAGGGCTCAATTACATCGGTTTTGTCGAGGGGGATGGTGTCTACCGCGGCGAGGCTGATGTGGTGGTATGTGATGGGTTTGTCGGCAATATCTTGCTCAAGTCCAGCGAGGGGTTGGCGACGATGATCTCGGGGCGCATTGACGCGCAGTTCAAGCGCAACCTGCTCAGTCGTTGTATTGGTGCATTGGCGTTGCCTTTGATGCGGCGCTTGCAGGCTGATCTGGCTCCGGCTCGGCATAATGGTGCAAGTTTTCTCGGGTTGCAGGGCATTGTGATTAAAAGTCACGGTTCGGCAGGTGCTCAGGGCTTTCAAAGCGCTATTGAGCGTGCGCTGATTGAAATCCATGAAGACCTGCCAAAGCGTTTATATGGGCGTCTTGAAGGGTTGTTACCGTAGGCGTTTTACCGGTCGAGTGTGTAATGTGACCGCTCGGTCAAATTAGCCATCCAACTGTTCAGTTTCTTGCGTTCGCTTTTGCGGGACGTTAATTCACTGGCGACAAGATCATTAGGGGCTTGTTACATGTCTACATCCCTCGCATTCGTTTTTCCAGGGCAGGGCTCGCAGTCCCTCGGCATGTTGGCCGAGTTGGGCGCGGAGCACCCGCTGGTTCTGGAAACGTTCAAAGAAGCCTCTGCGGCTCTGGGCTACGACCTGTGGGCAATGACCCAGGAAGGGCCTGTTGAAAAGCTGAACCAGACCGATATCACTCAGCCTGCCATTCTGACGGCCTCGATTGCCTTATGGCGTCTGTGGTTGGCGCAGGGTGGCAAGCGCCCTGACTTTGTCGCCGGTCATAGCCTGGGCGAGTACAGCGCCTTGGTGGCTGCTGAATGCCTGACCCTGGCGCAAGCCGTCAAGCTGGTTGAGCGTCGCGGTCAGTTGATGCAAGACGCGGTTCCGGCCGGGCAAGGTGCGATGGCGGCCATTTTGGGTCTGGACGATGCGGATGTGCTGGCAGCCTGTGCCGAGGCGGCGCAAGGTGAGGTGGTCAGCGCGGTTAACTTCAACTCGCCGGGCCAGGTGGTTATCGCAGGCACCAAAGCGGCGGTCGAGCGTGCGATGGAGCTGTGCAAGGCCAAGGGTGCCAAGCGTGCCTTGCCTTTGCCCGTCAGCGTGCCTTCGCACTGCGAGCTGATGCGCCCGGCGGCTGAGCGTTTTGCCGCGTCCATCGAAGCGATTGACTGGAAAATGCCGACTATCGAGCTGGTGCAAAACGTTAGCGCTTCGGTTGCAGTTGATCTGCCAACGCTTAAGCGCGACCTGCTTGAGCAGCTATACAAACCTGTGCGCTGGGTTGAATCGGTTCAAGCCCTGGCTGCAAAGGGGCCGGTTGATCTAGTTGAGTGCGGCCCGGGTAAAGTCCTGGTGGGCATCAGCAAGCGCTGCGCCGAAGGCGTCAGCACTCACAATTTGAATACCCCGGATGCCTTCGCCGCTGCGCGTTTGGCACTGGTCTGAACAAGGAAAAACCAGCATGAGCTTGCAAGGTAAAGTTGCACTGGTAACAGGTGCCAGCCGTGGTATTGGCCAGGCGATCGCATTGGAGTTGGGTCGTCAGGGTGCCATTGTCATCGGCACCGCTACGTCGGCTTCAGGTGCCGAGCGTATTGCTGCCACCCTGAAAGAAAACGGTATTCAGGGCACTGGCATGGAACTCAATGTCACCCGCGACGAATCGGTTGCTGCGGTGTTGGCGAGCATTCAGGAGCAATTCGGGGCACCGGCCATTTTGGTCAATAATGCCGGTATCACCCGCGATAATCTGATGATGCGCATGAAAGATGACGAATGGCATGATGTCGTCGATACCAACCTGAACAGTCTGTTCCGCCTCTCCAAGGGTGTTTTGCGTGGCATGACCAAGGCGCGTTGGGGACGAATTATCAGTATTGGCTCTGTTGTGGGTGCCATGGGCAACGCAGGCCAAGTAAACTATGCCGCCGCCAAGGCCGGCCTTGAAGGTTTCAGCCGCGCATTGGCACGTGAAGTGGGTTCGCGCTCGATCACTGTGAACTCGGTAGCGCCGGGGTTTATTGACACTGATATGACCCGTGAGTTGCCAGAGGCGCAGCGTGAAGCCTTGCAGGCACAGATTCCGCTGGGCCGTTTGGGCCAGGCTCAAGAGATCGCGAGCGTGGTCGCTTTCCTGGCATCAGACGGTGCAGCCTACGTGACGGGGGCTACAATCCCGGTCAACGGCGGGATGTACATGTAAATGTGACGGATTGCTTCAAAAAAATGTCATACGAGCTGTCTAAAATCCGTTATAAAGCTGCAATCTATTTATAGGCAGAGGGTTGTTGGGGGGTGAGTGCAAAGCTTTCAGTTGAAAAGCTGAAAAGTCTTTCGATACACTTGCTCACTGGCCAGCTGCCTGAATTTGTCCATTAGGAGTGAAAACAAGGTATGAGCACCATCGAAGAACGCGTCAAGAAAATCGTTGCCGAGCAACTGGGCGTTAAAGAAGAAGAAGTAGTAAACACTGCTTCCTTCGTAGAAGACCTGGGTGCCGACTCCCTTGACACCGTTGAGCTTGTGATGGCTCTGGAAGAGGAATTCGAGACTGAGATTCCTGACGAAGAAGCTGAAAAGATCACTACTGTACAAGCCGCTATCGATTACGTTACTGCCCACCAGGCGTAATAGTTTGTAATCGTTGCTCGCTGTCCTGGAAAAACCGCACTGCCGCTCTGGCGTGCGGTTTTTTCTTTAGGTGTGATGCAAAGTGTCGTCAATAGAAAAAGGAGAGTGCTGTGTCGCGTAGACGCGTCGTAGTCACCGGTATGGGGATGTTGTCGCCACTGGGTGCCGATGTACCCAGCACCTGGCAAGGCATTCTGGCAGGCCGAAGTGGTATTGGTCTGATCGAACACACGGATCTTTCTGCCTATTCCACCCGTTTTGGCGGCTCGGTACAGGGCTTCAATGTTGAGGATTACCTCTCCGTCAAAGAGGCCCGCAAGCTTGATCTGTTTATTCAGTACGGCCTGGCGGCTGGTTTTCAGGCGGTTCGCAATGCCGGGCTGGAAGTCACGGATGCCAACCGTGAACGCATCGGTGTGGCGATGGGGTCGGGTATTGGCGGGTTGACCAATATCGAAGAAACCAGCCGTACCCTGCACGAGCAAGGGCCTCGACGGATCTCTCCGTTCTTTGTGCCGGGCTCGATCATCAATATGATTTCCGGGTTTCTGTCTATCCACTTGGGTACGCAGGGCCCCAACTACGCCATTGCCACCGCCTGTACCACGGGGACTCACTGCATTGGCATGGCCGCGCGCAACATTGCCTACGGCGAAGCCGACGTGATGATTGCCGGCGGTGCGGAAATGGCCGCATGCGGCTTGGGCATGGGCGGCTTTGGCGCTTCTCGCGCACTGTCGACCCGCAATGACGACCCGACCCGTGCCAGCCGTCCGTGGGACAAAGGCCGAGACGGTTTCGTACTGTCCGATGGTGCCGGTGCGCTGGTGCTTGAAGAGCTTGAACACGCCAAAGCGCGTGGTGCAACGATCTACGCTGAGTTGATCGGTTTTGGCATGAGTGGCGATGCTTACCACATGACTTCGCCGCCGTCAGACGGTGCCGGGGCTGCCCGTTGCATCACCAACGCCTTGCGCGATGCGAAGATCAACCCGGATCAGGTGCAGTACATCAATGCTCATGGCACCTCGACGCCGGCGGGCGACCTGGCTGAAGTGTCCGCGATCAAGTCGGTGTTTGGCGATCACGCTTACAAACTGGCGGTGAGCTCGACCAAATCCATGACCGGCCACTTGTTGGGTGCGGCGGGCGCAGTTGAGGCGATCTTCAGTGTGCTGGCGATCAACAGCCAGATTGCTCCGCCGACCACCAACCTCGACGAGCCCGACGAAGGGTGCGACCTGGACTTTGTGCCCCACACGGCGCGAGAAATGCCGATTGATGTGGTGCTGTCCAACTCGTTCGGTTTTGGTGGCACGAATGGTTCGCTGGTTTTCCGCCGGTTTGCCGAGTGATGCAAAGCTGGGTCGACGGTCAGCCGGCGCACGCCCTGTCGTCGCTTAAAGACCGTGGGCTGGCCTATGGCGATGGTTTGTTCGAGACCATCGCCGTCAAGGCCGGCCAGCCGTTGCTGCTGGAGTTGCACCTGCGGCGTCTGGCAGCTGGTTGTTCCCGGCTGGCGATCGTTGCGGATCAGTCGTTGATCCGCGGCGAACTGCTGGCTTATGCGCAAGCGATGGGTGAGGGCGTGCTCAAGCTCATCCTCACGCGAGGCGATAGCCAGCGCGGGTATGCACCATCCTCCGAGGCTCAGCCTCGAAGAATTCTTCAGGCCAGTCCGCCAGTTGTCTACCCAGAGGCTAACGCCGTGCAGGGGGTTCGGCTGTTTGACTGTGCCACGCGTTTGGCCGAGCAGCCCTTGCTGGCCGGGCTTAAGCACCTCAATCGACTGGAGCAAGTGATCGCGCGCTCAGAATGGCAAGACCCGGCTTACGCCGAGGGCTTGATGCGCGACATGTCGGGCCGAGTGATTGAAGGGGTGTTCAGCAACCTGTTCGTGGTCAAGGACGGGGCGTTGAGCACCGCTGACCTGAGCCGCTGTGGTGTGGCGGGTGTGATGCGCGCAGCGTTGATAGCCGAGGCCGAGCGCCTGGGCATTGCCTGTCAGGTCACGGATATCAGCCTGGCGCAGTTGCAGCAGGCAGACGAACTGTTCCTCTGTAACAGCGTGTACGGCATCTGGCCCGTGTGTGCATTTACCGAGCGAAGCTGGCCGGTAGGGCCGCTCACCCGTAAACTGCAAGGCATTGCTCGCACCTTATTGGATGTCTGATTCGTGAAACGTAAATTCTTGGTGCTGCTGGAGGCCTGCCTGGTGCTGGCTGGCTTGGCGTTGGCTGCTGGAGCCTGGAAAGTCAACTCAGCGCTGGAGCAACCGCTTAACCTGACGCAAGAGCGCTTGCTCGATGTGCCGCCAGGGGCCACGCCGACGGGCACATTCAATCGCCTGGAAGCGGATGGCACGCTCGATGATGCCTTCTGGCTGCGCCTGTACTGGCGATTCAACCTCGACGGCGAGCCCCTGCACAGCGGCGAATACCGCATGACGCCCGGCATGACCGCCCAATCACTGATCGGCCTGTGGCAGCGGGGCGAAGTGGTGCAATACAGCCTGACCCTGGTTGAAGGCTGGAACTTCCGTCAGGTGCGCAGTGCGCTGGCCCGCCACGAAAAAATCGAACAGACCCTCGACGGCCTCAGCGACAGTGAAGTCATGGCTAAACTTGGCCATGCGGGCGAGTTTCCCGAAGGCCGTTTCTTTCCCGATACCTACCGTTTTGTGCGCGGTATGACCGATGCCCAGTTACTGGACAAGGCCTACAATCGCCTGGCGAAAGTACTGGCACAAGAGTGGGAAGAACGCGCGCCAGATCTGCCCTATGCCACCCCGTATCAAGCGCTGATCATGGCCTCTCTGGTTGAGAAAGAAACCGGTGTGCCTCAGGAGCGTGGGGAAATTGCTGGCGTTTTTGTACGACGCATGAAAATCGGTATGCCGCTGCAAACGGATCCGACAGTCATTTATGGCCTGGGTGAACAGTACACCGGCAAATTGACCCGGGCCCATTTGCGCGCGCCCACGCCCTACAACACCTACACCATCCCTGGGCTGCCACCCACACCTATTGCGATGGTCGGGCGTGAAGCCATTCATGCCGCGCTGCATCCGGTGAGCGGAACTAGCTTGTATTTTGTGGCGAAGGGGGACGGCAGCCACACGTTTTCCGATGATCTGGATGCGCACAACGCTGCCGTGCGTCAATTCCAGCTCAAGCGCCGCGCCGACTACCGCTCGAGTCCCGCGCCAGCACCTGCTGCTGACCCGGCACCGTCCCCGGCGTTGCCGCAAGGCCCGCAATGACACTGATTAAGGATTGCTGCCTGTGACTGGCTTGTTTATTACTCTGGAAGGCCCCGAAGGCGCGGGCAAAAGCACGAACCGTGAATACCTGGCCGAGCGCCTGCGTGCCGCGGGCATTGATGTGGTGTTGACCCGCGAGCCGGGTGGCACGCCGCTGGCCGAGCGTATACGTGAATTGCTGCTGGCACCCAGCGATGAGGCCATGTGTGCCGACACCGAGCTGCTCTTGGTGTTTGCTGCGCGTGCACAGCATTTGGCCGGGGTGATTCGCCCGGCGCTGAGCCGAGGTGCCGTTGTGCTGTGCGATCGCTTTACAGATGCCACTTACGCCTATCAGGGCGGTGGCCGTGGGTTGTCTCAGGCGCGGATCGCTACCCTGGAATCGTTTGTGCAAGGCGCGTTGCGCCCTGACCTGACGCTGGTGTTTGATTTGCCCATTGAAGTGGGCATGGCACGCGCCAGTGCCCGTGGCCGTCTGGACCGTTTCGAGCAGGAAGGCCGAACCTTCTTCGACGCTGTGCGCAGCACCTACTTGGCCCGTGCCCAAGCGGCCCCCGAGCGTTATCGCCTGGTTGATGCGGCGCTAACCCTGGAGCAGGTGCAGGGGCAGTTGGATGCATTGCTGCCCGAATTGTTGAGCCTTTACCGTGGCTGAGGTTTATCCGTGGCAAGACAGCCTGTGGCAGCAAATGGCCGGTCGTACCCACCATGCGCATGCTTACTTGCTGCATGGCCCCGCCGGCATAGGCAAGCGCGCGCTGGCTGAGCGCCTGATGGCCAGTTTGCTGTGCAAGCAGCCAGCGGGGCTTGAGGCGTGCGGGGTGTGTAAGTCCTGCATGTTGCTGGCGGCGGGCAGTCACCCGGACAATTACATCCTTGAGCCTGAAGAGGCGGACAAGGCCATCAAGGTCGACCAGGTGCGCGAGCTGGTCAGCTTCGTGGTACAAACCGCGCAGTTGGGTGGGCGTAAAGTGGTATTGGTCGAGCCGGTCGAGGCCATGAACATCAACGCGGCCAACGCCTTGCTTAAAAGCCTTGAGGAGCCGTCCGGCAACACCATTTTGTTGCTGGTCAGCCATCAATCGAGCCGTTTATTGCCGACCATTCGCAGCCGTTGTGTGCAGCAAGCCTGCCCGTTGCCGAGCGAGGCACTGAGCCTTGAGTGGCTGGCGAAGGCCTTGCCGGAGTGCGGTGCCAGTGAGCGTGCAGAACTGTTGACCCTGGCCGCCGGTTCGCCACTGGTCGCGGTCAAACTGCACACTCAGGGCGTACGCGAGCAGCGAGCGGCGGTGGTGGAGGGCGTTAAAAAGCTGCTCAAGCGTGAGGTTTCAGCAACGCAGTTGGCAGAGAGCTGGAACGCGATCCCGCTGCTGCTGTTGTTCGACTGGTTTTGCGACTGGTCGAACCTGATCCTGCGTTATCAGTTGACGCAGGATGACGCCGGGCTGGGGCTTGAAGACATGCGCAAAGTGCTGCAGTACCTGGCGCAGAAAACCCCGCAGAGCAAGGTCATGAGCATTCAGGACTGGATTTTGGCCCAGCGTCAGAAGGTCTTGGGCAAGGCCAACCTCAACCGTGTGCTCTTGCTCGAAGCGCTTCTGGTGCAATGGGCAAGCCTGCCCGGCCCGCGCTGATTGGACTGATATTGTTAAGCAGGTGATTTTTGTATGTTGGTTGACTCCCATTGCCACCTCGACCGTCTGGACCTGAGTGCTCACGACGGTTCGCTGGATGCGGCCCTTGAGGCTGCGCGTTTGCGCGGTGTCGGGCATTTTTTGTGTATTGGCGTAAGCGCCGACAACGCCGCCGATGTCAAAGGCCTGACAGCGCGTTACGCCGATGTGGATTGTTCGGTGGGGGTGCACCCGCTTGACGTTCAACCGGGGGCGGCACCTGCGCTGGACTGGCTGCTGACCGAGCTGAATCACCCGCACGTGGTGGCGATTGGCGAAACCGGCCTGGATTATCACTACGAGCCAGAAGCAGCCGAGTTGCAACAACTGTCGTTTCGGGTGCACCTGCAAGCTGCCGAGCAAACCGGCAAGCCTGTGGTGATCCACACGCGAGGCGCGCGCGCCGATACGTTGGCGTTGCTGCGCGATGCGGCGCTACCCAATGCGGGCGTACTGCACTGCTTCACCGAAGATTGGGATATGGCCAAGGCGGCGCTGGACATGGGCTATTACATCTCGTTGTCGGGCATCGTGACGTTTCGTAATGCCGATGCGTTGCGCGACGTGGCCCGGCAAGTGCCCGCCGATCGCCTGTTGGTCGAGACGGATTCTCCCTACCTGGCCCCGATTCCTTACCGTGGCAAGCCGAACCTGCCGCAATACGTGCGCGAAGTGGCGGAATATCTGGCCATGTTGCGCGGTGTGCCTTACGAACGGTTGGCCGAGCAGACCACAGACAATTTCAAGCGCCTGTTCACGCTGGCGCGGGTTAGATGACTCTGTAGTCGTCGCCGCAGACGACGTTCAAGTGCGAAGCGGTCACGCAAGTGAAGGCATTAAGGCATCGATTACATCGCCATTGCCTGGCTTGCGTCGGCTTTACCGGCGAACGTCGCTTCGGCAACGGCTACGAAACCACTGGGCAAAAAAAACCCGGACTCTGGGGAACCCGGGTTAAGACCATTAGGAGTAAAACAAAGGGCGACAGTCCATTGTTGCCGTCACCGGCGCAGCACTTGGGGGAGGTGTTGTGCCGATTTCTTGAGTATTGGCCAGGTTTGTCGAACGTCCAGTCAAGGCTGTTCGTTTTTTAAACAGATTTGGAATGTCAGTTATTCGTTTGAGTGCTCATGCAGTGCGCTGAAATTAAACGGCGCTCATCGATAATCAGGATGATCCGTGCAATTTGGCGTGACTGATGCATAATACTGCGCTTCTATTTTGACCCCTACAGACCTTTTCTTATGCATAAAGAACCCCGTAAGGTCCGTGAGTTTCGTCGCCGTGAGCAAGAAATTCTCGATACCGCGCTCAAGCTGTTTCTCGATCAAGGTGAAGACAGCGTCACCGTCGAGATGATTGCTGATGCCGTGGGTATTGGCAAAGGGACGATCTATAAGCACTTCAAATCCAAGGCCGAAATTTACCTGCGCCTGATGCTCGACTACGAGCGTGACTTGAATGAGCTGCTGCATTCCGCCGATGTTGATAAGGATAAAGAGGCGCTGTCCCGTGCCTATTTTGAATTTCGCATGCGTGATCCCCAGCGCTACCGGCTGTTTGATCGACTTGAAGAAAAAGTCGTCAAGGGCAATCAAGTCCCGGAAATGGTTGAAGAGTTGCACCGGATTCGCGCTTCCAACTTTGAGCGCCTGACCTTGTTGATCAAGGGGCGTATCAGTGAAGGCAAGCTCGAAGACGTGCCGCCGTACTTCCATTACTGCGCCGCCTGGGCCTTGGTGCACGGCGCTGTTGCGCTGTACCACTCACCGTTTTGGAGCAACGTACTGGAAGATCAGGAAGGTTTTTTCCAGTTTCTGATGGACATTGGTGTGCGCATGGGGAACAAGCGCAAACGTGACACTGACACCCCGCCCGCTGAATAACGACAGGCGGGTGCGGTTGTGGCACCAGGCTATGAGGCCTATATTTCAGGCGTGAGCCACGCCAGGGCAGGATGACCCAATCGAATCCTGTCTGGCTCTTTGCCCCTCACACCGGAGTCGCCCATGATTGTTGACCGCCAAGGCAGACGTTTTCGTAATTTGCGTATCAGTCTGACCTCAGCTTGTAATTACGCCTGCACCTATTGCGTGCCGAACGGCAAACGGCTGGTCGCGGCGCAGGACGAGTTGTCGGCCGAAGCGATGGTGCGTGGTGTGGCCTACCTGATTGAAGCCGCCGGCATCGAACGCTTGCGCATCACCGGCGGCGAACCGCTGGTCAGCCCCAAGCTTGAAACCTTTATGCGAGCAGTCGGCCAACTGGGTTTGAGTGATATCAGCCTGACGACCAATGGCCAGTTGCTCACGCGCAAGCTGCCCTTGCTGCTCGAGGCGGGCATTCGTCGCCTCAACGTCTCCCTCGATACCCTGAACCCTGAAGCATTTCGTGCCATTGCCCGTAGCGGCGATTTGCCCACGGTGTTGGCCGGTCTGGATCTCGCCAGCGCGGCGGGCATAAAGGTTAAGGTCAATATGGTGCCGTTGCGCGGGCAGAACCTGGATCAGGTCATGCCCTTGCTGGACTACTGCCTGGAGCGAGGCTTTGAGTTGCGCTTTATCGAGTTGATGCGCATGGGCCATCTGGCCAATGACGGCAACGCCTTCCTGCAGCAATTTGTCAGCCTGCAACAATTGTTGGCTCTGATTGGCGAGCGTTATGAGTACCTGCAAGCCGATGCGCCGATTGACGCCACCGCTGTGCGCTATGAGATTCCCGGCCGTGGGTATTTTGGCGTGATTGCCAACGAAAGCGTGCCATTTTGCCGAACCTGTTCGCGCTTGCGCCTGTCTTCCACGGGTTGGTTGCACGGTTGCTTGTCCTCCAGCAACCGCCATTATGTGGGCGATCTGCTGAATAAACCCCGCCACGAAGCGTTGCCTGCGCTGCAAGGCATGCTGATGAAAGCCTTGGGCGACAAGCAGGAAGTCGCCTTCTCGGGGGGGGCGACGGTCATGAAAGTGATCGGCGGGTAAGGTGTCCGTCGACTTGGCGCGCAAACTGCATTACGCGGTTATTCGTCGGCTTTCTGTCGCCGGTTATGGGGGGCGGTATGCGTAGTCTGTTAATCATGCTGGGCGTTCTGGTGTTGGGCGGCTGCATGACCGTCAGTGATCTGGGCGAGGGCGCGCGCTATCAACTGAGCGATGCCGGGCTGCTGGATCACAGCAGCACGCGGCGCAGCAACTCGCTGCGCATCCAGCCTGACTCCTTTATTTACATTGCCCAAGGGCCGTTTGCACCGATTGGCGATCCTTACGTGCGTCCCAATGTGGTGGCCGAAGAGGCCTTCAACGGTTTTGTCGAGTATTTCCCGATGGTGCGCCGCGCCAAAGCGCCGGTGGGGCTTGATCAGGCCATGAGCGATGCCCGTGGTTTTGGTGCGCACTACGTGCTGTACACGCGGTTTGCCAAAGCCGATGACCGCATTGGTAACAGCGATGAATGGCTCGATCAGGAAGAGATCAGTCGCCTGGGCATCGACAGTGGTGTGATCCAGGTCATGCTGATCGAGACCAGTACCCAGTATTTGATCGATACCGCGACTATCCGCAGCCGCGGTGGTTTGCTGACGTTCCATGACAATAAGCCTGCGGACCTGATCGGCCCGCCGTTGGCGAAGTACGCGCGCAGCTTGATAGGTTTGAGTGATCAATGATTCAAGGAGAGCAGCATGAGTGAGCCGGTTGACGTCAGTAACCTGTTGGCGCAAATCCCCAAAGCCGACAAAGGCCTGCCGCCGGTTCACCTGTGGGATACGCCGTTCTGCGGTGATATCGATATGCGCATCGCCCGTGACGGTACCTGGTTCTATATGGGTACCCCGATTGGTCGCAAACCGATGGTCAAACTGTTTTCAACCATCCTCCGCCGCGACGGTGATGATTATTTTCTGATCACGCCGGTGGAAAAGGTCGGCATCGTCGTCGATGATGCGCCGTTTGTTGCAGTAACGCTGTCAGTCGAAGGGCAGGGTGAACAGCAAGTGCTGTGCTTCACCACGAACGTGGATGAGGTGATCATGGCGGGCAGCGAACACCCCTTGCGCGTTGAGATCGACCCTGTAACCCAGGCCCCAGCCCCTTACCTGGGGGTTCGCCGCAACCTCGAAGCGCTGATTCACCGCAACGTGTTCTACCAACTGATCGACCTGGCCGTCTCCCGCCCCATCGATGGCCAGCCCTGGCTGGGCGTGTGGAGCAGCGGCCAATTCTTCCCCATCGGCCCCGAGCCCGACTGAAACCCCCTGAAGCGCCGGCCTGCCTGAGCGTGCTCACGCGTTTTTGACTGCGAACATCCGTGAAGCCAACTCACGCCTACAGAATGATATTTTCCGACTTAAATCCCTATATATGGGTTGCGTATTTATATATTGAGATTTATCTCGCCTCAGGTTTATAGTCGCCCGCACTGACTTACAGCATTCACTATCAAAAACAGAACAGGTGAAGCCATGCAGGCGCAATTGATCGCGCTCGATTGGGGAACTACGTCCCTTCGGGCTTATTTACTCGGCCCTTCTGGGCGTGTGCTGAGCGTGCGCTCGTTGGCGTGCGGCATCATGCGGTTGCCGAGCACGCCGCGTGAAATCGCGGGGCAGGTGTGTGCTGATGGTTTTGAACTGGCGTTCGATGAGGCCTGCGGTGACTGGCTGGCGGCACACCCCGGCATTGCCGTGATTGCCTGTGGCATGGTGGGCAGCGCTCAGGGTTGGCGCGAAGCGCCTTATCGCCAGACCCCGGCCAGCCTCGATGCCTTGAGTTCGGCCCTGCAAACGGTGCGCAGCATTCAGGGCGTAGACGTGCATATCGTGCCGGGCGTGATTCAGCATTCCACATTGCCCAATGTCATGCGCGGTGAAGAAACCCAGGTGCTGGGCGTGCTGCACCGCCATCTGGACCTCAATGATTGCTTGATCGGTTTACCTGGCAGCCACTCTAAATGGGTGCAAGTTCAGGATGCCACGCTGGTGCATTTCGATACGTTCATGACCGGCGAGGTCTATGCCGCTGTGTCTGAACACACCATTCTGGCCCGTACGCAACAAGCAACTGCACAGTTCGACGCTGCGGCGTTCGAGCACGGCGTGGGGGTGGCCCTGTCGCCTGACGGTCGGGCAGGGCTGCTGTCGACACTGTTCAGTGCGCGCACCCTGAGCCTCACCGGGCAACTGAATGCCGTACAGCAGCCTGACTATGTGTCAGGCCTGCTGATTGGTCACGAACTGTCGGCATTGGGTGCCCTGTTGCGCGATCGGCGCGGTGATCAGCCCTTGCCCACCATCATCCTTATCGGCAACGCCCAGCTCTGCGACCGCTATCAGCGAGCGCTGACGCTCTGTGGGTTCGCGCATGTGCGCCTGGCAGAACAGGCCACTGAGCAGGGTTTATGGCACCTGGCTCATGCCGCCGGGTTACTTCAATACACTCAAAGGGAAAGCTGACATGCTCAAGCAAGCATTGGCACAAAACGGACTGATCGCGATTCTTCGCGGCTTGCATCCGCAAGAGGCTTTGGCCATCGGTACAGTGTTGTATGACGCGGGTTTTCGTACCCTCGAAGTGCCCCTGAACTCGCCGCAACCTTACGAAAGTATCCGTATTTTGCGCGACGCGCTGCCTGCCGACTGCCTGGTCGGTGCGGGCACGGTGTTGACGCCTGAGCAAGTGAACCTGGTCAAGGCCGCCGGCGGTCAGGTCATTGTGATGCCCCACAGCGATCCCAACGTGCTGCGCGCCGCCAAGGCGGCAGGCTTGTACCTGTCGCCGGGTGTGGCCACGCCGACCGAAGCGTTTTCCGCGCTGGCCGAAGGGGCTGATGTGCTGAAAATGTTCCCGGCCGAGCAAATGGGCCCGGCGGTGGTCAAGGCCTGGCTGGCGGTATTGCCGGCGGGCACTTTATTGATCCCGGTGGGCGGGATCACCCCGGACAACATGCAGGTGTTTATGGATGCCGGCGTGTCCGGTTTCGGCTTGGGTTCGGGGTTGTTCAAACCCGGTATGAGCCCTCAAGACGTGGCCATTCGTGCCAAGGCCTATGTACAGGCGTGGAACGCCCGGCGCTAAGTCGACTGACCGGCGCTGCGGCGCCCCATCGAACAAGAGAGAAAACACGATGAAAATTACCAAACTCACAACGTACCTGGTTCCACCACGCTGGCTCTTCCTTAAAGTTGAGACGGACGAGGGCGTGACCGGCTGGGGCGAGCCTGTGGTAGAAGGCCGCGCTCACACCGTGGCGGCTGCCGTTGAGGAATTGTCCGATTACCTGATCGGCAAAGACCCGCGCAACATCGAAGACATCTGGACCGTGCTGTACCGTGGCGGTTTCTACCGGGGCGGCGCGGTGCACATGAGCGCGTTGGCCGGTATCGACCAGGCGTTGTGGGACATCAAGGGCAAAGCGCTGGGGGTTTCGGTCAGCGACCTGCTGGGCGGGCAAGTGCGCGACAAGATTCGCGTGTACTCCTGGATCGGCGGCGACCGCCCGGCCGACACGGCCAAAGCGGCCATGGAAGCGGTAAGCCGGGGTTTTACCGCGGTCAAAATGAACGGTACCGAAGAGCTGCAGTTCGTCGACAGTTTTGAAAAAGTCGATTTGGCACTGGCTAACGTGGCGGCTGTGCGCGATGCCGTTGGCCCGAACGTGGGTATCGGTGTGGACTTCCACGGCCGTGTGCACAAGCCCATGGCCAAAGTGCTGATGAAAGAGCTGGACCCGTACAAGCTGATGTTTATTGAAGAGCCGGTGTTGAGTGAAAACTACGAAGCCCTCAAGGAACTGGCACCGCTGACCAGTACCCCGATTGCACTGGGTGAGCGCCTGTTCTCACGTTGGGACTTCAAACGCGTGCTCAGCGAAGGGTATGTCGACATCATCCAGCCCGATGCGTCCCACGCCGGCGGCATCACCGAAACCCGCAAGATCGCCAACATGGCTGAGGCCTATGACGTTGCGCTGGCGCTGCATTGCCCGCTGGGTCCGATTGCACTGGCGGCGTGCCTGCAACTGGATGCGGTTTGCTACAACGCCTTTATCCAGGAGCAAAGCCTGGGCATCCATTACAACGAAAGCAACGACTTGCTGGATTACGTCAAAGACCCGGCTGTTTTCGATTACGACAAAGGTTTCGTCAAAATCCCGAATGGCCCGGGCTTGGGGATTGAAATCAACGAAGAGTACGTGCGCGAACGTGCCGTGGTCGGTCACCGCTGGCGCAACCCGATCTGGCGTCACGCTGACGGTAGCTTTGCCGAGTGGTAAGTCCCCCTCGCACGTAGTAACTGCCGAAAGCGGCGGCCGGCGACGAAGTCGTCGTAAGTTCAGGTAGCGGGACCTGCCTCTTGAAACGGGACCTCAGGACTTGCGATCAGCTTCGCTGATCGGGCGTCGCCTTCGGCAACGACTACGGATTTAACGTCCTCAATAACCATAAAAAAGAGGCATGTTCCCATGTCATCAGTAAACACTGCCGCTCAGGCGCCCTTGGTGGCGCCCAGTCGTAAACGTTTTTTCATCATGGTCCTGCTGTTTATCACCGTTGTGATCAACTATCTGGACCGCAGTAACCTGTCGATCGCCGCCCCCGCGTTGACCAGTGACCTGGGCATCGATCCCATCCATGTCGGGCTGATTTTCTCGGCGTTCGGCTGGACTTACGCTGCCATGCAAATTCCCGGTGGCTGGCTGGTTGACCGTGTGCCTCCGCGCATTCTTTACAGCGTTGCCTTGCTGCTGTGGTCGGTCGCTACCGTTATGCTGGGTTTTGCCGCCAGCTTTATTGCGCTGTTTGTACTGCGCATGGCTGTGGGCGCGCTGGAAGCCCCGGCGTATCCGATCAACAGCCGCGTGGTGACCACCTGGTTTCCCGAGCGTGAGCGGGCCACCGCCATCGGTTTCTACACCTCCGGGCAATTTGTCGGGCTGGCATTTCTGACGCCGGTTCTGGCCTGGTTACAGCATCACTGGGGCTGGCACATGGTGTTTATCTGCACCGGTGCGGTGGGCATTATCTGGGCCGGGATCTGGTACGCGGTGTACCGCGAACCGCGTGATTTCAAGGGCACCAACCAGGCTGAAATCGACCTGATCAGCGAAGGCGGCGGGCTGGTGGATATTCAGAACCAGGCGGCCAAAGACAAAGCGCCGTTCAGTTGGATGGACTTGGGGATTGTCTTGTCCCAGCGCAAGCTGTGGGGCATTTACTTGGGGCAGTTTTGCCTGAACTCCACGCTGTGGTTCTTCCTGACGTGGTTCCCGACGTACCTGGTGAAATACCGGGGCATGGACTTTATCAAGTCCGGGTTGCTGGCCTCGCTGCCGTTTCTGGCCGCGTTCGTCGGTGTGCTCTGCTCGGGGTTCTTCTCTGACTGGTTGATCCGTCGCGGTTACTCTGTCGGTTTTGCACGCAAGTTACCGATCATTGGCGGCTTGCTGATTTCGACCTCCATCATCGGGGCGAACTTTGTGGACTCGACGCCGCTGGTCATTGCGTTCCTGGCACTGGCATTCTTCGGCAACGGTCTGGCTTCGATTACCTGGTCACTGGTATCGACACTGGCCCCTGCGCGGTTGCTGGGGCTGACAGGCGGCGTGTTCAACTTTATCGGCAACCTGTCTGCCATCGCCACGCCCATTGTGATTGGCTTCCTGGCCAGCGGTGACTCATTTGCGCCGGCGATCACCTACATTTCGGTGCTGGCGTTGCTCGGCGCGCTGTCCTACATCCTGCTGGTCGGGAAGGTGGAACGGATCGAACTGTAGAACTCGGCCAGCCGGGCGACCATAATGCCGCCCGGTTCTCCTCCCACAATGCAAAGGCTGGTTATGCAGGACGACTCCACGAAAACCCCACCCACCGGCACGCAAACGCTGTTACGCGGGCTGGCAGTGGTGCACGCGGTGGCCAACGGTGCCCGTGACCTTAAAGACATTGCCCGGGTCATTGGCACCACGCGCAGCACCACCCATCGCCTGGCCAGTTGCCTGGTGGATGAGCGTTACCTGCGGGTGTTGCCCAAAGTCGGCTACTTGCTGGGGCCCAAGTTGATTGAACTGGGGTTTCAGGCGCGCGAAGAGTTGCCGCTGGTGACCTTGGCGCAGCCTTACCTTGACCAGCTTTCGGTGCTGACCGGTGACACCATTCATTTGGCGATTCGAGAGGGCGGTGAAGTGCTGTACCTGCACAAGACGCCGGGACGTAACGGCCCGGAAATGCGTTCGCGGGTAGGCCATCGCATGCCGTTGGCGCGTACCGGTATTGGCAAGGCCATGTTGTTGGATGCATCAGTGGCAGAGTGGCAGCGCTTGTATGAGGTTTGTCACCCGGCAGACGGCAAAAACCCGTTATGGCCTGACCATGAGGAAGTGACCTGGGAGGTATTTGAAGCCCGGATGCGCGACTATGTGGCGGGGGGGTATGCGTTTGACCTGGAGGATAACGAACCGTCTATCCGCTGCGTGGCGGCCCCCATTCGTGATGCGAGCCGGCACATCGTGGCCGCGATCAGTATTGCCAGTACGGTGCCTTATATGTCGTTGGAGAAAATGACCGGGTTGATCCCGGTCATTACCCAAGCGGCACAACAGATCTCGGCAGAACTGGGCTACCGCGCAGCAGCGGGCAGCCAGTTGTAAGCTTCAAGCTTGCGGCTGCTCTTAACGCTTCAACGTCTTCATGTCGATGACAAAGCGGTATTTCACATCGCCTTTGACCACGCGCTCAAAGGCTTCGTTGATGTGTTTGATGTCGAGCATTTCGATATCGCAGGTAATGCCGTTGGCTGCGCTGAAGTCGAGCATTTCCTGGGTTTCAGCAATGCCGCCAATCAGCGAGCCCGCCAGCACGCGGCGTTTGAACACCAGGTTGAAGGCGTTCAAGGCCGGGTCAACCGGTTCGATCAGGCCTACCAGAATGTGAACGCCGTCATAGCGCAGGGTTTCGAGGTAGGGGTTCAGGTCGTGCGGGACCGGAATGGTGTCCAGCAGGAAGTCGAAGCGGTCTGCGGCGGCTTTCATCTGCTCAGGGTCAGTGGACACGATCACGTGGTCAGCACCTTGCTTGAACGCCTCTTCGGCCTTGGCGGCCGAGCGGGTGAACAACGTGACTTCTGCCCCCATGGCCTTGGCAAACTTGATGCCCATATGGCCCAGGCCGCCCATGCCCAAAATGCCGACTTTGTCGCCGGGCTCAACACCGTAGTGTTGCAGCGGAGAGTAAGTGGTGATGCCGGCGCATAGCAGGGGCGCGGCGCTGGCCGGGTCGAGGTTGTCCGGGATGCTCAGCACGAAGTGTTCGCTGACCACGATGCTGTCGGAGTAACCGCCCATGGTGTTGGTGCCATCGACCCGGTCTGGCGTGCAGTAGGTCATGGTTGAACCTTCGAGGCAGTATTGCTCCAGGTCTTCTTTACAGGCCGAACACTCGCGGCAGGAGTCGACCATGCAGCCGACACCCACCAGGTCGCCGACCTTGTGCTTGGTAACCTTGTCGCCAATGGCGGTGACTTTGCCGACGATTTCGTGGCCGGGCATCACCGGGTAAACGGCAAACCCCCACTCGTTACGCGCCTGGTGAATGTCCGAGTGGCAAACACCGCAATACAGTACTTCGATAGCCACGTCATCCGGGCGCGGGGCGCGACGGTTGAATTGCATTGGAGCCAACGGTGCGCTGGCAGTTTGGGCGGCATAGCCGATAGCGTTATAGGTGGTGCTGGACATGGTGAGCCTCGTGGAGCGTTAACGGTGAACAGGGTGCAATTTTGCGCCGGTACAGGTTGCGGGACTATGACAATTCCTCCGCCTGTTATGCCTATTCGTCCGAAGTCTCGGGCCTGCTGTCGCTCTAGCCTTCATTTCTGAGAAGATGTACCTGTCTATTCCTCTTGTGAAGATGTTTTCATGTTATTGACCCGTCATCGTGACGAAAACGCCACGCTGGTTTCGTTGATTCGGCCGCTGGCGTCAAAAACCGGTTTTGTGCCGACCTTGTTGCCCGAAGTGCGCGTGGTGTCGGCGTGTAATCAAGTGGCCCGTATGCCGCAAATTTACGAGCCCAGCCTGATGGTCATTGCCCAAGGCAGCAAGCTGGCGTATTTGGGGCCGCGTACCCTGGAGTACGGCGCGGGGCATTACTTGGTACAAGCCTTGTCCGTGCCCTTTGAGTGTGAAACCTTCGCCTGCGAAGAGGTGCCGCTGTTGGGCGTGGCGATCAGCATTGACCGGGCTGTGCTGGGCGAACTGGTGCTGGCGATGGGCCTGGACCCGGCGTGCAGCTCGGTGGCGCAAACACCGGAGTCGATGACCTCGGCCGTGCTGGATGACGACATGCGCCAGGCGGTCGAGCGGTTACTGCGCTGCTTGCATGACCCGCTGGCATGTCGAATATTGGGCAAGGCACGCTTGCGCGAAGTCTTGTTTGCTGCCTTGCGGGGGCCGCAGGCAAGCGTATTGCGGGCGCTGGTCGAGCAGCAAGGCCAATTTGCCCGAGTGGCGGCTTCGCTCAACCACTTGCACGCGCACTTTGCCGAGCCGTTGAATGTAGAAACGCTGGCGCGTTGCGCCAACATGAGCGCGTCCACCTTCCATGAGCATTTCAAGCGCAGCACGCTGCTGTCGCCGGTGCAGTATCTCAAGCGGTTGCGCCTGTTACGGGCTCAGCAGTTGTTATTGAGTGAGCGACTGGGGGTGGCGCAAGTAGCTGAACGGGTGGGCTACCAGAGTGCTTCGCAGTTCAGTCGCGAATACAAACGCTACTTTGAACGCAGCCCGGGGCATGAAAACGCGGCGTGTTAACCCCCCTATTTTTGTAGGAGCGAGCTTGCTCGCGATCTTTTGATCTTTAAAAGCTCAATGACGCCGCGCTGTCGTTCAGCAATTCTATCCATTGCTGCGATCACGGCCACATAAGGTTGCGGCCTTACGCCGTGGGCCTCCGCGATCGGCCATCCTTGGCCGTGTCGCGGCTAACCCGGCGTCCTGCCGGGTTACCCACTGCGCAAAACCTGCGCTCGGCCAGCGTGGTTTAAGGGGGCCCTTAGATCAAAAGCACGGTGTTCACGTTTTGACTTACATGTTCGGGTAAGTCGGGCCGCCGGCACCTTCCGGGGTCACCCAGGTGATGTTTTGCGACGGGTCTTTGATGTCGCAGGTTTTGCAGTGCACGCAGTTCTGCGCGTTGATCTGGAAGCGTTTCTCGCCGGTTTCCTGCGTGATCACTTCATACACGCCCGCCGGGCAGTAGCGCTGCGCCGGTTCGTCGTACAACGGCAGGTTGACGTTGATCGGAATGCTGGCGTCGCGCAACTTGAGGTGGCACGGCTGCTCTTCTTCGTGGTTGGTGCTGGACAGGAACACCGAGCTTAGTTTGTCGAAGCTGAGTTTGCCGTCGGGTTTCGGGTAGGCAATTCTGGTGCAGTCTTTGGCCAGCTTCAGGCACGCGAAATCGGGTTTGGTGTCATGTAGGGTAAACGGCAGTTTGCCGCCGAAGAGGTTCTGGTCCATCCAGTTGAAGCCAGCACCGAAGATCGGGCCGAACTTGTGCATCGCCGGGCCGAAGTTGCGGCTGGCGAACAGTTCGTCGAACAGCCAACTGGCTTTGAAGGCTTCCACGTAGGTGTCGAGGGCGTCTCCGCCTGCGGAGTCGGCAATCAAGGCGTCCGCCACGGCATCGGCAGCGAGCATGCCGGACTTCATCGCGGTGTGGCTGCCTTTGATCTTGGCCACGTTCATGGTGCCGAGGTCGCAACCGATCAGCGCGCCACCGTTGAACACCATTTTTGGCAGCGAGTTCAGGCCGCCCTTGGCCAAGGCGCGTGCGCCGTAGCTGATGCGCTTGCCACCTTCAAGGTATTGCTTGAGCACCGGGTGATGCTTGAGGCGCTGAAACTCATCGAACGGTGACAGGAAGGTGTTGCTGTAGGACAGGTCGACAATCAGGCCCACCACGACCTGGTTGTTCTCCAGGTGATACAGGAACGAACCCCCCGTGTTTTCGCTGCTGATAATGTCTAGCGGCCAGCCGGCGGTGTGAACCACCAGGCCCGGTTGATGTTTGGCCGGGTCGATTTCCCAGATTTCTTTCAGACCGATGCCGTAGTGCTGCACGTCGGCGTCGCTGTCGAGCTTGAAGCGCTCGATCAGTTGCTTGCCCAGGTGGCCGCGGCAGCCTTCTGCGAACAGGGTGTATTTACCGCGCAGTTCCATGCCAGGGGTGTACAGGCCTTCTTTCGGATGGCCTTCACGGTCGACACCCAAGTCGCCTGTAATGATTCCACGCACCACATTGTTGTCGTCGAACAGCACTTCCTGTGCAGCAAAGCCCGGGTAGATTTCTACGCCCAGGTTTTCGGCCTGCTGCGCCAGCCAGCGGCACAAGTTGCCCAGAGAGATAATATAGTTGCCTTCGTTGTGCATGGTTTTGGGCACAAAAAGGTCAGGTACTTTTGTCGCCGCGCTGTCACTGCGCAGGACATAAATGTCATCTCGGGTCACCGGCGTGTTCAGCGGTGCGCCGAGTGCTTTCCAGTCCGGGAATAATTCATTCAGTGCACGGGGCTCGAACACCGCACCGGACAGGATGTGAGCACCGACTTCGGAGCCTTTTTCAACCACGCAGACGCTGATTTCTTTACCGGCTTCGGCGGCCTTCTGCTTCAAACGGCAGGCGGCGGACAAACCGGCAGGGCCGGCGCCGACGATGACCACGTCGAATTCCATGTATTCGCGTTCCACAGGCTATCTCCTACTCAAGGCTCAACGGTATTTTTCTAATTGGAGGTTTGGCGTTTCATCCATTATTCCCTCGACCGGTGGCCAAGGACGCAATGGATGAGGCGCCGCTCTCTCTATGGGCGCGCATTATATCTACACCACTAACAGGGTCCAATACAAAC
This sequence comes from Pseudomonas sp., assembly GCF_030150285.1. Taxonomy (GTDB): domain Bacteria; phylum Pseudomonadota; class Gammaproteobacteria; order Pseudomonadales; family Pseudomonadaceae; genus Aquipseudomonas. The sequence continues at coordinate 28,045 of NZ_JASLGE010000068.1, read as the reverse complement.
GTTTGTTTGAATTCGCTGCAAGCCAGATAAATCAAAGACGCAAGGCCTTGAAGTGGCTGATTTGCTGTATTGACCGCAAATGGTGTTCCGGTCAAGATACGGGCGGTTTTGCGCTCGCCGTAGGCTGATTGTCGGTTTCAAGAGCACCTCTAAAGACAGGGCACAGGTACAAGCCTGAAGGGACCTGCCACTTTTTGAGCGAAGTTTACACGTCCTTGCGATGAATGACGCAGTAGTCAAATCGGATAGACGGTCGTAAGGGAAGTATTTAGCGTTCGTCTCTTTCTATTTATGGGAAGCAACGATCTTTGGAGGTGCCCTTGTTGAGCATCAACCGCCAGGCTCGCCTAGGCGACTTTCTTTTCACCGGAGAGTAACGAGGAATCCATGAAGGTTCTTGTAGCTGTCAAACGAGTGGTCGATTACAACGTTAAAGTGCGCGTCAAAGCGGACAACTCGGGCGTTGACCTCGCCAACGTCAAGATGTCGATGAACCCTTTCTGCGAAATCGCTGTGGAAGAAGCTGTTCGCCTGAAAGAGAAAGGCGTTGCGACTGAAATCGTCGTCGTCTCCATTGGCCCGACCACCGCTCAGGAGCAACTGCGCACCGCGCTGGCGCTGGGCGCTGACCGTGCCATCCTCGTCGAATCCACCGAAGACCTGACCTCGCTGGCCGTGGCCAAGCTGCTCAAGGCTGTGGTCGACAAGGAGCAGCCTCAGTTGGTGATCCTGGGCAAACAGGCCATCGACAGCGACAACAACCAGACGGGCCAGATGCTGGCTGCATTGACCGGTTACGGTCAGGGCACCTTCGCTTCCAAGGTTGAAGTGGCGGGCGACACTGTAGCGGTGACCCGTGAAATCGACGGCGGCGCGCAAACGGTATCGCTGAAACTGCCGGCCATCGTCACCACCGACCTGCGTTTGAACGAGCCGCGCTACGCGTCCCTGCCAAACATCATGAAAGCCAAGAAAAAACCACTGGAAGTGCTGACGCCAGACGCGTTGGGCGTTTCGACGGCTTCGACCAACAAAACCTTGAAAGTTGAAGCACCGGCTGCACGCAGCGCGGGTATCAAGGTCAAGTCGGTGGCTGAACTGGTCGAGAAACTGAAAAACGAAGCGAAGGTAATCTGATCATGACTATCTTGGTAATCGCAGAACACGACGGTAAAGCGCTGGCTCCGGCCACTCTGAACACCGTAGCCGCAGCGGCCAAAATCGGCGGCGACATCAACGTTCTGGTCGCAGGCCAAGGCGTTGGCGCTGTCGCTGAAGCCGCTGGTGCCATCGCTGGCGTGGCCAAAGTGCTGGTCGCCGACAATGCGGCTTATGCGCATCAGTTGCCTGAAAACGTTGCGCCACTGGTTGCAGAGCTGGGCAAGGGTTACAGCCACATTCTGGCGGCTGCCACGTCCAACGGCAAAAACATCCTGCCGCGCGTTGCTGCGCAGCTGGACGTTGACCAGATCTCCGAGATCGTTTCGGTGGAAAGCGCTGACACGTTCAAGCGCCCGATCTACGCCGGTAACGCCATTGCGACCGTACAGTCCACAGCGCCAGTCAAAGTGATCACCGTGCGTGCCACCGGTTTCGACCCGGTCGCCGCGCAAGGCGGTTCGGCAGTTGTTGAAGCGGTGACGGCGGTTCACGACGCGGGCACCTCGTCGTTCGTAGGCGAAGAGCTGGCCAAATCGGACCGCCCTGAGCTGACTGCGGCAAAAATCGTCGTTTCCGGCGGTCGTGGCATGCAGAACGGTGACAACTTCAAACACCTGTACGCACTGGCTGACAAGCTGGGTGCTGCTGTTGGCGCATCGCGCGCGGCAGTTGACGCAGGTTTTGTACCGAACGACATGCAAGTCGGCCAGACCGGCAAAATTGTTGCGCCACAGCTGTACATCGCCGTGGGTATCTCCGGCGCGATTCAGCACCTGGCCGGTATGAAAGACTCCAAAGTGATCGTCGCGATCAACAAGGACGAAGAAGCCCCGATCTTCCAGGTTGCCGATTACGGTCTGGTTGCGGACTTGTTCGAAGCCGTACCTGAGCTGGAGAAGCTGGTTTAATCCAGTTGCTTCACTTATAAGAAGCCCGGTCACGTGGGCTGTGGGGAAGGGCGGAGCACTGTGTGTTCCCGCTGATTCTTCATGGCCTGCATGACCGGGCTTTTTTGTGGCCCTGAAACAGGTTTCGGAGTGGATGAGTATGGATGTGCGGCAATTAATAAGCAGGCTGTTGCTGGGGGTTGCCTTTGTGCCGATGCTGTCAGAGGCCGGTGGGAAGTGTGAGCGCCTGATTGTTACGGGCAGCCCGGATGCGCCGCCGTACTTGTGGCGTGACCCGGCCGACCCGGCCCATTTGATCGGTGTCAGTGCCGACCTGGTGAAGCAGGCTGCGCAAGCATTGGGCATCACCGTTGAAGTGCTGTACAGCGGTAAGCGCTCCCAGGCTCAGGAAGAAGTCCGTAGCGGGCGCATGGACATGCTGATTGATGCGCCGTTGACCCTGGCTGGGCTGACTTCGCTGGATTACATCCACCCGCCGCTGGTGCGCAATGATTATGTCGTGTGGACCCGCAAGGACTCGGCGCTGGTGTATGACACGCCTGCCGATTTGCAGGGCTACAAGGGGGCTCTATCGGACAAAGCCCGCCCGACGGAAGCGTTCGAAGCTTTTGCCACGCATCAGTTGACGCTTGAGCGTCAGCCCGGCCTGACCCAGGCCTTGCATAAGTTGCAGCTCGGCCAGGTGGAGTACGTTATAGCGGGTCGCTACGCCGGTATGGCCACCGCGCAAACCCTGGGCATTGCCGATGACGTGGTCGCTCATTCGCAACCTATTGATCAGCCTGGGCTTTTTCTCGCGATTTCGCATGATTCGGCCTGCAATGAGCCCTGGCTGCGCGGACAGCTCGCCAAAAAGATGACAGAATTGCCCACCTCAGGCGTGGCCGAGGCTGCCTTGCAACGCAATCTGGAGCGGTGGAAAGCTCAACAGTGACCACCGCTCAGCGCCCCAACACAGTAGGAATGCTTAGTGACAATTCGACCTCTTTTCGCTGCCCTGGCCTTACTGGCTTTGGCGGGTTGTGCAGCCGATCCAGCGCCGAATGTACAACTGCGTTTGACCGAGCAGGCTTTGGAGCAGGCCAGGGCGGTTGGGGCGAACGCAGATGATTTTGCCGAGTTAAAACTGGCTGAAAGCAAATTGGCCCGGGCTCAGGCAGACATGGCTGGTGCTTCTTACAAGGACGCCCGTATACAGGCCGAACAGGCCGAACTCGATGCGCGATTGGCTGAAGCTCGCGTCCTTACGCAAAAAAGCCAGGAACAACTGAATGTGCTCAATACCCGCATCATGCGCTTGCGCAAGCAATTGACGGAGGCCCAATGAGCCTCAAGAACGGATTTCTCACAACGGTTGTAGTGTGTGCCGGGCTCAGCCTGGGCGGGTGCGCCGGGCACCCGGGCAGCGAGCCGGCCTTGCAGCAAGCCAATGCCGACTTTCAGGCTGTCAAAGAAGACAGCAACGTGCTGCGTATTGCGCCCAAGGATGTGATTCGCGCCGGAGAGTCTCTGGCTCGCGCCGACCGTTTGTCGTCGTATTGGGGGAGCGGTGATGATGTGCTGCATTACGCTTATTTGAGCCAGCGTTACAGTGAGATCGCCCGTGAGCATACGCAACAAGTGCTTAATCAGGAGCGGGCCGCCCGACTCGAACTGGAACGTCAGCGTCTGCAATTGGCCCTGCGTGAGGCCAAACTGTTAAGTGTTCAGCAGCAAGGTCAATGGTTGGAAGAGCAAATCATCAATCTGGCCACCACTGAAACGGAGCGTGGCTTGGTGATGACGCTGGGTGATGTGTTATTCGACACCGGCGAAGCGAACTTGACCAATTCCGCCAACCGTACAGTGCTCAAACTGGTGAAGTTCCTGCAATTGAACCCTGGGCGGGTTGTGCGGGTTGAAGGCTACACGGACAGCACGGGAACCCGTGACGACAACCTTAAGTTGTCGCTGGCGCGGGCCCAGGCAGTGGCGGATGTACTGGTCGATCTGGGGATCGACGAGAAGCGTATTCAGGTGCAAGGCTACGGTGATCAGTACCCGGTGGACGTGAATGCTACCGAGCGTGGCCGTGTCCAAAATCGTCGCGTTGAAATCGTTTTTTCAGACGAAAAAGGCCAGCTCGGCGCTTCTCGCTAACAGCCGTTGCCCGTCTTCAGTCGCTGCCTGTGGCAGCGGCTACGGTTTTTTTGTGCTCATCTGCACCCATACAGTTAAACCAGCAGTCGCCCTGTATGGCTCAGATGGGTGACAACTGTGCCCGTACACTTCTAAACTGTTCCGGTATCGTTCTTCATAAAAATAATGCCTGAACATTGAGTGCTGCGTCATGACCAACCTTTTGCTCTACCAACGTATCGCTCAGCAACTGGCTGAGGATATTCGCCGAGGCGTCTATCAGCCGGGTGAGCGTGTACCGTCGGTGCGCAAAATGAGTTCGCAGCTCAATGTCAGTCATGCCACGGTGTTGCAGGCCTACGCCAACCTCGAGGATCAAGGCTTGATCCGGGCGCGGCCACAGTCCGGTTATTACGTGCACCAAACACCGGCACTGACTGCGCCCACCCCGGATATCGCCCGGGTCGAACGGCCAGGGCTGGTCACGCGCAGCAGTATCATTCAACAAGTGCTGGTTGAGTCGCGCCGTGAAGGGGTGTTTCCACTGGGAGCGGCGGTGCCCAGTGTCGACTACTTGCCGGTGCGGGCGCTGCATCAACAATTGGCCAAGGTCACGCGGTTCCACAGCCCGCGGGCGTTCAGCTATATGTTCAGCCCGGGTTTTGAGCCCTTGCGCCGCCAGGTCGCCATTCGCATGCGCGACGCCGGTGTGGTGGTTGACCCGTCGGAAGTCATCATCACCCACGGCTGCGTCGATGCGCTGCAAATGTCTTTGCGGGTGCTGACGCGCCCTGGCGATTTGATTGCTGCCGAGTCCCCAACGTACTACGGGCTGCTGCAACTGGCAGACCTGCTGGGCCTGAAGGTGATTGAAATTCCCAGTGATCCGGCCACCGGCATGAGCCTTGAAGCGTTGCAACTGGCGGCCAACCAATGGTCGATCAAGGCATTGGTGCTCACCACACGCCTGAGTAACCCGTTGGGCGGCACCATGCCTGAGGAGCGTCAAAAGCAGTTGCTGCGCCTGGCATCCGACTTCGATATTCAGGTGGTCGAGGACGATATCTATGGCGAGCTGATGTTCGAGGTCGGCCGGACCAAGGCGCTCAAGGCCTATGACCGCCTGGACCGGGTGATCTACTGTTCAAGCTTTTCCAAAACCTTGTCGCCGGGCGTGCGCATTGGCTGGATGATTGCGGGCAAGTACCAACAGGAAATCCAGCGGTTGCAGACGTTCACTACGCACTCGGCCTGCAGTGTGACGCAAATGGGGGTGGCGGCTTACCTTGAAAACGGCGGCTATGACCGCCACCTGCGTTTTATCCGGCAGGAATACCGAAAAAACCTGAGCGCATTTCAATTGGCGGTTCAGCAGTATTTCCCTGAAGGCACGCAAATGTCCCGTCCCAGCGGCGGGTTTATTTTGTGGGTCAGTTTGCCAGGTCGGGTCAACACCCAAGAGTTGCATGTGCGGGCGTTGCAGCAGGGGATCAGCATTGCCCCAGGGCTGATTTTCAGTAACACCGAGCAGTTCAATCATTGCATTCGGCTTAACTGCGGCACGCCCTGGAACCGCGAAGCAGACAGGGCATTGATGACGCTGGGGATGCTTGCCAGCCAACTGTGCCAGGAGACCGCGAGCCTTTACTGATGCTTTTTGCGCTGTGTGGTTGTGGCACACAGCAATGCATTTAGCCTTGCCACGAAGTGGCTAAAGCGCCAGCATCTACACTTTAACCGTTAACCCTGTGGGAGTTATGAACGCTAAATTTTGTGTGGGTCTTGTCTTGGCGGGTGTGTTAACGACGATCAGCGCGTTCAACGCGACAGCTGCGCAGCCTCAGGAGGCTACGCTCGTTGCGCCTGCGCACACACCTGGCTCCCCGGTAAAGCCTTCCGTCAGTGCGAAGAAGGCTGCTGAACAAAAGCGTGCAGCCACGGTGTCCAAATCGGCCTCGAGCCATCAGATCACCCAGAAACACCTGCCCTCTGTCTCGCTGGACTTGAGCCTGCCCCCGGAAATGGTCAGGCAGTTGCGGCCGCTGGGCACCATCGATATGCCCAAGCACAAACCGTTATTGCCCAACATGTTTGAAGAAAAAACGCCTGAAGAAAGTCCCTTCCAGTTGAACGGGCGTTTACTGAGCAATGAGATGGGCCTGCAGTTGCGTAATGAGGCGCGGCGCAATGAGGTCGAGGGCGCAGCGCTGGACTTTGAGTTCAAGCAATAAGCGGCGGCTCTTCTGTTTTCGATGACACCAAACCGAGGCTGAAAACTGACTGTTCAGTCACGGTCTTTTCTGCTGAACGGTCAATTTCAAACACCTGTTCCAACGAGTACTATTCCTTGTCATTAACGCACTTTGCCCCGAATGAGGAGCTAACGTCATGAATTGCCGTGAAGGCTGTGGCGCTTGTTGTATAGCCCCCTCCATCAGTACGCCGCTGCCCGGCATGCCCAATGGGAAACCCGCGGGTGAACGCTGTTTGCATCTGTCTGTCGATTACTTGTGCGGCTTGTTCGGCCGGCCTGAGCGGCCTCCTGTGTGCTCAGCCTTTCAGGCTGACATCGAGGTGTGCGGCAGCGACCGCGAAGAAGCCATTAATCTGATCGGTTGGTGGGAGCAAGTGACGGCGGCTTAGTGTGTTCATGTCCTGTTAACTGACCTTCAACAATAAGGAATAAGACAATGGGTTCGTTGCATCGAGTAGCAGTAGCATGCAGTTTGAGTGTGATGTTGGCGGGCGTCGCTCACGCTGAAGACTGGAAAGTGGCCAAGTATGAAGACGGCATCAAGGTGTCGTTGAGTGATGTGCCGGGCTCGCAGTACAAGGCCTATCAGGGCACGGCGATTATCAAGGCACCCATCGCCCGGGTGCAGGGTCTGCAGGAAGATGTCGCGGGTGCCTGCGCCTGGATTCATGAGTGCCAATCGCAAAAACTACTCAAGCATGAGGGGGATAAAAGCTGGACCTACACGCAGTTCAAAACGCCGTGGCCCGTCACCCCTCGCGACTCCGTTTTGCTGGTGACTACCACCAAAGGTGCCGACGGCAGCATTCATCGCAAGCTTGAGGGGCAGCCCACTTACATTCCCGACGAAAATGGCTATGTGCGGGTCGCTCAAGTCGAGGGTTTCTGGACGCTCGTGCCCAAGGGTGCCAATGAGACCGAAGTGACGTATCAGGTTCACACCGAACCGGGTGGTAGCGTTCCTTCCTGGGTGGCCAACAAGTTTGTGGTGGATGCGCCGTTCAATACGCTGAAGGGTCTTAAAGAGCGTGCTGAGAAGCCGTAACCCGTCAGCCGGGTTGGCATGGCCCTGGGGAGCGCATCTGCCCGGGTGCCAGGCAGCCTGTACAGCGCCTTAACGAGGCTGATTTTTCTCACATTTCATTTCATCCCCCCTTGGCAGGTGTGACGTACCAAGGCTACTCTTCAATCGAGTCAGCGAAGTATTCGACGGGCTCTGATCTTGTTCGCTACAGGCTTATTACTCCCTTTCATGGCCGTCTGTTGCCAACTGGGAGCGCTGAATGTCTATCCATTGCGAGGAGGACGTTTCATGAGCACAGCCCATCAAGAAGACCTCAGCAGCTATGTGCTGCGCCGCATGAAAGAGGGCGGTTTTGACTTTTCACGTATCCATCCCATTGAGTTTTACGCCATCTTTCCTGACGAGGAACGGGCGCGCAGAGCTGCCGGAAAGTTTTGCGGCGAGTCCCTGAGCGCTCAGATCAACGTGCGCGACGATGGTGCATGCCATCTGGAATTGAGCAAAGTGATGTATGCCACCTACTGCGGCATCGGTGATTTTGAGCAGGACTTTGAAGCCGTAGTGGCACCGCTGGGCGGCATTGTTGAAGGGTGGGGGGTGAAGCAGGAGGTACGAGGCCTGCTGAACTGACCAAGTGTTACAGGGATAACGGCTGGCCCTCGGGCTGGCCTTTTTTTGCAGGCAAAAAAAACCACCCGGGTGGGTGGCTAAAGGGAAGTTCGACAATAGCGGCAAGTCTGTGCCGATGAGGTCTGAGAGTGAAATCGCCTCTGACTATGTCGTTGATAGTTAAAACCTGACGTGGCGACCCGTGCGGATGGCTGCGCATTTAACCAATGACCTTGGTTAAGTTAGGCAGGATCAGCAGCAAGGTGGTGGCAAAGAGGATGAGTCCTGCTTGGCGTACTTTCGATTGTTTGAACATGGCGATCTGCCTATTGTTGTTATTCCTGAACGACAGCAACCTACGGCGAGGGCATGGCCCCTTTTAAAGCGCCCCCCTACCGATAGGCTTAACCTTAGAGCCCCATGACACATGGCTTAGAACCATTTCAAATCACTAAAGCAGGATTTGTTTCTAAAAAGTTATTAGGCATTTTAAACCTGCCCTGTCAGGCCATAGCTAGACGCCATTGGCTGGTGAGGCGCGTAGATTCTTAGCCCCCTACCGTTCGTCAGGGCGCATTATTCAGGCGTCATTTGTCTGACGAAAGCCTGGGTAACGCGCATCAACAAAACGGCCTCGCGTGGAGTACTTGCCTTGAAATACCGTTTCGAGGCAGGCTCTGTTGAGCAGCTACTCTCATTTAGCCTTTATCGTGCCAGGTACTTTTATGTCGCTACACATCTGCATTCTGGAAACCGATATTTTACGGCCAGAGTTTATTGATCAATACCAAGGCTACGGCCAGATGTTCAAACGCCTGTTCTCTGAGCAGCCTGTTGCTGCTGAGTTCACGGTCTTCAACGTGATGAACGGTGACTACCCGTCTGATGACCAGGTTTACGATGCTTATTTGGTCACGGGCAGCAAGGCCGACTCATTTGGTACCGACCCGTGGATCGAAACCCTCAAGCGTTATTTGCTGACGCGCTATGAGCGGGGCGACAAGTTGATCGGCGTTTGCTTTGGTCATCAGTTGCTGGCGTTGTTGTTGGGCGGCAAAACTGAGCGCGCGACCCAGGGGTGGGGCGTGGGTACCCATCACTATAAACTGGCAGCCAAGGCACCCTGGATGAGTCCGGCTGTGGAAGAACTGACGCTGCTGATCAGTCATCAGGATCAGGTGACGGCGCTGCCGGAAAACGCCACCGTGATTGCATCCAGCGATTTCTGCCCGTTTGCGGCGTACCACATCAATGATCAAGTGCTGTGCTTCCAGGGGCACCCCGAGTTTATTCACGATTACTCGCGAGCTTTGCTGGATCTGCGCCAGGAGCATCTGGGGGAGCAGATCTACAACGCAGGCATTGCCAGCCTTGAGAAAGGTCATCATGGTCAGACGGTTGCCGAATGGATGATGCGTTTTGTCGCGCACAAGCCTCAGGCTGACGCCGTTTAAACGCCCTGGGCGTGCATGCCAAGGTGCGCACGCCCGTACAGCTACAGCCAGCCAGAGCGTTTAAAGCTGGCCCATAAGCCGGTCACGCCCACGGCAATAAACCCCAGCACGCCGTAGTAGCCATAATGCCAGCTCAGTTCTGGCATATTCTGAAAGTTCATCCCGTATATGCCCGCCACAGCCGTAGGAAAAGCCAGAATGGCCGCCCAGGCTGCAAATTTGCGTTGCACCGCGCTTTGCCGCGAAGACTCCAACAGCACAACTACTTCGATTGTCTGGCTGGCGATATCGCGCAGGGTAGAAAGGTCTTCCATCTGCCGAGTGACATGAATTTGCACATCGCGAAAATAGGGGCGCATGTTCTTGTCGATAAACGGAAAAGTCAGGCGTTGCAGCTCTTCACTGATCTCCACCATCGGCGCGACATAGCGCCGCAATCGCAACACATCGCGACGCAAGGCATGCAGGTGGATAATGTCGGCTTCTTTTAGCGACTTGCCCATGATGTTTTTTTCAAGGGCATCGATTTCAGCATGAATGGCCTCGTTGACCGGCTGGTAGCTTTCGGTCACGAAGTCGAGCAGGGCATAGAGAACGAAATCCTCGCCGTGATCCAGCAACAGGGGCCGCGCTTCACAGCGCTGACGTACAGACCTGTACGAAGCAGAATGCCCGTTGCGGCTGGTGATGATGTAGCCATTGCCGGCAAATATATGGGTTTCGACAAACTCCAGTTGGCCGTCATGGCGCACGGGTGAGTAGATGACGATAAACAGTGCATCGCCGAATGTTTCGAGCTTGGGGCGACTGTGTTGTTCAAGCGCATCTTCAATGGCCAACTCATGCAGATTGAACTGGCGTTGCAGGTTGCCCAGTTCCTGCGCGTCGGGTTGCTCCAGGCCTATCCACACAAAATGACCGGGCTTTGCGGCCCAGTCACTGCCTTCGTCCAGTGTGATATCGGTGACTTTCTTGCCCGCGCTATAAACCGCGGCAGCAACAACTCTCCCCATAGTTCTAATCGCTTCTTCTTCAAAGGGTTAGGCACGAACATGCAGCTTAGCCTGCAATCCCCCCTTTGAGTCGATCAGGTCATGGATTCGGGTTGGACTCGCGCGTATTACGCTCTGCCAGCGCGTGCACGGGTGTGTTCTACGCGGCTGATAGTTCACGATCCATGGCCTCAATACAGGCGCGCATCTGTTCGCGGCAGTGCTCTACCAAGGCAGGCAGGTCATCCAGCGTCAGGCCAGCGGTTGGGATGGCCGGTAAAGAGCGAATGAGAATTGCAGTGTTGTGCCGGCGGTTGAGTTTCAGGTGCTGGATATAAGTGCTGGCACACACTGGCACAATCGGGACCCCCGCGGTGATTGCCATTTGGAACGCGCCCTTCTTGAACGGCAGCAGCGTGCTGCCAAGGTTGCGCGTGCCTTCCGGGAAAACCCAGATCGACGTGTCTTGTTCTTGCAGAGTACGGGTGGTTGTGAGCATGGATTGGCGGGCCTTTCTGGCATTGCCCCGATCAATCAGCACATTGCCCCCAAGCCAGAACAATTGGCCGAATAACGGCACCCATTTCAAGCTTTTTTTGCCGATGCAGACAGTGCGATGGGGCACCACGTTGCCAAATACAAACAAGTCATAGTTGGACTGATGGTTGGCGATGATCACACAGCTCTGAGGCTTATCGACCAGAGAGTCGACCTCAGCTTTCAACGTGTAGCCCAGGATCCACCGGGAAGGCCAGGCATACAGGCGCGCGCACAGCCGGCTGTTATCCGGGTTGAATGGGCGGCATAGACCGAGCAGCACACCCAGAACACCCGCCACGAGAAAGTGCAGACACAACAAGACCATGCGTAGCGAAAGTAGCATTGACTGGCTCGGGAAAACGAAAGGTCGCGCAGTGTACGGTTGTACACTGTGTTCAGCAATTGGCCCGATAACACCAAGGAATGCTGATGTTTAAGTATTTGTTTCGGTCAGGGCGCTAACCCGCAAGGCAGCGGCAATTGCCGGCGGTGAATCGGGAGGGGGGACGTGGCTGTGTGCATGCAGCCCCGTTGTAGCCACAGCCGGGACTGCTGTCAGCGGGTGATTTTACACAGCGTGGTGCTGGTCCAGCGCTATGGCCTTGTCCAGCGTCTCCAGCAGTGCCTGGCGCACTTTAAGCTTGGTGTTCTTGTGCGCCTTCATATTGATCTTTTTCAGTTGGCGGGCGGCTTCGAGCGCGGTGGCTTGCAGCGCCTCTGCGGGGACCACGACGTCCAGAAAACCGGCATCGACCGCACTGACAGGATTAAACATCTCACCGTTGATCACCGAACGGTGGAACGCCGACTTGCGCAACCGGTCACGGGCCAGCTCAATACCGGCATGGTGCATGGTCATGCCGATTTGCACTTCGTTCAAACCAATGCTGAATGGCCCTTCGGTACCGATACGGTAATCCACTGACAACAGCAGAAACGCCCCTTTGGCCACGGCATGACCGGGGCAAGCAATCACCACCGGGAAGGGGTGCGCCAACAGGCGGCGGGCCAGAGTAGAGCCCTGACGAACCAGTTCAATGGCTTGCTCAGGGCCGGCGGTCATTACTTTCAAGTCATAGCCGCCCGACAGAATGCCGGGTTGGCCGGTAATGATAACGACCGCACGATCCTGTTCGGCCTGATCCAGCGCCGCGTTAAACGCCGAAATCACGTCCGGAGAAATAGCGTTCACCTTGCCATTGCTCAAGGTCAGGGTGGCGATACCGTCTTCCAGGTGATAAGAGATCAAGTCACTCATGGCGCAATTCCTTGTATTGAAGTGGAGCAGACGTTACCCAGCCCTACTGCGCAGGTAAAGCACTGTGGCTGACCGGTAAGTCAGGGCTATTGGCCTGCTCTTATCGAGAGAAGGCCGCCGTATGGGCTGTGGGCCCCACCAGCAGACACCCCGTGGTGACCGGAGAATGGCAGAAATACCCGCCAGGAGCGCGTGCCATCCATAGCGGATCCTGTAAGCGCATGAAAATTCTGAAAAAAACATTTGTCATATCGAAAGCTTTCGACTACATTAGCGCGCCTCGACAGACAGAACATGTTTGAAGAGATACGGTGAAGTGTCCGAGTGGCTTAAGGAGCACGCCTGGAAAGTGTGTATACAAGAAATTGTATCGAGAGTTCGAATCTCTCCTTCACCGCCACATTAAGTAAACACAAACCCCTGATTTTCCTGGAGAAAGTCGGGGGTTTGTGGTTTCTGGCGTCTGAAAAAAGGTGATATGGGAACACCCATGGGAATACGGGCGGGTGATCTCCCGTGTTGTGCTCGCAAATGGGTTTTTTCAGCCTCGGGCGTATCGTGCTGGCGGGCATGTGTACATGGGTGTCCTGGGTGGTTTCAGGCGTGCGAAAGGCAGCGTTGAAGGCGTGTAACGTCAGGCCCCGCATGCGCAATGGCACTGTCGGGTTTTACAGGTGTTCAGTGTTCAGATGTTTAGGGCTACTCCGTAATATGTTGAAACGGGCCTCCGTTGACGTTGCGTATTTCCGGTAAGTTAGAATTTATCTCACTGTCGAAAGTGCCCATTAAGTAGAGGCCCGGTATGAAGGTTTTTGGAGAGCAGGCGAGAAGTGGTAGTTGGGATTTGGTTGCTCAATTTGTGGGTCGAAAAATTTTAGAAAATGAAACGTTGGACTATCAGAGAGTTAAAGATTCGCTGCATATTGATTCGCGCCCTGCTCCTTTGCCAAAGGAACTTAAGATGGGCGAACTTAAAGCTATTGCCGATTTTGTAAATTATACGTATGTGCATTATTCGGGTAATTGTGTGTTGCTGGCGGCAAGCGTTCATTTCAATATAGAAAACAATGCCAATATTCTTCGGGCCGAAAATACGGCTTCCCCTCACATCGGGTTGGAGGCGGAGGTGGTTGATCAGGTGATTTTTGGTAAGGTACTTGGCCCTTCCTATTCATTTGGTACGCTTGGCGAAGTCAGCAAGGAGGTTCTTAGAAGATATGAGGTGAATGGAGACAGGTCGTGCATTGTAAGTTCAGAAGGTTATACAGTGCCTTTGGTGGGTGAGTCTGGGCATGACTTTAATGCTGTTGTATTACTGGATTCGTCGAATAAACCCTTCGTTCAATATCTGGATGCTTGGAAAACTTCCAATACAATCCCGGTAATGGAATCGTTCGAGCGTTATTTTTCGCCATCGGCCTCCTTTACGGTCCGTTCGATTGGAGAGAACAGTGGGGCTGGAAAATATTGAACACGCAACGCACTTTGAACATGCAGTTAATTTCGCAGCGTATTTGAATTATTGGGTGGTTCAATCATTTTTCCTGAATCATCTTCCCGCACCGTTCGGTAACCCCAACGCCTCCCACGGTTCATTGACCTGCGGGGCTCCCGCCCCGGCACGCTCTCTCCACTCGTATTGAAGCACTCGTATCACGAGCAAGCTCGTATCTACAGGCTTTCCCCGCTGTATACCAAGGGCTGAACCGGCGGCCTGGCGTACACCACCAGCCGCAGGTGGCGGTCTTCGTCGATGGTGAGCGAGGTGTGCTCATACGGTTCGGCTTTACCGTCGATGATCAGTGTGCGCACGCCGTTGCAGGGCGCGTGAACGTCATGCCTGCGCCACCAGGTCTTGAACTCCGGCGACACGCGTTCCAGCTCGTCCACCAGTGCGTGAATATCGGCTTGTTGGGTGGCGCGGGCGAAATCGCGGCGAAAGCTCGACAGCATCAGCGGTGCTTGCTCCTCCCAGGCGGCCATGCGCTCGCGCAGGGTGGGGTCGGTGAAGAGCAGCCAGAGCAGGTTGCGCCGCTCGGGTGCGTGTGAGCCAAAGGCAAAAAGCGTATCCGCGAGGGCATTGAAGCCCAGTACATCCCAGCGCAGGTTGAGCACAAAGGCCGGGTGCGGCAGGTCATGCATCAAGCGCCGCACCCGTGGCGGCAGCACGCACCAGGTCTTGCCCGGTTCGGCGGGTGGCCGTTCGTGGGCCAGCAGAAACAGGTGCCGCCGCTCGGCGGCATCGAGTTTCAGCACGCGCGCCAGGTTGTCCAGGAACGCGGCCGAAACCCCGATATCACGGCCCTGTTCCAGCCAGGTGTACCAGGTCAGGCCGACGCCTGCGAGTGCGGCGACCTCCTCACGGCGAAGCCCGGGAGTTCGGCGGCGGTTACCGCTGGGCAGACCTGCGTCGGCAGGCGACAGCCGCTCGCGGTGCGCCCGCAAAAAGGCGGCAAGGTCGGGGCGTGTTCGTTCCAGGGTTCGCATGGTTTATCTCAAGGCATTGAGTAATAGTATAAACGGATAAATTATAACAGCTTAAGCGAAGGGCGAGAATGATCGGGCTTTAAACGCAAGGCTTTGAACATGTGTTTATGCGTACGCAGGTCGACGCAGTGTTTGGAGAGAGCGCTACTCAAATTATTTTAGAAATTTAGGAAGCGTCCTACAGATCTAACTTCTAGTTCCTGATAGCGTTGTCTGTGTCGCCAAAGAATGTATTTAATAAGAACAATAAGGATTTGAAGATGCGAAAGTTCAATAGTCTCTGGGTTGTGAGTGCTGTTATCGTCAAGTTCACGTTCACTTGAAGTGTGGGTGCGGCGCTTCAAGGGTGCCGTTCTTCAAGTAAGGCCGCTTCTCTCGTCAAACATTCAAACCTATGTTCGTAACGCCCCAATTGTGTTGCGTTTCTCTCTTTGGGGTATTGGCAGGTCAGAATTGTTGGAGACAACGCTATGAACCTCTCTTGCGTCCCGCCCGTTGCCACGTCACTGATTGCTACCGCTGACAATATTTTGCATATCGCACCGGTGTCGAAAGGCTGGAAAACCGATGCCCCCCATAACGTCGTGTTTCTTCCTCCGGCCTTGACCAAGCAAACGCTGCTGATTCAGATCGGGCTTGTGCGCCCCTCCACAATCATTGTCGGCGACCAGCCCATTGATGCAGAGGTGATCGCGCAATGGCGTCTCTCCCACCCGTTTGGGGACCTCTTGCTGGTTCGCCGGGGAACGAGCCTGGATAAAGTGCGGTTGGACCTGTGCGAGTCCAACCACATTCGGGTGGTCAATACGCCTGGGGTCAATGCGCCGCATGTGGCGGCGTACATCGCACACTGGCTGACGCAGGCCGATGGCGGGCTGCCAGGTGATATTTCGGTTCTGGGGGACGGCCATGTGGGCAAGGAACTGGTCCGGTTGCTGCTTGATCAGGACCCGCACGTGCGGATCAAGGTGCTGGTTCGGCCAGGTCGAGAGGCGGACTTGGCCGGGGCCTGTCGCGACAGTCGAGTGTCATGGGTCATGGACTGGGCGCAAGCCCTGCAAGGGGCCTGTGCTGTGGCCGTCTGTTTATCTCTGAAGCCTGATTCCGCGTACCGTATTGATCGTCGCCTTATTCAGTGCCTGCACCGGCGGGCGCGTGTGGTTTGCGTGTCAAAACCGGATGTATTCAGTGATGATGCGTTGCAGTTTTTAGCCAGGGCTGACGGTCTTCAGTTGGTGCTGGACTACGGCCCCGCGACCCTGCAGGCGTTTGCGGCGCGTACCCACGCGCTCGGCTGCAGTCCTTCCACGTGGCGCAAGCCCGCGACGCTGACGACCCAAGCCGCCACCACCGACGCCTGCCATGGCGACCTGGACTACGCCGTCTCGGTTCAACTGAGCATGGCGGCCTTGCAGGGGCTGGTCAGGCGCACACTGGGGCGCTCTCTGGTGATCCCCTCTGAGCCCGTCAGCGCCGGTGCGCCCCGGGTGTCGATCATCGGCAGAGGTATCAATGGCCTGCTCCAGGCCGTGATGTGCCGGCTGGCGAATTACCAGGTCACGGTGTACGGAGGCGACCAGGAAAGCGATGGAGCCAGTCACAAGCCTGTCAATATGCGCCACCTGTCAGCCACGGAGACGACGGCAAAGCGGCTGCATAACGAATACCTGCTGCCCGCCAATCAGTCGTTGGCCGTTGAGTGCAATCGCGCCGGTATCGAGCTGTTTGAAAAGCTCTTGGCCGATAATCCCTCGTTGGCCCCCTTCGCCCGTGGGCCGATTGTTCGCGCTTACCGGGCCGGCGACCCGGGTGTAGAGGCCGCGATCCGCGAGCAACGCGCCATCGAAAACAGGCCTTGGCCCAGCGGCAAGCCGGGCAGGGCGCTTGTGCACCTCAGCCAGCAGGCACTTCAGGCGCGGTATGGCGTGCCCGGGCTGTGTCAGGCGATCGAGGTGTCGGGTTACGATCTGGAGTTTCTAAAGGTCATGGAGGGGCTAAAGGTGCTCTTGCAGCGCGCCGGTGTTCAGTTCGTGCCCCAGCTTCTGAGCCGGGCTCACATTGGCGAACTGAGCAGAGAGCACTTCGTGATTACGGCCATGGGGGTCGATGAGCCGCAGGCGATAGCGATCATCGGCTGGTTCTTCACGCTGCCCGCTGTGGAGGACGAGGGCACCGGGGTGCGCGGGCTCAAGCTGCATTACGACCTGCCCGTCGGTGTCATGAATTGCCGCCTGGACGGCGACTGCATTCTTGTTTCGGGCGGGCAGGTTCCACCCGATTCGACACCCGCGTTCAAGGAACAGACGCTGGCGGCCTGCCTGGGGGCTATTTCCCTGCACTTCCCGAAGTCTTATTGCAGGGCGATTGAGTGTGGCAACTTGCAAGTGATCGAGTGCGCCCGGCCGGGTACGGCGGATGGGCTGTCGATTGTTCATTGTTCGGCCTACAACCAGATTGTGGCCGGAGGTACTTATGCCGGGGGCACTACCCAAGGATTAGTGTGGGCTTCTTTAGTTCAGGAAATAATTAAAGCCCGAGGGCCGGCGGTCTCGGGCCACTACTTAAAGTTAAATAGCGCCTGAGTTCAGGTATTCACCGATTCATTTTGCAATGAAGGTATGAGGCCGATGGCTGCATAAAACTGGCAGGTGTTCGGGTGCCCGCCGAAACATTAAGGCATTCGATATTCCAATAAAAACAACAACGATAAACAAACAACTTGAGGTGAAACAATGAATCTCTCTAAACGTGTTTGGGGTGCACTTTCTCTCACGTGCGCATTGAGTGTGAGTACCGGTGCTTTGGCAGGTGCCACACTGGATACCATTCAGAAAAAAGGGTTTATTCAATGTGGTGTCTCCGATGGGTTGCCGGGGTTCTCCGTTCCGGATGCCAAAGGCAAAATCATCGGGATTGACGCAGACGTGTGCCGCGCTGTGGCAGCAGCGGTTTTCGGTGATGCGACCCAGGTCAAGTTCAGCCAGTTGAATGCCAAAGAGCGTTTCACGGCGCTTCAGTCGGGCGAAATCGACATCCTGTCGCGCAACACCACCATGACCAGTTCCCGCGATGCGGGCATGGGCCTTAAGTTTCCGGGCTTCATCACGTACTACGATGGTGTCGGCTTTCTGGTGAACACTGGGCTGGGGGTTAAAAGTGCCAAGGGACTGAACGGTGCCACCCTCTGCATTCAGGCGGGCACGACGACTGAGCTGAACGTTTCCGACTATTTTCGCGCCAACGGCTTGAAGTACACCCCGATAACGTTCGATACGTCCGATGAAAGCGCCAAGGCGCTGGAGTCCGGTCGTTGTGACGTGTTGACCTCTGACAAATCCCAACTCTACGCACAGCGCAGCAAACTGGCTTCGCCGAACGACTTCGTCGTGTTGCCAGAAACCATTTCGAAGGAGCCGCTGGGCCCGGTGGTGCGAAACGGCGACGACGAATGGCTGGCCATCGTGCGTTGGGTGGGCTACGCGCTGCTCAGTGCTGAAGAGGCGGGCATCACCTCCGCGAACGTTGAAGCGCAAGCCAAGACCACCAAAAACCCTGACGTTGCCCGCTTGCTGGGGACTGACGGCGAATACGGAAAAGACCTCAAACTGCGCAAGGACTGGGTCGTACAGATCGTCAAGCAAGTGGGCAACTACGGCGAAATCTTCGAGAAAAACCTGGGCAAGAGTACCCCGCTGGAAATCGACCGCGGCCTGAACGCGTTGTGGAATAACGGCGGCATTCAATACGCACCGCCCGTGCGCTGATCGCGGGTTGTTCGGTCACCCGGTGGGCCATCTGCCGGGTGACGTCCTGTTTCATTTTTTCGGGGCATTTCATGCACATTCAAACAGGCGCACCCAAGCGGGCGCTCAGCTTCAACGACCCTAAAGTGCGTGCGTGGTTATTTCAGATCATCACGATTGTGGCGGTAGTCGCGTTGGGTGGGTATCTGTTCAGCAACACCCAGGCCAACCTTGCACACCGAGGCATTACCTCGGGTTTTGACTTTCTTGAGCAAAGTGCCGGTTTTGGTATTGCTCAGCACCTGATCCCCTATGTCGAGTCGGACAGCTATTACCGGGTGTTCGTGATCGGTTTGCTCAATACCCTGCTGGTGACGGTGATCGGGGTCGTGCTGGCGACGATTCTGGGTTTTATCATCGGCGTGGCGCGGCTGTCGCCGAACTGGATCATCAATAAGCTGGCCACCGTGTACGTGGAGGTGTTCCGCAATATTGCGCCGTTGCTGCAAATCCTGTTCTGGTACTTCGCGGTGTTCCTGACCCTGCCGGGGCCGCGTAACAGCCATAACCTGTGGGACACTTTTTTTATCAGCAGCCGTGGCCTGAACCTGCCGGCCGCAGCGGCCGCTGACGGGTTACAGGCGTTCGCTATCAGCCTGGTGATGGCAATCATGGCCATCGTGTTGATGAAGCACTGGGCGACTCAGCGCTTTGAAGCCACCGGTGTGATGTTTCACACCTTCTGGGCGGGGCTTGCGCTGTTGCTCGTGATTCCGGCACTGAGCTTTCTGTTGTTTGGCGCGCCAGTGCATTGGGAGAAGCCGACACTGGCCGGCTTCAACTTTGTCGGTGGCTGGGTGCTGATCCCCGAACTGCTGGCGCTGACCTTGGCGCTTAGCGTTTACACGGCGGCGTTTATTGCCGAAATCGTGCGTTCGGGCATTCAGTCTGTCAGCCATGGCCAGACCGAAGCGGCGCGTTCGTTGGGCCTGCGCCCGGGGCCGGTGCTGCGCAAGGTGATCATCCCGCAAGCCCTGCGCGTGATCATTCCGCCACTGACCAGCCAATACCTGAACCTGGCGAAAAACTCCTCGCTGGCTGCCGGTATCGGTTACCCGGAAATGGTGTCGTTGTTTGCCGGCACGGTGCTCAACCAGACCGGCCAGGCGATCGAAGTCATTGCGATCACCATGAGCGTGTACCTGACGATCAGCATCAGCATTTCCTTGCTGATGAACCTGTACAACAAGCGCCTTGCGCTGATCGAACGATGAGCCAATGCCCATGACTACGCATACGTTCAAACCGGACATGCCGCCGCCGGGGACCGTGTTCGGGCCGATGGCCTGGATGCGCGCCAATCTGTTCTCCAATTGGCTGAATACCCTGCTGACATTGTTTGCGTTCTACCTGATCTACCTTGTGGTGCCGCCCCTCTTGCAGTGGGCACTTCTGGACGCCAACTGGGTGGGCACCACCCGGGCTGACTGCACCCGAGAGGGTGCCTGTTGGGTGTTTGTCCAGCAGCGCTGGGGCCAGTTCATGTATGGCTATTACCCGCAGGAACTGCGCTGGCGCGTAGACCTCACGGTGTGGCTGGCGGTGATAGGTGCGGCACCTTTGTTTCTCTCGCGCTTCAAGCACAAGGCACTCCATGGGGCGGCCTTTGTGCTGGTGTACCCAGTGCTGGCGTTCAGCTTGTTGCACGGCGGCTACTGGGGCCTGGCCACCGTGGCGACCAGCCAGTGGGGCGGCCTGATGCTGACCTTGGTGATTGCCACGGTGGGCATCGCGGGGGCCTTGCCACTGGGCATCCTGCTGGCGCTGGGCAGGCGCTCGGACATGCCGGCCATTCGTGTGGTGTGCGTCACGTTTATCGAGTTCTGGCGCGGCGTGCCGCTGATCACCGTGCTGTTTATGTCCTCGGTCATGCTGCCGCTGTTCCTGCCCGAGGGCATGAACTTCGACAAGCTGCTGCGGGCCTTGATCGGGGTGATTCTGTTCCAGTCCGCGTACGTGGCTGAAGTGGTACGCGGTGGTTTGCAGGCCATTCCCAAGGGCCAGTACGAAGCTGCCGCCGCAATGGGGCTGGGGTATTGGCGCAGCATGGGCCTGGTGATTTTGCCGCAAGCCTTGAAGCTGGTGATTCCCGGCATCGTCAACACGTTTATTGCGCTGTTCAAGGACACCAGCCTGGTGATCATCATCGGCCTGTTTGACCTGCTCAACAGCGTTAAACAAGCCGCCGCCGACCCCAAATGGCTGGGCATGGCCACCGAAGGCTATGTGTTCGCCGCCCTGGTGTTCTGGATGTTCTGTTTTGGTATGTCGCGCTATTCCATGCACTTGGAACGCAAGCTCGACACTGGCCACAAGCGTTAACAGGAGTGTGAAATGAGTGAAGCTATCCAACACACAGCGACTCCCGACGGCATCATTCAGATGCAGGGCGTCAACAAGTGGTACAGCCAGTTCCATGTACTCAAGGACATCAACCTGAATGTACAGGCGGGCGAGCGCATCGTATTGTGCGGCCCATCGGGCTCGGGCAAATCGACCACCATTCGCTGCCTCAACCGCTTGGAAGAACACCAACAAGGGCGCATTGTGGTTGACGGGGTTGAGCTGACCCACGACCTCAAGCAGATCGAAACCGTGCGCCGTGAAGTCGGCATGGTGTTTCAGCACTTCAACCTGTTCCCACACCTGACCATCCTGCAAAACTGCACGCTGGCACCCATGTGGGTGCGCAACCTGCCCAAGCGTCAGGCCGAAGAAATCGCCATGCATTACCTGGAGCGGGTGCGTATTCCGGAACAGGCTTACAAGTACCCGGGGCAACTGTCCGGCGGTCAGCAGCAGCGGGTGGCGATTGCCCGTGCTCTGTGCATGAAACCCAAAATCATGCTGTTCGACGAGCCCACCTCGGCGCTTGACCCGGAAATGGTCAAAGAGGTGCTGGATACCATGATCGGCCTGGCCGAAGACGGCATGACCATGCTCTGCGTGACCCATGAAATGGGCTTTGCGCGAACCGTGGCCGACCGGGTGATCTTTATGGACAAGGGCGAAATCGTTGAACAGGCAGCCCCGAATGACTTCTTCGACAACCCGCAGAACGACCGTACTCAACTGTTTCTGAGCCAAATCTTGCATTAACCCCTGCACGCAGCACGCGCAGGCGTGTGCTGCTTTCTTGCCGAATACCCTATCAGTACCGCGTCATGCGGCGCTGATGGGCGCGGCCGTGATAGCGGACGGGATCTCGTTACTTTTAGTAATAGCATAAATGGTTAAATTGTAATTGTTTAAGAGGGAGCTGAGACTGCATCGAACTCAACCTTGGATACACACGATGAACGCCTCTTGCGCCTCTTCCACAACCCCTCCGGAGCAAGCGGCCCATAGCCCGCCCTGGCTCGGTTTGGGCGTGCTGCTTGTGGCGGGTTTCGTCACGATCTTCGACCTGTTCGTGGTCAATGTCGCCATTCCCGCTATGCAGGCGGGCTTGGCAGCCAGCTTCGCGCAGATTGGCTTTATTGTGGCGGGCTATGAGCTGGCGTTTGGCGTGCTGTTGATCACCGGGGGCCGGCTGGGGGATCTGTTCGGGCGGCGCCGTCTGTTCGTGGTGGGCATGGCGGCCTTCACCCTGGCTTCGGCGCTGTGCGGGCTGGCACCCAGTGCCGGTTTTCTGGTCGCTGCACGGGTACTGCAGGGGTTGGCGGCTGCGTTGCTGTTCCCCCAGGTTTACGCTTCGATTCGCGTCAATTTCGCCGGGGCTGACAGCCGCCGTGCCTTTGGCTTGCTGGGCATGACGCTGGGCCTGGCGGCCATTGCGGGCCAAGTGCTGGGCGGCTGGCTGGTGCAGGCGGACCTGTTCGGCCTGGGCTGGCGCACGATCTTTCTGATCAACCTCCCGGTGGGCGTGTTCGCCATCGCCGCTGCTGGCTGTATTCCTGAATCCCGTGCGCCGCAGCGCCCGGCTCTGGACTGGCCGGGTGTGGCGCTGGTCAGCGTCGGGTTGGCACTGCTGCTGGTGCCGCTGATCGAGGGCCCGGGACGAGGTTGGCCGCTCTGGAGTTTTGCTTCGCTTGCGCTCGCGCTGGTGCTGCTGGCGCTGTTCTATCGCCAGCAGGAGCAGCGGCGGGTGGCCGGTGAGCTGCCGTTGGTGGACATGCGTTTATTGGCACAACGGCGCTTTGCCCTGGGTGCCGTGCTGGTCTTGCTGATTTACTCCACCTCCAGCTCGTTCTTTCTGTGTTTTGCATTGCTCGTACAGACCGGGCTGGGGCTCGACCCCTTTGTGGCGGGCAGCATTTTCGCGCCTTGCAGCGTCGGCTTTATCCTTGCGTCACTGGCTGCTCCCCGGCTGGTGGCGCGATGGGGAACGCGGGCCATTGGCGCGGGCGCGCTGGTGTATGCCATTTCGCTCGGCGGGCTGATTGCACAGGTTCAACAGGCGGGTGCGCATTTGCTGCCTGCGCAGTTGATCCCTGTGCTGATCGTGGTCGGTGCCGGTCAAGGCTTGATCATGACCCCGTTGCTGAACCTGGTACTGGGGTTTGTCGATGAAAGCCGGGCGGGCATGGCCGCCGGGGTGATCTCGACCGTGCAGCAGGTGGGGGCGGCGCTGGGTGTGGCGGTGGTGGGCATCCTGTTCAGTGCGGCGCTCGCCGCCGCCGATGGCACCGTTGCGCAAGCGGAGCACTATGCCTCGGCCTTTGTGGCGGGCATGCGCTACAACCTGATCGCGGCCTTGCTGGTGTGCCTGTTGTTGCTGATGCTGGCAAGAACGCAAGTCAGGCCGACGCCTGCGCCTCTTGCTTGATCCATTCTGCAAAGGCTTGCACTTGCGGGCGTTGTCGGGCGTCTGGCAGGGTCACCAGGTAATAGGCAAAACGCGCTGGCCAGGGCAGGTCGAGCACCTGCACCAAGCGCCCTGCGGCCATTTCCTCGCGTGCGTATTGCTGCGGCACCAGGGCCAGCCCTTGGCCGGCAACGGCGGCCCGGATCAACAGGTAATCATCTTCGAAGGCGGTGCCGCGCTCGGCCCGCGGGTCTTCGGCCGCGCCTTGTGCCGTGAACCACAGCGGCCAGTCGGCGCGATCGCTATCGTGCAAAAGCGGGTAGGCCAGGCAGTCTTGCGGCTGCTTGAGCGGGCCACCGCCTGCAACCAGGCCCGGGCTGGCTACCGGCACCAGCACCGGGGCCATCAGGGGGGTGACGTCCAGGCCGGGGTAATTGCCCAGCCCGTGCCGCAGCGCCACATCGACGCGGTCGTGGCGTAAGTCCACCAGATTAGACGTGGCCTCAACGCGCACCTCAATGTGCGGGTGCAACTGGTTGAAACGCCCCAGGCGCGGTACCAGCCAAGAGGCGGCAAACGTGGCGACGGTACTGACCGTGAGGGTTTGGCGGTCTTTGAGGGTGTGCAGCGTGCTCACGGCCGTGTCGATTTGCGCAAAGGCTTCGAGCAACAGGGGGTGAACGCGAGCCCCCGCTTCGGTGAGGCGCACACCTTGCCTGTGCCGCGTGAAGAGCGCCATCCCGAGCCGGTCTTCGAGCAAGCGAATCTGCTGGCTGACGGCCCCGGAGGTGACATGCAAGGCTTGCGCGGCGGCCTTGATGCTGCCGCGCTGACCGACTTCGACGAAAGTGCGCAAGGCTTGCAGAGGGAGAGACAGGGTCATGGGTTTAGTTTTTCTAAAGGTGGGTAGCAAAAAGGATCGTTTCTGATTTCCAGCTGCGATGGCCATCATGGCACAGGTTTAGGAACACTGAGTCAGTGCAGTCAACCTAAAGTAACTGCGTGTCGCCATGCCCTGGCGGGCGGCACCGGCAAATCGCATGTTTGGGAGTCGCACCATGATTGACCTCTACACCGACAGTTCGCCCAATGGCTTCAAGGCAACCATTGCCCTGGAAGAACTGGCGCTGCCTTACCGCCTGCATCATGTGCGCATCGACGAGGGGGAACACCGCCACCCGGACTTTCTGGCCTTGAACCCCCATGGCCGCATCCCGGTCATTTGCGACACTGAAACCGGCATTACGCTGTTTGAATCTGCTGCCATCCTGCTCTACCTGGCTGAAAAAACCGGCCGGTTACTGCCTCAGGAGCCCGTAGCGCGCTGGGAGGCGATCAAGTGGCTGCAGTTCCATGCCTCCAGCGTTGGCCCCATCATCGGGCAGCGGGTGTATTTCGAGTTATTCGCTCAGGCACACCTCCCGGCGGCCATCGAACGTTACCGTGGCCTGACGCAGGACGTGTTCGCGGTGCTGGATGCTCACCTTGCCCGGCAAACCTACCTGGCCGGGGATGAGTACTCCATTGCCGACATTGCGCACTTTGGCTGGACGCATATCGCCCGCATCATCGGCTTTGATTTCAGCAGCCACCCCCACCTGAGCGCCTGGCATGAGCGTGTAGCGCAGCGGCCCGCCGTGCGCAAAGGCATCACACTGCCAGCCCCGGCGACCGGCGCATAAGGAGGTTGACCCGATGAACACGTCATTTACCGCCCCGCTCACCAACGGGGCATCGTTTTCCGCATTCCAGGCTCATCCGGGTTATCGGCGCATGTTCGCGCCCGACCGCCTGACCCTGGGTCTTTTCCTGCCGTTGCGCTTTTACGAAGGCGACATGGGCGTGCTGGCCGGGCAAACGGAGCGGGTGGCGACGATTGACCGCCACGACTTTGCGGCGGTGTGGGTGCGCGATGTGCCGTTGTTCGACCCCGCGTTTGGCGATGCCGGGCAGGTGTTCGACCCCTTCACTTACCTGGCCTTTCTTGCGGCCCGCACGCAGAAGGTGGCGCTGGTGACGGGGAGCGCCATTGCATCGCTGCGCCACCCGATCGACCTGGCCAAAGCGGCCACCACCCTTGACCAACTGTCGGGCGGTCGCTTGGTACTGGGCATGGCTTCGGGTGACCGGCCCATCGAATTCCCGGCGTATGGGCTTGATCATGGGGCGCGCGGCGAGCGGTTTGCGCAGTCGGTGGCGTACCTTCGCCAGCTTATGCAGCCCGGCACGCTGGCGATTGACTCGCCGCTGGGGCACGTGAGCGGGGCGCAGTTGCTGCCCAAACCGGTCACGGGCTCGATTCCGCTGATCGTCACTGGTTCGTCGGGGCAGTCACTCGACTGGATCGCGGAGCAGGCGGATGGTTGGCTGACTTACCCGGATGCCACGCATACACCCTTGGGGCCGCAGCGCCTGGCTGAAAAAATCCGCGCCTGGCGCGCGCGGATTCCCGGAGGTGGCTTCCGGCCACATATGACCAACGAATGGCTGGACCTGGTGGACGACCCCGACCACCCGCGCACGCCATTGCGTGGCGGCTACGTACTGCGAACCGGGCGCAAAGGCCTGATTGCCCTTTTGCAAGAGTGGCAGGCGGCCGGCGTCAACCATGCCGCGCTGGGCATCCAGTTCTCGGAACGGCCCGTTGACGACGTGATTGAAGAACTGGCCCGTGAGGTGTTGCCGCACTTCCCCACGCACCCGCAAGTGCCCGCCGTGGCCGCGCGCTGGTGAGCGAGATAACCTTCAGCGCCTGGCCAATGCGCGGCCGACTGATGTGTGCAGCACTCTTGTGAACTCAACGGCGCTTGATGGATGCAGCGATGGTATCGGCCATCTTGCGAAGCTCGTCCTTGCCAATAGTTGGCTTGCCGTCAGGCGCGTCTTCCGAGTCTTGCATCACGTAGAGCAGTAGGTTGGGCGTGTCTTCCTTGGCATCAGGGTCGCCTTTGACATAGGCGATATAGCCGTAGTCCTTCGTTTGCGGCAAACAGCCCGCTTCTTTTTTCTCGGCTTTGGAGAAGTATTGGTCGTCCCAAGTGCATTGGCCTTTGGAGCGTGTGGATCGGGTTATTTCGACAAAAGTCGATTGGCCTTTGTAGCCGCCCATTTGGACTGAGGGGAACTTACGAAAGCCGAGGGCTTGGTAGTTCACGCCATCCCAATCGGGACGCTCCCAAAACGCACGAAGTTCCTTTTCAACGGTTGGATTTTCTTCTCCTGAGTAACTTTTCATAAAGGATGCACTTTGATCCCGGAAAAGGATTCTGACGTCAGGGTGATCTTTCAGTCGCATGATGGTGCCCATGCTTCGTTTTTGGGGGCTGTCGTCCTTAACAAAGCCGTAGGGCATGCAAAACCCTTTTTCCTGCGGAACTTCGTAGAGGGCGCGGGGGCGAAAATTTTGCAGGAAGTTAGCTTGTCTGGATTTAACCTTGGCTGCGGCACCGGCAACTGGTAGCTCATCTTCTGACGTACGAAAAAAATAGATTCTCCCCGCCTGATAGATAAATGTTGAAGCTGTAGCTCCGGACTTATCTTGTAGGGTGTAAATTAGTGTATTGTCATCAGTTTTATATTCCGGGGTATCTATAGGGGCGTCCTCGGCTACCATTCCCTTGAGTTCTTCTATTTCTTTAGGTTTCACATTATTTATTCTTGAAAAGCTCCTTTCAGGAAGCTCTGAGGACGTGCGGATTCCGCCGGTATAAAATGAATCTGCAAAGAAGTGATTGACCTGATTTTGAAGGTTGTGGGTGCCTTTGCTCGGATCTGGATCACTTTGCACAACGCCTACTTCGATCTCCCCAGGGAGACTAATCTGAAAATACCCCACGCACTCGGTCTTCCAGTCATCAGGAATTGCAGGTGTCTTTGCTTGAAGCGCAAAAGAAAAGCCCCCTATAAAGCAGGCCAGAATGGTTTTTTTTAAAAGTTTCATACAGGGAGATCCGGGTTGTTTTTTGTCAGAGCTGCGATTTGCTTTTCCGTTTGCGGGGCACTTAGCGACTCGCTGATTGCAGGCTCCGCAGGAGTAGCCTGCGTCATTAACGCATGGTGAAACTTCATATTGTTATCCTCAACTTCTGTCCACCTGATCGGATAGGCAGTGATGAAACCGGATATTTGGTTCAAACGTTGGAGGGCGATAGCCTCATACTGCGGTGTCCTCCAGAACTCCGCCTCAAAGGGCATGAGGTCTTTTTTTACTCTTTTTGTATCGATGTTTCGTTGCTCACCTTCTTTGATGGTGGTATTTATTGTTGGCCAAATTGATGCAGGGTAAATGCCATGTCTATCACTGGAATAAATACTTCTCGGAATAAACTTAAACACCGCCTCATAGTGTTCACTGTTACGTTTAGCCACCGCCTGTATGGCTCTCCAACTATCCGGATGCCCAGGTTTATCAATAGCCTCCTTCAATTCGTCAGCCGGACGTACACCACTACTGATGCCAAATAACTTGTTCCAAATCCCTTTACGTAATTCATGAGCAAAGGCTCGCGTTGGCTGAGGGTGGCCATTGCCCAGAAAGTCTTTGCGTGTCGACTCCAAATCCATCACCAACACTGCCAGTTCAGAATCGCGGTCACCGAGCAAACTACGGTCATTGATATTGGCGCTGCCAATCAGTGCAAAGCGGTCATCGATAATCATCAGTTTACTGTGCACGTAGATTTGTTCAGTC
>NZ_JASLGE010000028.1 GCF_030150285.1 Pseudomonas sp. | reverse complement strand
TGCTGAAGATACTCGGTGGCCTGGGCGCCGAAGACGGGGCGGCACGGCTATCCACCCGGCCTGTAGGAGCTGCCGAAGGCTGCGATCTTTTGATCTTGGCCCTACAAAAATAGAACAGCCCCCGGCGCAGTACGCCGGGGGCTGTAATGACCACATCCGTGTGGCCGTCGCATGAACCTATTCTGAAAGCTGCAGGCGTAACGCTTAAATCACCTGCTCCTGCTTTCCCCCGGCTCTACGAATTAGCGGGATTACTCTGCTTTCAGGCCGTCAGCCGAAACAGCTTGAACGCCTTTGATTTTCTTGGTGATGTCGACCGCGATCTTTTTCTGCGCATCGGTGATCGCAACTGTCGAGGACAGGGACACTACACCTTTGTTGGTTTCAACTTTGATGTCCGAACCTGGAATGCCCTTTTCGGTCAGCAGGTCAGATTTAACTTTGGTCGTGATCCAAGTATCAGAAGTAGCTTCCTTGGCTTTGGTGACTTCACCCGCGGCAACAACCATCGGCGCTTGAGTCGTTGCTTGAGCTGCGAACGCAGCGTTGGCCAGAGTCATGGTCAGAGCGGTGGCAGTTGCGGCAGCAATAGCGAACTTCTTCATACAAGTAACTCCTGTCTTCTTAAAAATCTGCGCCGTCTCACAGCAGCAGGGTTATCAGTACTATTGCAGGGCCTGTGCCAACTTTTTAAAACAATAAAATCCTTTATTTTCAATTACTTACGCAACGTTAAGTTTTAGCCTGTCGTGCAGATTGCATGACGCCATTCAAATCAGCATGCAAGTTGCGGCTTTTCAATCATGGCCTTTTGCACTGTTTTTTGTGCAGGCATAAAAAAAGGATCCCGAAGGATCCTTTTTCAAAGCAGGCGTTCGCAGCGATTAAGCTTGCGACGCCTTGGCAGCAGCTACGTCTTTGATCGACAGCTTGATACGGCCGCGGTTGTCCACGTCCAGTACCAGTACTTCAACTTCCTGACCTTCTTTCAGAATGTCAGTCACTTTCTCAACACGAGCATCGCTCAGCATCGAGATGTGAACCAGGCCGTCTTTGCCTGGCAGGATGTTGACGAATGCGCCGAAGTCGACGATGCGCTCAACTTTACCCACGTAGATTTTGCCGATTTCAGCTTCAGCGGTGATGCTCAGAACGCGCTGACGAGCCGCTTCTGCTGCTTCTTTGGACTCGCCGAAGATCTTGATCGAACCGTCGTCTTCGATGTCGATCGAAGCCTTGGTTTCTTCACAGATTGCACGGATAGTCGCGCCGCCTTTACCGATAACATCACGGATTTTGTCGGTGTCGATTTTCATCGCGATCATGGTCGGCGCATTGGCCGACAACTCGTTACGCGAGACAGCAATGATCTGATTCATCTGGCCCAAGATGTTCAGGCGAGCTTCCAGGGCTTGGCCCAGGGCGATCTCCATGATTTCTTCGGTGATGCCTTTGATCTTGATGTCCATCTGCAGCGCGGTAACACCTTTAGAGGTACCGGCTACTTTGAAGTCCATGTCGCCCAGGTGATCTTCGTCACCCAGAATGTCGGTCAGAACGGCGAATTTTTCGCCTTCTTTAACCAGACCCATAGCGATACCGGCAACCGGTGCCTTCATCGGTACACCAGCGTCCATCAGTGCCAGCGAGGCACCACAGACCGAAGCCATGGAGCTGGAACCGTTGGACTCAGTGATTTCCGACACCACACGGATGGTGTACGGGAACACGTCAGCAGCAGGCAGCATGGCCTGGACCGAACGGCGGGCCAGACGGCCGTGACCGATTTCGCGACGACCAGCGCCACCCATGCGGCCACACTCACCTACCGAGAACGGAGGGAAGTTGTAGTGCAGCATGAACGGGTCTTTTTTCTCGCCTTCCAGAGTGTCCAGCAACTGTGCATCACGGGCAGTACCCAGAGTTGCAACAACCAGCGCCTGAGTTTCACCACGGGTGAACAGTGCCGAACCGTGGGTTTTAGGCAGAACGCCGACTTCGATATTCAATGGGCGAACAGTTTTGGTGTCACGACCGTCGATACGCGGCTTGCCGTTTACGATGTTTTCGCGAACGGTGCGGTATTCGATTTCGCCGAAAGCCGCTTTGACTTCGCTGGACGACGCCTGGCCTTCTTCACCGGACAGTTTGGCAACAACCTGATCCTTCAACTCGCCCAGGCGCGCGTAACGATCGGCCTTGACGGTGATGGTGTAAGCCTGGGAGATCGCTTCGCCGAACTCGGCACGGATAGCGCCCAGCAGTGCGGTAGCTTCTGGGGCAGCAGCCCAGTCCCACGTTGGTTTTGCAGCTTCGGCAGCCAGCTCTTTAACCGCTTGGATAACCACCTGGAATTCGTCGTGGGCAAACAGCACAGCGCCCAGCATCTGGTCTTCGGTCAGCTCTTTGGCTTCCGACTCAACCATCAATACGGCTTCCGACGTACCGGCAACAACCATGTCCAGGCTGGAAGCGGCCAGTTGCTCGTAAGTCGGGTTCAGCAGGTAGCCAGTGCTTTCGTGGTAAGCAACGCGAGCCGCGCCGATCGGACCATCAAAAGGGATACCGGAGATTGCCAGGGCAGCCGAGGTACCGATCATCGCAGCGACGTCCGGATCGGTTTTCTTGCTGGTGGACAGAACGGTGCAGACTACCTGCACTTCGTTCATGAAGCCTTCCGGGAACAGCGGGCGGATCGGACGGTCGATCAGGCGCGAGGTCAGGGTTTCTTTCTCGGAAGGGCGACCTTCACGCTTGAAGAAACCGCCTGGAATTTTACCGGCAGCGTAAGTTTTTTCTTGGTAGTGAACCGACAGAGGGAAAAAGCCTTTGCCTGGATCCGCTTGTTTGGCACCGACTACAGTCACCAACACGCTGACGTCATCGTCAACGGTGACCAATACTGCGCCGGAAGCCTGACGGGCGATACGGCCAGTCTCGAGGGTAACGGTCGACTGACCGAACTGGAATTTTTTGATAACCGGGTTCACGGTGTCCTACCTTTTCTTTGTGGCTCTTGGGGAACGGGTTTCTTGCGAAAAACATGCGCATCGTCGGGCAAGCGCCCGGTTCAAGATACTTACGAAAACGGCCTGTTTGGCGAGCTTTCGTAAGCATCCGGTTAGCCCAGATAAAACTTGAGGCTGGAAGCCTGCCATGAGCCTGTGGGAATCCCACAAGCGCACGACAAACAACCAGCCTCTAGCAACATCGCTATTAGCGACGCAGACCCAGGCGAGCGATCAGCGCAGCGTAACGGCTGATGTCTTTGCCTTTCAGGTAGTCCAGCAGCTTACGACGCTGGTTTACCATGCGGATCAGACCACGACGGGAGTGGTGATCTTTACCGTTGGCCTTGAAGTGACCTTGCAGCGTGTTGATGTTAAAGGTCAGCAGTGCAACTTGCACTTCTGGAGAACCAGTATCACCTGGAGCTTGCTGGTAGTCTTTTACGATTTCTGCTTTGTGTTCAACTGTCAGTGCCATGTTGGCTTTCCTTTCATTAGGGCTCTGCTTGCAAGCAAGACAGATCCAATAGGCCGAGGACAAATCCTCGTATTTAAAAGTGAGATGTGACCGTGCCTAATAACAGCCACCCTCTTTCAGTTCGGCCCGAGGCCGTTAAGCCTGGAGCCGGCCTGTTTCGGTCATTCTGACCGAATCAGTCGACGTGGCGCGATACGCCCGTCTTCGCTCACTTCACCGATACCGATAAAGCGACCGTTGTGATCTTGTACCCGCACCATACCGAACTTCGGTGCATCGGGAGCGCGTACCGGCTGGCCATTGAGCCAATAGAACGCGCTGGCCTCCGAAAAGTGCAGCAGTGGCCAGTCCAGCAAACCGCTGTCCGATGGCATCAGGAAACGATCAACTGCTTCGTTACCGCCTTCGGCATGTACAGCTTCCAGTTCTTCCAGGGTGACCGTTTGGGCCAGGCAGAAAGGACCGGCCTGCGTACGACGCAGTTCTGCAACATAGGCTCCGCACCCCAGCTCTTCACCGATATCTTCCACAAGGGTACGGATATAGGTGCCTTTGGTGCAGTCGACGGACAAACGCGCAGTGTCGCCTTCGCTGGCCAATAATTCGAGACGGGTAATAGTAACAGAACGCGGTTCTCGCTCCACCACTTCGCCTGCACGTGCCAACTTGTATAGCGGCTGGCCATCACGCTTGAGCGCAGAGTACATCGGCGGTATCTGACTGATTTGCCCACGAAATTTTGGCAAAACAGCCTCAATATCGACGCGACCAACGGTCACTGGGCGAGTTTGCAAAACTTCGCCTTCCGCATCCGCTGTGGTGGTGGTCTTGCCCAATTGCATCAAGGTTTCATAACCCTTGTCTGAATCGAGCAGGTATTGCGAAAACTTGGTGGCTTCGCCAAAGCACAGCGGTAAAACACCACTGGCCAATGGATCGAGGCTACCGGTGTGCCCGGCCTTTTCGGCATTGAGCAGCCAGCGGACTTTTTGCAGCGCCGCATTGGAGGTGAACCCCAGCGGCTTGTCGAGCAGAATGATGCCGCTGACGTTACGACGGATACGCTTGACCTGAGCCACCGGTTACTCCTTGGTGTCTTCAGGAGCTACAGCATCCGGGTGCTGATTGTCTTCAGCCACGGCACGCTCGATCAACGCGGACAGGTGAGCACCCCGCACAACGCTTTCATCGTAGTGAAAGTGCAGTTGCGGAACGCTGCGCAGCTTCATTTCACGCGCCAGTTGCATGCGCAGGAAACCTGCTGCCGAGTTCAGCACCTTGATGGTCTGAGCGATATCGTCAGCGTTGTCTTGCCCCATTACCGTAATGAAGATCTTGGCGTGACCTACGTCGCGACTGACTTCAACAGCGGTGATGGTGACCAGGCCCACGCGCGGGTCTTTGACTTCACGACGGATCAGTTGTGCCAGCTCACGCTGCATCTGATCGCCGATACGTTGGGTACGGCTGTATTCTTTTGCCATGTCTTGTTACCTGTTACTCACCCATGGGAAACCCATGCGTTCTGAAAGCGGCAAACGCCCGGCCTGACAGAAGCCAGACCGGGCGTTGCGTTTAGAGTCCGGGGCAGGCACTGCGCAAAAGCATACTGCAGTGCGCCCTGGCTCTTGAGGCTCGTGATTTAGAGGCTGCGGGCAACCTGGACCTTCTCGAACACTTCGATCTTGTCACCGACTTTAACGTCG
The DNA here is from genome assembly GCF_030150285.1 of Pseudomonas sp. GTDB lineage: Bacteria > Pseudomonadota > Gammaproteobacteria > Pseudomonadales > Pseudomonadaceae > Aquipseudomonas. The sequence continues at coordinate 2,700 of NZ_JASLGE010000028.1, read as the reverse complement.
TTGTAGCTCTTGACGCCGATACCGCATTCCATGCCGGCACGCACTTCGGACGCGTCATCCTTGAAGCGGCGCAGGGATTCCAGCTCGCCTTCAAAGATAACGATGTCATCGCGCAATACACGGATTGGACGGTTACGGTGAACAACGCCTTCCAGCACCATACAGCCGGCGATTGCACCGAACTTGGGCGAACGGAATACATCGCGGACTTCAGCAATACCCAGGATATTCTCCCGAACGTCGCTGCCAAGCATGCCGGTAAGGGCTTTCTTGACGTCTTCGATGATGTCGTAGATGACGTTGTAGTAACGCATGTCCAGGCCTTCTTGCTCGACAATCTTGCGAGCGCCAGCATCAGCACGCACGTTGAAGCCGAACAATACAGCGTTGGAGGCCAGTGCCAGGTTAGCGTCGCTCTCGGTGATACCACCGACACCGCCACCCACAACACGCACTTGCACTTCGTCGTTACCCAGGCCGCTCAGCGCGCCCTGCAGAGCTTCCAACGAACCACGGACGTCCGATTTGAGGACGATGTTAAGCGTCTTCTTCTCTTCCTGGCCCATGTTCTCGAAGATGTTTTCCAGCTTGCCTGCGTGAGCACGCGCCAGTTTCACTTCGCGGAACTTGCCTTGACGGAACAGGGCGACTTCACGTGCCTTCTTCTCGTCAGTCATTACGCTCATCTCGTCGCCAGCGTCTGGCGTACCGTCCAGGCCGAGAATCTCGACAGGGATGGATGGACCGGCTTCCTTGATAGGCTTGCCGTTCTCATCGAGCATGGCGCGAATGCGGCCGTAGTTGGAGCCGACCAGTACCATGTCGCCTTGACGCAGGGTGCCGTCTTGAACCAGAACGGTTGCCACAGGACCACGGCCTTTGTCCAGACGGGACTCAACCACTACGCCACGGCCAGGAGCCGATGGTGTGGCCTTGAGTTCCAGAACTTCAGCTTGCAGCAATACGGCTTCGAGCAATTCGTCAACGCCGGTACCCATTTTTGCCGAGACCGAAACAAACGGAGTGTCACCACCCCACTCTTCCGAAGTCACGCCGTGAACGGACAGTTCGCTGCGGATGCGATCGAGATCAGCACCTGGCTTGTCGATTTTGTTCACTGCAACCACCAGCGGCACGCCAGCTGCTTTCGCATGCTGAACAGCTTCGATGGTTTGCGGCATCACGCCGTCGTCAGCCGCCACAACCAGAATCACGATGTCAGTGGCCTTGGCACCACGTGCACGCATTGCGGTAAACGCAGCGTGACCCGGGGTGTCGAGGAACGTGACCATGCCGCGTTCGGTTTCAACGTGGTACGCACCGATGTGCTGAGTAATACCGCCAGCTTCGCCAGCCGCTACCTTGGCACGACGGATGTAGTCGAGCAGAGACGTTTTACCGTGGTCAACGTGGCCCATGACGGTCACAACCGGTGCACGGGAGAACGACTCACCCTCGAACTTCAGGGACTCGGCCAAGGAATCTTCCAGGGCGTTGTCGCTGACCAGAGTCACTTTGTGGCCCAGTTCTTCAGCAACCAGTTGGGCAGTTTCCTGATCCAGTACCTGGTTGATGGTGGCTGGAGTTCCCAGCTTGAACATGAACTTGATGACTTCGGCAGCCTTGACCGACATCTGTGCGGCCAAATCGCCAACAGTGATGGTCTCGCCAATCTGTACGTCACGCACGACAGGGCCGGTCGGGCTCTGGAAACCGTGAGCATTACGCTTCTTCAGCTTGCTCTTGCCACGACCACCGCGACGGAAGCTATCGCTTTCTTCATCGGAAGTACGCGGAGCAACACGTGGCGTAGGTGCTTTCTCTTTGACAGAAGCACGATGCGGTGCGTTTTTGCGATCGCCGTCGCCACTGCCACGGCGATTGTTATCGTCCGCACGTGGTTTGTCCGGACGACGCTGCTCATCACGCTTGCGCGCATCTGCGGCTGGCGCAGGTGCTGCAACCGGTGCAGTTTGCACGGGAGCAGGCGCTGCAACAGCAGGAGCGGATGGCGCTGCAGTCGCAGCAGATGCTGGAGCAGGCTGACGACGCGCTTCTTCTTCGGCGCGACGCTTGGACTCTTCTTCAGCCTTTTGACGTGCAGCATTTTCTACTGCGCGGCGTTCATCCAGCTCGCGCTTGCGCTCGGCTTCGATTTCTTCCGGGCTTTGCTGTACGAAGACTTTCTTCTTGCGTACTTCAACGCTGATGCTTTTGCTTCCAGCAACACGCAGGGTACTGGTGGTTTTACGCTGCAAAGTGATTTTGCGCGGTTCTTCCACTTTCGCCTTGTGGCTGCTTTTCAGGTGAGTCAGCAGAGCTTGCTTCTCACTGTCGGTCACATTCTGCTCGGCGGCGGTGTGCGGCAGACCTGCCTCACGCATCTGCTGCAACAGGCGCTCAACCGGTGTTTTGACCTCATCGGCCAGTTGTTTCACCGTGACTTGCGTCATGCATTTCTCTCCTCAGGCCGCGCCTAATTACTCGAACCAATGGGCTCGGGCGGCCATGATCAACTTGCCGGCACGATCTTCGTCAATGCCGTCGATGTCGAGCAGATCGTCAATAGACTGCTCGGCCAGGTCTTCGCGGGTAATTACGCCGCGCACCGCCAGTTCCATCGCCAAATCCTTGTCCATACCCTCAAGCGAGAGCAGGTCTTCGGCCGGATGGGCGTCTGCCAGCTTTTCCTCAGTAGCG
>NZ_JASLGE010000065.1 GCF_030150285.1 Pseudomonas sp. | reverse complement strand
GCAACAGATACAGGGGCGTCGCCAAGCGGTAAGGCAGCAGGTTTTGATCCTGCCATGCGTTGGTTCGAATCCAGCCGCCCCTGCCATTTCTTATACTCATCCAGGTTACCCTCAGCCTTCAGGTACTGCGCGTGTCCAAGATGATGGTCTTTACGGGGAACGCTAACCCCGATCTGGCTCGGCGTGTAGTACGTCAGCTGCATATCCCTCTCGGTGACATTTCTGTCGGCAAGTTTTCCGACGGCGAAATTACCGCTGAGATCAATGAAAATGTTCGCGGTAAAGACGTTTTCATTATTCAGCCGACGTGTGCTCCGACCAACGATAACCTGATGGAACTCGTCGTGATGGCTGATGCCTTCCGCCGCTCCTCAGCAACTCGTATTACTGCTGTTATTCCTTACTTTGGTTATGCCCGTCAGGATCGCCGTCCGCGTTCCGCACGTGTGGCTATCAGCGCAAAAGTTGTTGCTGACATGCTTACCGTAGTCGGCATCGACCGTGTTCTCACGGTTGACTTGCATGCTGACCAGATTCAGGGTTTCTTCGATATTCCTGTAGATAACATCTACGGCTCCCCGGTTTTGGTGGATGACATCGAAGATCAGCGCTTTGAGAACCTTATGATTGTGTCCCCGGATATCGGTGGCGTCGTGCGTGCACGTGCTGTTGCCAAATCCTTGGGCGTCGATCTGGGTATCATCGACAAACGCCGTGAGAAAGCCAATCACTCGGAAGTGATGCATATCATTGGTGATGTCGAAGGGCGTACCTGTATTTTGGTTGATGACATGGTCGATACCGCCGGCACACTGTGCCACGCGGCAAAAGCCTTGAAAGAGCATGGCGCATCCAAAGTGTTCGCCTACTGCACACACCCTGTGCTGTCGGGTCGGGCAATCGAGAATATCGAAAACTCCCTGCTGGATGAGCTGGTGGTGACTAACACCATTCCGCTGTCCGCTGCTGCTCAAGCCTGCACGCGTATCCGTCAACTGGATATCGCGCCGGTTGTTGCTGAAGCGATGCGTCGCATCAGCAACGAAGAATCGATCAGCGCGATGTTCCGATAAGGGCTTTGCCCTTCTTGGACATCCCGTTGACGAAAAGCGCCCCGCCCCAACAGCCTGTTGGGGCGGGGCTTTTTTGCCCATACCACCCATAGCGCTGGTCGCAAACGCTAGGTCTGGTATGGATATTTTGGAGATACAACATGAACGATTTTACTCTGAATGCTGAAGCGCGTTCCGACCTGGGGAAAGGTGCGAGCCGCCGCCTGCGTCGTCTCGCAAGCCTGGTTCCAGCTGTAGTTTACGGTGGCGAAAAGGCCCCTGAATCCATCAGCCTGCTGGCTAAAGAAATTGCCAAACTGCTCGAAAACGAAGCTGCCTACAGCCACGTTATCGAACTGACCGTTGGCGGCACCAAGCAAAACGTAATCATCAAAGCGCTGCAACGTCACCCGGCCAAAGGCCACGTGATGCACGCTGACTTCGTTCGCGTTGTTGCTGGTCAAAAGCTGACTGCAGTCGTTCCGGTTCACTTCGTGGGTGAAGCGGCTCCGATCAAGAAAGGCGGCGAGATCTCGCACGTTGTTGCTGAAATCGAAGTGTCCTGCCTGCCAAAAGACCTGCCTGAATTCATCGAAGTTGATCTGGCTAACGCCGAGATCGGCGCGATCATTCACCTGTCTGACATCACCGCCCCTAAAGGCGTTGAGTTTGTAGCCCTGGCTCACGGTAACGACCTGGCAGTTGCCAACGTTCACGCGCCACGCGTTGCACCAGAAGCAGAGTAATTCATTACTCTGTGGTAGGAGTGTTGAGAGACATCGCGAGCTAACACGCAGCGAGTAAAGCGGACAAGATCGCGAAGTTTATTCATGTAAACCCGCTTTCTTGTACGATTTCGCCGCTCATTGCCAGCAGCGATGTTATCCATAACTCCAAAGAAGGGCCCTTGTTGTGACCGCCATAAAACTGATCGTTGGCTTGGGAAATCCAGGCACCGAATACGAACAGACCCGGCATAACGCAGGGGCCCTTTTTGTTGAACGTCTCGCGTCTGCAAATGGGGTAAACCTTGTTGCTGACCGCAAATATTTTGGCCTGACCGGGCGCTTCAGCCACCAAGGTCAGGATGTTCGTCTGTTGATTCCCACCACTTATATGAACCGAAGCGGCCAAGCCGTTGCGGCGCTTGCCGGTTTCTACCGTATTGCGCCGGAGTCCATATTAGTAGCCCACGACGAACTTGATCTCCCACCCGGTGTTGCCAAGCTCAAGCTGGGCGGCGGCCATGGCGGTCATAACGGATTGCGCGACATCATCGCTCAACTGGGAAACAACAATAACTTCTACCGTCTGCGGCTTGGCATTGGCCACCCGGGCGTCGCCAGCATGGTCTCCAATTTTGTTCTGGGCCGCGCTCCGCGCGCCGAACAGGAAAAACTGGACGCCAGCATCGATTTTGCCCTCGGCGTGCTGCCGGATATCCTCGCCGGGGAATGGAACCGTGCGATGAAAAACCTGCACAGCCAGAAGGCCTGACTCTACTCCTCGGGGAAAACACCATGGGATTCAACTGCGGCATCGTCGGCCTGCCTAACGTCGGCAAGTCCACCCTGTTCAACGCCCTGACCAAATCCGGTATTGCGGCTGAGAACTTCCCCTTCTGCACGATCGAACCGAACACCGGTATCGTGCCGATGCCCGATCCACGCCTGGACGCGCTGGCCGCCATTGTTAAGCCTCAGCGCGTGTTGCCGACCACCATGGAGTTCGTCGACATTGCAGGCCTGGTAGCCGGCGCGTCGAAAGGTGAAGGGCTTGGCAACAAGTTCCTGGCCAACATCCGCGAGACCGACGCCATCGCTCACGTAGTCCGCTGCTTTGAAGATGAAAACGTCATTCACGTTTCCAACAGCGTTGACCCGAAGCGCGATATCGAAATTATCGACCTTGAGCTGATCTTCGCCGACCTCGACAGTTGCGAAAAGCAGTTGCAGAAAGTTGCCCGCAACGCCAAAGGCGGTGACAAAGATGCTGTTGCTCAAAAAGCACTGCTAGAACAACTGATTGCCCACTTCACCCTGGGCAAGCCGGCACGTAGCCTGATCAAGAACATGGACGCCGATGAGAAAAACATCATCAAAGGTTTCCATCTGCTGACCACAAAACCGGTGATGTACATCGCCAACGTGGCTGAAGACGGCTTCGAGAACAACCCGTTCCTTGACGTGGTCATGGCCATAGCTGAAGAGGAAGGCGCAACCGTAGTGCCGGTCTGCAACAAAATCGAAGCTGAAATTGCAGAGCTCGACGACGGTGAAGAGAAGGATATGTTTCTGGAAGCTCTGGGCCTTGAAGAGCCGGGCCTAAACCGTGTTATCCGCGCAGGTTATGAAATGCTGAACCTGCAAACTTACTTCACCGCCGGTGTACAGGAAGTTCGTGCCTGGACCGTGAAGGTCGGTGCTACCGCTCCACAGGCAGCAGGCGTCATTCATACCGACTTTGAAAAAGGCTTCATCCGTGCCGAAGTCATCGGGTACGACGACTTCATCAAGTTCAACGGCGAAGCGGGCGCGAAAGAAGCAGGAAAATGGCGCCTGGAAGGTAAGGAATACATCGTTAAAGACGGTGACGTACTGCACTTCCGTTTCAACGTGTAAGTACTGACTGTCAATAAACCGCGCTCAGGCGCGGTTTTTTTATCTCTAAATTTACATAATCACGGAAAAATAATTATCAAATAATTCACATTTTCTAAACATTAAAAATTTACCAACCATAATTCTTTACCATCTACAGATTTATCTTACTAACGCAGAGGAACTAACAACATAACTTATACCTGTTCTCATCTTGTAACTCACTGATATTTCTCACAAAATCGCGGACAACACCAGTACCACGGCACGGGGCTTCCTTAACACTTCCAAGCAACAAATTTTAAGTAATACTTTTATCCCTTCATTCACAGTTAGCATTTTTTCAACTCCAATTATTGCAGCCCTATCCTTCGCCCCCCTACTACCCAAAGAGCACACCATCATGGAGCAAACTAATGGCGTCCTCACATCAAAACCCTGACAACAATAAAACATATAAATTTGAAGACCCCCTACTCGATGCTACCGTCAAGAGTACGGCAAAGCTCAATATAGATATATTGCTACACGGAGAAACAGGCACTGGAAAAGACACACTGGCTGAAAAAATTCATTTGCTATCAGAGCGACAAGGGAGTTATGTAGCCATAAATTGTGCTGCTATTCCTGAAAGCTTGGCAGAAAGCCAACTCTTTGGTGTAACCCCGGGAGCCTTTACCGGGGCCATGCAGTCCCGTGCCGGCTTCATTGAAGCGTCCAATAGAGGTACGCTGTATCTGGACGAGATAGACAGCATGCCACTGACTTTACAGGCCAAGTTATTACGCGTACTGGAAACACGTGGGGTCGAACGCTTGGGATCAACAAAATTCATTCCCGTTGACATGCGGGTGATCGCCTCTGCTCAATCGTCCCTCCACAGTATGGTTGAACAAGGTCAATTCAGACGTGACCTTTATTTTCGCCTGAATGTAGTCTGTATACATCTGCCACCTTTACGTGAACGGCGTGAGCATATTCTTCCATTGTTCATGAACCTGATTAAACGAGAGGCAGCGTTTTTTAACGCTCCTCTACCCAGCCATAGCGCCCCATTGCTAGAGCATCTTATCTGTCACGACTGGCCAGGCAATGTTCGAGAGCTGCGTTCAGTTGCCAAACGCCTTGTACTGGGGCTTACGCCTGTTTTGACCGACCTCCACAGAGATGAAGGCTTGAAAAAAAACTTGAAGGGCCGTCTTCAGCAAATAGAGAAGCTTTTGATCCAGGATGCCTTGCATCGCCATTTGTACAGTATCGAGGCGGTGTCATTGGAGTTGGGTATCGCCAAACGGACGCTGTACCATCGAATGAAACAATTAGACATTTCATAGTTATTAGTCATTGGAACCAGCCCATCCAAAGTAACACTAATACAATGAGTCAGCCAATTGACTCTAACCTTCCACTGAGGTGTTTATGCTTCCAGCCCTTCTAGCCCCCCTTGCTTTACCCTTTGTTAAAGGTCTTTTGAGTTCAGTAGTATCCCCCATAGCTAATGGCCTTATGAATTCGATAGCATCCCCTAGAGCTAATAGCTCCGCAGCCTCCCCCATAGCTAATGCCTTCTCAGGTCTAATGGGTAGACTTGCAGAAAAGGGCACCGAAAAAGCCGAAATCCAAATTCAACATATACTTTTTGATACGTCAAAAAACTCGAACACCAGCCGGATATCCTATTAAGTCATTTTATATATTTCCAAAAACCAACCCCAGAAGAAGACCACTATGATCGGCAATATCTTAGGCAATATCTTAGGCTCTATACTTCCTATAAAATTACCAGGACTTGACCCAGTAAGCGACGCACAGAAAGCTGCGGAAAGAGCGCTCCAGAAACAAGAGATAACCACAGCTAACAACACTGTAAAAGCGGCTAATGCAGCTTCTAGCAAATCAAATACGGACACTAATAACTCAATAAAAAACCTTCATATGGACTCGGCCACAAAAGCGATGAATGCTGTCACCAAAGCAGCTCAGGGCATTCAGTTTTAATGCGCTAAAGGTACACTTCTCATGCAGGAAGGGTACATTGAAATAGGCATACGCTTATGTACCCTTTCTGCTCATTAATGCGAAAGCACTCCACGCGATAACTCCAACTTCTGTGCCTACGTGAGGACATATGAACATTAATGGCATGCCCAGCTCATCGCAACAATCGCAGTTCAATTCAAATCAACCATCGGTTCCTCCAGACACCGCCGATATCAACTGGTTTTCGGCTTCGCTCAATAACCCGACCCCGACCAATCACCTCCCGAGGGATCCTACAATTGCACAACCGTTAAACCAGCGGTCGGCACTGCTGCAAGATTTATCCAACACGGCAGCACGTGCTCTACAAAAAGTCAGTCGCAGTACCAACCCGGTCGACATGATCAAATCAACTCGAGCAATGTCAGCCTTTCATCTCGAAACAGTATTAAGTGCAAAAATGATCAGTAGAACCTCACAAGCCATCGAAAAACTCACCAACTTATCCTAGGTAAAACAGGGTGCGTGACGCTATCAAGTACCTGTTCATTCTATTCTTGCTGCACCTGGCCGGCTGCACAGAGCGTGTAGAACTCCATAGTCAACTGACCGAACAGGAAGCGAATCAGGTTATTGCCGAGTTGGCAGACAAACAGATTTATGCACAAAAAATCTCGACCAAAAACGCTGTGTCTGTGCGTGTCAATTCAGCTGATATACACCGTGCCGTCAACGTGCTGGAGGCCGCGGGGTTACCTCAAACCAAACGCTCAAACTTGGGGGATATCTTTCGCAAGGAAGGGGTCATTTCTACGCCGCTGGAAGAGCGCGCACGCTATATCTACGCACTCTCGCAAGAACTTGAAGCCACTTTTTCGAAAATTGACGGCGTCATTATCGCTCGTGTGCACGTTGTCCTGCCTGAACGCGTTGCACCGGGTGAACCCGTTCAACCCGCATCAGCCTCGGTATTTATCAAGCACGACGCCAGCCTAGACCCAGATAGTATTCAATCGCGTGTCAGAAAACTGGTAGCCAGCAGCATTCCAGGCATGGCTTCCGCAGTGGATAACCCGCATAAAATAACCACGGTATTTATCCCTTCTACGGCCTATCAAGAAAAACAAAAGTTAGTGTTCTTCGGTCCTTTTCTAGTACCCGAGCACAACGTCGGATTTTGGAGAAATGTCTTTGTATCGATAGCCCTTGGGCTTCCTTTCACACTCATTACGATTGTGCTCTGGCTGAAAAAACCTTTTTTTTCAACCACAAATACCGTGGCAAATCCAAACGCTGACAGCGCGAGCCCACCTCAGACCGAAAACGCCACATGAATCAAGCGCATGCGTGGAGCCAATGGTGGGCATTCGCCTGGCATCACGCTCATCCGGACTGGCGTTGCACCGCTCTTTCCACCTTGCTCCCCGAGCATGACCAGGCGCTAGCCCGTAGCCAGCACGTGGCCGCAAGCAAGCACTTCCGTATTTCTCCATGCCTGCCCAGTTACCCGACGGCTGCCTTACTGCACTGGGTACTGACACAGCCCGAGCAACACGATTTGACGCTGGCACTCGTGGATCACATCTGCCGACCGCAGCTTCCCACTTCGTTGGACCCGGTACACAACCTTTGGTGCCTGCGTTTGGCCAAGGCACTTCGACCGTCGAACTGGCTCGACGAGACCGATGATGTCTTGCAACTGCTCAGGGCTTGGGTTGGACCTGCAGTATGGCAACGCTTGCGATTGCGCTATCCCAAGGGCCAAGTCATTGCCCTGGAAATGAAACCCGCCCTCGCCCTCCCTCTGGTAAAGCTTGAAACCCTATGGCATGCCGCTCTTTGGCAGGCCTGCGGCGATAACTCAGCCCCTCCTTCCCCTCACACACAGGTCCACGACGATGTTGTTACGCCGCAAGATTGAACTGCGAGCCGATGTTTCAGGGCTGCCCAGCGTAATAATTACTCACAAGGAGCTCATCGACTGCGGCCAGGCCCGGGGTGTTCTGGTGCGAGCCCAAGTGATGGCAAGAGACTTGCTCAACGCGGCTAAAACAGAATCAGATGCGCGGCTTAAAAAGGCTCAACACACGTTCTGGGCGCAAGCCAATAGTCAACTCAAACGCTGGCAAATGCAGCACTTGGCGCAGTCTAGAGCGTTAGAGTCGAACGCCACAGCGGTGGTGAATCATGCCTTGCACCATCTGCTCGCGGATGTGCCGCCACAGGCACGTATCGCCGCCTTGCTTGAGCAACTGCTGCGAACTCAATGCCCGCCACTGGACGCGATCTTGCGTTGCCATCCCCATGCAATCGTACACATTCGGCAATGGCTGAAGACCCAAACAGACACCGTATGGCAGCTGCAAACTGACGAACGCCTCGACCCCCAAGCCTTGGTGCTGACCACCGAACAAGGGGAGTTTTGCATCGATTGGTGTTCGACCATCAGTTCGCTTTCATTGCCAGAAGCGACTGAAGGAACCGATCAATAAAAGCCCGCCACAGACTAAGCACCCTTATCTAAAAGAGGAAAACACATGGCTACGTTCGAAAGCATCCAGCGCCGCATAGACACCCGCTACATCCAGGCCCAACGCAACATGGACGAGATTGCCATGAATGGCCAAGGCAGTTTCGAAGATCTGGTCAGTTTCTTTCATGCCTCGCAAAGCATGGCATCAGCGAGCCTGGCCATGACCGAACAGACCCGGTTTAAACATAGCCTGACCAAAGCAATTATTGATGGTGTGCAATGAATGGAGGGCCTGATTGCACACCAAGCCTAGGCGCGACGGAACAGGCCTCACTCGGCTGATACCTTGGCTGAATCAGCGCAACACGCAGTCCTTCATGACGCGCGCCTCCGTCTTGTCGCGCTGACAGCCGCACGCCCGTCCTTACGATAATCAGAGTACTTTCCATGCCTCTAAAAGAAAGCAAGCCTACTGGCTTGTGCGAGCGGCTGCGTGTTCATCTCTCTTACTCGCAAACCACTTACGCCAGCTACCTCGTGCTGGCACTGTGTTTAATCATACCGACACCCAAAGCAATCGCCGCTGTGCCCCAAGATTGGAGTAAAACCCCTTATGCGCATGAGACAGCCCTAAAGGCATTACCCGTTTTTCTGGAAGACTTTGCCCGTACCGTCGGCCTTCAACTGCACATAGACGGTGATGTGCAAGGCACCGTGCAGGGGAAGTTACGCGCCGATACACTGCTGGCGTTACTGGATCGGCTGGCTCTGGAGCACGGCTTTCAATGGTTCGTATACAACAACACGCTCTACATCAGTACCCTGAACCAGCAAACGTCTGAACGCATTGAAGTCGCAGAAAACACCGCCACCGATTTGAAACTCGCACTCACACAGATTGGCTTGCTGGATAATCGGTTTGGTTGGGGGGAATTGCCCGAAATAGGGGTGGTTCTGGTTTCCGGACCTAAACGCTATGTCGAGCACATCAAACTTTTTAGTCGAAAACGAGCAGGGCCGTACGAAAAGCAAAACGTTTTAAGCTTCCCGCTCAAGTTTGCCAACGCTGCTGATCGACACATCGACTATCGCGGCCAGACATTAACAGTGCCGGGGGTCGCAAGTATTTTACGCGAGCTATTCAATACTCAATCCAAAACGTCCCCCAACCTGGAGTCCCTGCTACCGAACCGTTTATCAAACACCAATACGGCGGCGCAATCTGAAAACTCTACCTGGCGTATGCCCGGCTCGCCGATCCAGTCCAATCTCCCCCTTGTTCCTCATTCACCACTACCATCAGGCCGAAACCACAACGTACGGGTCGAAGCCGACGTGCGTAATAACAGCGTGTTGATCTACGACTCAGAACAACGCAACGCGTTATATCAGTCACTGATTACCAAACTGGATGTCGCACGCAAGTTAGTGGAAATAGACGCCATCATTCTCGATATCAACCGCACTCAACTCAATGCGTTGGGAGCTAACTGGGGTTTTCAAAACAGTCGCTTTCAAGCCGGCATCAATAACCTTTCGCCGGGCGCTGCTTCAACCCTTTCCATTCGCAACATGCGACGTTTTACTGCGGATATTAAGGCATTGGAAGAGCGCGGCCTTGCAACGGTGGTGTCAAACCCCTCTATCATGACACTGGAAAACCAACCTGCCGTTATCGACTTTAATCGCACTCAATACATCAAAGCCGTGGGTGATGGCGTTGCCAATATTCTGCCGGTGACGGTGGGCACCAGCTTTCAAGTGGTACCTCGTGTAATCAACGCCAACAGCACCCATCAGGTTCACTTGATCATCGATATAGAGGACGGGAATTTTTCCGAGCCCAGCGGCGAAAATTCATCGCCCGATGTGCGTAAAGGAAAGGTAAGCACCCAAGCGGTTATTTCTGAACAGCAGTCTCTGGTAATTGGTGGCTTCCATGTGGCCGAAGACGTCGACAGCCTCAATAGGGTCCCCCTGCTATGGCGTATTCCCTTTATCGGTAAGGCGCTGTTTACCTCCTCAGAGAGCGCTCAAAATCGTCGCGAGCGATTGTTTATTCTGACGCCTCGGCTGATTGGCGATCAGATCAACCCTTCACGCTACCTGCCACAATCCGATCAGGCGCACTTGGAAGCAGCCCTAACCCCCTTGGCACGCCGTAATGCGCCTCACCCGTCAGTCATCACACGCACGGATATCGCGAACACCCTTGCCGAGCTGGTCAGGGGGCGAGTCCCGGAGCCCTTGAAGGCCCGACCAATGCCTGCCAATACAAACCTCTTGTGTCGCATACCTGATCCGCTAAAAGTCGAGCCTGGTAAGAGTCAATGGTACGAAGGCCCCGGCTACAACATAGCCGTGCTTGTTTTACACAACCAAGGTGAACATCGCATACGCCTTGATGAAAGTGAATGCAGCAGCGAGCACACACTGGCCGTCAGTGTCTGGCCGCAGGTCTGGCTTGCCCCCGGCGAAAAAGCTGAAGTATTTATTGCCAATCGTACGCTTGATAACACCCAGCAACAGGCAATACCACGTTCTTCGTTGATCACACCTGCCCGGATGACCTCTCAATGATCCGATTAATTGCAATTGCCATGGGAGTCACGGCCCTGAGCCTGCTGCAAGGTTGTGCAAGCCAATGTCGTGGCGACTCATGTACTCGTCCGGAACCAAATGCCAAAACGCTGGTGATCTGGTGGCCGCCCCACATGCGTGTCGAAGCAGGGCCAGACGCTGAACGCCCCGATCATCAAGTGGTACCGCTTGATCGCTAAGCCTGAACACCATGCCTGACCCCGGACAGGCACCGCAATGTCACCCCCCGCAGCATTCACCGAGAAGAAATGGGCATGAATAAAAACACACTCACAGGAGAGCAACTGCTTGCAGCCCTCAGCAAGCACCTCAAGGTCGATTTACAACTGGAAAACGGAGTATGCGCCCTGTTCAACAGGCAAGGTTTGGAGACATGTGTGATCGAACTCCTGCCACAAAACAGCGCTGCACTGCTGCATTGCGCGATGCAGACACACCACCCCACACGTGAAGGTTACAGCCAATTGCTCACACTCAACTTCCAGCTCGAGAAGATGCACGGCTGCTGGTTAGCACTGGACGACAACGGTGAAGTGCGTTTGTGTGCGCAATGCCCGATGGAGGTGTTAACGGAAGATATGTTTTGCCAGTGGGTCTCGGGGTTTGTGCATCAGGTTGAGGATATTCGCCGGTTGTTGCTGCAGCCAATATGATACTCATAGGGCGGCTTCAGCAACAACCGGGATCGTTTAAAACTCGGGGCGACTCAAGCCCCGAATTCTCTGTTCATGCAACTCGGGGTCAAGGTTCATTTTTTCAGGCGAAATGCCTCCCGTATTAAACTTCATGGTTAACGGCGCATCAGGATTACTGCCATATTGAAACTCGGCGTTCAGCACTTTTTGTGAATGCCCAAGCGTTGCACTGCTGTTAAAGGACAACACAGGAATAGGCAAGCTCATGCCATGAGAGCGACTCGCCTTATAGCTAACACTCATGCTCTTGATTCGTAAGTTGTCCGGGTCTTTCAAGGCTTTTTCCACATCTGGCAACGCCTCCCGACCATCTGCCACCTTGCGTTCGATCATGCGCAGAGTCTCAGGTTTGACTTCAAGGCCGATACTCACCGACGCGCCTTGAAATTTTTCCAACTCCTTAAATACATCAGCCAGCAGTGGTTGGCTGGAAAGTTGCGCCACAATGGCTGCTTTATTGTCCGGCGACGTCGCATTCAACCAGGAATGTTTACCATCCCCGCTTAAACCAATGTGGTTCACGGTGCGCTCAACCCCCATCAGCCTGCGTTGCCCCTGCGAGGAAAGTTCATGTTGGCGAAGCAGATCTTGCAAAGACTGGTTGACCGCAAAGTGAGCTTCTTTCCGGACCGCCGAGGCTGGATGCTGATCAAGCAACGTTTTCAGGCTTCGCAGTTGTTCGCCGGTATCGACCCCATCGACAGAAGGCAGTTGCACTTTAGACCCCAGGAAACTCGATACAGCTGTTCGCACATCATTGATCTGCGAAGGTTCAACGGCAGGTGTCTGCTTGAAGGTAAAATTGAAAGACCCTGTCTTGCTCCGGTCAAAGTTCACCGAAAATGAGACATCCGGCGATGAAAAACCTGCCAAGGTGGTTCCTTGGGGTTCAACTTGGGCGCTTAGCACAGTATTGACGAGCCCGGCATTGGCACCCACAGCACCTTGCCTTAGAAATTGCGCATTGCGGCTTAGCGCTTCAGTAACGCTGTCATTTCCCTGGGTCCGGGAGCGGCTCGCATCCAGGTGCGCGACATTAACTTTGGCGGTTACACCCAACGCGCTGCGTACAACCCCCTCAAAGGCACCTGAGTTGTCGGACACTTTTAAAAAAGCACGCCCTTGGGCAAAAGCCGATGCATTCAAGTCCGCCCCCCATTTGGAACTCTCGGTGGAAGTATGTTGCGCCCCCAGGTCCAGCAAGTCGTAAACATTGCCCTGCTCACCTGTCAGGATGTCCATCATTTGCGGAAAGTCGGCTTCTGCTATCTCAAAACTGATACTTGCTCCCTTGCCATGAGCAACAGAAACACCCGCTTCAGCCCCTAAGCGGACAGCACTGTCAATTACACCCTCCAGAGGCAGACGCGTAATTCCAGCCCCCACCGAGGCAGTGCCAGTTTTTGTTAAGTCAGAGGCAATATCAATATTAGCGCCCTTATCTGTACGGGTGATGGTGATGCCATTGGTGCTGGACGCCGATACCCCCACCGTAAACTCAAGCACCGGTACAGGTTGTGTGCCCCATGAGGCCAAGGATGCCCCCACCCCTTTACCGCGCGCAGATGAAATGGCCTGCCCGGTTTCCGATTGCTGAATTTCTTGCATCAGGGCCTGCTTGACACTGTCGCTCTGCCCCAGCCCCAACGTGCGGGAAATATGGAAATGGAGGGCAGAACCGGGTGTACCCAAGTCTTTCGCCAGGATTTTAAAGTTCTTGTATAACCCTTCTGCTTGCGCATAACTGTTGATATTTTGGGCCGCTTTTTTATGCACCGTATTGTCGTGATAATCCTTCATAACGGCCTTCAGAGACGCTGAAAGGGTTGCCGTGTCCGGGTTGTCCTTTTCCAACTCGGCGGTGAGTTGGCTCAGTTTGGAAAGGGTCAGGGCATGATGAATCAAATCGCTTTCAACCAAAGCTGTCGGGTTTTTCGTATCTCGCGGTTTATCTGCGCTCCAGGACGGCAGGACAACGCCCTGGCTTTCATAACGGCGAAGTGAGGCCGCGACTGTACTGGAGGGCGAGACATTTTCGAATGCTTTGTGTAACTGGTGAAGTGTCGAACCTGGCGACTCCTTGGCTCGTTTACTGTCGCCGGGTTGCTTAACAAGCGTGCTGACCCCTTTCAGGTCTCCCAGTTTGTTCACGGCCGATTGGCTGTTCGTTTCAACCAGCATGAGCTGCGTTTTAAGATCCTGAACCACTGACGGAGCCAGTGCCCGCAGGCTTAGTTGCTCAAGGCGCGCACTGATATCCTGCGTCGCCGGCCTGGCATTCGCCAATCCCTTGAGTTGCCCGCGTATAGCCTTGTCATCGGCATATAGCCCTTCCAGTCCGGCACGGCCCTTGAAGTGGTGCTGAATGTCGAGCCCGATATTCTTGAGCCCTTGTTTTGGATTGAAATGGGCCTGCAGTCCGTCCAGATACCCGCGTTTTCGATCAACCCCTTCGGTCTGCTGACCTGCCACGCTCGTGGTGACAGACACATTGGTTCCACCCAATACATCAAACTGGCCTCGAATTTCGCCGCCTCTTAACAGCGCACCCAATGAGCTCGAACGTGGCGTGGGCTGCAACCCGATGGGCTCCCACTCCAGTGCGCCCTCGGCAGAAATATTCAGCCGCTGGTCTCTGCCCTCCCAACGCCCAACCAGATGCTGATCAGGCCCCATGGCCAGCGACTCCAGACGCTCACCCTTGGGTAACATCACAGGTGCCCAGGTCACATCCGATGGGGCGGATGACTGCCAATCGGCCTTGTCCAGCCGCAACAGTTCACCCGCGGGGGTTTGTGCATAGAGATTGCCGAGATGGTCCAATGCCAGGGCCTGCACAGCCCTGTCTCGAGTAAAGTGCAGGGCTGTCTCTTTTCCATCGACGTGGGCACGCAACTGATTTTTATCATCGAGGCTGACAAAATTTTTGCCGTTGCTCACGGCAAAAGCCGTAATAGCGCGCTCGGTATCCCCGGCCATGACCTGGTTGAATTTGACCTGGGTGCGCGCCGCATTTGGCGGCGCTAATTCGTAGCTGGCACCCATCTGCACCGGTGCCCGGTTTTTTTCGGTATCCAGGCGCTTCATGAGCCCTTCTTGCAGCACATACGCGCAACCATCCAGCCCACGCCCCAGATGGTTCACCTTGTCATGCGAGGTTTTATCCCAACGCTGCGCGCCCTGGTCCCAACACAACAAACGGTCACCTTCCAACGCCACCTTGCCCCTTTGGCCGAGGTCAACCGCACCGGCCAGAACCCGCGGGCCTGGCTCCGGCATGCCCCGGTCGATCACCTTGAGCATCACGTCGCTGAGGTTCCAGCCAGCCGTTTCTTTACCCGCCTCAGTCAGCGCAATGCTGTGAAGTTGCTGGTGAGTGTCGGTCAGCAAGGCATTGAGCTGACCGTCATCGCCATGCATAAACCCCTTGTAATTGACGCTGCCCTTAAAAAGTTGCTCATGCCGGTCGCTCGACACCTCTTCCATGTGCAAGCGTCCACCGTCAGCCTTCTGCAAATCCCCACGTAATAATTGGCCGTCCGGAGTGCTGCCATACAGGTTGGAACCCGACACACCTATATGCGCAAGAACAACTGCCTGACCAGACGTGCTGACCGGGGTGAGTTCACCCTTGCCCTGCCCGATATCAAGCGATGTGACCCCCTGCGAGTTCTTCAGGACGACCGTATTTTTACCGTCACAGCTCATATCACTGACGCCCGAGGGGACCTTCATCAACGCGCCCTCTTTCGTCAGACCCAAACGGCTGTACGTGCCTTTATCACTGTCGGGCTGCCAACTGAGTGTCTGAGGCTCAAAGCGAAACAGGCGCTGATCGGCCAGCCGAAACTGGTCCCCGTTACGTGTCGTATGCACGCCACTCAACACAGCCAGATGAGCAAGGCCCGGGTTATCCAGCCGCAAGGGTTGCGCACCTTGGGTATGACTGCTCTTAAGCACTGCGGCCAGCGAAGGGGAAGACTGGATATAAAAAACATTGAGCTTTTCGTCGAGCAAACGCAGCCCCTTGCCTGATCCTTGGGGGTCCTCCATAAAGCGTTTGGGCAACTGGTTCAACTGCCCGGCAATGTCCTGTCCGACCGCTGAACCTTGGGTCGTTACTTTGCCGTGGCGCACGGCTGCACCGAACACCAGTGAGGCCGGACGGTAGCTGCGAAATTGCGTCAGTTCGGGCAGTCGTGCCCCATCGCGTCCACGTTGAAAGAGAGACAAGCACTTTTTACCGAAGCTGCGGGTTACAAGGTTCTGCTTAACCACATCATTGCCATGCTTCAGTACCGTAGATGCTGATCGACGGCTCAACCCGGCAATAAGGGAGTCTGTAGGAGTTAATGGCATAGCACTCTCAAGCTGATGGAAAGTTAATCCTTGAGTGCCTGGGCTCTTCTACACGGTTCCATCGCCTGATCAGCGCGACTCCAATGACGACAGCTCAATTGTTTCACGCCGTGCATCAGCATCCAGCTCACGCAGGGTACGGTAGATCAGTGCGACCGCCTGCAGCGTCTCTCGGCTAATGCAATCGCCTATACCTGCGCGATACAACGTGCGTGTCAGCCAGACACTCTGAACAATCGGCACCTCGGCCGCCCTGGCTCTGGCAATCATCTCCCGCGCCTGAGCATCGGCACCTTTATCAATCAGTACCGGCAAAGACGTTTGCAGGGGGCGGTAATACAGAGCGACTGCAAAGTGCGTTGGGTTGATCAACAACACATCGGCCTCTTCAAGGGGCGGCTGCCGGGCCGCCGGTGCTTCCTGGGCCTGCTCGTGGGCCAGACTACGACGTAACATTTTGATGTAAGGATCGCCCTCCATATCCTTGTATTCCTTGACCACATCGACGTAGCTCATGCGCATGCGTTTGGCAAAAAAGTACCGCTGCAACGCCAGATCAAACAGCGCCAGCACCAGTAATACCCCCAGGCAGACATGCAGCAAATGGCGGAACAGCACGATCAAAGCGTCGATGTAGCCCGGCAAATCGCTGTTGACCAGCAATATCAACGGCCCCAGCGCAGGGTTGACCACGCGGTACAGTACAAAACCGATCAACAGCGCCTTGATCACTCCCATCAGCAGGTTCATCAATGACTGAGCTGAAAACATCTGCTTGGCTTGGCTGATCGGGTTGAGCCGATTGAGGTCCGGTACCAATGTTTCAGGCGCAAACAAAAAACCGAACTGCAGCCAACTGCTGATCAGCTTCATCACAATCACTCCCCCCGTCATCAACAGGGCGAAGCCCAGGAAGAGGTGAAAAGACTGCACCACAACCTCTTGCAGTGCCCGGACAAAAGGCTGGCCAATCAGTGACACTGGCAACATCAACAGTTGCTCAAGACGCAACATGCTGCTCTGCGCCGTACTCAAGGCGATCTCGCTGATCAACGTCAACCCCAGCAATTTTCCTATGTCCTGGCTTTGGGCAACTTGACCCTTCTTACGCTGGTCCTGCAGCTTCTTTTGACTGGCATCGTATTTCTTTTCGCCAGAATCACTCATACCCCAGGCACCTTGAAAAACAACGCCAACGAATGCTTAAGGTCGCCCAGTAAGCTCATACGGCCCACAATCAAGTCTTCCAGTTGCGGTAGGTACACCACCAGAAACGCCAGCCCGGCCAGACTTTTGGCTGGCATCGATAACACGAAGACCTGTAACTGGGGGCTGTAGAGGCTCAATAATGCAATCGCGAACTCAATCATCAGCAACAACGCAATAAACGGGGCGGCGTAGAGCACCATATGGGTCAGGGTGTCGTTCAACAGCCCCAGAAACACGCTCACCCCATCCTGCGCCACGGCTGGAAACCACAGCGTTGCCGGCCATATCAGGTAACTGTCCCAAATGACTTGTGTCAGGCTGCCTAGCCCCAACGTCACCACCAGCAAAAAAACACTCAACTCCTTGAACAAATGCCCGATAGGCGTGGCATCCGGGCCGAGTGAGGGGTTGAGTTGCCCTCCGATCAGGGCTCCGCGCTGGTTATCCAACAATGCCCCGACCGACTCGAACATCCAGAACGGCATCGACAGCAACATCCCCAGTAAAAAACCCAGCATCGCCTCTTTGAGCATCAGCCCGCATAGCGCCAGCAGGCTGTAATCAAGGCCCAACAGGGTGTGATGAATACCTGGCGCAGGGAGCAGCGCCAGGGAAAACACAATGACGTGACGAGGCATACCCCGTACGTGCTGAAAGCAGAAAGCCGGGATCAAATAGAAACACGGGTACAGGCGCGCCATCGCAATCGCAAGGCTGGGCAGGTATTCCAGATAAGGGATATGTGGGGTCATGGCCGGCCTACGTTCACAGCGCCGAGCGCGCCACCATGTTGAAGGTCAGGTTGATCAGTTGGATCAATTCCACTCCGATCCACCGCCCCGTCAGCGCCAGCGTAATACCCACGGCTACCAGCTTGATACCGAAGGGCAAGGTCTGGTCCTGTATCTGCATCAAGGCCTGAATGAGTGACGTCAACACACCCACGACGACCGCCACAATCAAAGGGGGAGCAGACAGCAGTACCACCAGCAACATGCCCTGTTTGAACAGTAGAGTCGGGTCCATGGCGCACTCAAAGAAACGAAAGGAAAAGGCTGTCGAGTAACCGGGTCCAGCCCGATACGAGTACGAACAGAAGAAGCTTGAGCGGCAATGAGATGGTCATCGGTGAAACCATTTGCATGCCAAGCGCCAGCAATAGATTGGATACGATCAAATCAATAACAATGAACGGGATGTAGATCAAAAAGCCAATTTCAAACCCCGCTTGCAACTGCGACAAAACAAAGGCTGGCACCAACAGAATCAAGTCATCACGCTGCACCTGCCGGGCCATTTCGGGTGGCCACATGCGCGCCGTACTTTCCAACAAGTGAGTCTGTACATCAGGGTCGATATTGCGGGCCATAAAGGCCTGCAAAGGTTTTATGGCCTGCAGGCCGGTGTCCTGCAAGGCCTGCACACTGCTCAAGTCCATCGGCGACTCTTTGAGAATCTGCGCAATCTCATAACCCACAGGGGCCATCACAAACAGGGTGCCCGCCAAGGCAATGCCATACAGCGCCATGCTGGGCGGAACCTGCTGCACACCGATGGCATTGCGAGTAATCATCAACACGATGCAAATTTTCAAGAACGCTGTGCACACCACCAGCATCATGGGCATCAACGACAAACCGCCCAAAAACAGAGCTAGCAGGAAAGGATCAACCCCTTGAACGGTCATTGCGAAAAACAGATCCGCGACAGTTGCAGACCCAAACGCCCATCGACCTCCACCAATTGGCCGTGCCCCACAGCCCGATCACCGTAATACAACCCGGCCATGCCCACGTCATAGCCCTCAACGTCCAGCACGACACCCGGCACCAATTGCCGTAGTTCACCCAGGCTCAGTTTGAGCGCTCCACACCGCACACTGAAGGTCAGCGGTAATTGCTCGAGCGGTTCATCGCCTTCAAACCGGCCCTGCAATTCATCCACATCCCCAACCTCTGTATTCGCATTAAAAGCATCTTCCACAGCGACTTCCTCAATAGAATCGATACACAAACACCGACGCCCACGCTCATCATCAATCTGCACGCGCAGTCGTAAGCGCCCCACACTCAGCAGGCCAAAACCTTGCGCGCAGAAGTGCAAGGTCTCAGGCACCAACACATCACCGACCTGAACCGTGCGCACTTGCCTTACCGACAAGTGCAAAGTACCCAGCACAACCGCAACGGACACGGGCAGCCGCTCGGGAAAAGGCGACTGGACGGCCTGCCAGCCACCCGCGTCAAACAGCGCCAGCAAGCATTCAGGTGCCAGACGTAAACGTCCGATACCGCGCGATGCACCCAGTACGATGCTGATCCGGCACTCGAACGCGCCACGCTGCACGTCGGCCAGCGGCCGCAAATAACCAAAGAGCGCCGCCAACTGCGGGCTCAGTTGCTGCTCAAACAAGGCCCAAAACCAGGAGTTCGGGTCATTGCCAGTGTCAGACAACACAACCGGGCACTCGCCTAACAGGCTGAGCAAGACGCTCGCATCACAGAACGTGATCACACCACAGCCACTTTCGACCGAGAGCTCAACCCCGCTGCCCGGCGCAAGACCCGGCTCCAGCAACAATTGCCCGCGTACTCCCCCCACCTGGAATGCCAAGCGCATGCCTCGGCCAAGCCGACGGCAAGCCGCGACCATCAGGCGATCAAGGACGGGCCAATGAATAGCGGTCGTAGTCATCCCGAATAGCCCTGTGACACCTGCACATACACCGCTTGGCCCAATTGCTGGGCCAGACGGTGCTCGCAGCGCTGGCGTACATCGCTGAGCCATTGCCGAGTGCACGGCTGCTCGGCTTGTACCGACACGTACCAAGCGTGCTGTTCATGCGTAGCACTGACCTGCAGCCGCCCGCGTCGTGCCAGGTAGAACACGAAGTGCATGGGCCAGCGGGTCCCGGCCAGCAAACGGATCGCCCATTGCTCGGTAATGGCATCCACCCAGGGCGTGTCCTTCGCGCAGCCTGCCGTTAAAGCGCCGCGCTCTGGACCTTGAGCCATGATCCTGACAAACAGTCTGCTCTCGGCGGCCATCGGCGAAGGGACAAGCGTTTTCACGCACTCGCTCTGAATACCAGCCCGAATGGTTCGCGCGTAGTGGATGGAGAGTGGCGCACTCATAGTGTTTCTCCCGCCAGCAACACTGCTACCTCGCGAAGTTTCTCGACCTGACGCAGGCACTGCGAGGCGTTCTGGCGTATCTGCTGCAACTCTTGCTCTTTGCGCTGACGCTGTTCAAACAGCGCTTGCAACGTCCCTTCTTGGCGCGCAGTGGCCGCAGACACTGCTCGTTCCTCCTCACTCCAGCCTGCCAAGGTGCGCGGGGATAACACTTGGCCCTGATAACGGTTCAACAAGGCCTTGCGTTGCCGAGCCTCATCCACACGAGCCTGTTCCACGTCCTGGCAAGCCTGCTCAATACGCACAGTCAACGCCCGTTGTGCGGTCTGAGCGGTGTGCAACTGGCGGGTCACCCGGTCGGCACGGTGGCCGCGCAGCCGCTTCAGCGCTTCGATATCGGCAGTGATTGCATCAGATTGGGACATAGGCGGTCAGCTCACTCAATTGATCCAGGGTGGCGAAGAAAGGTGTTGGCTCACGCAAATCCTGACGAAGGAAGGCATCGATCCGGGATCGGCTCTCAACCGCCATGTCCGTCAGCGCATCATTGCCGGCCTGGTATTCACCCAGTTTGAGCATCAACTCAATCTGCTGATGGGCGGCCAGCAAACGTCTCAACGCCGTCATGCTGTGCACATGGCCCGGCTCTGCCACATTGCTTACAATTCGAGACAGGCTGGCCAGCACATCAATCGCCGGATAATGGCCGCGTTCAGCCAGTTTGCGCGACAGCACGATGTGCCCATCAAGCAAGGAGCGAACTTCATCCGCCACCGGATCGCTCATGGAGTCCTGCTCAATCAGCACGGTGTAAATGGCAGTGATCACACCTTGTTGAGTCAGGCCCGCCCGCTCCACCAGGCGCGGTAACAGGCTGTAGACCGAGGGCGGCAAACCGCCACGACCCAGCGGTTCACCCGCCGCGAGACCAATTTCTCGTTGAGCACGGGCAAAACGGGTCAAAGAATCAATCAGCAATAAAACCCGCTGGCCCTTGCGTCGAAAACCTTCTGCCAACGCCGTGGCAGTAAAGGCGGCACGGGCACGCTCCATGCTCGAACGGTCCGAAGTGGCACACACCAGCACGGCTTTGCTGCGCAGCGCATCATCGAGTTCGTGATCCAGAAATTCGCGCAACTCCCGGCCGCGTTCTCCGATCAGACCAAAGACAATGACATCGCACTCAACATTGCGGGCCACCTCCGCCAGCAACGTGGTTTTACCGCACCCGGCACCCGCGAAAAGGCCCACACGCTGCCCTTCCCCCAGCGTCAGCAAGCCATCAATCGCCCGCACCCCGGTCGGCAACGCACGACCAATACGCGGCCTTTCGGTGGGCAGCGGCGCTTCGCACATAACCGGGCCAGCATCGATGCTCGACGGTAAGGCGAACGCCCCCCAGCCACTGCCAGTGAGCGGGCGACCAAAGCCGTCAAGAACCTGCCCCAGCAGGTCATCTCCAACCCGAACCTGGTGCCCCCCGCCAAGGCACCGCACGGTGGCCCCCACACAAATACCCTCCAGGCAACCCAGTGCCCCGAGCATCGCATCGTGTTGATCGAAGCCAATTATCTCGGCCAGAATCGTCTCTTTGCCTGTGGTTTCGACTTGGCATAAATCACCCATTCGCGCGTTGGGCAAACGGCATTGCAACAACATGCCATTGATCCGTTGAACCCGACCACACACCTCGACGGGTGAAAAACCAGCCAGAGAAACCCATTGGCGCTGCCGCCAATCATCAAGACGCTTTTGAATACACTCACTCACCAACTCACCTCATAACGCCGCTTCCCTTCGAATACCAGTCGATGATTGTCGATAGCCGTCAGCCGCAAACCGTCGACTTCATCCCCAAAAAACAACCGACGGCCATCCACCAAGACGACATGGGCCTTGGGGCCACCGATGATCTGAACAATCTTGAAGGGCAGCTCCAGATTGAGGGCACGCACCTTGTTGACGATAACGACGGCGGTCTCAAAGCTCGCGTCAAAGCGTTCGAGCATCCGCGTGATCAGCGCCACCTGCTCCGCTGAAACCTCACCGTTCAAGGTGACTTGCCGGGCCGAAACCGCGAGCAGAACCTGCTCGGTCATTTCTCGCTCCTTCAACATGACGGCCAATTGATGCCCGACCTCATGGGCCGTCGTCAGCGTTTTCCTCTCACTGAAACGGGAAAGTTTCTCTTCGGGAGGCCGTGCATTATCAGAAGGCCCCATGACCAGCCCGATCAGCAGCAACAGGAGCAAGCACACAAACCCGAGCAAGCTGATCGGGATGATTCGTGTCTTTTTCCTTGGCTGTTGCGCGACTACCGGTTGGCTCACAGGGTGATCAGGCAATGCCTCAGAGACAGGGGCAGCTTCCAGCGGCCAGGCTCTGTCAGCCGAGGAAACACACAGGCGAACCCCTCCCACAGAGAACTCACGATTGAGCGCCAGGTGGGCAATGCGCGCCAACACCGCACCCGTTTCATCCAGCACAAGGCCCTCTTGAGCCTGAACAGACCAATGGCCATGGCTGACCTGCAATTGGGCGTGCCGCGGGGCAATGCCTGGGTCATACAACGCAAGGTCGGATTCATCGTCTGCACCGATGCTCCACTGTTCACCCAGCAGAGGTAATGCGGCCCCCTGGTGCAGACCGCTTAATACCCGCAGCTCGAACATCTGCAGAGGCTCGAAAGCGGTAAATTGCCCGACACTCAAGAGGTGACCTCATGCTGCAAACCTTCATGCTCGAGATCAAAACGGCCCAGCACTTTTACCTTCGCCGAGCCCATCAGCTCGGCAAACGATAAAACCGGCACATGGTTGAACTCATCAAACAGTAACGTGCGTAACGGGCTGCGAAGGTCGTGCGCCACCAGCAGTACACTTTTTACTGACATGCGCGGTGCAAAAGCCGCTTTGAGCAGTTCAACCAACAACGCGCCGTGCTCATTTTCCAGGGCAAAGAAAACACCCGTCTGGGTCTGACGCAACGCTTCACGAAAGATGTTCTCGGTGTGTGGCGAAAGCAGCCAGGCATGCAGCCCGTCAGGCTCACTGTTGAGGTAGTAGATCTGTGATTTCAGGGCAATTCGCGCATAGTCCGCCAGGGCAATGACTTCGCGTTCATGCTGGCCGTACTCCGTCAACGCTTCGACAATCAAACGCACAGCCCGTAACGGCACCCCCTCGCTGGCCAGCCGCTGCAATACCGATGAAAAACGCGAGAGCGGCATAATGCGCAGCAACTCCTGAACCAGTTCAGGCTGGCTTTGCTCAAGCCAGGAAAGAATCGACTTGCTCTCCTGAACCCCCAAGAACTGCGGCCCACTGATCATCATTGCCCGCCGTATGCGCTCGATAATCAACGTGTGAGCACTAAAGGGCTCTGCATCAAGCTCGCGCAGCACGGGGTTGTCCGGCTGTACCCAGAACCAGTCCTGTTCGTCACGAGACTCGCAGCCTCTTATGGCATCTACGGGTTCGCTTGACAGCGGTTCGCGCAATACGGCCATCCGTTCGCTGAAGGTGGCTTTGAGCATGGGGGCTTCGTGCACACAAAATCGGAACTCATCCCCCGCCAATTGAGGGCTGTACTCAATTTCGAAAGGCGGCAGGGTCAAACCGACAGACGTGACAATGCTATTTCGGGCCTGCCGAATGGCACGAATCAGTTGCTGGGTACTGGCCTGATGCTGGTGCACGTGTGAGAACTGCAACAAGTAAGGCCTCGACGGATCGAAGCGCCTCACGTCTTCTTCGCCATTTTCGGCGGGGTGGGCTTGTTCATTGGCGACGGCTTGCGGCTCCTGAGCCTTTGAGCGCCGCCACCAAAGATAAAACCCCAGCGCAAATGTACTGATCGCCAGGCCTATAAAAACCAGAGTCGGCATACCTGGCAGCACGGCAAACGCCAACATGCCTACCGAGGCGATCATCCAGCTCTTGGGCTCACGGGTCATCTGCTGCCCGATTTGCGCCCCGATGTTCGTTGTCTGTGACTGATCGTCCGGAGCAACCC
Organism: Pseudomonas sp.; assembly: GCF_030150285.1. Lineage (GTDB taxonomy): Bacteria > Pseudomonadota > Gammaproteobacteria > Pseudomonadales > Pseudomonadaceae > Aquipseudomonas. Next base: position 16,647 of record NZ_JASLGE010000065.1, on the reverse strand, counting down.
GGGTAATAATCATCCCGGCGGTCAATGAGATGAGCAACGCGGGAATCTGCGCAATCAACCCATCGCCAATGGTCAAAACCGAATACAACGTAATCGCCTCTGCCGCGCTCATCCCGTGCTGCAACATGCCGGTGGAGAACCCGCCCAAAATGTTGATCACTACAATAACCAACCCGGCGATAGCGTCCCCTTTAACAAACTTCATCGCGCCATCCATGGCACCGAACAACTGACTTTCCCGGGAGAGTTGCTCGCGCTTGAAGCTGGCATGAGCACCGTCAATCAGCCCTGCGCGCAAATCGCTGTCAATGGACATCTGTTTCCCGGGCATGGCATCCAGGCTGAAACGCGCCGACACTTCCGCTACACGCTCAGAACCCTTGGTAATCACCAGAAAGTTGACGATGGTAATGATCAAGAAGATAACCAGCCCTATCGCCAGGTTCCCCCCCACCACAAAGTTACCGAAGGCTTCCACAATATCGCCCGCATCCTGTTCCAGAAGGATCAAGCGGGTCGTGGCAATCGACAAAGCCAAACGAAACAGTGTGGTTAGCAGCAACAGCGAAGGAAACGAAGAGAACGCCAAAGGACTCGGCAAATAAAACGCCAGCACTATCAGCAGGCAGGAAATACAGATATTGATAGCGATCAGAATATCGATCAACCACGTGGGCAACGGCACAATAAAAACAAACACGATACCCAACACAACAATGGCTCCGAGCATTTCCCCTCCTTTGGAGAAGCTCGAAAGCATTTTATTGAGCCATGGCGTCAACTTCACTGAATGGGTCTCGACGACCCAAGCACTGGATGAACAATGCCTTCGGCTTGAGTGTGTTCACCCATCACACTCAAAAAATGCTGCAAGGCTTGCTGCCGCTCTTTTGGATCGCTCCAGACTGCTAGCGGTAGACGCTGGATCAATGAATAGGCCCGATTAAGCACCGCCAGTTGTGACGAGATATGATCCCCCACCAACTCCCGCCCAAAAGACTGGGCTTCATCAAGCTCGATGCCCGCATTCGCGTAATTCAATAATCGTTGTAACAACGTCACTGCATCCAGCTCGTGCTGCATTTCACGCGCTGGCAACTGCTGAACAAACAGCCGGCAACTCTTCAGGATACTGCCCAACTGATGACAACTCTGCAGCCCGCTTAACAAGGTTCGCAGTTTGTGGGTCGGCACCGAGGGTCGGTGCGCCGCAATGTCATCTGCCAAGGCCCGCGCCATCATGTTAAGCCCCGTCCCAAGCCCCTCTGCATCCAGCAGCCCGAGTAATGCCTGTACAAGGGTAGTCAGCGATTGGCGCATGACCACGCTCTTGTAATACAGCGCGCGAAGCGCCTGACGCAATGCTGGATCACCGGCGGCCTTCTTTAACGACTCTGCAATATTCATCCCCGCCTGGATCTGCGGGCCATATATTTCGCGCACTTGCTGTTGAAAATGCCTTGAACGCTCAGCGTCCTCTTTACGCACTTCGGCATGGGCCTGCGCGGTCACGTATTGCAATACAACATGAGTGCGAGCCGGGTCGCCCTCCGTGATGTCGAGTAGCCGCTCCACACTTGGATTCAGTAACAGTTCCAGCCGGACTTTGCGGGCCAACTGGGTCAGACCCAACTGGCCCGGGTGGCCCAACTGCTCATACAAGTCGTTGAGGTGCCGAATACCTTCGACTTTCTGGACCTGCCATTGAGCATCAACCGTGCGTTGCGCTCGCTGAGAAAGGGCTTTAGTGCTGCTTTCAACCTTCTGGCTAAACAACATACCCACTTCTTCAGCACTCTGTTGTGGCAAGTGCGGGGCTGGCTTTCGAACATCCGGCGAAGACAAAAGAGAATTCAGTACCTGTGCAGTATCTTTTCGCACATCAACTTTCATAGTAAGTGCCAGATTAGTAGGGCTCAACTACCTGTGTGGCTTTATAACCTCAAAGGGTTCCTTGACCCCACCTCAATATTTAATGAAAAAACCTGCAGGCTTTAACTCCTCGCCGTGCAAATAATTGCGCAAAATATTTTTTACTTAAAATAAAACCCCTTAAAAACAGCCAGATGAAAAAAAATTAAACTTGGCACAAGCGGTGCTTAGAAGGTCTTTATCGAAGCCATTCGATAGTGCCTAATCTGAGGATAAATAATGGATCACAATAATGATGCTTTACTAACACCTCCTTTGACCGAGCCACGAGACCTGCTGGACCTTTCGACTGAAGTTCAAAAGAAATTAAGAGCGTTTATCCATAAACGCGTCTTCAACCCCGAAGATGCAGACGATATTTTTCAACTAACCTGCCTGGAAGCCTGGCGCAGTCAAGACCGCTTCGGCGGCCAGGCAACACTCAGCACCTGGTTATGTGGCATTGCTCAAAACCTGATCCGCAATCACTTTCGCCGCCTTTACGCAAAGCCCGTGCACTGCGAGTTCGACGAAGAGTTGTGCCATGAGCAGTGCACGCATAACGATCTGTGTGGCCAGTTCGAAATCAACCAACGGCTGGAGCGCACCCTTATCGCCATCAGCCATTTGCCTAAAGAGATGCGCAATACGTTGTACGCTTCCCTGGAAACAGGTGGCAGTTACCGCGACACGGCCCTGGCTCTGGAAATTCCTATTGGTACGGTTCGCTCACGTATTTCTCGTGCCCGTGAACAGCTCAAAATGGCGACTCTCGACCAAAAAATGCTCTAACGTTGCTAACAACCCCGGCGCTACCAGACAGTTCCGGGGTTGAGGCATTGCGTGGCGCGGCGCGGTAAACCTTCAGATTTTCTTGGTGCGCGGCAGAAAAATCGCCAACACCCCGAACAGCGGCAGGTACGAACACAGGGTGTACACGTATTCAATGCCATGAATGTCTGCCAGATGCCCGAGCAAGGCCGCCCCAATACCGCCAAAGCCGAACATCAGGCCGAAAAAGATACCGGCGATCATGCCCACATTGCCCGGTACCAGTTCCTGCGCATACACCACAATCGCCGAAAATGCCGAAGCCAGAATGAAACCGATAACCACACTGAGCACGCTTGTCCAGAAAAGGTCCGCATAGGGCAATAGCAGCGTAAACGGCGCAACACCCAGAATCGAGAACCAGATCACCGCCTTGCGTCCGACACGATCACCAATCGGTCCGCCAAAAAAGGTGCCTGCCGCAACCGCCCCCAAAAACAGGAACAGGTAGAGCTGCGACGTAGAGACCGAGACATCAAACTTTTCGATCAGGAAAAACGTGTAATAGCTGGTCAGACTCGCCATGTAGAAATACTTGGAGAACACCAGCAACCCCAACACCACAAGTGCTGTCAAAACGCGTCGCTTTGACAAGCCATGAGTGGCTTTTTGCCCGGCCTTGAGCTTGAACAGGCTCAAGTGGTGACGGTACCAGCGACTGATGAGGTACAGCAGCCCGACGGCAAACAATGCAAACAAACCGAACCAGGCCACGTTGCCCTGGCCGAAAGGGATGATGATCGCGGCGGCCAGCAACGGGCCGAAAGCAGAACCCGCATTGCCGCCCACCTGAAAAGTCGATTGTGCCAACCCATAACGCCCGCCCGAAGCCAGCCTTGCGACCCGCGAGGCTTCCGGGTGAAAAGTGGAAGAGCCAATCCCGATCAAGGCGGCGGCCAGCAGAATCAGCGCAAAGCTGCCGACTTGTGACAGCATCAGAATGCCGATCAGCGTGCACACCATGCCCGCTGGCAACAATAGCGGTTTGGGGTGCCGGTCCGTGTAGTAACCCACCCAAGGCTGCAGCAGTGAAGCGGTCATCTGGAACGTCAGGGTAATCAGACCGATCTGAGTAAACGTGAGGTCATATTTAGCCTTGAGCATCGGGTAAATAGACGGCAGCACTGCCTGGATCAAATCATTGATCAAATGCGCCAGTGCCACAGCGCCGATAATTCGCATGACCAACGGGCTGGATTGAGGCGCAGGGGGAGAGGCAGCTTGAGTTTGAACGTTGCTAAGGGACATGTCGGCTTCCGTACAACTGATGAATGCGTACTGCAGGTGCGCCAATGTGCCATTTTTCGCCAAGCCGGTGTCATTTGCCGACACAAAAAACTTAACCGGTTGATAGCACTGAAAAATTCTTTAGATATTTGCTTGACACATCCCCCATCCGAGGGAATAATGCGCGCCATTGGCTACATAGCTCAGTTGGTTAGAGCATAGCATTCATAATGCTGGGGTCCGGGGTTCAAGTCCCTGTGTAGCCACCAAACACCCGTTTCAGACCTTCGCAAGAAGAAACGAAACAAACAAAAAGCCCGCCTCGTGCGGGCTTTTTGCTTTCTGGCGTTTCATGCCGAGCGTCAACCTCCCCCTACCGCCGAACCTGACGCTGGACTTTTAGGGCGTAGCCAAATTGATGCCATGCTCACAGCACCGCTCTGGCGCGTAGGGACGATTCCAACTCAATAAATCCGCAAGCATCTTAGGAAGCGTCCTACATACTTAGGTATTCACTTCCAAATATAATCAAGATCGTTGGATGCAGCCTTACTCTAGGCGGCTTCGAAGTGAGCCCTGTACAACATACAAGGGGATGTCATATTGACAAAGAATCAACGCTCAACACAATTCCGAATAGTTCACGCCCTTGTAAACATGCCACCCCTGCAGCAACTGTCTCAAACAGAGCGCATACGCTGATTTTAAAAGTGGTATCTGCACTGCAATAAGACCCAACGGGTTACTTGGCGACCAAGTATTGCCTGCCGCTTGAGTGCGCCCCGCCAAGAAGACACCCGTATTTTATATCACGTGCGACCGCGAGCTATAGGCAACACCCGCGCCAGGCTTACCCCACCACTACTTCAGAAACAATTTCACTTAATGGAACTTCTGCCCTTTTGTTTATAGATATTTAATTTTTTATACAGAACGTTTTACTCACATGGAAAGTACTATGCCGTCAACAGACTGCGAAGGCGATTACAGCATTAAACAAGTGTATCAATTACCGCTAACACCACTGTTCATACCCGACATTTTACTTCCTTTCAGCGCTCCGCCACCGCGTTCCGACAGTGATCAATTGCGTACATATGCGCTCGATTGGGCACAGCGATACGGCTTGATCGGCCGCCGTGGCGCACATCGGTTGAGCACCACCCCGCTGCTTGATCTAGGCATGGCACTGTGCGGGCAAGCCCCCACGCACCGGGCTGAGGTTCTGGTGTGCTGGTATCTCTGGGCACTCACCCTCGATGACCGTATTGATGACGGACCCTGGGCGGAAAATGGTGCGCTGGAACGCTTCATCATTGCCGTGCAGGCTGTGACCGACAGCACTGATCCGTCAGGCGAAACCGGCCGATATGATGACCCTATGCTCGTAGTTCTGGTCGATGACCTGTGGCCGCGCACCCAGTGCTGGGGTGGGGAACATTGGCGGCATAGGCTCGTGCAGCATCTCATCCGTCATCTGCGTGCACAGGCGAAACTGGTACGGATACGAGAAACCGACGCGGCTCTCACTTTGGCCGAATACCTGCCGTTGCGCCGGGATTCGTTCGGGGCACTGTTCTTTTTTGATCTCATCGATGGGGCCGAAAATCTGGACCCTTATGAGTATTCAGCGGGTATCGAATCGTGGAACAGGCTACGTGAGCACAGTGCCGACATCATAGCCTGGACGAACGATATCCATTCGATTGCCAAAGATGTGGTGTGTGGTGAGCGCTTCAACCTGGTGTCGATACTGGCCGACACTGCCGACCGCCATTGGCCTGATGCGATCGAATCTGCCCATCAGATGGTGAATAAGGCCATTGCCGCATTCACGGCCGTCGCTCAGCACGACGCTCCCCAACAGCGCGCTGCGACCGATCCGGACCGGCTGTGTCAGGTGGTGCGAGCGGCGGGCGACTGGCACCGGAGCGTTTCTCGCTATCAGCTCCATACCGCCGACGCCACAGGCCCGATCAACAGGGAGGTAGACTTTAACCTCACGCCCCCTACCCTCAAGTCTCGCCAGTTCGAAACCAACCCCTACCCCTTGTATGAACGCTTACGCACCACTCTACCGATCGTTTATGACGAGCCAACAGACGTTTGGTTGGTCAGTCGCCATGTGGATGTCAAAGCCGCATTGACCCATCCCGGCGCAAGTAACAACAATTACACGTGGCAGATTGGGCCGCTGCTGGGGCACACCATTGTCACCATGGATGGCTGCGAGCACGCTCAGCATCGAGCGCTACTGACCCCAGCGTTTCGCAGCAATGCCCTTGCAGCGATCGAAGCCTCCATCATTTCGGTCACCACCGACCTGCTGGCGCAAATGCACGGCCGTTCCCAAGTGGACCTCATTGCCGACTTCACTGCGGCGCTGCCGGTGCGGGTGATGGCTCATGTGTTGGGTCTGCCGGCACAAACCCCTGAAGAGGTAGAGCGGCTAAAAAACTGGTGTGCCATCGGCTTCGCTTACATGGGTAACTATCGGCAAGATCCGGCACTGTTGACCGGTGGGTTATCGAACCGAGATAGCTTCTACGCATTCATCCAGCCCTACATCGACGCCCGCCGCGCGGAGCCCAAAGACGATTTGATCTCGCAGCTCTTGGCAGCCCGGATTGACGGCCAACCGCTATCCGAGGCGTTCGTCCGATCTTATTGCGCGATTCTGATGACTGCAGGTAGCGAGACCAGTCACGGAGCACTGGCAAATCTCATTGTTAACCTGTTGAGCGAGCCCGGGGTCAAGGAGGCAGTGCTGGCCAATCCAGCGTTGATGGACAGTGCACTCACTGAAACCCTGCGGCGCAACCCTCCTTTGCAACTCGTACTTCGGGAAGCCCGCGAGCCGTTGGAACTGCCATCGGGGACGATTCCTTCCGGCGCGACCCTGGCCTGTCTTATCGGTTCGGCCAACCGTGACCCGGACAAATATGCCAACCCGGATACCTTCAATATGGCGCGTACCGACCAGGCCACAAGCCATTTCGCCTTCGGTGCGGGGCGTCACTTCTGCCTGGGTTCCATGTTGGCACGCCTGGAGATCACCCTCAGCGCGCGCATGCTGCTCCAGGCCTTTCCAAACATGCGCTGGGTGCCGGGATTTGAGCCCACCGAGCGCGGATTCCTCAACCGCTGCCCTGATCGACTGGAGGTCGTACTGTGACCACAACTGTCTGCACCGAAGAGCCCGGCTACAACAGTAGCTTCCTGGCGGACCAGCATGCGGGGCAATTGGCCCGGCTGCGCACGCTTGAACATGCCTTTGACCCGTTGAGCCAAGCAGCCTTTGATCAGCTGGATCTTGCGCAAAAGCCTGCCATCCTTGATCTCGGCGCGGGTGCCGGGTCGCTCGCGGCGTGGCTGATCAAGCGCTATCCCGAGGCGACTGTCACCGCCACCGACATCGATACCCGCTTCCTCAAGGATATACCCGGCATTCAGGTCATCACCCACGATGCCACGACCGATGACTTTCCTCCTGCCTCGTTTGACGTGGTCCATGTTCGGGCGCTTCTGTGTCACCTCACCCAACGGGAAGACATATTGACGCGAGCTATCACCTGGGTCCGCCCAGGCGGATGGCTGGTGATCGAGGACGTGAGCCTGCGGCCCAGTCTAAATACGTCGAACCCTCTGTTCCGAAAAGTCGCCCAGGCCGGCATTACACTTCTGGAAAAGAGTATCGGTTCCGACATGCTGTGGGCGGATACGCTCCCCGACCGGTTACGCGACCGAGGCCTCTCAGCCGTTGGGGTCCGTACCCTCGAAGGCCGGATTGGCGACAACAGCCCATCTGATGCCTTTTGGGCGACAACCACGGCCCAGGCTGAGCCTGCACTGTTGAAGTACGGGCTACTCACCCAAGACGAACTGGATGCCATGACCCGCTTGCGGGCCACTCCAGCCTTCACCGACGCTGCTTTGACATTGATCAGCGCTTGGGGGCAAGTCCGCTAACTTGATTAAAAAGCGTTGCTCCACTCCCGCACAGGGATAACACCCTGTGCGGCTGAAGGGCGCGCAATTGCACGAAAAGAGAATACAGAATGACTCATGAAGTCGTGTTAGTGAATTCACAAGATGAACAGATTGGTGTGTGTGACAAACGCGACGCGCACCTGGGGGCTGGAACACTTCACCGCGCATTTTCAGTGCACCTCATCGACAGCGCCGGGCGCCATCTACTGCAACGTCGAGCCGCAGGTAAAATGCTTTGGCCAGGTTTCTGGTCGAATGCGTGCTGCAGCCATCCAGCACCGGGCGAGACTATTTCACACGCCGCGTCTCGCCGCCTGCAGGAAGAATTAGGGGTCTCTGCGCCCTGCCGCTTTTTATACAGCTTTGAGTACCAGGCAACCTTTGAATCAATCGGTGCAGAGCATGAGTTATGCCATGTACTGGTGGCCCAATCTGACGCGGTGGTCTCACCCGCTACTGACGAAGTCTGCGAGGTCAGGTGGTGGGACCGCGCCGAAATTTCAGCCCGACTTTCAGCGTCGAAAGAGCACTTCACACCGTGGTTTAAAATGGAGTGGTACCACCTTCTGAAACATCACCCGTTGTTCGATGTACCAACGCACCGAGAATAGTGCGAACTCGCCAAGCGCGCCTTTCAAAACAGTCAAAACCGACTAGAGTCAAACACCATCCGCCACAGTGCCTGTCGATAAGGGCGGGCACCCTCACGTTAATGGATGAACACAGGGAGTGTGACATGTGCAACTTATTCGCCGAGCGCCCCGTAAAAGACAGAAGAATGGCGCTGGCGCTGTTCGCCGGGGTTGTTGCCGGCATCATCTCTGCGCTGGTGAAGTCGGGCTTTGAAACATTGATTCCGCCCCGAACGCTCAGCACAACACCGCCACCCGTCGTCCTGTTGGAGAAGTTGGGCTTTAACGTCGATGCCATGACCTATGAGTGGATGGGGTACAGCATCAATTGGGGTGGAAACGGCGTTCATATTCTTTTCTCCATCACCATCGCAATCATTTATTGCCTGGTGGTTGAACGCTTGCCCAAAGCCAACTTGCTACACGGTATTGTGTTTGGGGTCGGTGTTTCCGTGTTGGCCCATGGGCTGGTCGTGCCGCTGATGGGGCTTTCCGGGTGGTTGTGGATTGCAGGCCCTCAGGCCTTGATCTCCGAATTTGTCGGCACGGCATTCTGGATCTGGACAATCGAGGCGGTCAGGCGTGATTTGCGTGATCGCGCCACACTGAATCGTCCTTAAGTTCAGGGTTTTAAATACCATGCTATTGTCAGACGGTTTAATCGAACGTCGGGCCGCCTGCATTGGCTTGAGCATTTCAGGGTGTAAAGAGGAACAACATGAGAGACAAAATCAAGAAGCATCATGTCATCGTGGTGTGTTTGGTGGTATTTGCGGTATTCAGCTTTCTAATGACTAACTGGGATCAGTCATTATGATCTCTGGCTGTTCACGCTCAGCCCCGTGCGCATGATGTATCGACTGCCTTGAGCCAAGGCAGGCCTGTCGCGCCTGAATACCGAAACAAAACAAAAGGGTGAACGCCGTGCGTTCACCCTTTTTTTTCTGCCGCCTCCCCTGCTCACATCATGCGCGCATGTTGGTCCCACAAGATCCAGATGGTGCCCAGCACGATCAACAGCAAGATCAATGAGGTAAACAGAATAAGCATCAGGTCATCGCGATGGGACTTGCCCAAATCGATGTGCAAGAAAAAGCGCAGGTGCACAACCACCTGCACCAGCGCCAACACCCCCAGCACAGCGAGAGCCTGAGTGCCGCTCACCATTTTCAACCACACCAGGCCGAACGCAATCACGGTCAGCACCAGCGCCAGGCAGAGGCCGATGCAATAGTTGCGTTGCTCGTTGCGCGGCTCCGCCGGCGGGACGCTGTTCGATGCGGTTTTCAGGTTCATGCGGCGACTCCGAACAGGTAAACGAAGGTGAAGATTCCCACCCAGACGATATCCAGCATGTGCCAGAACAGCGCCAGGCGCAGAAGGCGCAGTTTGACGAGGGGGTTGGTGCCGAGCGTCATCACCTGGACCGCCAGGACGATCATCCACAGAATGCCAGCCGATACGTGGACAGCATGGGTGCCGGTCAGCAGGTAGTAAGCAGACAGAAAACCGCTGGTTTGCGGCCACGCGTCATTGTTCACGATCATCACGTAGTAATCGTGAAGCTCGAACGCCACGAACGCTGCCCCGAGCACTGCCGTGACGCCAAGCCAGGCCAGCAGCCGCAGGCGGCTGGTGCTGTACTTCATGGCCAATATGGCGAAACCGAACGTGAAGCTCGACAGCAACAGCAACAGCGTTTCAATAAAGGCCGAGCCAAGGTCAAAGACCTCGGAAGGAGCCGGGCCTTGAGCGATGCCTTGTGTGCTCATGGCCGCATACGTGGCAAAGAGCGCGGCAAACAGCACCAGGTCGCTCATCAGGAAAATCCAGAAGCCGAAGATAACTTCAGACGCCTTCTCATGGCTCTTGCGGTCGGTCACATCCAGGTTCACGCCTGGGTGCAGAGGTTGAGGCGCATTCATATCGCGGACTCCAGCACGTCATCAGGCCGTTTCTGGCCAGCCTGTTCAAGCCTGTCGGGGGCGGCCTTGCCTCGGTTTTCCGGGCTCATTTCCAAGTCGCGCGTCACCCCGGGAGTGGCTCGTACTGCGGCCAGAAAGGCTTCGTTTTCAGCTTCTACGCGGCTGGCCGGAATGATTTCGTGGGTCTGCGAGACAAACGATCGAGCGATCACCACCCCCCAGACCACAATGAACGACAGCACCGCGAGCCACCAGATATGCCACACCAGGGCAAACGCCAGGGTAAAGGTGAAGATGCCAATCAGCGGCGCGACCATGGAATTGCAGGGCATTTCGATGTCGCTGTAGGCCGCGGGTGAGCGATAGGCCAGGCCGTTTTTCTTGGCTTCGGTGAACGCATCGCGACCGTCCACCTGAGGCACAACGGCGAAGTTCCAGGCCGGCGGTGGTGAGGGAATCGACCATTCCAGCGAGCGCCCGTCCCAAGGATCGCCCAGCGGCACGGCCAACTGACGGCGCTGGCGGATCGACACGCCGATCTGTACCAGCAAGAACACAGTACCCACCAGCAGCAGCACCGCACCCAGCATCGCCAGGGCCAACCACGGGTAAAAGGCGGGGTCAGACCACATCACCGTACGGCGTGGCGCGCCATTCATGCCAAGCCAGTAGAGCGGGAAAAACGCCAACAAAAAGCCCGGTGCCAGCGACCAGAAAGCCGCTTTGCCCCAACCCTCGTGCAGGCGGAAACCAAAGGCTTTGGGGAACCAGTACTGGACGGCGGCAAACATGCCAAACAGCACGCCCGGAATGATCATGTTATGGAAGTGCGCAATCAGAAACAGTGAGTTGTGCACCTGGAAATCAACGGTCGGGTTGGCCAGCAGGATGCCGGTCATGCCGCCGAGTACAAAGGTCAGCAGGAAGTTGATATGAAACAGCATGGGCGTGGTGATGCGGATCCGGCCCCGGTACATGGTCAGAATCCAGTCGTACACTTTAACCCCGGTCGGGATACCGATAATCATCGTGGCAATACCAAAGATGGCATTGACGTTGGCGCTTTGCCCCATGGTGAAGAAGTGATGCAGCCACACCCCGAACGAAAGCACCGCGATGCACATGGTGGCGTACACCAGCGAGGTGTAGCCGTAGATTCGTTTGCCGACAAACGTCGACACCACTTCAGACCACACCCCCAATGCCGGCAGCAACAGGATGTAGACCTCGGGGTGCCCGAACAGCCAGAACAGGTTGGCAAAGTTCATCATGTTGCCACCGTCACCATTGGTGAAGAAGTGGAAACCGAGGTAGCGGTCCAGGGCCAGCATGATCGTAGCGACGGTGAGCGGTGCCATGGCAAAGATCATCAAAATCGAGGTGCACAGCGTCGTCCAGCAAAACAGCGGCATGCGGAACATGTCCATGCCTGGGCAGCGCTTTTTATACAGCGTGACGGCGAAGTTGAGCCCCGTCAGGGTCGAGCCGATCGATGCCAAGGTGACGGACCATATCCAGTAGTCCACGCCTTCTCCGGGGCTGAATTCGATTCCGGTAAACGGCGGGTAGCCGCTCCAGCCGCCAGTGGAGAATTCACCCACCACCAGCGACACCATGATCAAGCCCGCGCCCGCTGCGGTCAGCATCAGGGAAATGGCATTGAGCAGTGGGAAGCTGACGTCCCGCGCCCCGATCTGCAGGGGCATCACGTAGTTCATGAGCCCGGTGATAAACGGCATCGCCACGAAAAAAATCATGATGGTGCCGTGGGTCGTGAACAACTGGCCAAAGTGGTCGGCCGAGAGGTAGCCCGCACTGTCGTAGGCGGCCAGTTGCTGAGAGCGCATCACACCGGCTTCGATCAGGGCCCTCAAAAACATGACGAGGGCGATCACGATGTACATGATGCCGATTTTTTTATGATCGACGCTGGTCAGCCAGTCCCGCCAAAGCGGTCCCCACCAGCGCATCGCGGTGAGCAGAACCACAACGGCGACGGCCCCCAGCACCACAATACTGCCGGCGCCGAATGCCACGAATTCGCTGGCGGAGGGGTGTTTGATAGCGCCGGTAAAGACCAGTGAGTCCCAGCCAAGTTGTCCGAATATAGTCTCCCAACTCACTGTTCTGCCCCTTTTGCATGGTTCTGTAGGTGGTAGTGCTCGCGCGGTTGTGACGCCTGGGGTGCTGTTTTTCCAGCATGGGCATGGCCGCCGGTAAAACTGGCGAGAACGCGATCAAACAAGCCATTTTCAACCGTGCCGTAATAACGCGGTGCATGCTCAACACTGGGCTTGAGCAGTGCGCCATACGTGGCCAGGTCCAATGCCTGAGCGCTTTGACGCGTGTCCTGGACCCAGCGGTCGAACTGCGAGGCAGGCATCACCGTTGTCCGAAAAGATTGGGTGGCAAAACCATCGCCGTTGTATTGCGTGTTCCGCCCCAAGTACTCACCTTCACGGTCGGCCATCAAGTTCAGTTGCGTGGTCATGCCGGCCATGGTGTAAATCTGCCCGGCCAATTGCGGGATCATGAAGGACTGCATGACCGTGCCGCTGGTGAGCTTCAGCCTGACAGGGCGGCCTTGCTCAAGGGCCAGGTAGTCCAGGGTGGCAATGCCCTGTTGCGGGTAAATGAACAGGAATTTCCAGTCCAGCGAGATCACTTCAATGTCCAACGGGTCGTTGCCGAGCGGCCGATAAGGGTCGTACTTGTGCGTGTGTGCCCAAAGGGCCGAGCTGAGGATAATGATCAACACAATGGGGACGCCCCACAGCACGGCTTCGTTACCCCAGTTGAAATCCCAATCGGGCCGATACGCGCCGCGCCCGCCCCGCCGGTAACGCCACAGCACCCACGGCACCAGAATAAAAATGGGCACGACCACGATGAGCATCAGCAAAATGATTGTCTTGAAGTGTTCGAATTGCGCGGCTGCGACCGGGCCTGCCGCGTCGATAAACCCGGCGGAATACACCTGCGCTTCGGCAGGCCCAGCGGCGTGCGCCAGTGCGGGCAGTGAAAGGGCCGTGACAATCAGGGCCCAGGTGATCATTCCTTTCACGCAGTCATCTCCTTGAGTCTTACGTCTTGATCGCGCGTTTATAAGAGGTGCCTTTAAGCAAGGCAGGCTGTGAAACAGCGCCCGGTTCATACCCTGTCAGGAGTGGCCTGGGGGTTGACCCTTGCCAAGGCTCAGTTCAGGCGCGAACGCGTGATGCGCACCGGCACCGACTTGTAAGCCGGAATGCCGCTCTGCGGATCGATGTTGTCCAGCGCGATCAAGCAGTTGGCTTCGGGGTAGTAAGCCCCCACTGAACCGGGGGCGATTTTGTGCTCCACCGCCGTGATCTTTTCGTAGCGCATCTGCCTGCCGGCGTGAACGGTCTCGATGTCCACCAGGTCACCATGGGCCAAGCCCCGCGCCTGAAGGTCTTGCGCGCTGATAAACAGCACGTCGCGACGGCCAAAAACGCCCCGGTAACGGTCGTCCATGGAGTAGATCGTGGTGTTGTATTGGTCATGGCTGCGCAATGTCATCAAGCGCAGCACACCCTCCTCCGCCACCACCCAGTCCTCATCAACACCCGGGTACACATAGAACTCCGCCTTTCCGGACGGGGTAGGCCAGATACGCTCGGTGGGCGGCAGGGGCAACCTGAAACCGCCGGGCACGCGGATCCGCTGGTTGTAGTCTTCAAAGCCGGGAATGGTTTGTTCGATCAGGTCACGGATCCGGTCGTAGTGCGCGACCAGGTCCTGCCACGCGATTGGCAAATGAGGCAGTGCGGCACTGGCCATGCCGGCCACAATCGCGGGTTCTGAGCGCAGGTGCTCGGAGGCCGGCGGCAAACGACCTGAAGAGGCATGCACCATCGACATCGAGTCTTCGACCGTAATCGCCTGCGCGATACCGTCTTGCACGTCCAGTTCGGTGCGCCCCAGGCAAGGGAGCAGATACGTCTCTTTCGCCACCAGCAAGTGCGAGCGGTTGAGCTTGGTGCCGATGTGCACGCTCAGGTCCAGTTGCTTCATGGCCGGGAAACACTGCTCGGGGTCTGGCAGGGCAACGGCAAAATTGCCGCCCAGGCAAATCAGCGCCTTTGAGGTGCCCGCCACCATCGCTTGCATGGTTTGCACAGCGTTGTGCCCCGCGGCGGCAGGCGGCTTGAAGCCCATGACCTGCTCAATTTTCGCCAGGAAACTCGCGGAGGGTTTCTCGGTAATGCCCACGGTGCGGTTGCCCTGCACATTGGAGTGACCACGCAAGGGGCAGATGCCCGCGCCTGGCTTGCCCAAGTTGCCACGCAGCATCAGCAGGTTACACAGCGACCGCACGTTCTCAGTGCCCGCATTGTGCTGGGTGATGCCCATGCCATAGGTGATGATGGTGGCGTTGGATTTGGCGTACGCCGCAGCAACACGCTCCAGCGCAACCTGGGTCAAACCACTGTGGTGCTCGATCACGGACCAGTCAGTGGCGATCAAGTCGGCTTTCAACGCCTCGAACCCGTTGGTGTGCGTCGCGATAAAGTCATGGTCGAGAACACCCCCCACACGCTCCTCAAGCGCCAGCACCGCCTTCATCACCCCTTTGATCGCCGCCACGTCACCGCCGGCCTTTACATCCAGGTAGGTTGAAGCAATGGGCGTAGAACCATAGGTGGCCATCTCGATCATGTTTTGCGGGTCGGCAAAGGTTTCCAGAGCGCGCTCACGAATGGGGTTAAACACCAGAATTGGCACCTTGCGCCGTGATACCTCATGCAGCGTACCCATCATGCGCGGGTGGTTAGTACCGGGGTTATGGCCCACCGAGATGACCAGCTCACACTGGTCAAAGTCGTCCAGCGACACGGTCCCCTTGCCAATACCGATAGAACGCGGCAGCCCGACACTGGTGGGCTCGTGGCACAGGTTGGAGCAGTCGGCAAAGTTGTTGGAACCCAGCCCCCGCGCGAACAACTGGAACAGATAGGCCGCCTCGTTAGAGGCCCGA
Organism: Pseudomonas sp.; assembly: GCF_030150285.1. Taxonomy (GTDB): domain Bacteria; phylum Pseudomonadota; class Gammaproteobacteria; order Pseudomonadales; family Pseudomonadaceae; genus Aquipseudomonas. Next base: position 1,132 of record NZ_JASLGE010000065.1, on the reverse strand, counting down.
CCAGAGGTGTAGAACTCCACCTGGGTAGGGTCAAGGCTGCGCAGCACTTCACCGATGCGTTCAAATGCGGTTTCCCACGCCACAGGTTTAAAGGTGTCTGAAGCACGGTCGTAGACCAGCGGGCAGGTCAGGCGACCGTAGTTTTCCAACTCATGATCGCTGCGATTAAGCAGGTCGCTCACCGTGTGAGCCGCAAAAAGCTCTGGGGTCGCACGTTTGCTCGTCGCCTCCCAAGTCACGGCCTTGGCACCGTTCTCGCAAAACTCGAAGGTGGCGTGGTGTTTTTTGTCAGGCCAGGCGCAACCGGGGCAATCGAAGCCGTCGGGCTGGTTGGTTCTCAGAAGAGTGGTAACGGCCTGCACACTTTCCATTTGCTCGCGAATAGCATTGGCCGTTGCCTTTAAAGCGCCCCATCCACCGGCGGGTGCCTTGTAATCACGAATGCCATCCACCTTGCCTTCTTTAGACATGTTCACTCCTTGAACACCTGAGAATCGCTCACAGGCTTTGGCCCACTGCAAAGCCTCATCACGCTGACTGAGTCAGGCTTATTGGTCTGCTTTTTATAGGGGTATTGGGATGCGATTGACCTTAGGTAAGCGATATAGATCTGTCAAGAATGAGGCCGCCTGTGGGCGGTCCGTAGCCGTTGCCGAGAGCAACGAGGCTGCGATCGGTTGCGCAGCGATCGTAAATCCTCAATCCCGGATCCGACAGGTACACCGCGCTGCCCGATTTCACGACGGCTTCGCCGCCGGACGTAGCCTCGCAAAGCTCGTCAACGACTACAGGAGCGGGGCTGCCCACAACGTTCAACCAGGATTCACTCGTTAACTCATAACGCAAATATCACTATGTGATATTTAAATTCATATATTGACATCATCAAGCGTGAATTCTACCCTGCCTGCTATCCGTCAATGTCGGCACTCTGCCGCCATCTGCGACGCCATAACGACAAGAGAGGGGAACATGGGGAATTCGCGAAAGCTGAAAGTCGCCATCATCGGTTCCGGCAACATCGGCACCGACCTGATGATCAAAATCCTGCGCAATGCCAAGCACCTGGAAATGGCGGTGATGGTCGGTATCGACCCGGCCTCCGACGGCTTGGCCCGCGCGCAGCGCATGG
>NZ_JASLGE010000106.1 GCF_030150285.1 Pseudomonas sp. | reverse complement strand
GCGCACGGTGACCTTGCTGCTGGTGCTGCATGCTTTGCGTGCAGAGGCCAAGTTGGTGCCAGAGGGGCAGCGCCCATCCTGGCAGCAGGAACTGCTGACGCTGAAGCTGTTTGAGCCCCAGTTTCCCAGCCCCTTGTCGCACCAGTTGGTGCAGGCCAACTACCAAGCGGTTGCTCGCCATATTCGGCAGGCGCAGTGGGGGCAGATGCAGGCTTCGTTCTTGCTGGAGCGCTGCGAGGTGGTGCGCGTGCAGTTGCACAGCCTGACGGAGGCATTTCAGTTTTTCGACGCACAGAATGGTCGTGGCAAGGCGCTGTGTGTGCATGACTTGCTCAAAGCTTTTCACCTGCGGGCGTTGCGCCCGGCCGAACTGGCGCTGCAGGGGCAGGCTGTGCAGGCTTGGGAGAAGTGTTCGCAAGACGATCTTGAGCGGCTGTTTGCGCGCTTTTTGTTTCAGACCCGCCAGCGCAGCCGGGGGCGGGACGCGGAGTTTTTTGGCAAGCGCCATGTGGGCGTGTTCAAAGGCATCAGTCTGGAGAGCCATGCCGCTGCGCCCATGAGCCGTACCTGGCTCATGCTGGACGATGCTGTGCATTTGCTGGAGAGCCATACGGGCACGCGCGGTCGGGTCTGGCCTTGTCAGCTGGACGCACCAGTGGTCAATGGCTTGCGCTTTTTTGACTGGGTGCAGCATTACTGGGGCATGGGCTTTCACCTCAAGCAGGAAAAGGACCAGTTGCCGCCGTGGGCGCAAAAGCTCCAGCAGCCGCTGGCTGGGGAAGCCCATGAAATTTTGCTGACGCTGGGCTGCTATGCGGGGCGCGAGCGCAAGGGCGACTCGCATGTACGGGTGGTGTTTGATGCCTTGCTGATGTATTACCTGGACAAGTTTGGCGAGCAAGGCTTGTCGCAGGCCGTGGAACTGGCCTTTGTCTGGGCTTATGCGCGCTTGCTGAACCGGCGGGTGATGGTGGGCAGCATGGACAAGTTTGTGAACGAAAGCGGGGTCAACCCGTTTGCGGTGCTGCGCGATGCAGTGACGTCGCAGGACTTTTTAGGCATGGCGTTGCCGGCTGCTTTTTACGGCAATAGCTACCAGGGCGCCCCAAGGGCCTGGCGACATTGGAAGGCTGGATGCGCAAGCTGGGTTACTGGCAGCAGATCACCCAACAAGATGCCCAGAAGCAGGGCGTGGGAGAGAGTGCATGAGCAACAAGCAGAAGCCACAGCTGCTGACGGTGCAGCGGGTGTTGAGTGATGGGATTTATTCCATCCCGGTGTACCAGCGCAATTACGCTTGGGGCGTGAGAGAAATTGGCCAGCTGATTGCCGATGTACGTGACTATGCCCAGCGCAATGCACAGAGTCAGGCGCATGACTACTACATAGGCACTTTGGTGGTGTATGAGCGATACACAGAGCAGAAGGCCTATTGGGAGGTGGTGGATGGCCAGCAGCGGCTGACGACGCTGAGTTTGCTGGTGTCCGTACTGCGCGCATTGCACCCGGAGCTGGCTGTCTCGATGCAGCGTATGCCATTGCAGTTTGAGTCGCGTGCGGCTTCCAGTCACGCGCTGCAGGCGGTGTTTTCTCAGCCTTTGCACGCTGCTGCTTTGGTGTGGGAGGATGCAGCAAAAGACAGTCCCGATGACGCCAGCGGCGCCAGCAGCATCTGGCAGGGGCGTGCAATCATCGAAAGCTTGCTGCGCGAAATACCAGGAGCTGAACGTAAGGCGTTCGCCACTTTCTTGATGGAGCAAGTGCGACTGTTGCGGGTGGAGCTGCCGCCCCGTACCGATTTGAACCATTACTTTGAGGTAATGAATAACCGGGGGGAGCAACTGGCTAAGCACGAGGTGCTGAAAGCGCGCTTGCTGGGGACGCTGCAGCGGCAAGGCCATCAGGCCGCGATGAAGGTGTTGCATGCGGTGTGGGATGCCAGCGCAGTGATGGATAGGTCGGTGCAGTCTGGGTTTGTGCCAGCTATGCGCAAGAGTTTGTTTGCTGCAGATGGCAGGCTGCTGCTTGTGAAAAGCCCGCACGAGTTGCTGAGGTGCTTTGAGGGGAGTGATGACAAGGCCGTAGTGCCCAAGTCGTTATCGCAGCTGATAGCGGCAGGTTCTTCTGCAGCGGGTGTAAGGCATCAAACCGACAAGCTTTTAGCGGCAGAGGAGGAAGATGACGAAAGCAAGGCTCAGTTTGGAGCGGTGATTAACTTCCCGAACTTCTTGCTGCAGGTATTAGCCATGATGCCGGGCGATGCGTTGGCCAATACACCCTTGGACGACAAGCATCTGCTGACGGCGTTTGAACCATTGCTGCGCGGCGATGCAGAGCAGATTCAGGAGTTTGCGTACAGGCTGCTGCGCTGCCGGTTTTTGCTGGACCAGCATGTCATCAAGAGCAGTGTGGAGAGCCAGAGCGATGACGAGCATTGGCAACTGCAGCGCTGCAAGTTCAGAAACGACAAAGCTGTGTTGCAGTGGGTCAATGCCTTTGAAGTCACTGAGCAGGACTACGGAGAGCGCCTGCGCATGTTGCAGGCCGCATTGCATGTGTCGTACATGCTGCCCACGCGCAAGCACTGGCTGCAAGGCGTGTTGCGCTGGCTGTTTCGGCAGGATGTGACCCAGGCGATTGAAGCGCAAGCATTTTTGCTGGCGCTGGAGGAGTTGGCTAAGGCCTTCGTGTTGGAGGAGGGGTGCTGTGCGACTTATGAAGAAATAGTGCGCCGTGAGGATGTTTTTTTTGTTCCGCCGCAGCCTGACTCTGGCTTGATGAAGACTTTGCCTAAAAAACTGGTGTATGGGCAAGCGCGCCTGATCGACTTCAATTTTCTGGATTACTTGCTGTGGTTGCAGGCCAACGGTAAGAACGAAACCAATGCAACGGAATGGCGTGAATTTGAATTCACGAGTACCCGCCGCTCTGTCGAGCACTTGCACCCGCAGACTGAGCTGTTTTCCGGCAATGCATGGGCAGACGAGGATCTGCACGCTTTCGGCAACTTGTGCCTTGTCAGCCATGCGATGAACTCACGCTTGAGCAATTCCGGGCCGGAAGACAAGTTCAAGCAGCTGATGAGCGAAAAGAAGAGTCAGAGCCTGAAGGTGCTTGCCATGCACTCTGCGTTTGTGCAACAAGGGAAGTGGGCCGCCGAGGTGGCTATGCATCAGCACGCAGAGAAAATGCTCGTGCTGATGCAGCGCGCTTTTGAGTCTGATGACTTGATCGACCTGTGCATCGCTCAGACCAAGCATCAGGAAAGTGTGCTGTGACGCAACACTTGGAGCAGTTGATGCAGCTTTTCTAAGAGGAGCCTGGGGCGCTCTGTGTGAGCTGGATACAGCGGCGACTGCCCAAAGCCTGCAGTTTGCGCGATGAAGCACTGGACGCGGTTCTGGTCATGCTTGTGTATCGCGAAACGACAGATGGCTCAAAAATGTATGCCTCTGTGCAGCCAGGACACGCGCGGCAGATAAAGCAAGTCTGCCGCATAAAACGGCCGAGGAGCTTGTTCAATGCGGTTGCGGATCGGTTGGCAGATAAACAGGGGTTTCCCACAAAGGTTATTGCCGCAGTGTTTGCTTGAGCTGCTCGGTCTTGGCCTGGATGGTCAGCATCGTGTGCGCTTGCTGCTCCGTGAGTTTGAGGTCCGTGTGCGGGGC
>NZ_JASLGE010000109.1 GCF_030150285.1 Pseudomonas sp. | reverse complement strand
TTTATCTGCGATAGCATCTGCATCAGATTGCACATCGAGAGTGACTTTAATATTGGTTACTTCTTTTTGCATAAGCTGTAGCTGCAATCCAGTAATGACTTCACCACGGTAGATAGCAAAACCTGTCATACCTGCAGTGGTTAGCATGAAAAACAGCAAACCATAAATTAACGCACGATTAACTAGAAGCATGTTATATACCTTTCGCAATTAAGATTAATTCGTCTGCAATTGCACGTCCTACCGTCCATTCAGTAGCCAAGTAATCAGATAACTCTTTTTCGTTAGTCAAGAAGAAGCACTCTACTACCATGCCTTTTCCTTGACTAACGAAGCCTAGCCGACTGTGCTGTCCTGAGTTCTCTGGCTTATAGCCTTGTTCACCGCGCAAAGGATGATTAAGTACACGTGCAATAGCTCGTGCAATGCGCTGTGCTTGCTCTTTCTTATCAGGTGACGTTAGTACCTCTACACCCTTCGCAGCAGGCGAGGCGGCGTTAAGATGCAGCTCAATTGCTATATCTGCTTGCTTAGCTTTAGCGATGGATGTGTTCAAGTTTTCATTGGTTAGACCAGTACCATCAACGGTATGCGGTATACCATGCTCACGAAGCACAAACGATACAATATTACGGAGTCTAGACATTAGCTTAGCCTCTGTGTACTGTACTTTAACGCCATTCTCTGTGCGGTAAGTTACTGCACCAGAGTCTGTGTTTGAATGCCCTGCGCCCACGTAGATAGATTTCACTGTGTAATCTCCTGTTGAAGTTGCTTGCATTATTGCAGAATAGGCAAGATAAACAAAATAGCTTATTTGATACAACCTAGTGTATTATCTGAATCTCACTTAACCACTAGGAATAGTCAGATGGCTGCTCAATCAAATACACCTGCTCTATCAATGCCTGTAGTACGTGCCCTTAGCTCTTTCAATGATATCGTTGAAACTTACCAGTATGCTGCAGGCGTTACAGTAAAAAGCTTCACGCTGTCACTAGACAAAGGCGAAATGACCTACAACATCACTACCGAGCCAGTAACTGCACCCAAAGAGTAATTTTATTTTTGTGCGTATAAAGCCCCTAAATAGGGGTTTTATTTTTAACCTGCGTCTGTAAGAGACACATGTGTCTCGTCAGTACCCTGTAACATCTACAACAGGAAATGCCGTATTAAAGCGTCCTCCATGCATAGCAACAAATTCACCTATACTAGGGTCACTACCTGAGTCATTTCCGTCATCGTGTGCCAGTATGTATGCACCAGTAGCCGTAACCACTAAGTTCTCTGTAACAGACCAAGACCACCCACTAGATGCGTAAGCACCGTTTCTAAGCTTAGGAAGTTGAACTGCGTATTCTTTTCCAAAAGGTGGTTTAGGTATCTCCCACCTAGTAATTGTACCTGTTGCCTCTACAAAAGAACCTCCACCATAGTAAGCCATGTTGAAGTTTGGGTTCCCTACGTTATTTAGATGGTTAGCCCCTGCGGATGAAATACCAACCATGTTCAACACTTTGCTACCTGACCCCAGTATTTGCACACCATCTTCATTGAACACTTCAAAGTGGGGTGCAACGTTTGGTAGAGTAGCCCACTTGAAATCTTTGACAGATACAAATACATACAACGTATAGTTTGCTACACGTGCCGTGCTTACCGAGCTTAATTTAAGCGTTAGCTGTGTTTTACCATTTCCGACATCTGTCAGAGTATGGTCACAAAACCCGAGGTTGCCTTGCAAATTAGGTGACCCCCTCACAAAAACAATGGGGTTTACGCAATCTAGCGTGTGGTGCTCTACGCTACTATAGTTAGGTCCGTTAGGAGCATAAGAAGTAGAAACTACTATCTTCTTGTGCAAAACGTATAGTATGTCCGATAGCTGAAATTGTACAGACCCGTCTTCTCTGTGTACCTTAAATATGTCCATTAGTAGTACCCGTATACAATTTTAGTAGGCAGCGTTGGTATTGACGGATAGCCAGCATACTTGTAGTAAGTCCACCCGAACACATCTGGCGATCCTGTTACTATACCAGCTACAGCATAAGTACCCATTGGAGAAGTTCTGCCTAATGGTACGACGAAAACAGCCAGCTTACTGCTGCTAGGTATTCCTGTGACACGTTTAGTGCCCTCCCCAGTGGTAACGACCATCTCCCCTAAGTACTTAAAGCTGTACTTAGTAGTGTCCATCACTAAAGCCCCATCAGGGCTGTACATTTGTAATCCTGCTGGCATTACCAAACTCCCATGCGAACTGCAATTTTTCCATTAGGATAAAACATCTCTGTCTTACCCCCTGTGATAACTTGTTTACTTCCATCAGAACCTATAAAAGTAGCATTACGCGCTTTAATGGAGATAGTGTCAATAGCGTTAGTAGATAGCTTATCAGCCTCAATACTACCGCCTTGTATACGCTGAGCGTTTAAAAATCCTGCCGTTATCTTAGCAGCATTAAGATTAGCTATCTTAGCATCTTGAATAGTAGCATTTGCAATCTTAGCATTAGTGACTGCTAAATCCTTAATGTGCGCTGTACCAATTGTAGCATTAGCAATGACAGCAGTATCTATCCAAGTACCTGCAGGATACAGCGTACCGTTGATAACCTGCGGCGTGGTCAGTACTATAAATGGTTTTTTCTTGTTGCTGTTATTTGTCCCTACGTAGAACATATCTGCGTTTACACCGAACGCAGATACAACAACA
>NZ_JASLGE010000050.1 GCF_030150285.1 Pseudomonas sp. | reverse complement strand
TTTGATCCATCGTGCCTGCACCTCACGTGTTTCTGTACACCTTCCGCGTTGTTTCGGAAATCACCGAGTCCAACGGTCCCAGCTCCATGGCTTCGGTCTGCGGTGCTTCCCTGGCTCTGATGGACGCCGGTGTTCCGATGAAGGCACCGGTTGCCGGTATCGCCATGGGTCTGGTTAAAGAGGGCGAGAAGTTCGCCATCCTGACCGACATCCTGGGTGACGAAGACCACCTCGGCGACATGGACTTCAAAGTAGCCGGTACCGCCAAAGGTGTTACCGCGCTGCAGATGGACATCAAGATCAAGGGCATCACCGAAGAAATCATGGAGATCGCACTGGGCCAGGCCCTGGACGCTCGCCTGAACATCTTGGGCCAGATGAACCAGATCATTGCCGTTTCGCGCAATGAGCTGTCGGCCAACGCGCCGACCATGATCGCAATGAAGATCGACACCGACAAAATCCGTGATGTTATCGGTAAAGGCGGCGCGACCATCCGTGCAATCTGTGAAGAAACCAAGGCTTCGATCGACATCGAAGACGACGGTTCGATCAAGATCTTCGGCGAAACCAAGGAAGCAGCAGAAGCCGCACGCCAGCGCGTTCTGGGCATCACTGCAGAAGCCGAGATCGGCAAGATCTATGTGGGCAAGGTTGAGCGTATCGTCGACTTCGGCGCATTCGTGAACATCCTGCCAGGCAAAGACGGCCTGGTGCACATCTCGATGCTGAGCGACGCTCGCGTTGAGAAAGTCACTGACATTCTCAAAGAAGGTGAGGAAGTGGAAGTGTTGGTACTGGACGTGGACAACCGCGGCCGTATCAAGCTCTCCATCAAGGACGTAGCTGCAGCCAAGGCGTCGCAAGCTTAATCGCTGGCGATACTTGAGTTAAAAAAAGGATCCTTCGGGATCCTTTTTTTATGTGCGGTCATTGACTCAGTCGGCAATAGGCGAATGGCCATGACTCAAAACCTGCAACTTGCATGCAAGTTTGGTGGGCAGTCATGCAAACTGCACGATAGAGTCGACAAGGTTTGTATGTAACTAACTGTTTTTTATAGTTTTTTTTATTTTAAAAACTTGGCACAAGCTCTGCAACAGTACTGATAACCCTGCTGCTGCAAGACGGCGCAGACTCTGAAGATGACAGGAGTTATTCGTATGAAGAAGTTCGCTATCGCTGCTGCAACCGCCACCGCTCTGACCCTGACCATGGCCAACGCTGCTTTTGCTGCTCAGCCGACTGCACAGTCGCCGATGGTTGTGGCTTCGGCTGAGGTGGACAAGGCCAAGGAAGCCACTTCTGATACCTGGATCACCACCAAAGTTAAATCGGACCTGTTGACCGAAAAAGGTATTCCAGGCACCGATATCAAGGTTGAAACCAATAAAGGCGTGGTATCGCTGTCTTCCACAGTTGCAGTGACTGATGCTCAGAAAAAAATTGCGGTCGACATCACCAAGAAAATCAAAGGTGTTAAAGCCGTTTCGGCAGACGGCCTGAAAGCTGAATAACCGATACGTGAGCCACCCAAGCCCTCGGCGCTAGCGCCGGGGGCTTTTTGTTGGGCTTGCCTTAGAGGGGGAGGTTTACTCACTGTCCAGATGCAGCGGTGAAATCACCTGCCCATCGCTCTCAGCTTCACCCAAGGAGGCATCGATAAAGTACACACGGTCATCGGCCAGTTGGCCTTTATCGACCAGGTAGTCCTTGATGCTACTGGCACGACTTTGGCCCAGCTGACGCAGCAGTACCTCGCTTTTGCTCCAGAACTCAATTAGCGCCGCGCTCATTTTTTCGGCTCTTTCATCGCGGCTCAACTTGGCCCATTCGGCTGGCGGTTGTTGTTTCAGGCGAGTTCGGTAGATGCCTTCGAGCAGCGGCCCTTTCTCGTCATCCGGGACTTTGAGCAGCGATGCTTGCGCAGGGACTTTGTCGCCACGGCGCTGCAGGATTTTGTAGTAATTGTATTGGTATTCGCGCTCCAGGCGCTCCTGTGCGATATGCGGACCATCGCTGCTTTGCGCGGCCGTACCTTCAATTTCAAGGCGCAAGGCCGGGCGTTTTTTCAGGGCTTGCGCCAGCGTGTCCAAGGCTTTTTGGGCTTGTGGGCTCAATTCGCTAGACCCTGGGGCGAAGGACACCGTGCCCAGGTCTTCTGCGCCACCGCCACTGATCAAGCCGCCAATAAACTTGAAGGGGGCTTGAGCCGCCCGTAGCACCAGGTTGCGCAGGGTTTGCCAGACGATCGGCATCACGCTGAACTGTGGGTTATTCAGGTCGCCGGTCACCGGCAGCTCGATAGATATGGTGCCATCCGTGTCTTTGAGCAGGGCAATCGCCAGCTTCAGCGGCAAGTTCACGGCATCGGGGCTGTCGACCTTCTCCCCGAGTTGTAACTGTTCAATCACAACCTTGTTTTCAGCCTTGAGCTGCCCCTTGGTGATCAGGTAGTGCAGGTCCAGGTTCAGCCGGCCCTTGCGGATGCGGTAACCGGCAAATTTGCCCGAGTAAGGTGTCAGGGTCGTCAGTTCCACGCGTTTGAAGCTGGTGGCGATATCAAGGCTGGCCATGGGGTCGAACGGGTTAACGCTGCCTTTGATGGTGACCGGGGCATAGCGGTCGACCTTGCCCGCAACATTCACGCTTGCCGGCTTGGCCTGGCGGCTGTCGATAGTACCGATCTGGCCATTGAGCTGCTGAACAGCGGTGGCGAAGTTAGGGGTGAGGCTGAAGTCGGCAAAGTTGGCCGAGCCGTCGTTGATCGCAATGGCACCCACATGAATGCCCAAGGGTTTGTTCGTGCTTGCTGCGGACGAGGTGGGCGCTTGAGGGCCGGGTGTGGCGGGTTGCGGGATCAGCAGGTCGTCGACGTTAGTGGTGCGATCATCGTTGATCATGAACCGCACATAGGGCTGCAAGACGTTGACCCGTGCAATCGACAGGTTGTCCCCGTGCTGATAACGCACGTTCTCTAGCACCAGACGCTGCCATTTCAGGAAATCACGGTTTTTCAGGGTGTCGAGTGTATGCAGTTGGTCCACCTGCACCTGGCCGTCCACTGTGAAGGCCAAGGGGTCAATGCTTTTGAGGTCGACCGTCAGATCGCTGTCGAGCATGCCGCTGCGCAGCTCAAGACGAATAAAGGGGTCGAGGTAAGCCTGGGCCACGCGCAGGTCAATGTCGTGGGTGGTGACCTTCAGCTTGGCGCTCACCGGGCTCAGGTTGACATCCCCGCTGGCGGTCAGCTTGCCCTGTTTGCCCACTCCCGTATCCAGTTTGAGCGAGAAGGGGGAGCGGTTCAGGCTGTCAAAATTCTTCACGTTGATATTAAGCGGGCCGATATCCAGTGCCACGGGGGTTTTAGGCTCTTTATCCGCTAGATGGACACGGTAATCACGTAACTCGACGTCTTTGAGCAGCACTTGCCATGGTTTGTCTGGAGTGGCTTTCGGTGCTTTCGGGGCTTCAACGGTAATCGGGTCATTGGCCTTGGGGGCGGGTTTTTCGGTCGGGCGGGCGAACAGTTTTTGCCAGTCCAGTTGCCCGTCTTTTTCGCGTGTGGCCCAGGTTTCGAGGTTTTTACTCTGAACCTTGCCGACTACGACGTTTTGTTTGGCTACATCGACCGTGGTGTCGCTGACATTCAGCTGCTCCAGGCGCACCAGCGGCTTACCATCCGGGGCATTGATTCTGAAGGGGGCGATGCTGGCCGAGGCGTTGCTCAGCAGCATTTCCGTGCCCTTGGCCAGGTTCAGGGTGTAATCGGTGCTGAAGTTCAGCACGCCGTCCTCAAGCACCAAAGGCAGCGCATCCCGTACATAAGGCCACCAGACTTTCATCTTGCCATCGGTCACCTTCAGGCTGCCTTTGGACGTGATCGGCACCAAGCCCAATGTGCCATTCCAGTCGATCCGCCCGCCCTCGGGACCGTTGGCCACCAACGTCATCTCGGCTGGGTCATTGGCCAGGGTGCTGAGATTTTTCAGTTCAAGGTTCATCGAATCATATAAGAAATCGATGGGTTCGCTGGGGCGTGCATCGCTGAAATGCAGGTAGCCGTCAGCGAGCTTGATGCGATCAATGCGTAGTGGGAAAGGTGTGCTGTCAGACGTTTCGGGTGCGGGGTCGCTGGCGGGCAACGTGAACAGTTGAGTCAGGTTGAGTGTGCCGTTCTTGCTGAACAGTATTTCGGTCTTGGGTTTGTCCAGTTCGACATTGGCCAGGTGCAAGGCTTTGGTCCATAGACTGTCAGCGTGAACTTGGGTGTAAAAGCGTTCGAACCCGACCTGTTCCTTTCCTGGTTCACCGACACGAAACCCCCAGAGCGTCAGCTCCAGGCTGAAGGGGTTGAACTCCAGACGGTCAAGCTTGGCGGGCACCGTGGCGTAGTGGGCCAATTGCTGGTTGATAATACGTAAACCGATGCCGGGCAGAATCAAAAAGCCCAGCACGCTATAAACAGCGATAACGGTCAGCACTGCACCAATGGCGCGAATCAATCCTTTGAACATCTGGGGGCGTCGTCTATTGCGGTGAGAGTGCCTTTGAGTATGGCACGCGTTTCTGGTTCCGAGACGCGCGCCTTACTTTGCGCCGGATTTGTCTATCCAGCGCGTAGGGCTTAGAACTGGAGAATCAGGGTTTTGAGCGGAGGCTGCTGATCATGTGACGGGAAATCGGCGGCGGGGTTAAGGACTTGCCACTCACGGACAGGGCGCCCGGCTTTTTCGGCACAGCGCAACACGTGCTCGCGCCAATCGTCCATGCTGACTTTTGCCAGGTTATTGCAACAGATCAAGACGCCATCCGGTGCCGTTGCCAATACGGCGGGCTTGAGCAAGCTTTGATAATCGCGTAGCAGATCGACAGTGCCGAAGGCGCTTTTGGCCCAAGCGGGAGGGTCTAGCAGGACCAGGTCGTACTCGCGCGGCTCCAGGCGCGGATAAGCCGGCAGTTTGTGCCGACGCTGGATGATGGGCAGGCCCGCCAGTTGCCGAATGGCGGCAAAGTAGTCCGACTGTATGAACTTCATCTTTTTCAGTTCGGGGTTCAACAGGCCGTTTTCCCGGCCGACGGCCAGATTGCCTTCGGCAAAGTCCAGGTTGCAGACCTCGCTGGCTCCCCCCGCGGCGGCACTCAGGCCCACACCGCAGGTATAGGCAAAAAGGTTGAGCATGCTTTTGCCAGCGCTGTGTTGTTTGACCCAGCCCCGAGCGTTGCGCAGATCCAGGAACAGTAAGGGGTCTTGCCCTGCATGGCGACCGCGAACACGGTACTTCAGCCCCCATTCGTGGCCGACCATGTCTTCCAGTGCTGCGGCTTCGGCGCGGTACACGGTGTCTTCGCGATCAATGCGGGAGTTGCCCTGGGAGCGGTCGTTGTAGACCAGCAACAACTCCAGGCCCAGATGGCGATTAATGGCTTCGTGCAATTGCAGCAAATCATCGCGCTCAAGGCGCTGATGGAAGCTCTGCACCATCAACTGTGGGCCGTAACGGTCGATGGTCAGCCCACCGGCACCTTCCTGGCTGCCGTGGAACAAGCGATAGCAATCGGTACCTTGCGCGTGAAGCTCGGCCAGCAAGTCATGGCGGTTATCGAGGGCGGCGCGCAGCGCCTGATTCAAGGAAGACATGCGATGCGCCTTGGGGGATAGATAAGGCGCGGCAGTTTAGCAGAACAGCGTCGCAACGGGCTTTGTAGTCGCTGCCGGCGGCTTCGAAAGTAGCTGCGGCAGCTTGCCAGACAGTACGCTTCGCAGCCTTTGGCAGCGGCTACAACAGGGTGTGACTTCAGTCGCGTTCAAGCGCCAGGGCTACACCCTGACCACCGCCGATGCACAAGGTGGCGAGGCCTTTTTTGGCATCGCGCTTGAGCATTTCATGCAGCAGCGTCACGAGAACACGGCAACCTGATGCGCCAATTGGGTGGCCAATGGCAATCGCGCCGCCGTTAACGTTGACCTTGTTAGCGTCCCAGTTCAGTTCTTTACCGACCGACAGCGCCTGAGCGGCAAAGGCCTCATTGGCCTCGATCAGGTCCAGTTGTTCCAGGCTCCAGCCGGCTTTGCCCAGGCAGCGCTGAGTGGCACTTACCGGGCCGATGCCCATGATGGCCGGGTCGACACCGGCGTTGGCGTAAGCCGCGACTTTGGCCAGCACGGGCAGGCCAAGGGCTTTGGCTTTGGTAGCGCTCATCAACATGATGGCTGCTGCACCGTCGTTAAGTGAAGAGGCGTTGCCGGCAGTCACGGAGCCGTCTTTTTTGAAGGCGGGTCTGAGCTTGGCCAGCGACTCGGCGGTGGTTCCTGCGCGCGGCTGCTCATCGGTGGCGAACGCGACAGGCTCGCCTTTGCGCTGAGGGATCAGGATGGGAGTGATTTCATCGACAAAACGGCCGGTTTCGATGGCTTCAATGGCCTTTTGTTGGGACTTTGCGGCGAATGCATCTTGCTCTTCACGGGTGATACCGTATTTATCCACCAGGTTTTCGGCGGTAATGCCCATGTGGTAATCGTTGAATGCATCCCACAGGCCGTCGCTGATCATGGTGTCGACGATTTGGCTGTGCCCCATGCGCAGGCCGGTACGAGCGCCAGGCACGATGTAGTTGGACAGGCTCATGTTCTCCTGGCCACCGGCAATGATCACGTCGGCATCGCCGCAACGAATCGCTTGCGCCGCCAGGTGCAGTGCTTTGAGGCCCGAGCCGCACACCTTGTTCAAGGTCAGTGCGGGCACGGCGAAGGGCAGGCCTGCCTTGATCGCCGCTTGGCGTGCCGGGTTCTGTCCGGCTCCGGCAGTGAGTACCTGACCCATGATGACTTCATCAACTTGCGCGCCCTCCAGGCCGGTTTGCACCAGCAGTTGGCGAATGACCGCTGCGCCTAGATCAACAGCGGGTATGTGGGCCAATGAACCCTGGAAGCTGCCGACGGCTGTGCGGGTGGCGGCAACGATTACGACATCTTGCATTGCAGGAATCCTCATTATTATTGGTGTGCAGCGCAGCGCGCGGCATTCGGAATCAGGGCTGCATGGTGGCATACATGCAGTCAACTCGTGTAGTCGTAGCCGCAGGCAGCTTGGCAATTGTTGCGATTTCTCAGCTTGGCATCATGCGTCGCCGCGCCCTTTGCACGGAGCCATTGCGCACGGCCCAACGCAGGACTGGGGCCGTGCTGTTAACGGCACAACGCACCAGGTTACGGGTGAGTGGGCGTTGCTCCAGCGCCAATAGATGGCTGGCCCAGTCCGGCAGCAAGTCAATGCCGGCCTGCATCATCAGCGCACCAAAGGGCTTGGCCAACAGGCTGGGCGCGGGGGCATTGAGCAACAGGCGAACCACTTCACGGCTGCGGTCGTCGCACAGTAAGTGCGGGCGCATGCGCGCCAAGTAATCAGCTATTTGCTGGCGCGAGCGTGGCACATCGGTTGCGCCCAATCGTTCCGCGACCAAGGCGATTTCGCTGTAGTACTGGTCTTGATCGGCACCTGATAAGTTCGGGTTGCGGTATCGCAGATGGGCCGCCAGAAAGTTGCTGACTTCTGCGACGTGAACCCAGGTCAACAGTTCGGGATCGCTGGCGGCATAGGTGCTGCCATCGAGCCCAGTGCCCACCACTTGCAGGTGAATGGTGCGTACTTTGTCGATCAGCCAGTTGGCGTCGTGGGTGGAGCCAAACGTGGTGCCGGAAATAAACTGCCCGGTGCGGCGCAACCGGCCCAGCATGTCCTGGCGAAAATTGGAGTGATCCCAGACCCCGGCCAGTGCCAAAGGGTGCAAGGCCTGGAGCATCAAGGCGCTGATACCACCAATCAGCATGCTGGTGAAATCACCGTGCACCTGCCAACTGATGGAGGTGGGGCCAAACAGGCCGGGGTCGCCTTTGGGGTTTTCGAGGTCGAGCTGGCCGAGGGAAAGGCCGGACAGGCTCATGATCTGGCGTTCGATGGGACGGCGGATGAATTCCATGCTGCCTCGGTTGTGCCAGCCCGTGGGGTGAGACGGGCTGGCTATCAATCAACCGCGATGGCGACCGCGGAAGTAGTTGATCAGGCCTTGAGTCGATGCATCGTCAGCAGGTTCTTCCTGGCTGCCGGTCAGACGATTGTAAACGCCTTTGCCCAGTTCTTTACCCAGCTCAACGCCCCACTGGTCGAACGCATTAATACCCCAGATCACGCTCTGTACGAAAACCTTGTGCTCGTACAGGGCAACCAGCGCGCCGAGGCGACGTGGGCTGATACGCTCCACCACCAAGGTGTTGCTCGGACGGTTGCCCGGGATCACTTTGTGTGGTGCCAGTCTTTGCACGTCGGCTTCAGCCATGCCTTGGTCGCGCAATTCGGCCTCGGCTTCTTCGAGGGTTTTCCCCAGCATCAAGGCCTGGCTCTGGGACAAGCAGTTGGCATACAGCCATTGATGGTGATCGGAGACCGGGTTAAAGCTGACAATCGGCACGATAAAGTCGGCTGGAATCAGCTGTGTGCCTTGGTGCAGCAATTGGTGATAAGCATGCTGGCCATTGCAGCCCACGCCACCCCAGATCACGGGCCCCGTGTCGGTGGACACGGGCGTACCGTCCTGGCGAACGCTTTTGCCGTTGGATTCCATATCCAACTGCTGCAAGTGTTTGGTGATGTTGCGCAGGTAATGGTCGTACGGCAGGATCGCGTGGCTTTGCGCACCCCAGAAGTTGCCGTACCAAACGCCGAGCGCCGCCATCAGCACAGGCATGTTTTGTTCAAAGGGGGCGTTCTGGAAGTGCAGGTCCATGCTGTAGGCACCGGACAGCAGTTCCTTGAAGTTGGACATGCCGATGGCCAAGGCGATGGGCAAGCCAATGGCTGACCACAACGAATAACGCCCGCCGACCCAGTCCCACATCGGGAAGATGTTCTCTTCGCGGATACCGAACGCTACTGCCGCTGCGTTGTTACTCGATACGGCGATAAAGTGGCGGTGCAACTCGGCCTCGGAGCCGCCTTGAGCCAGGTACCACGCGCGCGCGGCCTGGGCGTTTTTCAAGGTTTCGAGGGTATTGAACGATTTGGACGAAACGATAAACAGCGTGGTTTCCGCGCGCAGTTTGGCCGCGAGTTCGTGAAACTCACTGCCGTCGATGTTCGCCAGGTAGTGGCAGCGCACGCCTTTTTGGGCGTAGGACAGCAGCGCTTCAGACACCAGCTCAGGGCCGAGGAACGAGCCGCCAATGCCGATGTTAACGATGTCGGTAATCGGTTTTTCGGTATACCCGCGCCACAGGCCGTCGTGAATGCGGCCGACCAGCTCGGTCATTTGATTCAGGACTTTGTGCACCTGCGGGATGATGTTCACGCCGTTGACCGACAGTTTGTCGGCCACCGGGCGTCGCAGTGCCGTGTGCAGGGCAGGGCGGCCTTCGGAGGCGTTGACGATCTCGCCGGAAAACATCGAGTGGATCGCGCCCTTGAGGTCGACTTCATTGGCGAGGTCTACCAGCAAGCTGCGGGTTTGGTCAGTAATCAGGTTTTTCGAGTAGTCCAGGAAAAGCCCGCAGCTGCTCAGGGTGAAGTCTTCAAAGCGTTTAGGGTGAGTGTTGAACGCATCGCGCATGCTGAAATTTTGCATGTCGGCGCGGTGAAGCTTCAGCGCTTGCCAAGCGGGCAGAGCGGTCACGTCGTGAGGAGTGCGGTAGTACGCCATCGCTGCGAATATCCTTTTTTGCTTGAACTGCCTGTTGGACACTGAAAACACCGAAACCTCCTTTTGCGTCAGGAGGTTCGCGGTTGGCCTGCTTACACATCAGACACAGCAGGTCGCTCACAGTAACTCTAGAGCCTGCATATGTCTCGGCTTTGTCTGACGTCAAACAGTAACTTTTGTCACAGCCATGTGACGCTAGATGAATCGTTTCAGTGGTATTTTCCGGTTGGGGACCGCTGACGGATTACGGCAACGTGTCGGTGTGGAGGACGTTGTCGAGGTTCAGGTGGATGTTATCAATCAAGCGCGTGCTGCCCAGGAACGCAGCGACCAGAATCACCAGGTCGCGATCACTCGCGGCGGCAGGAAGCAGGGTTTGTGCCTGGCGCACTTCCAGGTAGTCCGGGCGAAAGCCCAGCGCGCTGATGTGCTCCAGGTGCTGGCGCACCAGTGCCGGGTAGTCGCGATCACCCGCTTTGACGGCTTGAGTCATTGCCGTCAGGTGGCGGTACAAGGCGGGGGCGAGCGCCCGTTGTTCTTCGTTCAGGTAGCCATTGCGCGAAGACAACGCAAGGCCATCATCGGCCCGTACAGTGGGCTCGCTGATAATCTGGATCGGCATGTTCAGGTCATGGACCATGGCGCGGATAACGGCCAACTGCTGGTAGTCCTTTTGCCCGAAGATGGCCAGATCCGGCTGCACCATATTGAACAATTTACTGACAACGGTGGTAACCCCATCAAAATGCCCCGGCCGGCGGCTGCCACACAGCTCATTGCTGAGCTGGGCCGCAGTGACGCGGGTCAAGCCGGACATACCGTTGGGGTACATTTCTTCAACCGTCGGGGCGAACAATAGATGGCAGCCCGCTTGTAGCAGTTTTTCCTGATCGGCCGCCAAGGTGCGCGGGTAGGTGTCCAGGTCTTCGTTGGCACCAAATTGCAGTGGGTTAACGAAGATGCTCGCTACCACGAAGTCAGCCTGCTGGGCGGCTGTCGTGACGAGTGCCGCGTGGCCGCGGTGCAGATTGCCCATGGTGGGAACGAGGCCGATTTGCTTGCCTTCGCTACGTGCGCGAGCCACAGCGGCCCGCAACTCGCGAACGGTTTTAACAGTGTTCATGCAGAGAATCCGTGTTCGGTACCTGGAAAACTGACGGCTTTGACTTCAGCCACGTAAGCGCTGAGTGCCGACACAATATCGGGTTGACCCGCCATGA
The DNA here is from genome assembly GCF_030150285.1 of Pseudomonas sp. Lineage (GTDB taxonomy): Bacteria > Pseudomonadota > Gammaproteobacteria > Pseudomonadales > Pseudomonadaceae > Aquipseudomonas. The sequence continues at coordinate 27,507 of NZ_JASLGE010000050.1, read as the reverse complement.
AGTTCTTCACGAATTTCGGGACGCGCCCGGTGAGCGAGAGGCCGAGCATGTCATGGAGTACCAGCACCTGACCGTCGGTGTCGCTCCCTGCACCGATACCGATGACCGGTATTTTCACCGCTTGAGTGATTTCCTTGGCCAGTTCGCTGGGGACGCACTCCAACAGCAGCATCGCGGCCCCGGCTTGCTCAAGGGCAATGGCATCGGCCCGCATTTGGCGTGCCTGGATGTCGTTACGGCCTTGAACTTTATAGCCGCCCAGCACGTTGACCGTTTGTGGGGTCAGGCCCATATGAGCGCACACGGGAATACCGCGATCGGTCAGCAGGCGAATCGACTCAGCGAGCCAGACGGCACCTTCGACCTTGACCATGTGAGCGCCAGCCTGCATCAGTTTTGCGCTGTTGTTCAGGGTTTGCTCAAGCGTTGCATTGGCCATGAACGGCAAGTCCGCCAGGATCATTGCGCCCTGATTGCCGCGCTTGACGCACGCCACGTGGTACGCCACCTCATCGGTAGTGACTGGCAAAGTGCTGTCATGCCCTTGCAGAACCATGCCCAAGGAGTCGCCTACCAGTAGCAGCTCAACGCCGGCTTGATTGCAGGCGTGGGCAAAGGTGGCGTCATAGCACGTCAGCATGGTGATTTTTTCACCTTTTTGCTTAAGGCTTTGCAGGGTGGTCAAAGTGATAGCCGGCATGAAAAAGGATCCTCGTCAGACAGTGCGATAACCACTGCGAGTAACACGCGTGATTCATCGTTATAGACAGACACACCTTATAAGGGGGTGTTTAAGCGCCTGTTTTTCACAGTGCGCCGCCCAATGGACGGCAGCGGGATGCCTATAGTCGTGACGAGGGGGCGGGAAGTCAATTCCGGGTGTTACCACAGGAGTGTTACCGCAGGCGTTGATTCGATTCAGCGTTTTAAGAGAGACGCTCCAACCCGACAAACGGGCAATCAGCCAGTAACTGCTCAAGGGTTCTGCCATCGGCCAGCGTGAGTGAGGCGGGTGCCAGCTCGGCCAACGGGTACAGGACGAAAGGCCGGGCCTGCAAGTGGTAGTGCGGCACTTTGAGGCGAGGCTCGTCAATCAGCCGATTGCCGAACAGCAGAATGTCCAGGTCTAAGGTGCGTGGGCCCCAACGCTCGTGGCGCTCACGGCCTTGATCAAGCTCAATGGCTTGCAGGGCATTGAGTAACGCCAGAGGCTCCATTTGCGTCTCCAGCGCCGCCACGGCATTGGTATAGCGTGGCTGGCCGGGTAACAGCGAATCGCTTTGGTAGAACGCTGAAACGCCAATAAGGCGTGAATCGGGCAGTTGGGCCAACGCGTTGAGTGCGTTGCGCAATTGCTCGGCCGGCTCGGCCAGGTTGCTGCCCATTCCGATATAGACGGTTTCCATTCGTTATTCGTCCGCAGCGCCAGTACGCTTGCGCTTGTTGGCACCTGTGCGGCGGCGTTTGCGCGGTGCCGGGCCTGCGCCGTCGTCCTTGGCGTTGCTCAGGTCGCGGATCATATCCCGACGGCCGCTGTCGTTGGCGTCTTGATAGTCGGTCCACCACTCACCCAGCCCGTGGGTTTGCTCGCCCGCGATTTCGCGCAACAACAGGAAGTCGTAGCCCGCCCGGAAGCGTGGGTTGTCGAGCAGCAGGTCGGCGCGTTTGCCGCTGCGGCGGGGAAGGCGTTCCTGCATGTCCCAGATTTCGCGAATCGGCATTGTGAAGCGTTTGGGGATGGCTATGCGCTGGCACTGCTCTGCGATCAGGTCGTGGGCGGCCTCTTGCATGGCAGGAATGGGCGGCATGCCACGGTCTTGCAGGCGCAGGACGCGGGCAGGCAGTGCCGGCCACAGCAGGGCCGCAAACAGGAAGGCCGGTGTGACCGGTTTACCCTGCTTGATCCGCAGGTCGGTGTTACGCAAGGCTTCGCTGATCAGTGTGTGGGTGTAGGTCGGATTGTCTTCCAGTGCTTCGGCGCTGGCCGGGAACAAGGGTTCGAAGAGTTCCAGGTCAACCAGCATCTCAAAGGTGTCCAGCGCGTTCCCTGACAGGAATAGCTTGAGGACTTCCTCGAACAACCGTGCCGACGGGATTTCACGCAGCATCGGTGCCAGCTCCCGGATAGGGGCCGCGGTGTGTTTCTCGATACCGAAGTTGAGCTTGGCGGCAAACCGTACAGCCCGCAGCATGCGCACCGGGTCTTCCTGGTAGCGCTGTTGCGGGTTACCGATCAGGCGCAGCAGGTGGTTGCGAATGTCATGTACGCCATTGGCGTAATCGAGGATGCGCTCGCTTACCGGGTCGTAGTACAGGGCATTGATCGTGAAGTCACGACGCTGGGCGTCTTCTTCCAGAGTGCCGTAAACGTTATCGCGCAAGATGCGCCCGCTTTCGTTACGCGAGGACTGGTTGCTGTCTTCCTCTTCGTCATTTTGCGGGTGGTTGGCGCGGAAGGTCGCGACCTCAATGATTTCGCGTCCGAAGTGGATATGCACCAGCTTGAAGCGTCGGCCGATGATACGGGCGTTACGAAACTCGGCGCGTACCTGTTCGGGCGTCGCGCTGGTGGCGACATCAAAGTCTTTGGGTGTGATGTTGAGCAGCATGTCGCGAACGCAGCCACCGACCAGGTAAGCCTGATAGCCAGCGTTTTGCAGGCGCTCGACGATATTGACCGCGTAACGGCTGAACTGGGCACGCTGCAGCGAGTGTTGAGTGCTGTTGAGCACTTCTGGGGTGCTACGCAGTTGTTGCGTGCGACGCTTGGGAGAACGGAATGACTGGAACAGCTTCTTCAGCATGGGATGCACTGTTTGAAGGAATGTTCGGCCAAAAAGAGAAATGACCGCATGATGGGCGGGGATTCTAGCATTTAGTCAGGGGATGGTGTAGGAAGCTGAGCCGCTCTTGCGAGCGAAGCTACAAGCGGTACGCCCAAAAAGCTGCAAGAGGCCCGAGCCAGAGCGTGTTAGCGGATTTTGTCGAATGGCGGGAAGCACAAGGGGAGCCGAAGCTCCCCCAGAATTAATTGCATGCTCTATTTTTATTATGTTTTTCGGGCTTTTTGTTTTTGTTAATTGCCCTGGTTACAAAGGTGTTGCCTGTGTAACCCTCCCAATCGGGAGATAAGAGCAAACGGATTGCTTTGGTCGCTGTGTTGATGTGATCAGTGATCCAACTAGTTCAGGCGCTGCTTTTAAATGCAGTTTTTGTTGTTCTCTGCCTAGTCGTGGGGCAAGCCCCAATGACAACACCTCTCCAAAAGAATCAGTTAGCTGCGCCTCCGCCGTGTTGTTCTTGTTATGCGTGAGCCGATACGTCTTATTTTTATTGTGTGTTGCTGTGATTCTTATTGTTCTTGTACGAATACATATTGCAGGGTACGTGCCAACTTTTGCGCGGCCCCGCAAAATAAGGCGTTTTCCATGTTTTCGGCTTTTTCAAGGCTAAAAAAAACCGGGTCTCCGTTACCGTTAGACCCGGCTTTTGTTACGTGTATTGGCTGCGGTAACAGTTTTTTCACCGATGCAGGTGTTACCCGGCTCAGTTTTCGCTGACAACACCCGTTTTTCTGCGCGGAATGCCCAGGCGCTGGCGCCGTTCCCACAAGCACTTGCGGCTAACCCCCAGTTTGCGGGCCAGTTCGGTTTCGGTCATGTGGTCTTGATGCTCCAGAACGAAGTGTTGGAAGTAGTCTTCCAGTGACAGGTCTTCGGTCGGGTCCAGGCTGGTGTTACCGCTGCTGATGCCCTGCTGAGGGGCCAGGCCGATGAAGTCGTCGTCCTGCAGGTCGTTCAGTTCAATGTCGATGCCGAGCAGTTCAGCCGATATTTCTGGGCTTTCGCACAGGATGACAGCCCGCTCCACCGCATTTTCAAGCTCGCGGACGTTACCGGGCCACGCGTACTGGCTGATGGCTCGTTCGGCATCAGGGGCAAATTTCAGGTCGGTGCGACCTATGCGTGCGCTTTGACGCGCGAGAAAGGCATTGGCGATTTCATTGACGTCGGCCCCCCGCTCACGCAGGGCAGGCAGTTTCAAGGCAATAACGTGCAGGCGGTAATACAAGTCTTCACGGAACTGTCCGACCTTGGCCAGGCTTTTAAGGTCCCGGTGAGTGGCCGCAATGAGGCGCACATCCACTTTCTGCGATTGCACCGAACCGACACGGCGGATCTCACCTTCTTGCAGAACGCGCAACAGGCGTGCCTGCGCTTCCAGTGGCAGCTCACCAATCTCATCAAGGAACAAGGTGCCGCCGTCCGCCGCCTCGACCAACCCGGCCCGGCCTGCGCTGGCACCGGTAAACGCGCCTTTTTCGTGACCGAACAGTTCGGATTCGATCAGTGACTCGGGAATGGCCGCGCAGTTGACCGAAATCATCGGGGCCTTGGCGCGCCGTGACAGGTTGTGCAGGGCGCGGGCAACCAGTTCTTTACCCGTGCCGGACTCGCCTTGCACCAGCACATTGGAGTCTGTGGGCGCTACCTTGCGAATTTTGCTGTACATGTCGAGCATCGGCGGGCACGAGCCAATAATGCCGATCTCGCCATTGCTGTTGTCGGGCGCGGTTTTGTCGGCGGGGCCGGCCTTTGCCGGGCGCTCGACGGCGGTGCTTTGGGCGGCCTGGCGGTCACGCAGGATACGCGCTACGGCCTGTAGCATTTCGTCGTGGTCAAACGGCTTGGCGATGTAGTCGACGGCACCCATTTTCATGGAGTCGACAGCAGAGCGCAGGCTGGCATAGCTGGTCATGATCAGCACCGGCTTTCCTTGGCCCAGCTTGATCAGTTCAGTGCCCGGAGCGCCAGGCAAGCGCAGGTCGCTGACGATCATGTCGAATGAGGGAATGCTGAAACGCTCTTGTGCCTCTTGCACTGAGCCGGCTTCGCTCACTTGGTACTGGTTGCGCTCCAGTAGGCGTCGTAACGCGGAGCGGATGATTGTTTCATCTTCGACGATCAAAATATGCGGCATTGATTCGGTTCTCTCGACGGTCTCAGTTCACAGCGGACGTCGCTTCGACATGACGCGGTAGGGTCACCCTGATACGGGTTCCACGTTGGCTTTGAATGTCAGCCGGGCTGTCGATGGTGATTTGTCCATAATGCTCTTCAACGATGGAATAGACCAGTGCAAGGCCCAGACCTGTGCCTTCGCCCGGGTCCTTGGTGGTGAAAAAGGGCTCGAACAGACGGTCCATGATGTTTTTCGGGATGCCGCTGCCTTCATCCTCGACGATCAGGTCGACGGTGTGCTCGCTGGCTTCGCTTTTGACCCGTACCGCACCGCCGGCAGGCGAGGCGTCACGGGCGTTTGACAATAAGTTGATCAGTACCTGGGCCAAGCGTTGCGGATCGCCGTCCACCCAATGGTCGGGGTCGCACAGGTTGTAGAACTGCACTTCGAAGTTGCGCCGGTTGAGCGCCAGCAGACCAATGGCATCCTGGGCCACCTCAGCCAGGCATACCGGTTCATCGTTGTGTTGGTGGCTACCGGCGTGGGCGAAGCTCATCAACGATTGTACGATGCGTGAGATACGCTTGGTCTGTTCAAGAATCTGGCTACTGATTTCAGTCAGTTCGCTATCCTCTTCGCGCTCTTCACGCAGGTTTTGCGCGAGGCAGGCAATACCTGTGACCGGGTTGCCGATTTCGTGCGCCACTCCGGCTGCCAAGCGGCCGATACTGGCCAGCCGTTCGGAGTGCACCAGTTTGTCTTCAAGCATTTGTGTTTCGGTCAGGTCTTCTACCAATAACACCAGGCCGCTGTTACCCGGTGCCAAGGGCTCGTCAATCGCGGCCTTGTGCAGGTTCAGCCAGCGGGTTTGGCCGTCGAGGGCCAAGTGTTGTTTGTGCAAATGTTCGTCGGGCAGGTCGATAAACCCCTGCAGCAGCTCGCGCCACGGGTCGCTCAAGGTACTCAGGCGAGAGCCCACCACGCGCTGGGCGGGTATGCCGGTGAGCTCCTCCATGGCTTTGTTCCACATCAGGATCTCTTGGTCTTTCGCCAGTGAGCACACACCCATGGGCAATTCCTGGAGTGTTTGGCGGTGATAGCGACGCAAGGCATCCAGTTCGGCTGCCAGGCCGGTCAGGCGCGAGTGGTAATCCTCAAGCCGGCTTTCTATAAAGTGAATGTCTTCGGTGACGTAGTTTTCGCCGCCAGACTTGTAGGGCAGAAAGGTTTCGACCATGTCCTGGGCCACGCTGGGGCCCATCAAGCCGGAGAGGTTGGCTTCGATCCGGTCGCGAAGGCGACGCAAGGCGTAGGGGCGACGTTCGTCGAAGGGCAAGTACAAATCGCGTAAAGCCTGTTCGACCTCTTTTTGCGCGGCTTTTGCGCCCAGCGGTTTGGCCAGTTGAGTGGCGAATTCCTGTGGCGAGGCGGCATGCAGCTCACGGCGTTGCGGGCGACGCACATTGTCGACGGCGCAGGCTTCTGCGGCGCTGGCCTCTTCGGGGCTGGCATTGGTGAACAATGAAATCAGGGTAAACATGAGCACGTTGGCCGCGAGGGACGCGATAGCCGCCATGTGCCAACTGGTCTCGTCCAGCACGTAGATCATGTTTAGCCAAGGGATATAGAACCCTTGGAAGTTGCCGATCAGCGGGAACAGCATACTGGCCATCCACACCAGAATGCCCGCCAGTAACCCGGCGATAAAGCCGCGTCGATTGGCCGTCGGCCAGTACAGCACAGAGAGCACGCCTGGCAGGAACTGCAGCGTGGCGACGAAGGCGACGATGCCCAGGTTGGCCAAATCCTGCTTGGCCCCCAGCACCAGGTAAAATCCGTAGCCGGCCATGATGATGGCCACAATCAGCGCGCGGCGTGTCCACTTCAGCCAGCGGTAAATATTGCCTTCGGCCGGCGGCTGATAAAGTGGCAACACCAAGTGGTTCAGCGCCATGCCGGACAGCGCGAGGGTGGTGACGATAATCAGCCCGCTAGAGGCCGATAAACCGCCGATATAGGCCAGTAATGCCAAGGATTTACTGTTGGCGGCAATGCCGATGCCCAGGGTGAAGTATTCGGGGTTGGTGGTCGCCCCCAGCTTGAGGCCCGCCCACAGAATCAGCGGTACAGCGAGGCTCATCAACAGCAGAAACAGCGGCAAGCCCCAGCTGGCGCTAACCAAGCCTCGGGGGTTGAGGTTCTCGGTGAAGGTCATGTGATACATGTGCGGCATCACAATGGCCGAGGCGAAAAACACCAGCAACAAGGTGCGCCACGGGCCTTCTTGCAGCGGTGTATGCAAAGCCGCAAGCGCGGTCTGGTTTTGCAGCAGCCACACTTCAAGTTGCTGCGGGCCATCAAACACACCGTACAGGGCATACAGGCCGACGCCGCCGATGGCGACCAGCTTGATGACGGACTCAAATGCAATGGCGAACACCAGGCCTTCGTGTTTCTCGCGGGTTGCGATATGCCGCGAGCCGAAGAAAATAGTGAACAGGGTGATCATTGCGCAGAAGCTCAGTGCCACGCGGTGTTGCACGGGCTCGCGGGTCAGGATGCTGATGGAGTCGGCCACGGCCTGTATTTGTAGAGCCAGCAGTGGCAGTACGCCAATCAGCATGAAGATCGTGGTCAGTGCACCGGCCCAGGTGCTGCGAAAGCGGAAAGCAAAGAGGTCAGCCAGGGACGACAATTGATACGTTCGGGTGATTTTCAGAATGGGATAAAGCAGCACGGGTGCCAGCAGAAACGCGCCAGAGACACCCAGGTAGCTGGACAGGAACCCATAGCCATATTCGTAGGCCAGCCCGACGGTGCCGTAAAAAGCCCATGCGCTGGCATAAACGCCCAAGGACAAGGTGTAGGTCAGCGGGTGACGAATGATTGCACGCGGGATCATCCCGCGCTCACTGATCCAGGCAACGCCAAACAGCACCAGCAGGTAGGCGGCGCTGATGAGGATCATCTGGGTCAGGCTAAAGCTCATCGGCATCTTTTTGACTCTGCAAAATAAAGGTCACAACAATCAGAATCAGCCAGAGCAGATAGGGCCTGTACCAGGCACCCGTCGCGTCGATCCACCAATCCATGATGGCGGGGGAAAACAGGTAAATCCCGACAACCAGCAACAGGACCAATCGATAGATGTACATCCTGCCCTCACTTTTACAGGCCGCGTGCCCAAAAACGTGCGGCGATGGTAACGGATGGCTGACAACCTGCAAGGGGTGTCAGCGTAATTGCGCTTCAGCCAACGTGAGCGTGCGCGGTATTAGCCCGGCGTTCCAGTGTGCAATCCCCCAATCAAGGACTTCGCGCGGGGTGGCATCGCTCAGGCAGTCGTCTGGCGTTTGGCCCAGGGCTCGCAAGGCGCGAAGCAGCAAAGGGGTAGCGTGCTCGGGCGCAAGGGGGGGAGAGCGGTAAGACTTGCCGAGCTTGTGGCCATCGGGCTGGACGATCAACGGCACGTGCAGGTAGCGCGGCTGTGCCAACCCCAGCAGTTCCTGCAGGTATAGCTGGCGGGGAGTGGAGTCGAGCAGGTCGGCCCCACGCACAATGTCGGTCACGCCTTGGGCAGCGTCATCCAGAACAACCGCTAATTGGTAGGCATACAGCCCATCGCGGCGTCGAATGATGAAATCGCCTACATCACGCCCAAGGTGTTGGCCAAATGTGCCCTGTACACGGTCTTCAAACGCGTAATGCAGCTCGGGAACGCGCAGGCGTATTGCGGCGTTCTCCATGGCGTGACCTGCGTTACGGCACAATCCGGGGTAAACCCCGTTGTAGGGCTCGAGTTGTTTGCGTGAGCACGTGCAGGCATACGCCAGGCCTTGATTGAACAGTTGATTGAGGACGTGGGCATACGCTTCGTGGCGCTCGCTTTGGCGCGTCAGTTCGCCGTCCCATTCAAAACCGTATTGCTCCAGGGCGTCGAGAATGGCCTGTTGGGCTCCCGGCATTTCCCGTGGTGGGTCCAGGTCTTCCATGCGCACCAGCCAGCGCCCGCCGACAGCACGAGCATCGAGATAGGATGCGAGGGCAGCCACCAACGAGCCAAAATGCAAGTGGCCACTGGGCGTAGGGGCGAAACGCCCTATGTATGAGGGATTTGAAACAGCCGTCATGGCATAAATCCTGTAGCCGCTGTCAAAGGCCGCGATGGGGTGCGTGGCAGCCCTGGAGGTGTGAAGCCCCGTCGGCTCTTATCGCAGCCTGCGGCAGCGGCTACAGGGCGGCAAGAGCAAATTGCAGAAACAAAAATGGGGCGTTCGCACGCCCCATCTGACACGCCGGCGATTATTTGCCGACTTGTTTTTCCTTGATTTCAGCCAAGGTTTTGCAGTCTACGCACATGTCTGCGGTAGGGCGGGCTTCGAGGCGGCGGATGCCGATCTCAACACCGCACGACTCACACCAACCGTACTCTTCGTCTTCGATCAGTTGCAGCGTCTTGTCGATTTTCTTGATCAGTTTGCGCTCGCGATCGCGGGCGCGCAGTTCCAGGCTGAATTCTTCTTCCTGACTGGCGCGGTCAGCAGGATCAGGAAAGTTGGCGGCTTCGTCTTTCATATGATCAACGGTCCGGTCGACTTCCTGCATCAAGTCCTGTTTCCACTTTTGCAAAATCTTGGTGAAGTGCTTGCGCATGGGCTCGCCCATGTACTCTTCGCCTTTCTTTTCAACGTAGGGCTCGAACCCGCTCAGTTGATTACCTTGCTGCTTTGCTTGTGTGGGCATGAAATGGACCGCCTCTGTTCTTCTAATCCATTGCGCAGGATTGCAACATCACCGACACCTGCCGGCCCTGCGGCTGCAAGCGGGCGAACTTACCAGATCAAATCGGGCCGCGCTACTCCCGGTTGTCTAGCCTGTCGCCAGTGGTCGTGTGCAGACCCTGTGACGCGTGACTGAATATTGATTTTAGCCGAGCTATGACCCGGGCTTGCACTGTTTGGTTCTACTGCCGCGCAGTCTAAGACGGTATTTCGCTCTCTCTTGTGACAGCGCTTGGGTAGAATCAGATTTTTGCTTACCCAGGAAGGCAGGCTCATGGCTCAGTCTTACAGTGCGCGAAGCCGCGCGATCGAACCGTTCCACGTGATGGCGCTGCTGGCGCGTGCCAATGAGTTGCAGGCGGCGGGGCACGATGTCATTCACCTGGAAATTGGTGAGCCGGACTTCACCACGGCCGAACCCATTATTGCCGCAGGCCAGGCGGCGTTGGCGGCCGGCAAGACGCGCTATACCGCCGCGCGTGGGTTGCCACAATTGCGTGAAGCAATCTCGGGGTTTTATCAGCAGCGCTACGGATTGAATATCGACCCTTCACGCATTCTGATAACCCCAGGAGGTTCCGGTGCGCTGCTTTTGGCCAGTAGCCTGCTGGTTGATCCGGGTAAACATTGGTTGTTGGCGGACCCTGGCTACCCGTGTAACCGACATTTCCTAAGGCTAGTCGAAGGCGCTGCACAACTTGTGCCCGTGGGCCCCGACGTGCGCTATCAATTGACGGCCGAGTTGGTCGAGCGCCACTGGAATCAAGATAGCGTGGGCGCGCTGGTGGCCTCACCGGCGAACCCGACCGGCACGATCTTGAGCCGTGACGAACTGGCGTCACTGTCTGCGGCCGTCAAGGCGCGGCAGGGGCATTTGGTTGTCGATGAGATCTACCACGGCCTGACCTATGGCTGTGATGCCACCAGTGTGCTGGAAGTGGATGACAGCGCGTTCGTGCTCAATAGTTTCTCCAAATATTTCGGCATGACGGGCTGGCGACTGGGCTGGCTGGTGGCACCACCGGAAGCAGTGGCGGACCTCGAAAAGCTGGCGCAAAACCTCTATATCAGCGCTCCCAGCATGGCCCAATACGCGGCATTGGCCTGTTTTGAGCCACAGACGCTGGCGATCCTTGAGGCGCGCCGCACCGAGTTCGGACGTCGTCGCGACTTCCTGTTGCCGGCCTTGCGTGAGTTGGGTTTCGGCATTGCGGTAGAGCCTGAAGGGGCGTTTTACCTCTATGCCGACATCAGTGCGTTTGGCGGCGATGCGTTTGCGTTTTGTCGGCACTTTCTCGAGACCGAGCACATTGCGTTTACACCGGGGCTGGATTTTGGCCGTTATCAGGCAGGCCATCACGTACGTTTTGCTTACACGCAAAGCTTGCCGCGTCTGCAAGAAGCGGTTGAACGAATCGCCCGTGGTTTGCAGAGCTGGAAAGGCTGATGGAGTTTTCACCCGCATTGGAAGAGGGGCGTTTGATCAAGCGTTACAAGCGCTTTCTCGCCGACATCGAAACAGCCTCGGGCGAATTGATGACCCTTCACTGCCCGAACACCGGCTCGATGCTTAATTGTATGGTCGAGGGGGGGCAGGTGTGGTTCAGCCGCTCCAATGACCCCAAACGCAAATTGCCTGGCACTTGGGAAATTAGCCAAACACCACAAGGGCGGCTGGCGTGTGTGAACACGGGGCGCGCTAACCGGCTGATTGAAGAAGCCCTGCTGGCGGGGATGATTACAGAGTTGAACGGCTTTACGTCACTCAAGCGCGAAGTGGCGTATGGGCAGGAAAACAGCCGGATTGATTTCCGTCTGGAATATCCGGACGGCTTTGCCTTTGTCGAGGTCAAAAGTGTGACTTTGGGCTTTGACCATACACGGGTTGCGGCTTTCCCGGATGCCGTGACACTGCGCGGTGCCAAGCACCTGCGCGAACTGGCCAGCCTGGCCCGGGAGGGTGTGCGTGCGGTGCAGTTGTACTGCGTCAACCTGACAGGCATAGACGCCGTGCGCCCGGCCGATGAAATTGACCCGGGGTATGGCGCGGCTTTGCGTGAGGCGGTAGCCGCCGGGGTGCAGGTACTGGCTTACGCGGTCAGCCTGACGCCCGAGGCCGTGGTGGTCGATCGCCGTTTAGACGTCATCCTCTGACGTTTCTAGCGTAACCCATATCCCTTGGCTGTCCTCGTGGCAGTCAAGGGCTGTCAGAAATTGCCCGGCGCAAGGCCCGGCAACGCACTCTCCGGTTTCGATCAAAAACAGCGCCGCATGGGTCGCGCACTGGATCAGGCTGGCGCTGTCATCGAGAAACTGATCCGGTTTCCACTCCAGCGGCACGCCGCGATGCGGGCAGCGATTTTTGTAGGCGTACACCTGCCCTCCACGACGCACCACAAGCACGCGCAGGGCATCGAGTTCAAACCCGCGGCTGGTGCCCTCGGTCAGGGCTGTGGAGGCGCATAAAAGTGTCATCGGAATCCTTATCGAGCCCAGTCTTCAGGCTTACGGTGTGTGCTAGTGCGGGTGAAGTGGGTTGACGTTCAAATGCAAACAATTATCAAATGTCTTTTGCCTAGCGATGTGCTGCTTACACTGCGCAGCCAGGTTGTCCCGTTGAGTCCTCTTTTCAAGGAACGTCTCTGTATGCGTTTGAGTACCCGTCTGGTTGCGCTCTGTGCAGGCCTTATGATCAGTCATGTCAGCGTGTCTGGCGAATCACCGCAACGTTGGGTCAGTGCCGGAGGCGCACTCTCGGAATGGGTCAGTGAACTCGGTGCGACCTCCAGGTTAGTGGGCGTTGATACCACCAGCCAACATCCTGAATCACTTAAATCGTTACCCAGTATCGGTTACCAGCGCCAGTTGTCTGCTGAAGGAATTTTAAGCCTTAAACCGGACCTTTTGATCGGCACCGACGAAATGGGGCCACCGCCCGTGCTGGCGCAGATACGGGGTGCAGGTGTACCGGTTGAGATGTTTTCGGCTGAGGCCGATCTCGCCAGCCTTGAGACCACCCTCGCGCATTTGGGCCGTCTGTTGGGTGATGAAGCGCAGGCCACCCAACTGTTCCAGGATTATCAGCAGCAATTGCAGGTTCAGCAACAGCGGGTCAAACAGATTCAAACGACGCACAAGGCACCCGGCGTGTTGCTGTTGCTGGGTCATGCAGGCGGCAAACCGCTGATTGCGGGCAAAGACACCGCCGCGGATTGGTTATTGACACACGCCGGTGGGCATAATCTCGCGACCCACACGGGTTATAAGCCATTTTCGGTTGAGGCCCTGGCCGGTCTGAACCCGCAGGTTCTGGTCTTTGCCGATCGCAGCCTGACAGGTGAGGCGGCCCGTAAGGCGTTGATCAAGGAGAACCCTATTCTGTCGGTAATTCGTGCCGTCAAGGAGGGGCGTGTCTATGAGGTGGACCCGACCTTGTTGGTCGGGGGGCTTGGGCCACGCTTACCGGCCAGCCTGAAGCAATTGACCACTGACTTTTACCCTGCAGTGTCGGCCGATCAATGAACAGGCTGGTTAAACCTCGCGCCCTGTTTATCGGCTTGAGTGTGTTGTGCTTGCTGGCCACTTGGCTGTCGCTGGCGCTGGGGCCCGTGAGCTTGCCGCTGTTGGATACCGTGCGCGCCACCTTGCGGCTAGTGGGCGTACCGATTCCAGGCGAGGGCCTGGAGCAGGCAGAACTGATCGTGGGGCAGATCCGTATGCCCAGAACGCTGCTTGGGTTGGCGGTGGGCGGGGTGTTGGCCTTGTCGGGCGTGGCCATGCAGGGGTTGTTTCGCAACCCGTTGGCAGACCCCGGCCTGGTGGGTGTGTCCAGCGGCGCGGCGCTGGGGGCTGCGATTGCGATTGTCGGTGGCTCGGCCTTTGGTGGGCTGCCGGACGCTTTCGGGCCCTACCTGTTGTCGCTGTGTGCGTTCCTCGGTGGGTTGGGTGTCACGGCACTGGTCTATCGTTTGGGGCGTCGTAACGGCCAGACCCATGTGGCCGTCATGCTTTTGGCCGGTATTGCGCTCACCGCCCTGGCGGGTTCGGCGGTAGGTTTATTTACCTACCTGGCAGACGATGCCACCTTGCGCACACTGACTTTCTGGAACCTGGGCAGCCTCAATGGTGCCAGTTACGCAAGGCTGTGGCCCTTGTTGATGGTGACGGCCGGGGTTGCCTTGTGGTTACCCCGGCGCGCCGAGGCGCTCAATGCGCTATTGCTGGGCGAGTCTGAAGCCAGCCATCTGGGGGTCAATGTTGAAGGGCTTAAACGCGAGTTGGTGTTTTGCACTGCCCTCGGGGTGGGGGCTGCCGTGGCTGCATCAGGCATGATCGGCTTTATCGGTCTGGTAGTACCGCATTTGGTGCGACTGTTGGCAGGGCCGGATCATCGCGTGTTGTTGCCGGCATCCGTTTTGGCGGGCGCGAGCCTGCTGCTGTTTGCGGATTTGATTGCGCGGTTGGTCCTGGCCCCGGCAGAGCTGCCGATTGGCATAGTCACAGCATTTTTAGGCGCGCCGTTCTTTCTTTATTTACTGCTGCGAGGCCGTCACTGATGCTACGCACCGATCATTTGCAGGTTCGTCGAGGCCAAAATCTGGTGTTGGCGGATATCACGCTCGATATTCGTCCGGGTGAAGTATTAGGGGTTCTGGGCCCTAATGGCGCGGGGAAAAGTACGTTGCTGGCGGCGCTGTGCGCAGAGTTGGAACCCTCTGAGGGGCACGTCTGGCTTGATCAGCAGGCCTTGAGCCTGTGGAGTGGCCCGGAGCGGGCGCGCCGACTGGCGGTATTGCCGCAAACCTCAACCCTGGATTTCGCCTTTCGTGTTGAAGAGGTCGTGGGGATGGGGCGTCTGCCCCATCACACAGGGCATGCACGCGATGCAGAGATTGTTCACGCCGCGTTGCAAGCCGCGGATGTTGAGCATTTGGCGGGTCGCAGTTACCTGGCGTTATCGGGCGGTGAACGCCAGCGGGTTCACCTTGCGCGGGTGCTGGCGCAGTTGTGGCCGGGGCAGAGCGGCCAAACACTGTTGCTGGATGAGCCGACATCGATGCTGGACCCTTTGCACCAACACACCACGTTGAAGGCGATTCGTGCCTTTGCAGACCGGGGCGCAGCGGTGCTGATCATTTTGCATGACCTGAACCTCGCGGCCCGGTATTGCGATCGCTTGCTGCTTCTTGAGGACGGGCGTGTCCGTGCTTTGGATTCTCCACAAGAGGTCTTGCAGCCCGAGGTACTCAAGGCGGTGTTTGGCCTGGACGTTTTGGTTCAGCCTCACCCCGAGTTGGGTCACCCGCTGATTATTGCGCGCTGAAGCCTGGCCCCTACAGGCGGCTGTCACTTTTTGGCAGGTAAAAAAAGACCCGGCAAGAGCCGGGTCAAATAACCGTGATTAGCCTGATGAGGAGATTATCTGATAGACCGAACCAATGGCCCTTCAGAAGATCGACTGGTCTCGCGACCAGATGGCTTAATCATAACGATTCTCATTGCGATGTCAATCGCTGTTTTCTGTACTGCCCATAAAGGCTGTAAATAGTTGTTTCAGCCTTTACGCGTGGGGGTCAAAAGCTCGACCTGCCGGTTCAGCGCTTCTTTACGTTCCGCGGGGATACTGTTCCAGTGAACGTCCAGTAACGCGCCTTCAATGGCGTACAACAAAACTTTTGATGCCTTGAAGCCACGTGCCTTGACTGCCCGGTAAGCATCAACCGCACCCAGACGCTTAAGATCCGAATGGCTGTGGATGCCGACTGCGTGTAGCCATTGCGCCGAAGTTTTGCCAAGGTTTCTTAAATGCTGGAGTTCATCGTTCATCAGTCCTCCTTGTGACGGCATGAGCCCAGCGCTTAATGGGACGAAACGATTCCTGACACAAGTGTAGCTTCAGGTAGGAAAGTCGTAGTGCCTTAGTCGGTTTTGGAACAAGAGCGCACAAAGGAAGCCTATATTTCACGCAGCAAAGCGGTTCGCTGAGGGCTTACATACAGGGGGCAGAGCGTTTGTGGTCGATTGCCACGCCCTCACAAGCCAAGAGGTGGCGGTTTGGGTGTTGTCGCAATTGTCTTACTGGGTGCGCCGCGAAACCGTTGCAGTTTCGCGGCGCAGGCGTGCGTTTACAGCCCTGGCAGGCGCAAGCGGATATCAGCAATCAGCGTGTCGAGGCTTTTGCTGTTATGGGTTTCAATGCGTTTGCTGCGTAAAGCCTCATCGTGCCCGAGTGTCTCGCGGCTGGCTTGCTGAGCCTTGACTACCTCCAGGGTGGCGTCAGAAGGGTCATTGCCCAAGGTCTGACGATGAGCCAGCCATCCTTCAATCACGGCATCAGGTGCGGTGCAGTCCAAAATCAGTGACGGCACGCCTGTGTCTTCTGCCACGCGGGCGGCGGCATCACGCTGCTCGCGTTTGAGGTAGGTGGCGTCTATCACCACCGGGAAACCTGCGCGCAACACAATGCCGGCCAATTCATGCAGGGTGTCGTAGGTTTTAGCGCTGGCTTGAGCGTTGTAGATGCCATCGCCTACGCTGTTGCTAGTGGTTTGCTCGCTGAACAATCGCTTGCGAATAACATCCGAGCGTAAACGAATGGCACCCAGGGATTCGACCAGGCGCATGGCGACTGAGCTCTTGCCCACCGCCGAGACGCCGTGGGTATTAGCCAGAAAGCGGAAAGGAATGGTGCTGTAGCTTTCTGCGAGGTTGGCGTAGTTTCGGTATTGGCGCAGTGTCGCCGCGCGCTGCACGGGGCTGGCCTCTGCAGGCATGCTGAACAGACTGACTTTTGCGCGAACCAGTGCGCGATAGGCTTTATAGAAGTTCAGCACTTCAAGGCCTTGATAGTCCCCGGTCAACTCCAGGTATTGGCTCACAAAACGTCTTGCCAGTGACTTGAGCCCGCGGTCTTCCAGGTCCATGGCCAGAAATGCGGTGTCCGCGTAGACATCGGTGAAACGGAACGGCTCATTGAACTCAATACAGTCGAAAATCACCACTTCACCCTCAATCAGGGTGGCATTGCCCAAGTGGATGTCTCCGTGGCACTCGCGGATAAAGCCGTCAGCCTTGCGCTGCTTGAAGAGCGGGGCCAGCCGGGCAAAACTGGCCTCAGCCCACGCCTGGAGCGCATCCAACTGCTGCAGGTCCGCCTTGTCTGTCAGGAAGGGACGAATCTGCTCGAAGTTTTGACGCACGGGTTCCATGACCGCTTCTGGCGTGCCTTGGTAGTGTTCCTGAGGAACCTTTGGGGCCTGTAAGTGGAAGCGGGCGATTTGCTGAGCCATTGCGTCGACGTGGGCAGTGCTCAGCTCTCCATTGGCCTGCAGCGTGCTGAGCAACTGAGATTGCGGGAATTGGCGCATTTTCAGCGCGTACTCGATTGCGGGCCCTTCACCGCCCAATACAGGGGCTTCAGCGGTGCCTGTAATCGGTAGCACTTCAAGGTACAGGCCTTCGGTCAGGCGCTGGTTCAAGCGCAGTTCTTCGTTACAGAAGAACGCACGAGCGCTCAGTTCGGTGAAGTCCAGAAAGCCGAAGTTGACCGGTTTTTTGATCTTGTAGGCAAATGGGCCGGTCAAAATGACCCAGGAGATGTGCGTTTCAATAACCTGGAACTCTTTAATTTCATGAGAATAGAGGCTCGGGTTTTGTAGCGCGGCAATCAGGTTCTGGCTCACGGTTGATCCTTCAAGTCTGGAAAATTCATGGGCGCCATTATGGCTGCTGGCAGCGGTACTGCAAACCGCTGGGCTGTGCATGATGAACATGAGCAAAGTGCGTATAATCTTGCGCCATGACTCGATCCCGATCCCCTCGTTCCCGTTCCAAACGTCCTACCGGTGGCCCTCGACGCTGGCTGGGCTGGGCGCTCAAGCTCAGCCTGGTAGGCCTTGTGGTATTGGCAGGTTTTGCCGTGTACCTCGACGCCATTGTTCAGGAGAAGTTTTCTGGCAAGCGCTGGACCATCCCGGCCAAGGTCTATGCACGGCCGCTGGAGCTGTTCTCCGGCCAGAAGCTGAGCAAAAACGACTTCCTGACCGAACTCGATGCTTTGGGTTATCGCCGCGAAAGTGTTGCCAACGGCCCCGGCGCGGCCGCGGTAAATGGCAATACCGTCGACCTCAACACCCGGGGGTTCCAGTTCTATGAAGGTGCTGAGAAGGCGCAGGCCGTGCGCGTGCGATTCTCGGGCGACTATGTGTCAGAGCTTTCAACGCCCAATGGCTCCAAGTTGCCAGTTGTGCGGCTTGAGCCGTTGCTGGTGGGCGGGCTGTACCCCAAGAACCTCGAAGACCGTATTCTGATCAATATCGACCAGGTTCCGCCGTACCTGCTTGAAACGCTGGTCGCGGTGGAAGATCGGGATTTTTATCAGCATTTCGGGGTTTCACCGAAGTCGATCGCCCGGGCTGTCTGGGTTAACACTTCCGCCGGGCAAATGCGTCAGGGCGGGAGTACGTTGACGCAGCAATTGGTCAAAAACTTTTTCCTGACCAACGAGCGCAGCCTTAGTCGCAAGCTGACTGAGGCGATGATGGCGTTGCTGTTGGAGCTGCATTACGACAAGCGTGAGATTCTTGAGGCTTACCTCAACGAGGTCTTTGTCGGTCAAGACGGGCAGCGAGCGGTTCACGGCTTTGGTCTGGCGAGCCAGTTCTTCTTTAGCCAGCCGTTGGCTGAGCTCAAGCTGCACCAAGTGGCGTTGCTGGTAGGGATGGTCAAAGGGCCATCGGCTTATAACCCGCGTCGCTACCCGGAACGCGCACTTGAACGACGTAACCTGGTGCTCGATTTGCTGGAGCAACAAGGCGTTGCGACGGCGGAACAGGTCGCGGCGGCCAAGAAGATGCCGCTGGGCGTCACTAAGCGTGGCAGCCTTGCCGATACCTCATTTCCGGGGTTCCTGGACTTGGTAAAGCGCCAGTTGCGCGAAGATTATCGTGATGAAGACTTGACGGAAGAAGGGCTGCGCATTTTCACCAGCTTCGACCCGATACTGCAAATGAAGGCCGAAGCGGCCGTTGGTGAGACCTTTAAGCGTTTGGCAGGGCGCAAGGGCTCGGATGAGGTTGAGGCAGCGATGGTGGTGACCAACCCGGAAACGGGTGAGGTTCAAGCACTGATTGGTAGCCGGCTCTCAGGCTATGCAGGCTTTAACCGCGCACTGGACGCAGTCCGACCAATCGGGTCGCTGATCAAACCAGCGGTTTACCTCACGGCATTGGAGCGGCCGAGCCAGTACACATTGACCAGTTGGCTGTCGGATGAGCCGCTGTCGATCAAAGGGGCTGACGGTCAGGTCTGGACGCCGCAGAACTATGACCGTCGTTCTCACGGCACAATTTTCCTGTTTCAGTCGATGATGAACTCTTACAACCTGGGTACGGTCAGGCTGGGCCAGCAAGTTGGTGTGCCTAACGTGCTCAAGACGCTGGCGCGACTTGGCGTCGAGCGCGAGTTTCCGGCGTATCCCTCCATGTTGTTGGGGGCAGGAGCATTGAGCCCCATGGAAGTGGCGACGATGTATCAGACCTTGGCCAATGGCGGTTTCAATACACCGATGCGGGGCATCCGCAGTGTGCTGACGGCACAAGGCGAGCCTTTGAAGCGTTACCCGTTTCAGATCCAGCAGCGCTTTGATCCCGGTTCGATTTTCCTGATCCAGAACGCAATGCAGCACGTCATGCGCGAAGGCACGGGGCGTTCGGTCTACAACGTGCTGCCGAAAAACCTCGCGTTGGCAGGTAAAACCGGCACCAGTAACGATTCTCGGGACAGTTGGTTTGCGGGCTTCAGTCAGGACTTGCTCGCAGTGGTGTGGCTGGGGCGTGATGACAACGGGAAAACACCGTTCACCGGCGCGACAGGTGCTTTGCAGGTCTGGACCAGCTTTATGAGCAAAGCCGACCCGCTGCCGCTTGATATGCCCCAGCCGGACAATATCGTTCAAGCCTGGATTGACCCGCATACAGGCCAAGGCTCTTATGCCAACTGCCCGGGTGCGGTGCAGATGCCGTATATTCGCGGCAGTGAGCCCCCCGCGGGTGCCAGTTGTGACGCGCAAGCGCCTGCGACGGGTGACGCCGTGATGGATTGGGTCAAAGGCTGGTTGAATTAAGCATGAGGGGTTTGACGTGAAAAAGTGGTGGGTTCCGGCTGTCTCAGCCCTGGCTTTGCTCAATGGTTGCGCCAATGTGCCGCAAGGTTCGATCCCTGTCGTCGACGCTGGCGTTCCCGTGTCGAACAGTGAGCGCGTTTCGGCTCAACGGGCGACGAATCAATATCCACAGGCCACGGCTGCTCGTGCCCCGCAAGCGCAGGCGATTCCTCAAGACTCCGGGGTAGTAGTGATGATTCCGGGGGGGGGAGCAGCCGTTTCGACGCCGATCAGCAGCGAGCCGTTCACACCAGGGCCGATTACCCCGGGGCCGGCTGCCGCGCCGATCAGCACGGGCAGCTACACGCCGAGTACGTCATACAGTATGCCTGCCCCCATTACGCCAAGCGGCATACCTTCCAGCAATGGTGGCTTGGCCGCTGATGAGCAGTTGGATGGCCCTGTGCTGGCATTGCTGACCACGGCTCAGCAACAGCAGTCCAGTGGTGATCTGAATGGTGCTTCGTCGAGCCTCGAACGCGCACAGCGTGTAGCGCCGCGTGAACCGCAAGTGCTTTATCGTCTGGCGCAGGTACGGATGGCTCAGGGCGATGCCGCTCAGGCCGAGCAGTTTGCCCGTCGCGGCTTGACCTTTGCCAGCGGTCGGCCGGACTTGCAGGCCAGCCTTTGGGGCTTGATCGCGCAGGCGCGTGAAAAACAGGGCGATCCTGCAGGCGCTGCACTGGCCCGTCAAAAAGCCAAGGTGAGTCTTTGATAATGGATACGCGCATTCTTGAGGTTGCCGACTACTTACTGCTGATTGAAAAAGAGATGTACACGCAGGGGTTATGGAGTGAGAAAACGCCAAGCGAGTACGACTTGTCCAGTGTTGAGCCCTTCAGCGTGGACCGGCTGGACTTTGAAGAGTGGGTGCAGTGGATATTCCTGCCCAAAATGAAAGCCATCATTGAACAGAATCAGCCCTTGCCGAGTGTTTCGGGCATTCGGCACATGGCAGAGCATGTGTTTGCTCAGCGTCGAGGCAACTGGAAGCCGCTGCTAAAGCATTTTGAAGATTTTGATCAGTTGATCAGCCCTTCTGCATGAAGCTACCGCTGCCAGTTTTCTCTGGCAGTCATTCATTTTCTTGTCAGTTTTCTAGGTTTGGCGCGTTTTTTTATGCGTTCTTGCTGATTTATGCGAATAAATTGAATTGATGACTTGACTTGGATGGAGCGAATGAGAAGAATCGAACTCCCGCTGTAGAGGGGCTGCCAGAAGCAGACTCTCTCAGCAGATCATGAGGCGCACACCCGCGCCGACCTGTTACACCCGCAACGCGTTACCTCGCGCTGGGTGGGAAAACCCCGCAACACTTGGGGGGCTCCCAATACTTGCTCAGTCAGTGCTGACGTAGTCGGCGACCACCGTCGCTCATGCTCTGCTGAAAAGTAAACCTATTAAGACCCGTTCGGCTTTGTGTGAACGGTATTCTGGCGTTTTAGAGGTGAACAACGTGGAGCTTTTATCTGGCGGTGAGATGCTCGTCCGCTTTTTGCGCGACGAAGGTGTCAAATATATCTACGGGTACCCAGGTGGTGCTCTCCTTCATGTATACGATGCGTTGTTCAAGGAACCGGACGTTACCCACATCCTGGTTCGTCATGAGCAAGCTGCGACCCATATGGCTGACGGCTATGCCCGTGCCACCGGTAAAGCCGGTGTCGTACTGGTGACTTCCGGGCCTGGCGCGACCAACGCCATTACCGGTATCGCTACGGCTTACATGGACTCCATTCCGATGGTGATCATCTCGGGTCAGGTGCCTAGCACCATGGTCGGAACTGATGCCTTCCAGGAAACCGACATGATCGGTATTTCCCGGCCCATCGTGAAGCACAGCTTTATGATCAAGCATGCTTCGGAAATCCCGGAAGTCATGAAAAAGGCGTTCTACCTTGCGCAATCCGGTCGCCCGGGGCCTGTCGTGGTAGATGTTCCGAAAGACATGACCAACCCGGCTGAAAAGTTCGAATACGTCTTCCCGAAAAAAGCCAAGCTGCGTTCTTACAGCCCGGCTGTTCGCGGTCATTCCGGTCAAATCCGTAAAGCGGCAGAAATGCTTCTGGCCGCCAAGCGCCCAGTGCTTTACGCCGGTGGTGGCGTGATCTTGGGTGGCGGTTCTGCGCCTCTGACCGAATTGGCCAAAATGCTCAATGTGCCGGTCACCAATACACTGATGGGCTTGGGTGCCTATCCGGGCACAGATCGTCAGTTCATTGGCATGCTCGGCATGCACGGCAGTTTTACGGCCAACATGGCCATGCACAATGCTGATGTGATTCTGGCAGTCGGTGCCCGTTTTGATGATCGTGTCATCAACGGCCCATCCAAGTTTTGCCCGAATGCCAAGATCATTCATGTTGATATCGACCCGGCATCGATCTCCAAGACGATCAAGGCAGACGTTCCGATCGTTGGCCCGGTCGATAGCGTGATGACCGAAATGGTCTCGATTCTCAAGGACATGGGTGAAAAGCCGAACCCTGAGGCCGTTGCTGCCTGGTGGAAACAAATTGATGAGTGGCGCGGTGATCGCGGCCTGTTCCCTTACGACAAGGGCGACGGTAGCAAGATCAAGCCTCAGGCTGTGATCGAGATGCTCTGTGAAGTGACCAAGGGCGATGCATTTGTAACGTCCGATGTGGGGCAGCACCAGATGTTCGCGGCCCAATACTATCGCTTCAACAAGCCGAACCGCTGGATCAACTCAGGCGGTCTGGGCACTATGGGCTTCGGTTTCCCGGCAGCCATGGGCGTGAAACTGAGTTTTCCTGACGCTGACGTCGCGTGTGTCACGGGCGAAGGCAGTATTCAGATGAATATTCAGGAACTGTCGACCTGCTTGCAATACGGTCTGCCGGTTAAAATCATCAGCCTGAACAATGGCGTTCTGGGAATGGTGCGACAGTGGCAAGACATGAACTATGGCAGCCGCCACTCGCACTCTTATATGGAATCGCTGCCTGATTTCGTCAAGCTGGCTGAGGCGTACGGGCATGTCGGCATTCGGGTTACCGATCTGAAAGACCTGAAGCCGAAGATGGAAGAAGCCTTTGCCATGAAAGATCGTCTGGTCTTCCTGGATATTCAGGTGGACACCAGTGAGCACGTTTACCCGATGCAGATCAAAGATGGCTCCATGCGTGACATGTGGCTGAGCAAGACGGAGCGTACTTAATCATGCGGCACATTATTTCTTTGCTTCTTGAAAACGAACCCGGTGCCCTGTCTCGCGTTGTCGGTCTGTTTTCGCAACGTAACTACAACATCGAAAGCCTGACAGTAGCGGCTACCGAGGACCCGACGTTGTCGCGTCTGACGCTGACGACCATTGGGCACGATGAAATTATTGAGCAGATCACCAAGAACCTGAACAAGTTGATCGAGGTGGTCAAGCTGGTTGACCTGTCAGAGAGCGCTCATATTGAGCGTGAGCTGATGTTGGTCAAGGTCAAGGCGACAGGTGCGCAGCGCGCAGAAATCAAACGGACCACAGACATTTTTCGTGGTCAGATTGTTGATGTCAGCGCCAGCGTGTACACAGTACAGTTGACCGGTACCAGCGATAAACTTGACAGCTTCATTCAGTCGATTGGCACTGCGTCAATCCTGGAAACGGTTCGCAGTGGCGTCACCGGGATTGCCCGTGGCGACAAAGTACTCAGCATCTAAATCTAACAATTAGTAAATGGCCGAATGGCCTGGATATATAAGGAAAATCATGAAAGTTTATTACGACAAAGACTGCGACCTTTCGATCATCCAGGGCAAAAAAGTAGCCATCATCGGTTACGGCTCTCAGGGTCACGCTCAAGCGTGCAACCTGAAAGACTCCGGCGTAGACGTTACTGTTGGCCTGCGTAAAGGTTCGGCGACTGTCGCCAAGGCTGAAGCTCACGGTCTGAAAGTGACTGACGTTGCCAGTGCTGTTGCCGCTGCCGACCTGGTCATGATCCTGACTCCGGACGAGTTCCAGTCTGCACTGTACAAAAATGAAATTGAGCCGAACATCAAAAAGGGCGCAACACTGGCGTTCTCCCACGGCTTCGCCATTCACTACAACCAGGTTGTTCCGCGTGCTGACCTCGACGTCATCATGATCGCGCCAAAAGCGCCGGGCCACACTGTACGTTCCGAGTTCGTGCGTGGCGGCGGTATTCCTGACCTGATCGCGATCTACCAGGATGCATCGGGCAACGCCAAAAACGTTGCGCTGTCTTACGCTTCGGGCGTGGGCGGTGGTCGTACCGGTATCATCGAAACCACGTTCAAAGACGAAACCGAAACCGACCTGTTCGGCGAGCAAGCGGTTCTGTGTGGCGGTACTGTTGAGCTGGTCAAAGCTGGTTTTGAAACCCTGGTTGAAGCAGGCTACGCGCCAGAAATGGCCTACTTCGAGTGCTTGCACGAGCTGAAGTTGATCGTTGACCTCATGTACGAAGGCGGCATCGCCAACATGAACTACTCGATCTCCAACAACGCTGAGTACGGCGAGTACGTGACCGGCCCGGAAGTGATCAACGCTGAATCCCGTCAAGCCATGCGTAACGCTCTGAAGCGCATTCAAGATGGTGAGTACGCGAAGATGTTCATCAGCGAAGGGGCTACAGGCTATCCTTCGATGACAGCCAAGCGTCGTAACAACGCCGCTCACGGTATCGAAGTGATCGGCGAGCAACTGCGCTCGATGATGCCTTGGATCGGTGCGAACAAAATCGTCGACAAAGCCAAAAACTAAGTCAGTACGATCTAGAAAGAACGCGGCCTCGGCCGCGTTTTTTCGTTTAGGCGGCGGCTTCTGGTATAAAGCAGGGGCGTTTGCGGGTGAGTGTTGGTCTGCAAGCGTCTATTGAAACTTTCCATATCGTTGCAAGGTAATGTCCATGAGCGAACGTCCCGAAGAGCCCAAGCAGGCTCCTGACGCCGATAGCCTGCTGCCTATCGATGAGCATGTCGAAGAAGGGCATGACGCTGAAGGCCGCAAAGTCCGGCATCGTGGTATCTATCTGCTGCCGAACCTTTTCACTACGGCGAACCTGTTTGCCGGTTTTTATTCCATCATCAACTCAATGAGTGCCCAAAGCGCCATGAGTGCGGGTGATGCCGCGGGTGCAAGCAAGTATTTTGCGTTTGCAGCCATCGCGATATTTGTCGCCATGGTGCTGGACGGCCTTGATGGTCGGGTTGCCAGGATGACTCACACTGAAAGTGCTTTTGGTGCTGAGTATGATTCCTTGTCTGACATGGTTGCGTTTGGTGTGGCACCCGCGCTGTTGGCGTTTGGTTGGGCGCTGGGTGACATGGGCAAGGTCGGTTGGATGGTTGCCTTCATTTATGTAGCGGGCGCGGCTTTGCGTTTGGCTCGCTTCAATACGCAGGTCGGTACTGCTGACAAGCGTTACTTCATCGGGCTGGCCAGCCCGGCTGCTGCAGGTGTTGTGGCGGGCATTGTCTGGGCATTCAGTGATTACGGGATCCAGGGGTCGAAAATGTCCTTCCTGGTAGCCTTGTTGGTGGCTGCAGCCGGCATGCTGATGGTCAGCAACATCAAGTACAACAGCTTCAAAGAGCTGGATTTGAAAGGGCGTGTGCCATTTGTGGCCATTCTGGCGGTCGTGTTGGTGTTCGCGGTGGTATTCAGTGACCCTCCGCGCATTCTGCTGCTGGCTTTCCTGGTGTATGCCGCGTCAGGCCCAGTCCAATATTTATTGCGCCTGCGCCGTAAGAAAACCGGCGAGTGATGTAATTTCTCCCCCGCTCCGTAGTCTATTGGTGCATCAGCCTTCCAATACTGCGGAGTTGTTATGCTCATCAAGCTGCCTAAAGCGTCCGACTGCAAAGAGTCGGACGTTACGCCCGAGCCCTTCTATTTATCTCGCCGTGCATTACTGGGTAGCTCGTTTGCAGGGCTAGCGGTGAGCGCACTGCCGCGTTGGGCGAATGCCGATGATGCTTCCCGCTACACGGATGTCGAGCCAGGCAAGGCCCCAGGCTGGTTTGCCGAGAAACTCCCGCAGACCCAGTGGCAGGCAGTGACCGCGAAAGGGGAAGCGATTACGCCATTCAAGGATGCTACGCACTACAACA
Source organism: Pseudomonas sp. (assembly GCF_030150285.1). Classification (GTDB taxonomy): domain Bacteria; phylum Pseudomonadota; class Gammaproteobacteria; order Pseudomonadales; family Pseudomonadaceae; genus Aquipseudomonas. Next base: position 1,512 of record NZ_JASLGE010000050.1, on the reverse strand, counting down.
ACTTCTATGAGTTTGGTACTGACAAAGGCGATCCTGCGCAAAACGCAGGTGCCTTGAAAACCGAGCCTTGGACCGTTGTCGTGGATGGCGAGGTGGGGAAGCCAGGGCGTTATGCTCTTGAGGACTTTATGAAGCCTTACCAACTGGAGGAGCGGATCTATCGGCTGCGCTGCGTAGAGGCCTGGTCGATGGTCATTCCCTGGATGGGTTTTCCGCTGTCAGCGTTGCTTAAGCAAGTTGAACCTACCTCGAAAGCTAAATTCATACGCTTTGAAACCTTGAAGGACCCGAAAGTAATGCCGGGACAGCGCTCAGGCTTTGCGCTGATTGATTGGCCTTATGTAGAAGGCTTGCGTCTGGATGAGGCGATGAATCCATTGGCCATACTGGCGGTGGGAATGTATGGCCGTGAATTGCCTAATCAGAACGGCGCGCCGCTTCGTTTGGTGGTGCCGTGGAAGTATGGTTTCAAGAGTGTGAAGTCGATTGTGCGGATTAGCCTGGTTGAGGAGCAGCCGAAAACCACTTGGCAGAGCATTGCTGCCGATGAATATGGGTTTTATGCAAACGTAAACCCGCAAGTCGATCATCCACGATGGACGCAAGCGCGGGAGCGGCGTCTGCCGAGCAGCCTGTTTAGCCCTAATGTGCGCGATACACAGATGTTCAATGGCTATGCAGATGAAGTCGCTTCTCTCTATACCGGCCTGGATCTGCGGAAAAATTACTGATGAAGTTTCCACTTTGGCGTCTCAGCGTATTTATAGCCGCAGCGATCTGGCCTTTGTACTGGCTCTATGAGGCGTGGAGCTTTGCCTTGGGACCTGATCCTGGAAAGGTATTGGTCGAGCGTTTGGGGCTAGGGACCCTGATCTTGTTGTTAGTGACGCTCTGCATGACGCCTATGCAAAAGCTGACCGGGTGGGCGGGGTGGATTGCGGTTCGTCGCCAGATCGGATTGTGGTGCTTTGCCTATGTGGTGTTGCACCTGTGTGCCTACTTGTTCTTTGTGCTTGGGCTCGACTGGTCTCAGTTGGGTGTCGAGTTAAGCAAGCGGCCTTACATTATTGTTGGCAGTTTGGGGGCTCTATGTCTGTTGGCGCTGGCGGTGACATCCAATCGTTTCAGTCAACGGCGAATGGGCGCGCGCTGGAAGAAGCTGCACCGCTTGGTGTATGTGGTGGTGGGGTTGGGGTTGCTGCATATGCTGTGGATCGTGCGTGCTGACCTGAAAGAGTGGTCGGTCTATGCCTTTATAGGTGCATGCCTTCTACTGCTGCGGGTCCCGGCGGTGATGCGTCGGATTCCTCGTCTCTATAAGAAGAAAACGGTAGTGGCCACTTAATTGCAAATTAAGGCTTGACTCAGAAATCCAACGGCCTATAATTCGCCCCACTTCCGGCGCAGTCGAAACGGAAAACTCCTTGATTATCAACGAGTTGGATTGGTTTTCGGCGGTGCCAGCTTCAAGTCATCGAAGCAGGAAATGAGGTGTTGACAGCAGCGTGTAAC
>NZ_JASLGE010000048.1 GCF_030150285.1 Pseudomonas sp. | reverse complement strand
GTCGCATCGAAAACCGTTACAACGGTTCGGTGAACCAGTACTTCCTGTGCGACCGTGGCCGTTTCGGTTATGGCTACGTCAACCGCACCGACCGTCCACGTCAGCCACTGCTGGCCGACGGCGCCAAGCTGAGCCTCGACGAAGCACTGGATAAAGCCGCTGACCTGCTGCGCGGTCGCAACATCGTCGGTATCGGTTCGCCCCGCGCCAGCCTCGAAAGCAACTATGCGTTGCGCGAGTTGGTGGGTGCCGAGCACTTCTACTCGGGTATCGAAGCCGGTGAGCTGGAGCGCATCCGCCTGGTGCTGCAAGTGCTGAACGACAGCCCGCTGCCGGTTCCGAACATGCGCGACATCGAAGACCACGACGCGATCTTCGTCCTCGGTGAAGACCTGACCCAAACCGCTGCCCGCGTCGCCCTGTCCCTGCGCCAGTCGGTAAAAGGCAAGGCCGAAGACATGGCCGACGCCATGCGCGTCCAGCCGTGGCTCGACGCTGCGGTGAAAAACATCGGCCAGCACGCGCTGAACCCGCTGTTTATCGCCAGCCTGGCTGAAACCAAGCTCGATGACGTGGCTGAAGAGTGTGTACACGCCGCCCCGGAAGACCTGGCGCGCATCGGTTTCGCCGTGGCTCACGCCATCGACGCCAGTGCTCCGGCCGTACCGGGCCTGGACGCCGAAGCCCTTGAGCTGGCCCAGCGCATCGCTGACGCCCTGCTCGCGGCCAAACGCCCACTGATCGTGGCCGGTACTTCGCTGGGCTCCAAGGCCCTGATCGAAGCCGCAGGCAACATCGCCAAGGCCCTGCACCTGCGTGAAAAAGCCGGCTCCATCAGCCTGGTAGTGCCAGAGGCCAACAGCCTCGGCCTGGCCATGCTCGGCGGTGATTCGGTTGATGCGGCGCTGCAAGCCGTTATCGACGGCAAAGCCGATGCCATCGTGGTGCTGGAAAACGACCTGTTCACCCGTGTTGACGCGATCAAGGTCAATGCGGCACTGGACGCTGCCAAAGTCGTCATCGTTGCCGATCATCAAAAGACCGCGACCACAGACCGCGCTGACCTGGTTCTGCCAGCCGCCAGCTTCGCCGAAGGCGACGGTACCCTGGTCAGCCAGGAAGGCCGCGCCCAGCGCTTCTTCCAGGTCTACGAGCCGCGCTACCTGGATTCGAGCATTTTGATCCACGAAGGCTGGCGCTGGCTGCATGCCCTGCGCAGCACCCTGCTAAACAAGCCGGTTGACTGGACTCTGCTCGACCACGTGACTCAAGCAACTGCCGCCAGCACCCCGGAGCTGGCCCAGATCGTTGATGCTGCGCCGTCCGCTGCGTTCCGTATCAAAGGTTTGAAACTGGCCCGTGAACCGCTGCGTTACAGCGGCCGCACGGCCATGCGCGCCAACATCAGCGTGCACGAGCCACGCATTCCACAAGACCCGGACACCGCGTTCGCGTTCTCGATGGAAGGTTACTCGGGCTCGGTAGAACCGCGTAAACAAGTGCCGTTCGCCTGGTCGCCGGGCTGGAACTCGCCACAAGCGTGGAACAAGTTCCAGGACGAAGTCGGTGGCCACATCCGCGCTGGCGACCCGGGCACCCGCCTGATCGAAAGCCAAGGTGATGCACTGAGCTGGTCCGCCAACATTCCGGGCGCGTTCAACCCGGCACGTGGCACCTGGCAAGTGGTGCCGTTCTATCACCTGCTGGGCAGCGAAGAGAACTCTTCGAAAGCCGCGCCGGTACAAGAACGCATTCCTGCCGCTTACATTGCACTGGCCAAGTCTGAAGCTGACCGCTTGGGTGTCAACGATGGCGCACTGCTGAGCTTGAACGTGGCTGGCCTGACCCTGCGCCTGCCGCTGCGCGTCAATGAAGAGCTGGGTGCGGGTCTGGTGGCATTACCCGCCGGTCTGGCCGGTATCCCGCCAGCCATCTTTGGCCTTACCGTTGACGGTTTGCAGGAGGCAGCCCAATGAGCTGGTTCACGCCTGAAGTGATCGACGTGATTATCTCGGTGCTTAAAGCCGTGGTCATCCTGCTTGCGGTTGTGGTCTGCGGCGCACTGTTGAGCTGGGTTGAGCGCCGCTTGCTCGCTTTGTGGCAAGACCGTTACGGCCCGAACCGGGTTGGTCCGTTCGGTGCGTTTCAGATCGCTGCCGACATGGTCAAAATGTTCTTCAAGGAAGACTGGACGCCGCCGTTTGCCGACAAGGTGATTTTCACCCTGGCACCGGTCGTGGCCATGAGTGCCTTGCTGATCGCGTTCGCGATTATCCCGATCACCCCGACCTGGGGCGTGGCGGATCTGAACGTCGGCATCCTGTTCTTCTTCGCCATGGCGGGTCTGTCGGTGTACGCGGTGTTGTTCGCTGGCTGGTCCAGTAACAACAAATTCGCCCTGCTGGGTGCCTTGCGTGCGTCGGCTCAAACCGTGTCCTACGAAGTGTTCATGGGCCTGGCGCTGATGGGTATCGTGGTGCAGGTTGGCTCGTTCAACATGCGCGATATTGTTGAATATCAAGCACAGAACCTGTGGTTCATCATCCCGCAGATCTTCGGCTTCCTGACTTTCTTCATCGCTGGCGTTGCCGTGACTCACCGTCACCCGTTCGACCAGCCAGAAGCTGAGCAGGAACTGGCCGATGGTTACCACATTGAATACGCCGGCATGAAATGGGGCATGTTCTTCGTCGGTGAATACATCGGGATCGTATTGATCTCGGCGTTGCTGGTGACTTTGTTCTTCGGTGGCTGGCACGGGCCTTTCGGCATCCTGCCGCAGATCCCGTTTATCTGGTTCGCCCTGAAGACCGCGTTTTTCATCATGATCTTCATCCTGCTGCGCGCTTCTATTCCGCGCCCACGGTATGACCAAGTGATGGATTTCAGCTGGAAGTTCTGCCTGCCGCTGACCCTGATCAATTTGCTGGTAACCGCTGCAGTCGTGTTGTTAAACACGCCTGCCGGCGCGGTTCAGTGAGGATAGAGACCCATGTTCAAGTACCTGTTTGACATCGTGCATGGCACCTACACCCAGCTTCGCAGCTTGGTGATGGTGTTTGGCCATGCCTTCCGCAAGCGTGACACGCTGCAATACCCGGAAGAGCCAGTCTATCTGCCACCGCGTTACCGTGGCCGCATTGTACTGACCCGCGACCCGGACGGCGAAGAGCGTTGTGTAGCCTGTAACCTGTGCGCCGTCGCGTGCCCGGTGGGCTGCATCTCGCTGCAAAAAGCCGAAACCGAAGACGGCCGTTGGTACCCGGAGTTCTTTCGCATCAACTTCTCACGCTGCATTTTTTGCGGCCTGTGTGAGGAAGCCTGCCCGACCACCGCGATCCAGCTGACACCGGATTTCGAAATGGCCGAGTTCAAACGTCAGGACCTGGTGTACGAGAAGGAAGATCTGCTGATCTCCGGCCCCGGCAAGAACCCTGACTACAACTTCTATCGTGTTGCGGGTATGGCCGTTGAGGGCAAGCCGAAAGGTGCCGCTCAGAACGAAGCCGAGCCGATCAACGTGAAGAGCTTGCTGCCTTAAGGAAGAACGATGGAATTCGCTTTCTATTTCGCATCGGGTGTCGCTGTCGTGTCCACGCTTCGCGTGATCACCAACACTAACCCTGTGCACGCCCTGCTCTACCTGATTATTTCGCTGATTGCCGTAGCGATGACCTTTTTCAGCCTCGGTGCCCCATTTGCCGGTGTACTCGAAGTGATTGCTTACGCCGGTGCCATCATGGTGCTGTTTGTGTTTGTGGTGATGATGCTCAACCAGGGCCCCGCCTCGGTGACGCAAGAACGCCATTGGCTCAAACCCGGGATCTGGATCGGGCCAAGCATTCTGTCCGCCCTGCTGTTGGCCGAACTGTTGTATGTGCTGTTCGCTCACCAGAGCGGTGCTGCCATCGGTCAAACCACCATTGATGCTAAAGCCGTGGGCATCAGCCTGTTCGGTCCGTATCTGCTGGTGGTCGAACTCGCCTCGATGCTGCTGCTGGCTGCAGCGGTGACGGCGTTCCACTTGGGCCGCAACGAGGCGAAGGAGCAATAAGATGCCTGGAATACCTTTAGAACATGGTCTGGCAGTCGCGGGCATCCTGTTCTGCCTCGGCCTGGTCGGACTGATGGTTCGCCGTAACATTCTCTTCGTATTGATGAGTCTGGAAATCATGATGAACGCCGCGGCACTGGCGTTTATCGTTGCGGGCGCACGCTGGGCGCAGCCGGATGGCCAAGTGATGTTCATCCTGGTGATCACCCTGGCAGCGGCTGAGGCCAGTATTGGCCTGGCCATCCTGCTGCAGTTGTATCGCCGCTTCCACACGCTTGATATCGATGCTGCCAGTGAGATGCGCGGATGAACCTTCTCTTTCTGACTTTCGTATTCCCTCTGATCGGCTTTTTGCTGCTGTCGTTCTCCCGTGGACGCTTCAGCGAAAACCTCTCGGCCCTGATCGGCGTTGGCTCCATTGGCCTGTCGGCCATTGTGGCGGCCTACGTGATCTGGCAATTCAACGTCGCCCCGCCTGAAGGCGGTCAGTACACCCAAGTGCTGTGGCAGTGGATGGCAGTAGGCGATTTCAAGCCTGACTTCGCCCTGCACCTGGATGGTCTGTCCGTGACCATGCTGGGCGTCGTGGTCGGTGTCGGCTTTCTGATCCATGTATTTGCCTCTTGGTACATGCGCGGTGAAGACGGCTACTCGCGCTTCTTCTCCTACACCAACCTGTTTATCGCCAGCATGCTGTTCCTGATCCTGGCCGATAACCTGTTGTTCGTGTACTTCGGCTGGGAAGGTGTGGGCCTGTGCTCCTACCTGTTGATCGGTTTCTACTACAGCAACCGCAACAACGGTAACGCCGCGCTTAAAGCCTTTATCGTGACCCGCATCGGTGACGTGTTCCTGGCCATCGGCCTGTTCATCCTGTTCCAACAACTGGGCACGCTGAACATTCAGCAACTGCTGGTGCTGGCACCGCAGAAGTTTCAGGCCGGTGACTTCTGGATCGTGCTGGCGACCCTGATGCTGTTGGGCGGCGCGGTGGGCAAATCCGCACAACTGCCGCTGCAAACCTGGCTGGCAGACGCAATGGCTGGCCCGACCCCCGTTTCGGCACTGATCCACGCCGCAACGATGGTGACCGCCGGTGTTTACCTGATCGCACGTACCCACGGCCTGTTCACCCTGGCCCCGGAAGTACTGCATCTGGTGGGCATCGTCGGCGGTGTGACACTGGTTTTGGCCGGTTTCGCCGCACTGGTACAAACCGACATCAAACGCATCCTCGCTTACTCGACCATGAGCCAGATCGGCTACATGTTCCTGGCACTCGGCGTGGGTGCCTGGGATGGGGCAATTTTCCACCTGATGACCCACGCCTTCTTCAAGGCCCTGCTGTTCCTTGCTTCCGGTGCGGTGATTGTTGCCTGCCACCACGAGCAGAACATCTTCAAGATGGGCGGCCTGTGGAAAAAACTGCCATTGGCCTACGCCAGCTTCATCGTCGGCGGCGCAGCGTTGTCTGCCTTGCCTCTGTTGACGGCCGGTTTCTACTCCAAGGACGAAATCCTCTGGGAAGCCTTCGCCAGCGGTAACAGCGCACTGTTGTATGCCGGCTTGGTCGGTGCGTTCATGACGTCGCTGTACACCTTCCGCCTGATCTTCGTGACGTTCCACGGCGAAGCCCAGACTGAAGCCCATGCGGGTCACGGCGTGACCTACTGGCTGCCATTGAGCGTACTGATCGTACTGTCGACCTTTATCGGTGCCATGATCACCCCGCCACTGGCAGGCGTACTTCCGCAGAGCGTTGGCCATGCGGGCGGTGACGCCAAGCACAGCCTTGAAATCGCCTCGGGTGCCATCGCCCTGGCCGGCATTCTGCTCGCCGCCCTGTTGTACCTGGGCAAGCGTCGCTTTGTGACCTCAGTCGCCAACAGCGGCATCGGTCGCTTCCTGTCGGCCTGGTGGTTCGCCGCGTGGGGCTTCGACTGGCTTTACGACAAACTGTTCGTCAAACCGTACCTGTTGATCTGCCGCGTGCTGCGCAAGGACCCTCTGGATCAGACCATCGGCCTGATTCCGAAGATGGCCAAGGCCGGGCATAACGCCCTGAGCCGCAGCGAAACCGGTCAACTGCGTTGGTATGCTGCTTCCATGGCCGCCGGTGCTGTATTGGTCATGGGCGCCATCGTACTGGTAGCGGTCTGATATGAACCTTCGACATTGCGAAAGGAATTGAGCCCGTCATGATTCTGCCTTGGCTAATCCTGATCCCCTTTATCGGCGGCCTGCTGTGCTGGCTGGGTGAGCGCTT
>NZ_JASLGE010000108.1 GCF_030150285.1 Pseudomonas sp. | reverse complement strand
GGACGTCGAGAACCCGGACGATGTTCCGGTCGGCGTCGGCGGTGCCGTGGCTGCGGTCGCCGGTGATGATGAGCCAGAGCCAGAGCCAGAGCCAGAGCCAGAGCCAGAGCCAGAGCCAGAGCCAGAGCCTGAGCCTGAGCCTGAGCCAGAACCAGAACCAGAACCAGAACCAGAACCAGAACCAGAACCAGAACCAGAACCACTGACCCTGCCCGCTGTGGCGTCGACGCCTGAGCCCAAAGCCAAACTGAGTTGGGCACAGCGGTTGAAGCAAGGGTTGAGCAAGTCGCGCAATAAGCTGGGCAAATCTTTGGCCAGCGTGTTTGGTGGCGGCCAGATTGACGATGAGCTGTATGAAGACTTAGAAGCAGTGTTGCTGACCAGCGACATGGGCATAGAGGCCACGGAACACTTGCTCAATGAGGTGCGTGAGCGGGTGAGCTTAAAAGGCTTAAAAAATGCGCTGGAATTACGCCAAGCCTTACAAGAGGCGCTGACGGAATTGATTTTGCCCTTAGAGCAGCCGCTGGTGTTGCCCGAGCAGGACGGCCCTTATGTGATCATGATGGCTGGGGTGAACGGCGCTGGCAAAACCACGTCCATCGGCAAACTGGCCAAGTATTTTCAGCTACAGGGCAAAAGCGTGTTGCTGGCCGCCGGCGATACTTTTCGCGCGGCCGCGCGTGAGCAGCTGATGGAGTGGGGCGAGCGCAACAACGTCACCGTCATCAGCCAGGGCGGGGGCGATTCTGCTGCGGTGTGCTTTGACGCCATTCAGGCGGCGAAGGCGCGCAACATCGATGTGGTTTTGGCCGACACCGCTGGCCGCTTGCCCACGCAAATGAATTTGATGGAAGAAATTAAAAAAGTAAAACGCGTGGTTCAAAAAGCCATACCCGACGCACCACACGAAATCATTTTGGTGTTGGACGCCAATATCGGTCAAAATGCGTTAAGCCAGGTGGCTGCTTTTGACGACGCCTTAGGTTTAACAGGGTTGATATTGTCTAAGCTAGACGGCACGGCCAAAGGCGGCGTGATTGCGGCCTTGGCCAAAAACAGGCCGGTACCGGTGCGCTTTATTGGCGTGGGCGAAGGCATCGATGATTTGCGCCCCTTTACCGCCGCCGAATACGTTGAGGCCTTACTGGGCCCAGACGAGCAGGCCCATTAGGCCTCACACTGACAGAAAGTATGCAAAAATGATTCGTTTCGAACAAGTGAGCAAAACCTATCCGGGTAACTTTACGGCTTTAAAAAACTTAAGCTTTGAGGTTCATCATGGCGAGATGGTGTTTTTGGCCGGACACTCTGGTGCCGGCAAGTCCACCATTTTGAAACTGGTGGCGGGGATTACCAAGCCGACTTCTGGCAAAGTGCTGTTTAACCAGCAGGATTTAAGCAAGCTGAATGACAATCAGCTGGGCTATATGCGCCAGCACATTGGGATTGTGTTCCAAGACCATAAAATCCTGTTTGACCGCAACGTCATCGACAATGTGTTGCTGCCCTTACAAATCGTTGGCTATCGCCGTGATCAGGCAATTGAACGCGCCCTCGTGGCCATCGACAAAGTGGGCCTAAAGGGCAAGGAGCTGGCCCGGCCAGAAAGCCTGTCCGGCGGCGAGCAGCAGCGGCTGTGCATCGCGCGGGCGGTGGTCAACAAGCCTAGCTTGTTGATTGCCGATGAGCCATCGGCCAACCTCGACCGCGCCTACGCCTTGGACATTATGGAACTGTTTCGCTCCTTTCATCAGGCCGGCGTGACGGTATTGGTGTCGGCTCATGATGAAACCTTGATGGCCGATTACGGCCACCGTATTTTGCGACTCAAAGAAGGGCAGTTAAGCGCATGAGGCTTTTTACTTTACACATTATCGCGGCCAAGCGTGCCCTCTCGGCGCTGTGGCAACAGCCTATAGGCAGCCTGTTCACCTTTGCCATGTTGGCCGTGGCGATGACCTTGCCCTTGGCCTTATATCTAGGAGTACAAAGCAGCTCGCCCTTTATTGGCCAGCTGGCCAAAACGCCGCAGATTACCGTGTATATGGACAGAGAGGCTTTGGAAAGCGATATTGCCACGGTGGAAAACGCCTTAGACGACCTAGACACCGTTGCCAAAATTGACTTTGTCAGCAAAGACAAAGCGCTGGAGCAGCTGCAGCTGGGCATGGGTGAAAATGATTTGGTGTCGTTAATGGACGGCAACCCGTTGCCGCATGCCTTTGTGGTGACCCCAAAGCAAATGGACCCCAAAGACTTATTGGCCCTAAAAGACATCTTGGCGATGTTGCCCATGGTGGATCAGGCCAGCGTCGACGCAGAGTGGGCACAAACCATCCAAAAAATCATGCATTTGGTGAATCAGCTGACCCTGTTTTTGGCCATTACCCTGAGCCTGGCCTTTGTGCTGGTGGCCCACAACACCATCCGCCTACAAATTTTGTCGAAAAAAGAAGAGATCGAGGTCACCAAGCTGTTGGGGGCGTCCTCATCGTTTATTCGACGGCCGTTCTTGTATCAGGCGATATGGCAGGGCGTGTTTTCCAGCCTGCTGAGCCTGATTTTGTGTTCATGGATTGTGACCGGCGCGCAAAAGCTGTTTGATGAAGCCTTTAGCACCTATGGCGTGGTGTTCCACTGGCGCTTTTTTACCGTGCCAGAAGTCATCGTCGTGTTCGTGGTGGTGAGTTTATTGGGCATTTTAGGCGCTTATTGGGCCACCCAGCAGCATTTGAATAGCTATCAGTCTAAGGCTTAATCAAGCTTAAAC
>NZ_JASLGE010000027.1 GCF_030150285.1 Pseudomonas sp. | reverse complement strand
GACTTATGCCACCTGGTGGATCCGTCAGGCGATCACTCGCTCGATCGCCGACCAGGCTCGCACCATTCGTATTCCGGTGCACATGATCGAGACGATCAACAAGCTCAACCGTATTTCCCGTCAGATGTTGCAGGAAATGGGTCGCGAACCGACCCCGGAAGAGCTGGGCGAACGCATGGAAATGCCTGAGGACAAAATCCGCAAGGTATTGAAGATCGCTAAAGAGCCGATCTCCATGGAAACCCCGATCGGTGATGACGAAGACTCCCATCTGGGCGACTTCATCGAAGACTCGACCATGCAGTCGCCAATCGATGTCGCCACCGTTGAGAGCCTTAAAGAAGCGACGCGCGACGTACTGGGCGGCCTCACGGCACGTGAAGCCAAAGTACTGCGCATGCGCTTCGGCATCGACATGAATACCGACCACACCCTTGAAGAGGTTGGTAAACAGTTCGACGTGACCCGTGAGCGGATCCGTCAAATCGAAGCCAAAGCGCTGCGTAAGCTGCGCCACCCGACGAGAAGCGAGCACCTGCGCTCCTTCCTCGACGAGTAACACCAAAACCCCCGGCCCTGCCGGGGGTTTTGTTTTATCGCCTCACACCTCCCCGCCCTGCGCTATAGCCCGTCTACACTCGATATATTCGAGCGTAAACGAGAAACGCATGCCTCCTCTGCCGGCCTTCCTGTTGCTGTCGTTTCTTGCCTGGACCACCACGGTCTCGGCCCTGACGCTCACAGATGAAGAAAAACAATGGCTTAACGACCATCCCGAGCTTCGCCTTGGTGTGGATGCCACATGGGCACCTTTTGAGTTCCGCGACCCGGAAGGCCTCTATACCGGGCTGGCGGGCGACTATGTCAATCTGATCAAAAAACAGCTGGGGGTAGACGTCAAACAGGTCGAGCCGGGCACGTGGACCAACCTGCTGGAGCAGGCCAAAACAAACCAGATTGATTGGCTACCCGGCATCATGTCTACGCCGGAACGTCTGAACAGCCTTGCGTTTACCCGCCCTTACCTCGATTTCCCGATTGTCATACTTGCCCACAGAGGCGGAGCCTCCCCACAAAACCTGAAAGACCTCTACGGCCTGAAAATTTCGGTCGTAAAAAACTATGCGCCCCACGAACTGCTTCAAACCTTGCACCCGGATCTCAACCTGGTTGCGCTACCCAATGTGAGTTCAGCACTTCAGGCGCTGGCTACCGGGCAAGTGGATGCGATGGTCGGCGACCTGGCCTCCAGCGTCTGGAGCATGCGTGAGCTCAAGCTGGACGGCCTTTATGTGAGCGGCGAGACACCCTATCGCTATCAACTGGCGATGGCCGTCCCCAAAGGCCAGGACATCCTGCTGCGCATCCTCGATAAAGTGCTGGCCGACATGAGCACCGCCGAAACCCAGGCCATTCAAGCGCGCTGGGTTGGCGACATAACAGACTACCGGGCGTTATGGCGCACCTTGCTACTGTATGTACTGCCCGCCCTTGTGTTGCTGGTGATCATCCTGGCCATCGTCATACTGATTAACCGCCGCCTCAGCTCTGAAATTTCCCGCCGAATATCACTCGAGCAAAAGCTGCGCAACAGCGAGCATCACTACAGAGGCTTGGTTGAAAGCCTGTCAGCCGTTGCGTGGGAAGCACGCCCCGAAGACGACACCTACACCTATGTCTCTCCTCAGGCCGAAGCGCTGCTGGGCTACCCCATCGCCGACTGGTTTAAACAGGGTTTCTGGAAGCGGATCGTGCACCCGGACGACCTCCCCATAACCAAAGCCTTCAGCACCAAGGAAACCTTCGCACGCCGCGATCACAGCGTGGACTACCGCGTGATCACTGCAGACGGCAGAACCCTATGGCTGCGCAATATTGTCAGCATTACCCACCACAATCAGCAGCCCGTGCTGCGCGGATTAATGATCAACATCAGTGAAACCAAAGAAACCGAAGAAGCGCTGCGCCTCTCCGAAGAGAAGTTCGCAAAAGCCTTTCATGCTTCACCCGACGGCCTCCTTCTCTCCCGACAAAGCGATGGTTTACTCATCGAAGTCAACGAAGGCTTCAGCCACATCAGCGGCTATGCCAGCACCCACTGCCTGTATCGTTCGACGCTGGACCTGCAACTCTGGATCGACCGGCAGCAACGCCTCGACATGTTGGAACTGCTGGACCGGAACGGCTTTGTCCGCGATTTCAAATGCAACATCCGGCACAAGGACGGGCGCGCGCTGCTGTGCGAAATTTCCAGCCGCCCGCTGATGATCGGTCACGAACGCTGCATGCTGACGATCGCCCGTGACATCACCGAGCGCCACCACCTGCAAGAGAAGCTCCTGCAAACGGCAACGGTTTTTGAGAGCACAGCCGAAGGCATCATGTTTACCGACCTTCAGCAAACCGTTACCGCTGTGAACCGGGCGTTTACCCAAATAACGGGGTACAACGAACACGATGTACTGGGCCAGACACCGCGCATTCTGGCTTCCGGCCAACACGACAGCGCCTTTTATGCTGCCATGTGGCATCAACTCGCACGCGAAGGCCACTGGCAGGGCGAGATCTCAAACAAGCGCAAGAACGGCGAGTTTTACCCCTGCTGGATGACCATCAGTGCCGTACGCAACAGCGAACACGTAACCACCCATTTTGTCGCGGTGTTCGCGGACATCTCCAGCCTTAAACACGCGCAGGAACGCCTCGACCATCAGGCCCACCACGACCCCCTGACCGGTCTTCCCAATCGGCTGTTTTTCGAGAACCGGCTGCATAAAGTGCTCGATGACCCAAACCGCGAGGGAGAACATGGCGCGGTCCTGTTTCTGGACCTGGATCGCTTCAAGAACATCAATGACAGCCTTGGCCACCCTATTGGTGACCTGCTGCTCATCGGTATCGCGGCGCGCCTGAAGAAACAGCTGCGCGACATCGACACCGTCGCTCGCCTGGGCGGCGATGAGTTCATTATCCTGCTGCCTGGGCTCAAAAAACTGCAGGATGCGGAACTGATTGCCGACAAACTGCTGGCCTGTTTCAGCGCCCCTTTTACCGCGGGCGAGCATGAACTGTTTATCAGTGCCAGCATCGGCACCAGTGTTTACCCGGAAGACGGTACCGACGTGGCCACCTTGATCAAAAATGCCGATGCCGCCATGTACCGCTCCAAACTCAAAGGTCGAAATCGCGTAGAGCGTTACACCCACGACCTGACAGCCCAAGCCAGCGCCCGCGTGGTGCTCGAGCAAGAGCTACGCCGTGCCCTGGAGCGCGGGCAACTGTCGCTGTTTTACCAGCCAAAAATCAGCCTCAATGGCCTGACCTTGATAGGTGCGGAAGCCTTGATTCGCTGGAACCACCCCACACTCGGGCAGATCCCGCCCGACCGGTTCATTGTTCTGGCTGAAGAAAACGGCATGATCATACAAATCGGTGACTGGGTACTGGAGCGTGCCTGCCAACAACTGCACGAGTGGAACAAAACCTACGCGCCCTTCGGCGTGCTCTCCATCAACCTGGCCGGCGCTCAACTGCACCAACCCAAACTACTGGAGCGCATCCACCAACTGCTCCAACACCACACACTCAAGCCTGGCTGCGTACAGCTAGAAATCACCGAAAACTTCATCATGAGCCAGACCGAAGAAGCGCTGAAAGTCCTGCACCAGCTCAAACTCTTGGGCGTACAACTGGCCATCGATGACTTTGGCACCGGCTACTCCTCCCTGAGCTACCTCAAGCGCCTGCCACTGGACACCTTAAAGATCGACCAATCCTTCATCCGCGGCCTGCCCCACGACGCGCACGATGCCGCAATCGTACGCGCCATCATTGCACTGGGTCGCAGCATGCAACTCACCGTCATTGCTGAAGGCGTCGAAACCCAGGCCCAACAAGACTTCCTGGCTGAAGAAGGCTGCGCACAGATCCAGGGCTACATCATCAGCGTGCCATTATCGGCTGAAGAGTTCGCCTCAACCTTTCTTCGCACGGCTATTTAAGACTTTACGGATAGCACTCCACGCCAACCATCGTTATAATCCGCGACCTACTGAGGGCCTATAGCTCAGTTGGTTAGAGCAGGGGACTCATAATCCCTTGGTCGTAGGTTCGAGTCCTACTGGGCCCACCATACTCAAAGCCGCGCACTGCGCGGCTTTTGTGTTTCTGGCATGGGGGTTTGAAGCGTTTTTTCCATCCAGAGACGCAAGTACCCGCCAGCGCGGGCTTTTTCACGGCCTAACACATGCCTCCCCGTCCACATCGCTGGGCACTGAACCACTTGAAGCCCCCCGCCAGAGAACGTCGTTAACCTGCTCGCTATCAACGATAGCCAAGACTTTGAAACAGTCATCCGGGCCTTGCGGACTGCGGGTATGTGGGATATCGACAAATACCCTCCTTCCAGTTCCTGGTTGACGCCGCGCCAGTGGATGCAATATCCCCAGCGTCTCAATCGCAGCGCTGGCCAAGGCCTGCGGATACCTGGGCTGCCAATACTTGATTGGCAAACAAGGCCGAATCACAGACCACTATGGGCCTGCCTCGGACTGGATGCGGACAACCTTGAACAGGCTTTTGGCACCGAAAATGCCGTTGTTGCGCAAGTGGCGGAGTGGATTGGGCGGGGGGTTGATTAAGGGCAATCAGACGAACGTATATCAAAAAGCTACACGCATGTAGACATCAGCTACACAGGCGCCGTACGATTTACATCGGGGCCCATTCAAACGCCTCGAATCTCAAACGAATATCTCAATTAAGCAATAGTCCAAAACCACTTAAAAGGAGTTGACCCATGAAAAACACATATACGCTCGAAGAGCTGACCCCATAAGGAAGCCGAAATTTGGAATAACCAACCAACCCATAGGTGGGAAAGAATCATGACTGTAAGTATTGAAAGTGTTGAAAGACCTAAACCCGTTGCAATCAACATGAGAGCGGACGAAAGAAAACGAAACCTGATCGATCTGGCAGCGGCCATGTCCGGTCGCGATCGAACCAGCTTTATTCTGGAAGCTGCTTGTCAAAAGGCAGAAGAGGTCATTCTGGATAAACGTTTGTTCCTTCTCGACGACGTTGCATTTGATGCATTTGAACAGGCGATGGAGGCCAATCCGATACGAGGTAACAAGTGCCTACAACAACTTCTAGAAAGACCCAAACGGTGGAGCTGAGGGCTCCAGAAAGGCTGAACGACGAGCACATACTGGATCAATTTGATTCTGGTGAACCCTCGATCAACGATTATCTGCACAGGCAGGCGCGTAAGGCTCAAACGGCCAAGCAAGCCGTTGTTTACGTTGTATGCCGTAAGGACACACCAATCGTCATGGGTTACTACACCCTGTCGAGTGGTTCCATCGCACGCGAGAACGTCGTTCCGAAAAGCCATCAACGTAACTCGCCACATGTGCATCCAGTGACACTGTTGGGGCGAATGGGCATCACCCAACTTGCTCAAGGTCAAGGTTTTGCCATCGACCTGCTGCAAGATGCCGTAGAACGTGCCATTAGCGCTTCCAACACCATTGGGTCCAGCGCAATCATTGTTCACCCGCTGAATGAACGCTTGTCGAGTTTCTATACTAAATACGCAGGATTTTTACCGTGCCCGGGACTTTCGCCCATTACGCTAATGCTGCCGCTTCGTTAGCCGCTGACGATGTAACACCCGACCCGTTATAGCTCTTGCGATAGCGGGTTATTTCTACGCTCATCCACAACATTTTTTATACCTTTTACCCGTGCCGCAAGGGCATAAATCGTTTCAGCCAACGCCTTAAGCGCCACTTCCTCGTTTAAATCGACTGACTAAAAATGCACCCAGTAAATATTTCTTTTACTAGAAGTTTTAGTACAACTCCTACCTCAGCTTAATATCCGAAAAACATTCATAGTAAACAGTTAAAAATACTCACTTAATAATACAGCGCCACTCATCCCTCTCCACTTCCCTATAAGACCCAGCACAAACTTACTAGTAACTTCCCATCGTGAACTATTAATCGCCCTGAAGCCAGACTGTGCGTTTTTTAGGATGTGTTTATCACACAGAAATTTATCACTTATTAGACTATTTACTCTTGGTTCCATTGAAGACATCACGCCCTTAGGGCTCACCAACAGATGATGGCAACTTAGCATGATCGTGCCAATACCCTGCAATCAGACCAAGCGACAAATAAAAAAAGGCAGCGCACAAGCCTCTGAATAAAATGCACTTTCCCCTCCCGCCGACGGGCTTCGGGTGATTGTCTTGTGCAACAACGAGGTGAGTGAAACCTATCGGCCAAGCCTGCAGCTCTGCAGAGCTATGGTGTGAACCGCAATTTTCACATCAAGAAAGGAGCAGACTCAAAGCCGCGCACTGCGCGGCTTTTGTGTTTCTGCCATTGGGTCTTGAAGCGTTTTTCATCCAGAGACGCCAAAGCACGGATGGCGCAGGGCATTCAGGTTTATCTCCTCGCCTCTACGTTCAGGGCTGGGGGGCTATCGTCAGTGTCGCGTATTCGGCTCGTTCAATCGCTGAGCGGGCGGGGCGGTACGCCGTCGTAGCTCCAGATGAACTGACGCGGAATCGGCCCTTTGTTGCGACCACCCTGCTGGGTCTGTTCCCAGGCGTGAGCCAGAATGCCCACCGATCGCGACAGGCAGAATAATCCACGGGCCAAGGGGGCAGCGAACCCCAGTTCGGCATAGATCACTGCCGTTGCACCATCGATATTCATGGGGATGCGACGCCCTTTGCGCGCCATCAGTCGCTCTTCAACACTGCGCGCAATCAGCGCAAAACGCCCACACACCACTCCCGCCTCGGCCGCTTTGTCCACGGCACGTAGCAGCGGCGCGGAACGCGGGTCCACGGGGTGGAAGCGATGGCCGAAGCCTGGAATAAATTTGCCGTTGGTTTCGATAAAGGCATCCAACGCCTGGTCGGTGGCGTCGGCCAAGGACGCACCCGCCGTCAAGCGTGTGTCGATGTCTTGGTAGATACCGACGGCCTGCTCGCCTGCCCCGCCATGAACATCGCCCAGCACGTTCAAGGCTGACGCCATGGCACTGTTGAGGCCTACGCCGCAGGTGGTGGCCATGCGTGCAATGGCAATGCTGGGGGCTTGGGGGCCGTGATCGACGCCCGCCATCAGCGCGGTCTCCAGCAAACGGGCCTGCGCCGGGCTGGGCAGGTCGCCACGCAGCATCAACCAAATCATCTGGGTGAAGCTGACTTGACCGATCAAGTCTTCGACGGCGTAGCCTCGGTAGCGGATCTCGCCAGGCTGCATCTGGATGATGGACGTCGTCCACCAGTCTTCGCTCATCTGACGGCCGTCCAGGGTCGGGTTCATAGTGCATTCTCCTTGCGCAGGGTCACAATCTGCTCGGGGCTGTAACCCAGTTCACCGAGAATGCTGTCGGTGTGTTCGCCCAACATCGGCGGCGGGGTCGCCACACTCGGCGCTTGATGGTCGATTTTGATGCCGGTGCGCAGCAGTTTCAGGGGCCGGCCTACACCCGGCACCTGGTCAAAATGAGCCACCATGCCACGATCCCGGATCTGCGGATGGTCCAGTGCCTGCGGCACTTTATAGACCGGGCCGGAAGGGACGCCCGCCTTCACCAGCAGCGCCCACCACTCGTCTGCCGAGCGCGTCAGCAGCGCGCCTTCCAATTGCTCCGTCAACTCGGCACGGTGCTGCAAACGGGCCTGACGTTTGGAGAAACGCGGGTCGCTGATCAAGTCTTCGCGGCCAATGACCTGGCACACCGCCTCGAACTGCTCCTGTTTGTTGGCCGCAATATTTAATGGCCCGCTGGCCGTGCGAAATGTCCCTGAAGGGCTCGCGGTCACGTTGCTGTTGCCCATGGGTTGCGGCACGTGCCCGGCCACCAGATAGTTGGACACCGCCCACCCCATGGTGGCCAGTGACGCTTCAAGCATCGAGATGTCAATGAAGCAACCTTCGCTGCGCTGGTGATCGGCCAGCACGCTGGTAATCGCGAACGCGGCCGTAATGCCGCCGACTGTGTCGGAAATAGGATAGCCGACCCGATACGGCGCGTTTTCCGGCGCACCGGTAATGCTCATCACCCCGGACATGCCTTGGATGATCTGGTCGTATGCCGGCAAGTCATGAAGCGGGCCGTCCTGACCAAAGCCGGAAATGGCGCAATAAATGAGCCGGGGATTCACGCCCTTGAGGGTCTCGTAGCCCAGCCCCAGGCGCTTCATGACACCCGGGCGAAAATTTTCCACCAGCACATCGGCGCTGCTCACCAGTTTGAGAAACGCTTCACGGGCCGCCGTGTTTTTCAGGTTCAGGGTCATGGACCGTTTACCGGGGTTCTGGGCCAGGAATGAGACACCCATCAGCTTCTGGTTGAGGTCTGCATCGGCACCCAACTGCCGCGCCAGGTCACCGCTACCGGGCACTTCGACTTTGATGACATCGGCACCCATATGGGCCAGTTGGTGACAGCAAAACGGGCCGGCCAAGACGTTGGTCAGGTCCAGCACACGGATGCCTTTCAGCGGAACGAGCATGACGGGCATTCTCCTAAGGGATTGAATTATTATTCTGCTAGATAGAACATCCTTCTATTATATAGAATATGTTCTCGCTTTCAATCCATCTGTGCGATCCGCTCAGGTAGCTGGGTTAGAATGCTCAGCCTCACCCACAAGGAACGTCTCATGACCAAGAACCGCGTCGAAGCCGTGGATCGCGCCCTGTCCATCGTCGGTGCCTTCGCCAGCGGCCCCGGTCGCTTGAGCCTGCGGGATCTGGCGGAAAAAACCGGCATGTACAAAAGCACCATCCTGCGTTTGTGCGGCTCGCTGGAGCACTTCGGCTATCTGGTGCGGGACGAACATGGCGTGTTTCGCCTGGGGCCCACCATTGGCCAGCTCGGCTCGCTGTATCGTCGGGAACTGGGCGACCTGCTCCGCCCTTCGCTGCAGCAACTGGCTGAAGACCTTAACGAAACCGCTTCTTTCTATGTGCGCGAAGGCGAGGTTCGGGTTTGCCTGTTCCGGCAGAACTCCACTCAGGAAATTCGTCATCACCTGGAAGAGGGCGTACGCCTGCCCTTGCAGCACGGTGCCGCAGGCAAAGTGTTATTGGCGTTCTGCGGGGAAGAAGGCGAACTCTTCGACAGCATTCGCGAGCGCGGCTACCACACCTCTCTGGGCGAAAGAGCGCCCGATGTGGCAGCGGTGGCCGTGCCCCTCAGCCTGCCCAATGGCGTGTTGCGTGGCGCGTTGTCAGTGTCCGGGCTCAAAAGCCGCTTTACCGAGGCGTTTCAAGCCCGTGCGGTGGAGCGGCTGAAACGTGAAGCGGCGCGCCTTGCGGTCTTGATCGACAGCCATTGAACCGTCTGTGGCGCGAAACAGGTACGCGCCCGCGACATCTTCACACCGGGCAGCCCTTGCTGCGCAGCAATGCATTGAAGCGCTCGAGGTCAGGGTTGCCCGCCTGATTGGCTTCGCGGATGCGAGCTTCCTTTTTGGCATGGGCCTGCACCCGTGGCAGCAGAGACGCCAGTTGCGCAGCCGGGATCGCCACCACACCGTCCGCATCGCCCAGAATCAAATCGCCCGGTGACACACTGAGCCCGGCACACGCCACCGGTACATTGACCTCACCCGGGCCGTCCTTGCTCGGGCCACGGTGCACATGGCCCAAGGCATAAACCGGCATCTCTCCCTCGGCCCATTCGGCCACATCGCGCAAGGCACCATTCACGACAAACCCGCCCAAGCGCTTGGTCAGCGCCGTGGTACGCATCAGGCCGCCAATAACGGCCTGGGTCAGGTCGCCAGCGCCATCAATGACAATGACATCCCCAGGTTCGGCCAGCAGCATCGCCTGGTGGATCATCAGGTTATCGCCCGGGCGGATTCTGACCGTGATGGCCGGGCCGCACAGGCCCAAGGTCAAGGAGCCGTGGTACGCCTTCAGCCCCAGGCCGCCAACATGGCGCCCCATGCAATCGCTGGCATGGGCCACCGGAACCTGGCGAAAGGCTTCGACCCATGCCGCGTCGGGCATCGCCGGGCGCGGGTTGACCGTAAAACCAAAAGGCCACGGCGGATTGTTTTGACTCATGGAACAGGACTCCTTGTGAGGTTCAATAATGAGCGGCCTCAAACGCCGTCATCGCGCAGGCGGCACCGCTGCCAGAAGCGAAACACACGCTCGGCCAAAAACAACACCAACACAAAACGCAGCACCTGAATCGCCGTGACCAACGCCACGGACAGGTTCAGGGCTTCAGCGGTAAGGCTCAGTTCGCTGATACCGCCCGGCATCATGCCCAGCATGACCGCCGGCACGGGCAGGCCACCCAGCACCGCCAGCCCCCAGGCCATGGCGCTGGTGCCCAGTACCATCAGCGCCGTAAAAGCCACTACCCGTATCAGGAAGGCCGGTGCCGAACGGAAAAACGGTCGATCAAAATGGCAGCCCAACGAACAGCCCATCAACCATTGCCCCGCTTCGCCCAGGCCTGGCGGCAGCCCAACCTGCCTATCCAGTGCAACCGCAAACGTTGCGCAGACAAACAAGGGCCCCAGCATCCACGGGTTGGGTTGCTGCAGACGCTGCCAACCCAGCGCCACCAACGCCCCCAGCGGCAACAGCAAAGCCAGCCAAACCCACTCCACCGGCAGGCCTGCTGGCTGGCCTGGTGCATCGATGCCCAAGGTGAAAATCGCTGGAATGGTCAGCACCAGCAAGACCATGCGCAGGCTTTGCGCAGCCGCCACTCGGTCAAGCCGCCCGGCACGGTGGCGCGAAGCGAGGTTGATCATTTCGCTGGCACCGCCAGGCATGCTGGAAAAGAAAGCCGTGACCGGGTCGTCGCCACCACGGCGAAAAATCACGACGCCAATGATCGACATGAACAAAGTGCCCAGGGCGCAGACCAGGATGATCAATGCGTGTTCGCTGACCTGGCCCACCACTTCACGGGTGAAGTGCAGGCCAATGGCAGAGGAAATGATCCACTGCCCGCAACGCCGGCCATTGGGGATGTCCTCAATGCGCCAACCACTGCAGCGCACCAGAATGACCGCCAACATCGCGCCCACCAACCACGGCAGCGGCCACCCCACCAGGCTCGCCAGCCAGCCGCCCGACAAGCCGACTAAGGGGGTGGCCAACCCGCGTGGCAGGCGCATGGGGTTAAGCCGCTGCTGCGCCAGCCGCAGCGCGACGACGACGCAGGGCGCGCCAGATCGGGAAAAGGATCATCCCGGCGATCAGCGTCCACACCACCCAGGTGATCGGGCTGGAGAACAGAATGCTCATGCTACCGTCCGAGATCGACAACGCCCGGCGCAGGTTCTGCTCCATCAACCCGCCCAGGATGAAGCCCAGCAAGATGGCGGACAGCGGGAAATCCATCTTGCGCAAGATGTAACCGGCCACTCCGATACCAATCATCAGGTAAAGGTCAAACGTGGTGGCATGCACGGCATAAACGCCGATAGACGTAATGATCGCAATCACCGGCACCAGCGCCCAATAAGGCACGGCCAACACTTTGGTGAACAGTTTGATCATCGGCACGTTGATCACAATCAACATCAAGTTGGCAATGAACAGGGAAGCGATAAGGCCCCACACAATGTCCGGCTGGTTCTGGAACAACAACGGGCCGGGCGTGATGTTGTAAAGCGTCAGCGCACCGAGCATCACCGCCGTGGTACCCGACCCTGGCACGCCCAGCGTCAGCATGGGCACCAATGAACCGCAGGCCGAAGCACTGTTGGCCGTTTCAGGGGCCGCCAGACCGCGAAGGTCACCGTTGCCGAACTGGTTGTCTTTGACCGCCAGACGTTTTTCCGACATGTACGCCACAGCGCTCGCCAGGGTTGCACCGGCTCCTGGCAGGATGCCCAGGAAAAAGCCCAGCGCGCCGCTGCGCGCGTTAGTGGCCAATACCGATCGGCCTTCCTTGAGGTTAAACAGCATCCGGCCGCTGGCCTGGATGGCTTTCTGACCGTGACGGGTACGCTCGAGCAAAACCAGCAGCTCACTGATCGAGAACAGGCCCAGTACCAGCACCACGAACTGAATGCCATCCGCCAGGCCGATGCTGCCGAACGTGAACCGGTAAACGCCGCTGTTGGAATCAATGCCAATACACGACAGCAGCAGGCCGATCAACGCCGCGATGGCGGTTTTCATCGGCTTGTTGCCTGCCATGCCGGCCAAACAGGTGATGGCAAACACCATCAGCACAAAATACTCGGCGGGCCCGAACGCCACCGCCCATTTGGCCAGCAACGGCGCGAACAACACCACACCGCAGGTCGCCATCAGGCCACCCACGAAAGAGCTCCAGGCAGAGATGGACAACGCAATGCCAGCCTTGCCCTGACGGGCCAGCGGGTAACCGTCGAGTGTGGTCATCACGGCCGACGCTTCACCCGGAATGTTCAGCAGGATCGACGAAATACGCCCGCCGTACTCACATCCCAGGTAGACCGCCGCCAGCAGGATCAAGGCGCTTTCCGGGGGCAGGCCAAGGGCAAACGCAATGGGGATCAGCAGCGCCACGCCGTTGATAGGCCCCAACCCCGGCAACAGGCCAACGACCGTACCGATAAGGGTGCCGCACAAGGCAGTGAACAAGTTATAGGGTGTCAGCGCGACGCCGAACCCTTGGCCAAGATAGCTTAGCGTTTCCATGCATCAGTTCTCCAGAAGTTGCAGTACACCCAACGGCAAGGGTACGTCGAGCGCGTAATCGAAGAGCAAGTAGAGGCTTATCGAGGCCAGAATTCCGGTGATTGCGCCCTGCCACCAGCGGGCACCGTACAAACAGGCGATGAAAAAACCGAAGGGCAAGGTGCTGAGAACAAAGCCGAGCGTCTCAAACATCGCGGCGTAAGCCACCAGCAAAAAGACGCAGATCGTCACTTTGGTCAGCATCTGCCGGTCCATCGGCACGTCTTCGTCATGCCCGATTTTCTCCTCGGTCACCGTGCTCACCGGCTTGAACAACAGGTACAACGTGCCGCAAATAAGCAACCCCAGTAACAGCAGCGGATAGGCCCGCGGCCCTACCGGCTCGTAAGAAAACGGTGCCCGATAACCCCAGGCAACAAAGGTCAGAGCGATGCAGATTGCCAGCAGAACCGCACCGAGAATGCGTTGAGACATAAGGAAACCTCTAGGTGTTCGGCCCGGTCGCCGCCGCTCATTCAGCCAGCGGCGACACAGACAAGACACAGCCAGTAGCCAGGATTTAAGTGAATAAGGTGCTTACCAGATAGGGACGCTGTAGCTGACGATCACACGGTGCTCATCCATGCCACGGGCGAAGGTCGAGCGGTAGCTGGCATGCCGCCAGCGCAGGCCGACGTTCTTCAACGGCCCGCTCTGTACTTGGTATTGCACATCGATGTTGCGCTCCCATTCGCGTCCATCCTTGCCAGCGGTGGCGTACTCAGCATGAGAACCGTTGACGTAACGGGTCATGAAGGTCAGGCCCGGTACGCCCAGAGTGGCGAAATTAAAGTCATAGCGCGCTTGCCAGGAACGCTCTTTAGCCTGGGCGAAATCATTGAGCTGAAGGAAGTTGACCAGGTAAGGATTGGTGCCATTGATATAGGCAAAGCCGGTGTCGCCAAACATGCGCTGGTACCCGCCGCCAAGGCTGTGGCCATTCTGGCTGTAAGTGAACATGCCATTGAGCGCACGGTTATCCACGTCCCCCCCGAGCGAGCGCCCCTGATCATCGCTGACCGACAGGCGCACATCGCTTTTGAAGGTGCCCTCGCCTACTTTGATCGCGTGCTGCAGGCCGAAGAACTGTTGCCGGTACACGTCGTCCAGCCGTGCCAGTTGGTAGCTCCCGGTCAGGCCTGGCGTGAACGCGTAATCAACGCCAGCGAAGTCGAAGTAATCGGATTCAACAGCACCGCTAAAACGACGGTTCTTGTTGTTGAGCGCCAACTTTTGCGTGTGAGTCTCTTCACGAGCCGTCACCCGGTTCAGGCGACCGGCATTGACCGTCAGGCCGTCCCACTCTTTGGACGTCAACTGCCCACCCCGGAAAACCTGAGGCAAAATCCGCCCATCGTTGGGTTGTACGGTTGGCAACTTGGGGATCAACGTGCCGACCTTCAGCTCGCTGTTGGAAACCCTGGCCTTGGCGGTCAGGCCCAGTTTGGAGTACTCGCCCGCCGCACGACCGCTGTCCTTGTGCGTTGGCAACAAGCCGGTGCCGGTACGGTCCGGGCTGGAATCAAGCCTTACCCCGAGCATCGCCAAAGCGTCCACCCCAAACCCCACCGTGCCGGCTGTGTAACCGGAGCGCAGGTTGAGAATGAACCCTTGAGCCCACTCTTCACGCTTGTTTTGCCCACTGCCATCACGGAAATCGCGGTTCAGGTAGAAATTGCGCATATCAAGCTTGGCCGAACTGTCTTCGAAGAAGCCTTCGGCGCTCACTGAACTGGCAGTAAACGCCACCAGCGGCAGCGTCGAACAAGCCGCAACACGCAGCGACAGGCATTTAAGGATGGGCATAACCCGCCTCCATTATTTTTATAAGTGGCGCAACCTGGCCGCCATGACCTTTTCAGGTAGCGGCAAGCACTGTGGACAAGAGGGGAGCGTGCGCCCCGCGCCAGGGGCAGCCGGCTCCATCGGCGCACGCCATCTGTCAACTCACTGGATAAGGCCGAACTCATCCGCCAGTTGCTTGTATTCCTTGACCTGGTTGTTGACGTACTGGGTCAGCTCATCACCCGTCATGGAAAAGGCGTACATTTCCCGCTGATCGCGCAGCTTCACAAATTCGTCCGTGTTCATCAGTGTTTCAAACGAATTGCGCCACCACTCAAAGTCCGCCTCCTTGACCTTCGGCCCCATAAAGAAGCCACGGATGACGGGCCAGGAAACGTTGTAGCCCTGTTCTTTGGCCGTTGGAAATGACGACAGCTTGCCTTCCAGGCGCTCGTCCGCCAGCAGCGCCAGAACCCGCACATCACCGGCTTCGACATACGGCGCGGCAACCGCGATATCACCGCTGATCACGCCCACGTGGCCACCGAGCAACGCGGTGAACACATCACCGTTGGTGTCAAAACCCACATAGCGCAACTTGCGCGGGTCGACGCCACCTTCGCGGCTCAGCAGCGCCGCCTGCATCCAGTGCTGGCTGCCCACCGTGCCCGCCGCGCCGAGCGGCGTAACCGCAGGGTTTTCGCGCAGTGCCCCAATCAGGTCATCAAGGTTCTGATAGGGAGAATCCTTACGCACTGCAATCACGCCATAGCTCGCGCCCACAGCCGCCAGCCAGCGCACGTCGGTTTCGTTGTAACGGCCGAACTTGCCTTGCGCCAGGTTCAGCAGCGAGCCGCTGGAGAACGCAACAATCGCACCGGGGTCAGTAGGCCGTTGGGCAACGAGGGTGTTGTAAGCAACGGCACCAATACCGCCCGGCATGTACGTCACACGCATGGGGGCCTTGAGCAGTTCAATGTCCTTCAAACCGCTTTGCGCCAGCTTGCAGGTCAAATCGAACGCACCGCCCGGGCTGGACGGCGCAATGCATTCCGGACGACGTGGCTCAGCGTGCAGGCTGCCGGCAACCAGCAGGGCGACGAGGCCAAGCGCACAGCGCTTAGTCACACACAACATGGGGGGGTCCTCTTTTGTTTTTATAGGAAAAGGGCAGTTACGATCAATCCCGGAACGTTCTACCTGATAGAACTACGTTCTGAATTGCTGCTAGAGTAAAAAAGTTTTACCCCCCTGTCCACTCTATTTATGCCGACAGTCCTGCCGCGAATGCGCGGGTAGCGTTAGCGTCGACTGAGGCGGGTTGCATCGAAAGGCTCTGATCAGCGGCCAAGCGGTTACCGCACAGCGTCTGTGTGTGCGACGCTCAAGTTTTGTACCATGGCGGCTTATCTCTACTGCCTCTGGAGTTTTCCTTGCCTGATTCCCGCCCCCCCACGCTGGATGAAATCGACCGTCAATTGATTGCGGCACTGCAACTCAATGCCCGCGAGAGTGTGGCGATGCTGGCTCGGCAGTTGGGGATTGCGCGCACGACGGTCACTTCACGCCTGGCCCGGCTGGAAAAAGCCAAGGTCATCACCGGTTACGGCGTGCGTCTGGGGCAACGCTTGGTGGATGGCGGGCTGCAGGCCTATGTCGGAATCACCGTGCAGCCACGCTCTGGCAAAGAGGTGGTCAAACGTTTGAGTGCAATGGCGCAGGTGCAGCAGTTGTGCGCCGTGAGTGGCGAGTTCGATTATGTGGCCTGGCTGCGCAGTGACTCGCCCGAGCAACTCGACCAGTTGCTGGACCAAATCGGCAGTGTGGAGGGTGTCGAGAAGACCACCACCTCTATCATTCTGAGCAGCAAGGTTGACCGCGGCTAAGTCGTTTCGACAGGCCTGCAGGTCAATATGTCTACCAAGTTCGTCACATTGACTTAAAATAGGTCATAACGACGACACTTTGCGTCTTAATACCGTATGGCGCGCACCCTATGATGGCGTTGTCTTTTCCTATACTCGTGTAAAGCGAGTCGCCATCAAGGTCAGCCATGAACACGCATAATCGCCACCCCGCCGACGGTAAAAAGCCCATCACCATCTTCGGCCCGGATTTTCCGTTTGCCTTTGATGACTGGATCGAACACCCCGCAGGGCTCGGCAGTATCCCGGCTGACAAACTGGGGGCAGAGGTTGCGATTGTCGGGGCCGGCATGGCGGGCATGGTGGCGGCTTATGAACTGATGAAGCTGGGCCTCAAACCGGTGGTCTATGAAGCATCGAAGATGGGCGGGCGCCTGCGTTCCCAAGCGTTCGAGGGCAGCGAAGGGGTTATCGCCGAGTTGGGCGGCATGCGTTTTCCGGTGTCATCTACCGCGTTTTATCACTATGTCGATAAGCTCGGGCTTGAAACCAAGCCCTTCCCCAACCCCCTGACACCCGCGTCTGGCAGCACGGTGATCGACCTTGAAGGCCAAACCTTCTACGCGCAAAAACTGGCGGACTTGCCTGCGCTGTTTCAGGAAGTCGCTGACGCCTGGGCCGACGCGCTGGAAGCCGGCTCGCAGTTTGGCGATATTCAACAGGCGATCCGTGATCGCGACGTGCCGCGCCTGAAGGCACTCTGGAATACGCTGGTGCCGCTGTGGGACGACCGCACTTTCTATGACTTTGTGGCCACGTCCAAGGCCTTCGCCAAGCTCTCATTCCAACACCGCGAAGTGTTTGGCCAAGTGGGCTTCGGCACCGGCGGCTGGGATTCGGACTTCCCCAACTCCATGCTGGAAATCTTCCGCGTGGTGATGACCAACTGCGACGATCACCAGCACCTTGTGGTGGGCGGGGTTGAGCAGGTGCCGCTGGGCATCTGGCGCCACGCGCCGGAGCGTTGCGCGCACTGGCCTGCCGGGACCAGCTTGAGTTCGCTGCACCATGGCGCGCCGCGCACGGGGGTAAAAGCCATTTCTCGTACACCAGACGGGTTGTTTTCGGTCACTGATAACCTCGGTGTGACCCGCCCTTACGAGGCCGTGCTGGTTACCTGCCAAAGCTGGCTGCTGACCACGCAAATCGAATGCGAAGAATCGCTGTTCTCACAAAAGGTCTGGATGGCGCTGGACCGCACCCGCTATATGCAATCGTCGAAAACCTTCGTCATGGTCGACCGCCCGTTCTGGAAAGACAAAGACCCTGAAACCGGTCGCGACCTGATGAGCATGACCCTCACCGACCGCCTGACGCGCGGCACGTACCTGTTCGACAATGGTGACGACAAGCCCGGTGTGATTTGCCTGTCGTATTCCTGGATGAGCGATGCGCTGAAAATGCTCCCGCACCCGGTGGAAAAACGCGTAAAACTGGCGCTCGACTCGCTTAAGAAAATTTACCCGAAGGTCGATATCGCCAGCCGCATCATTGGCGATCCGATCACCGTGTCATGGGAAGCCGACCCGCATTTCCTGGGTGCTTTCAAAGGGGCTTTGCCGGGCCACTACCGCTATAACCAGCGCATGTACGCACACTTTATGCAGCAGGATTTCCCCCGCGAACAACGCGGAATTTTCATCGCCGGCGACGATGTGTCCTGGACACCCGCCTGGGTAGAAGGGGCCGTGCAAACCTCACTCAATGCGGTGTGGGGCATCATGAATCACTTTGGCGGCAGCACCCCTGCCGATAACCCGGGGCCGGGCGACGTATTCAATGACATCGGCCCGATCGCCCTGTCAGACTGATCCATCTTCCCCTGTAGGCGCGCTTGCTCGCGATCGATTAAAAAGATCCCGCCAGCGCGCACCTGCCGCGTTCCTCTCAAGGAGAACCCCATGCGCGTCGCCCTTTACCAATGCCCGCCGTTGCAACTGGATGTCGCGGGTAACCTGCAACGCTTGAAAAACATCGCCGCGAAGTCTCAGGGCATCGACTTGCTGGTCCTGCCCGAGATGTTTCTCACGGGTTACAACATCGGTGGCGAAGCGGTCGCAACACTGGCGCAAGCCCATGACGGCGACGCCGCCCGGCAGGTTGCCGAACTGGCCAGGTCCAGCCGCATGGCAATCGCCTACGGCTACCCCGAGCGTGCCGCAGACGGGCAGATCTACAACAGCGTGCAACTGATCGACGCCCACGGCCAACGCCTGCTCAACTACCGCAAGACTCACCTGTTCGGTGACCTGGACAAGGCCATGTTCAGCCCCGGCCCAGACGCCTACGCCGTGGTTGAACTCAATGGCTGGAAGCTCGGAATGCTGATCTGCTACGACCTGGAATTCCCGGAAAACGCCCGACGCCTGGCGTTGGCCGGGGCCGAGCTGATCGTTGTGCCCACCGCCAATATGCTGCCCTACACCACGGTCTGCGAAGTCACCGTGCGCAGCCGCGCGCTGGAAAACCAGTGCTATGTGGCTTACGCCAACTATTGCGGGCATGAAGGGCCGATCCATTATTGCGGCCAAAGCAGTATCGCGGCACCCGACGGTCAGCAAATGGCGCTGGGCGGCCAGGACGAGGCCTTGGTGGTCGCCACGCTTGAGCGCTCACACCTGATCGTCGCGAAACAGGGCAACGACTACCTGGCCGACCGCCGCCCGGCGCTTTACGCTGCGCTGAGCGAGCGCTAAGCCCCCGCAATCCGCTAGCATGGGGGCTTCTCTGTTCCGGAACTGCCCATGCCTGCGCTGAACCACCCCCAGCCCCAATCATTGACCCTGCCAAGCGGTCTGACCCTTTCCGCGCGCCATGAGCCGCACCTCGAACATTGCACGGCCGTTTTACGGGTCGCTGCCGGCCGCCAGGATCAGCCTGCGGCATGGCCCGAGCTGGTGTATGTTCTGGAACACTGGCTGTTTCTCGGCACCGAGCGTTTTCCTGCGCAAGACAACCTGATGGCTTACGTCCAGCGTCACGGCGGCCAGGTCAACGTGCAAACCCATGAACGGCATACCGATTTCGCTTTTGAAGTGGGTCCCGACGCGCTGGACGGGGCCCTTGAGCGTCTGTGCGACATGCTTGGACACCCGCGCATGAACCTGAACGACCCACTGCGTGAACGTGACGTTCTGCAGGTCGAATCTTTCGTCCAGGCCCGTGAACCCGGGCTGCAACGGGAGCCGCTGGTGGGCAACTGCAATGCCTTTCAGCCCGCGCTGAATGCCTTTTACCAACAGTTCTACCAGGCCGCAAAGATGACCCTGAACCTGGCGGGGCCACTGCCTCTGGATGAATTGCTGGCGCTGGGGCAACGTTGCACCCCCCCACTGCCGGTATCCGACGTTGCGCTCGGCTCAGTAAAAGAGCCGGTCAGCGCAGGTCTGATTCGCGGGCAAACCAGCGCCCACCGTGGCCTGCGTACGTTTGCCCAGGACCGTTTGCGCGCCCGCCGCGATGAGTCAGCGATAACCGTCAGCACAACACGGCCCGCACCCAAGCGGTAGCGGCGTCAGGAATGGCGGTTTTAATGCGAGGTGATGCGGGCCACTGGGTAGAACACGCGCCCTGAAGGCTCGACGCCCAGTTATCCACAGGCAAAAAAACGCCCCGTGCCGAACGAAACAGGCACAGGGCGCGCGGTACACCGCGAGACGGTTCTTTACAGCAGTGGCGGGGCCAGGCTCAAACGGCAACCCCACGGCGGCACTGCAATTGTGCGGTCCGCACCCGAGCAAAAGCCCGGGCCAGACGCAGTAACATTTCATCAATATTGCCTTTGCTGACACACAGCGCCGGCGTAAAGCGTATGCAATCGGGTTGCGGCGCGCTGATCAACAAACCTTCACACAAGGCCGCCTTGACCACGGCTTCTGCCGAGTCATCCAATAAGGTCAGGCCCCACAACAAACCCTGGCCGCGTAACTCACCTTGGGCATAACGATTGGCCAGCCCGGCAAGCCCTTCACGCAAATAGAGCCCGGTCTCACGAACGTGCGGCAGAAAGTTTTTTTCCAGCAACGTTTCGAGTACCGCACCGCCTGCAGCCGTCATCAACGCGTTGCCATGATGGGTGCCCTGCAACTCACCCGGCTCAAAACAGCAAGCCTTGCCGCGCGCCAGCAGCGCAGCCAGTGGCACACCCCCGCCCAAGCCTTTGCCCAGCGTAAGAATGTCGGCGCGCACGCCGTAATTCTGTTCGGCCAACAACGTGCCGCAGCGTCCCATACCGGCCTGGACTTCATCCAGAATCAGCAAAATACCCAGCTCCCGGCACAACCGCTCCACGCCCTTGAGGTAATGCTCGGTGGCCGGGATAACGCCCGCCTCGCTCTGCACCGGCTCCAGCAAGATGGCCACGGTTTGCGCATCGACCGCCGCATGCAACGCGGGCAGATCGTTAAACGGCACATGGATGAAACCCGGCAGTTGCGGTTCAAAACGGTTTGAGAGCCCGCCACTGCCCGACGCGGACATCGCGCCAAAGCTGCCGCCATGGCAACTGCCGGTTGCCGTAATAATCCGATGCGCGCCGCCGCGATGCAGTTGGCCCCATTTACGCGCCAGTTTGATCGCACCTTCGTTGGCTTCCGCCCCGGTGTTAAGAAAATGCACCTGGTCGCTGCCAGTGCTTTCGCACAACCGCTGAGCCAGACTCAACAGTGCACGGTTATAAAAGCCCGCACCCGGGTTGATCAACGATTGCGCCTGATCCGTCATCGCCTTGACCAACACCGACGGGCTATGACCCAGGCTGTTGCCACCGGCCCCTTGCGTGAAATCCAGATACGCCCGGTTGTCGCTGTCCCACATCCACGAACCCTGGCCGCGCACAAACACTGGGGTGGCGCGTTCGACAGTGGGCATCAGGCATTCACGGTTCTGGCGGTTATCAAACACGGCAGGGGCATATTCAGCCGCCAAGTCATCGAGGCTCGGCGCTGGGCGACGCAGGTTAAACAGGTTCATGCACGGTGACCTTGTGACCACAATCAGATTCGGTTTGCAACCGGCCTGGTACAGCTCGCGGCGTTAAAACCTCTACCGGGTTTTTAGCCTTGCCTATGTAAAAACACTTCACAGAGGCTGTGTAAATTGGACTCTCGGGCTCGATAGGCCTCGTTGAATGGGCGTAGACTAGGCGTCTGCGGCCTTTTGAGCCATTTCGTTTTTTAAGCATTTTCGATAAGTATTACTTATGGATTTCAAGCAACTGCGCTATTTCGTCGCGGTCTACGAAGAAGGCCATGTGGGCCGTGCGGCCGAACGGTTGTCCATTTCCCAGCCTGCGTTGTCGCAGCAAATACGCCACCTCGAACACAACCTCGACGTCAGCCTGTTTGAGCGCAGCAGCAAGCGTCTGTTGCCCACACTCGCCGCGCACACGCTGTACAACCACGCCTTGCCGCTGCTCGACGGTTTGCAGCGGGCCAAAGAGGCGTTGAGCAACTTTCAGGGCCAGGCGCTGCGCACCATTGCCATTGGCGTGCTGCAAACCGTGCACACCAGCCTGGTGCCGCACATGCTGGAACGGGTGCGTCAGGCTCAACCGCACCTGGTGGTGCAGATTTACGAATTAACCGGCATTGAAATTGAACGGCGCTTGCTGAATGGTTCGCTCGACATCGGCATCAGCTACTTGCCGCCTCGCCAGCCCGGGCTGCACGGCTTACTGCTCTACGAAGATGAGCTGCAACTGGTCATCCCCGCCGATCACCCATTGCGCGAGTTCAAAAAAGTCTCGCTGACCCAGGCCGCTGAATTGCCCATGCTGCTGCTGGGCGAAGAGTTTCAGGTGCGGCAAATCTGGAAAAGCCAACTGGCCAGCCTGGGACGCCGCCCACAGGTACAGGCCGAGCTGAACACCATGGCTGGCATTCTGGAGAGTTTGCCCCACACCAAACTGGCCACGGTGCTACCGGGGCGCTCACGCCACGTGCATGACGACCAGGCGCTGCTCTGGAAACCGCTGAGTGAACCTAGAGTGCCGCTGAAGGTGGGGTTGGTGTACCGCGATGTGCAGCGCCAGCAAGCCACTTTGGGCATGCTGCGTGCCTTGCTTGAAGACGTCATACACCCCCTATGATTCTGTAGGAAGTGTGAAAATTCATACGCACAAAAAAGAAAACCCCGCCTAGGCGGGGTTTTGCATACTGTTTCCCTGACATCCTTTTCACTCCGCCGTCCTGGCAGAATCCTACGTGTCCGTGTTGTTTCTTTGGGCTTCCTGCCCTACGTCCATGGAAATTAGATTACCCATGGAACCCAGTAAACGATATGGGAGATTGTCAGCATGTAATGTAAGCAAATGCTTACATTGCACTCAACGCTTTAAAAATGTGCTTCATCCAGCGAATAAAGCGACTCGCTGCCCGCCCTCACAGACGCGCTCAACGAGTGGATACGGGGCAGCAAACGCGCGAAATAGAAGCGTGCAGTGCCCAATTTGCTGACATAGAACGGCTCTTGTGCCTCTTTGCCCAATGCCGCCTTCGCCATCAATGCCCACATGTACGCATACGTTGTGTAACCAAAAACTTGCAGGTACTCGACGGAGGCCGCACCGATTTCGTTCGGGTTGTCTTTAGACTGGTTCAGCACCCAGCCTGTCAATTCATCAAGTGTGTCCAAAGCTTTTGCCAACGGCTGGGTAAACTCACTCAGGTCGGCATTGGCCGAATGGATGAACTGGCGAATTTCGTCTGCGTACAGCCGGTAGTAAGCCCCCCCATTGGCCACGATCTTGCGACCCATCAGGTCCAACGCCTGAATACCGTTGGTGCCTTCGTAGATTTGGGTAATGCGCACATCACGCACCAATTGCTCTTGGCCCCATTCGCGAATGTAGCCGTGGCCACCGAACACTTGTTGGCCATGCACCGTGGTTTCTAACCCCAGGTCCGTCAAAAAGGCCTTGGCTACCGGCGTCAACAGCGCCACCAACCCGTCGGCACGCTCACGCGCCTGAGGGTCTTCACTGAACTTGGCAATGTCCAACTGGTTGGCCACGTACGTCGAAAATGCACGCCCGCCTTCGTTAAAGGCCTTCATGGTCAGCAGCATGCGACGCACGTCCGCATGAACGATGATCGGGTCGGCCGGTTTGTCCTTCGCCTGAGCACCTGTCGCCGCGCGCCCTTGCAGGCGGTCGCGGGCGTATTCCACCGCATTCTGGTAAGAACGCTCGCCCGACGCCAAGCCCTGAATGCCAACCCCCAACCGCTCGTAGTTCATCATGGTGAACATCGCCGCCAGACCACGGTTTGGCTCACCCACCAGATAACCGACCGCCCCATCAAAGTTCATCACACAGGTGGCCGACGCCTGAATGCCCATTTTGTGTTCAATAGAACCGCACGAGACCAGGTTGCGCTCGCCCAGGCTGCCGTCGGCATTGACCAGGAACTTGGGCACCAAAAACAGCGAAATGCCTTTCGGACCCGCCGGGGCATCCGGCAGCTTGGCCAGCACCAAATGGATGATGTTTTCAGTCAGGTCGTGCTCACCACCGGTGATAAAAATCTTGGTGCCGCTGAGGGTGTAGCTGCCATCTGCTTGCGGCTCGGCTTTGGTGCGAATGATGCCCAGGTCCGTCCCGGCATGGGCTTCGGTCAGGCACATAGAACCGGACCACACACCCGAGTACATATTCGGCAGGTAAGTGGCCTTCAATTCTTCGCTGGCATGGGCATTGATCGACACACAAGCCCCGGCCGTGAGCATCGGGTACAAACCGAAGGCCAGGCTCGACGAGTTGATCATTTCTTCAACTTGGGCCGACACCGACTTGGGCATGCCCATACCGCCGAATTCCGGCGCGCCGCCCACACCGACCCAGCCGCCCTCGGCGTAGGTATTGTAAGCGTCGACAAAACCGGCCGGGGTGGTAACCACGGTGTCGTGCCAATGGCAGCCTTCTTCGTCAGCGCTGCGGCTTAACGGGGCGATGCTTTTAGCGGTGACCTTGCCAGCCTCTTCAAGAATGGCTTCAACCGTTTGCGCGTCGACGGTTTCGGCCAATGCAGGCAACTGCGCCCAGAGCGTGGCGACGTCAAACACTTCATTGAGGACGAAGCGCATATCGCGCAGGGGCGCTTTGTAATCGGCCATGGCAAACCTCGTGATCTGTAAACGATGATTAATGGGGATTGGAGTCTAGCTTAATGACGGAAGCAATACATAGGGTCTATAAGTGACCCAAGATACTGAAAGGGTCACACAACTCTCGGTAGGGGCCAGTTTGCTCGCGATCTTTTGATCATTTAAAAGATCGCGAGCAAGCTCGCTCCTACGCGATGCCAACAGCAAAAAGCCGCGCCCCCCTAAGGGAAACGCGGCTTTCAGTTCAAGCGCCGGGGCTTAGTAGCCCAGGTCGAAATCTTCTTCTTTCATGTCCATCAGGTTGGCAGCGCCCGAGAGCATGGTGGCAACGTGCGCGCGGGTACGCGGCAGGATGCGCTGGAAGTAGAAGCGCGCCGTTTGCAGCTTGGCGTTATAGAACGCGGCCTCCGATGTGCCTTCTGCCAGTTTTTCGGCAGCCAGGCGAGCCATGTCGGCCCAGAAGTACGCTAGGCAGGCATAACCGGAATACATCAGGTAGTCGACCGAGGCCGCCCCCACTTCTTCACGGTCTTTCATGGCCGCCATACCAACCTTCAGGGTCAACTCGCCCCACTCTTTGTTCAGCGCAGCCAGTGGCGCGACGAATTCTTTGACCGCGTCGTTGGATTCGTTGGCCTGGCAGAACTTGTGCACGATCTTGGTGAAACCCTTGAGGGCCTCGCCTTGGGTCATCAACACTTTGCGACCCAGCAGGTCGAGTGCCTGGATGCCGGTGGTGCCTTCGTACAGCATCGAAATGCGGCTGTCGCGAACGTTCTGCTCCATGCCCCACTCGGCGATATAACCGTGACCACCGTAAATTTGAACACCGTGGTTGGCCGACTCAAAGCCCACTTCGGTCATGAAGGCCTTGGCAATGGGCGTCATGAAAGCCAGCAGGGCATCGGCTTTCTTCTTCTCGTCTTCATCCACACCGTATTTCACGATGTCGACCTGCTTGGCAGTGAAATACACCATCGCCCGGTTGCCTTCGGCGAACGCCTTGGTGGTCAACAGCATACGGCGCACATCAGGGTGAACGATGATCGGGTCAGCCGGTTTGTCCGGGGCTTTAGGGCCGGTCAACGAGCGCATTTGCAGGCGGTCGCGTGCGTATTTCAAGCCACCCTGAAAGGCGATTTCAGCGTGGGACAAGCCTTGCAGCGCAGTGCCCAGACGGGCGGTGTTCATAAAGGTGAACATGCAGTTCAGGCCTTTATTGGCTGGGCCGATCAGGTAACCGGTAGCGCCATCAAAGTTCATCACGCACGTGGCGTTACCGTGGATGCCCATTTTGTGTTCGAGGGAGCCACAGGACACCGCGTTGCGCTCACCGAGGCTGCCGTCGGCATTGGCGTTGAACTTGGGCACGATAAACAGCGAGATGCCTTTGGTGCCCGCAGGCGCATCCGGCAGGCGTGCCAACACGATATGGACGATGTTGTCGGCCATGTCGTGTTCACCGGCCGAGATAAAGATCTTGGTGCCCGATACCTTGTACGAGCCATCCGCCTGAGGCTCAGCCTTGGTGCGCAACAGGCCCAGGTCGGTACCACAATGCGGCTCGGTCAGGCACATGGTGCCGGTCCACTCGCCCGTGACCAGTTTGGTCAGGTAGGTTTCTTGCTGCTCCGGCGTACCGTGCTCGGAGATGGTGTTCATCGCGCCATGCGACAGGCCCGGGTACATGCCCCACGACCAGTTGGCCGCGCCAACCATTTCACTGATTGCCAGGCCCAGCGACTCAGGCAAGCCCTGACCACCGTGCTCAACGTCATGCGCCAGGCTTGGCCAGCCGCCTTCAACGAATTGTTTGTAGGCTTCTTTAAAGCCGGTAGGGGTTTTGACCCCGGATTCACTCCAGGTGCAGCCTTCGATGTCACCCACGCGGTTCAGCGGTGCCAGCACCTGCTCACAGAACTTGGCGCCTTCTTCGAGAATGGCACTGACCATATCTGGAGTAGCGTCCTGGCAAGCCGGCAGGCTTTGATAATGCGCTTCGTAACCGAGCAGTTCGTCACGAACGAAACGAATATCACGCAAGGGGGCCTTGTAATCAGGCATAGCGATAAACCTCTGCTGATGAATCCGGGGATGAACAACCGCGTGGATTTGTTATTGGCGGTCAAACAGGTGTTTGAAACATACGTTTACGCCTATTTATTGTCAAGCAGCGTAAAGCCGCCGTTCGTCTTGGCACGCATAAACAAAAGAGAGAGAGGGTGTCATCAATTCTTGTAGGAGCGAGCGTGCTCGCGATCTTTTGATCTTTTTAAAAGATCGCAAACACGCTCGCGCCTACCGTTGGCGGAGAGCTTAGTCCAGCAAATCCAGTTGCAGGTGCTCCGCCACCTTTTGTGCCGAGGCCGTTTTGAGCTTGGGCACACGGCCCAGGCAAGGGGCGGGGAGCCGCTCCGCCAGCGTGGCGAGGTTTTCTTCCAGGCGCGAAGTTTTGGGGCCAATGATATTGGCCACCCACCCGGCCAACTGCAGGCCATCACGTTCAATGGCTTCGGCGGTCAGCAAGGCGTGGCTGATGCACCCCAAGCGCACCCCCACCACCAGGATTACCGGTAAATCCAGTGCCAGCGCCAGGTCCGACAGGCTGTCCTGGCCCGACAACGGCACGCGCCAACCGCCCGCCCCTTCTATCAGGGTGAAATCGGCCTGGCGGTCGAGAATCTGCTGCATGGGGGTCAATAACGACTGCACGCTTAACACCACGCCCGCTTCACGCGCCGCTATATGCGGGGCTATCGGCGGTTCAA
This sequence comes from Pseudomonas sp., assembly GCF_030150285.1. Lineage (GTDB taxonomy): Bacteria > Pseudomonadota > Gammaproteobacteria > Pseudomonadales > Pseudomonadaceae > Aquipseudomonas. The sequence goes on along the minus strand of NZ_JASLGE010000027.1, from coordinate 198,370 downwards.
AGGCCACTGGGTTGACCTCCTCATAGGCCAGTTTCAACGAACTCTCGGCCATCAGCGCCAGCGCATCGGCATTGCGCAGCCCCTGTGGGGTGATCTCGCACCCGGAGGCCACCGGCTTGCCTGCAACGGTGCTCATGCCCGCCTCGCGCGCGGCATGCAACAAGCCCGCTGCAATGGTGGTTTTGCCCACGTCCGTGTCGGTGCCGGTTATAAAATAGGCAGGGCTCATCGCGCTTTCTCCAGCAGGCCGTAGACCACTTGATAGGTCGCAGGCAGGCCTTGCGGTTGACGGAAATGCTCGTAGGCACTGATCAACCCCTGAAGCCGCGCGCGGCCGGTCAACCCTTCGGGACGGCCGGGGTTGAGGTTGTGCGCCCCTAACGCCTTGAGCTCATGGGTCAGTTGACGCACGTGAGGGTAGTGCAGCACATGCGCCTGATTACGCAAGCTGATGACCTGAAAATCGCTGGCCGCACACGCCTGTTGGTACACCTCGAACGGGCGAAAGCGATTGACATGAACCTGGCCGTCCACTGCCCGCCAACTGTCGCGCAACTCGCTCAATGTGCCGACACACAAGCTACTGAACGCCATTACCCCACCGGGCTTGAGGACTCGATGCGCCTCGTTCAGCACGGCCTTGAAATCGGCGCACCACTGCAGCGCCAGGCTGGAAAAAATCACCTCGCAACGGCCCGCCTGCAAGGGCAAGTGTTCGGCATCACCCGCAATAAAGTGCTGCGCCCCGCCTTGGGGGCGAGCGAAGGCCAGCATGCCTTGGGCGATGTCCAGCGCCAGCCCTTCGCTGCCAGCAAAACGCTGGCCCAGCGCCCGGCTGAAATACCCCGTACCACTGCCCAGGTCCAGCCAGCGCTCCGGGGCCAAGCGGGCGGGCAGTTGCGCCAACAACTCATGACCCACTGCCCGTTGCAGCTCGGCCACACTGTCGTAGCTGGCCGCCGCCCGGGAAAATGAAACCGCTACCTGACGCTTGTCGGGCAAGGCATGCCCGAGGGTTGTAACACTCAAATCAGTCATCACCCGACTCATGTAAGAACGCCTGAATGGCCGCCGCCAATTCGTGGGGAGCCTCCAGCAAAAAAGCGTGACAGGCCTGTTCAATCAGGCCCACTTCGACATCGGGCACCAGCCTCAGCACTTGGTGAGCCGCCTCTATGGGCACCAGCGCATCGTCCCCGGCAAACAGGTGCAACTGCGGGCCGTGGAAGCGTTGCAAGGCCAAGCGCGTGTCCAGCCTGCCGAGCAATTCAAGCCCAGCCAGCAGCAAATCGGGCGACACTTTGGGTGCACCGTTCAATAGCAGGTTGGCCATGCCTTTGCCTGGGCTGCACAGCAACGCAAAACGCTTGAGCGTAGTGTTGGGGGCCTCGCGAAACCCACTCACAAAGGCTTCAAACGTGGCCGTCGCCATGGCGGCTGGCCAGGCGTCGCGCACGATAAAACTGGGGTTGCTGGCCAGTGTCACCAGCCCGCAGCAGCGATCACCCCGGCGCGCCGCCAGTTCAGCGGCGAGCATCCCGCCCAGTGACCAGCCGCCCAGCCAGGCGTTGTCGGGCAAGGTGGCGTCCAGCTCGTCGAGCCAGTCATCCAGCGCGGTTGACGGCAGCAGCGGCAGCGGTTCGATGTCGACCCGCACGTGTTCATCCAGCCCGCGCAACGCTGAAGCCAGCGGTTCAAGCGGCGAAACGCCCAAGCCCCAGCCCGGTAGCAAAATCAAACGGTCACGCATGGTCAGACTCCCGCGCACGCCAACAGTCATCCAGTGCGCTTAACAATAGCTGCACCTGCGCTGACGTGTGAGCCGCCGACAGCGTTACCCGCAAGCGCGCACTGCCCACCGGCACGGTGGGAGGGCGAATGGCGGTCACCAGCACACCGCGCGCGCGCAATTGCTCCGACAAGCGCACCGCCTGCGCGCTGTCGCCGACCTTAATCGGTTGAATCGGAGTGAAGCTGTCCATCAGTTGCAGGCCGATCTGCTCGGCCCCCTGACGGAACTGACGGATCAACGAATTGAGGTGCTCGCGCCGCCAATGCTCGGTGCGCAACAGTTCAAGGCTTTTGAGCGTCGCGCAGGCCAGCGCAGGCGGCTGGCTGGTGGTGTAGATGTAAGGCCGAGCGAACTGGATCAGGCTTTCGATCAGGTCTTCACTGCCCGCCACAAACGCGCCGCTGGTGCCAAACGCCTTGCCCAGGGTGCCCACCAGCACCGGTACGTCTTCAAGGCTCATGCCCAAGTGCTCGACAATTCCGCCGCCATTGGCCCCCAACGGGCCAAAACCGTGGGCATCGTCGACCATCAGCCACGCGCCTTTGGCCTTGGCTTCGCGGGCCAAGGCGGGCAAATCGGCCAGATTACCGTCCATGCTGAACACGCCATCGGTCACGACCAGTGTATTGCCGCACGCTTTTTCCAGACGTTTGGCCAGGCTGGCGGCATCGTTATGCAAATAACGATTGAAGCGCGCACCGCTCAACAACCCGGCGTCAAGCAACGACGCATGGTTGAGGCGGTCTTCCAGCACCGTATCGCCCTGCCCGACCAACGCGGTGACCGCGCCCATATTGGCCATATAGCCGTTGCTGAACAGCAGCGCACGGGGTCGCCCGGTGAACTCGGCCAACGCTTCCTCCAGCGCATGGTGCGGGGTGCTGTGGCCGATCACCAGGTGCGACGCGCCGCCGCCCACGCCCCAGCGCTGCGCACCGGCACGCCAGGCTTCAATCACCTGTGGGTGGTTGGCCAGGCCCAGGTAATCGTTGTTGCAAAAGGCCAACAGCGGCTGGCCATCGACCACCACCTGCGGCCCTTGCGGGCTTTCCAGTAACGGGCGACGGCGATACAAATGGTCGGCACGACGCGCGGCCAGACGAGCGTTTAAATCAAAAGACATGCTGGCCTCAGAAAGCGCAGAAGACTTTGTAGGAGCGCGCTTTTAAAAGATCGCGAGCAAGCTCGCTCCTACAGGGAGGATTGTGACCAGCCTTACACCGCAGCGTTATAAAACTGCTCGCTGGACTGCTGGTCCATCAAGGCGTGCTCGATGGCCGCCTGATGCACTTCATCGGCATGCTCTTCACGGGCCTCGGGCAGGATGCCCAGGCGTGCGAACAACTGCATGTCTTTGTCAGCCTGGGGGTTGGCCGTGGTCAGCAACTTGTCACCGTAGAAAATCGAATTGGCTCCGGCCATAAAAGCCAGCGCCTGCATTTGCTCGTTCATCGCCTCGCGCCCGGCGGACAAACGCACATGGCTTTTCGGCATCAGGATGCGCGCCACCGCCAGCATGCGAATGAAGTCGAAAGGGTCGACATCGTCAGCGTTTTCCAGCGGTGTGCCGGCCACTTTCACCAGCATGTTGATCGGCACCGACTCCGGGTGTTCAGGCAGGTTGGCCAGTTGAATCAGCAGGTTGGCGCGGTCATCGAGCGATTCGCCCATGCCCAGGATGCCGCCAGAGCAGATCTTCATGCCGGCATCGCGCACATAGCTCAGCGTTTCCAGGCGCTCGCTGTAGGTACGGGTGGTGATGATACGGGTGTAGAAGTCCGGCGAGGTGTCGAGGTTGTGGTTGTAGTAATCCAGCCCGGCATGGGCCAGGGCTGCGGTTTGCTCCTGATCGAGCTTGCCCAGGGTCATGCAGGTTTCCAGGCCCAGCGCTTTGACGCCCTGCACCATTTGCAACACATAAGGCATGTCTTTGGCGGAGGGGTGTTTCCACGCAGCCCCCATGCAGAAACGGGTCGAGCCGATGGCCTTGGCCCGCGCGGCTTCTTCCAGCACCGCCTGCACCTGCATCAGCTTCTCTTTGGCCAGGCCCGTGTTGTAGTGGCCCGATTGCGGACAATATTTGCAATCTTCCGGGCATGCACCGGTTTTGATCGAAAGCAGCGTCGAGACTTGCACCCGGTTCGCGTCAAAATGCGCGCGGTGAACGGTCTGCGCCTGAAATAACAGATCATTGAAGGGTTGGACGAACAGCGCCCGAACCTCGGTTAAAGACCAATCATGTCGCAAGTTGGCAAGGGTGCTGGCGCTCATCGGCGTTTCTCATGGTTATGCTTTGACTTGAACCTGAAGCAACCGCCTCAGGCACGGCACGGATGCCGCACATGGTTAAGGATGCTTCATGAGCTGTCAACCACAATGGATTCGCAAGGTTTACATCTGGTTAAATAACAACCAAACCTGTTTGCTCTGCGATGAACACACCGCCACAGCGATTGCCCTGTGCGATGCCTGTGAGCTGGAACTGCCGTGGCTGGGCGATCGCTGTGAGCGTTGCGCCCTGCCGTTGCCGATGGCGGGCCTCACCTGCGGGCAATGCCTCAAACAACCACCGGCCTTCACGTCTGTGCACGCGGCGTGGGTGTACGGCTTTCCCATCGACAGCATGATCATTGGTTTCAAGCACAACAGTCACTGGCCCAAAGGTCGTCTTTTGGCCGAACTTCTCAGCCAATCACTGCTCGATCACTTCAACTCAGGCAATGAGCGACCCGACTTTCTGCTGCCTGTGCCGTTGGCCACCCAGCGCCTGCGCCAACGCGGCTATAACCAGGCCGCCATGATCAGTGACTGGCTGAGCAAGCCGCTGAACATTCCAAGCCGCGCCCACTGGTTACTGCGCACCCAGAACACGCCCACGCAACAGGCCCTGGACGCCAAGGAGCGCAAGCGCAACCTGAAACACGCGTTCAGCCTTGCGCCGGGCATAGCGGTTCGCGGGCTGCACCTGGCCCTGGTTGACGACGTGCTGACCACCGGTGCTACCGCGCATCACCTGGCTCGCCTGCTGCTCAACGCCGGGGCACGACGCGTCGACGTCTACTGCCTGGCCAGAACGCCCAAGCCTGACGGGCCGCTGTAAGAACGCCCGGGCTTGCCTGCCAGTTGAAACATTCCTGTCATACCCGCTGCTTAAGGTAGCCGCTGAAACCGTCTTAACAGAGCCTGCCATGAGCCTATTAAAAGAAGATCAAGCCACCGACCTTGAGCAGATCGTCGGCCTCAGTCGTCGTGGATTTATCAGCGCCGGAGCCCTCGCCGGGGCCGCCCTTTTTTTGGGCGGCAACCTGTTAAGCCGCAGCGCATTGGCGACCCGCATTAGCACCGCCTCCAGCCCTCTGCTGGGGTTTGAAAGCATTGGCGCCGCCACCACCGACACCCTCAGTTTGCCGCCCGGCTATCGTTCATCCGTGCTGATCAGCTGGGGCCAGCCGCTGCAAGCCGGCGGCCCGGCGTTTGATCCTTCGGGCAACGGCACCGCCGCGGCTCAGGAAGTGCAGTTCGGTGACAACAATGACGGCATGAGCCTGTTTGCGTTTCCCGATGACCCCCATCGCGCCCTGATGGCCATCAACAACGAATACACCAACTACCGCTACCTTTACCCCCACGGCGGCACGCCCACCTCCCTTGAGGAGGTTCGCAAGGCTCAGGCCAGTGAAGGGGTGTCGGTCATTGAAATCCGCCGCAAGGGCGACGGCTGGCACTTTGTGCAGGGCTCGCCGTTCAACCGCCGTATTCATGGCAACACCCCCATCCGCCTGAGCGGCCCGGCAGCGGGTCATGCCTTGTTGCGCACCGAAGCCGATAATACGGGCACCCGTGCACTGGGCACGTTCCAGAACTGCGCCAACGGCAAAACCCCCTGGGGCACCTACCTGACCTGTGAAGAGAACTTCACCGATTGCTTTGGCAGCAGTGACCCCAAACAGACCTTCGACGCCGCGCAAAAACGCTACGGTGCCGTGGTGGCCAGCAAAGAGATCAATTGGCACCTCCATGACCCGCGCTTCGATCTCGCGGCCAACCCCAACGAGCTCAACCGCCACGGCTGGGTCGTCGAGATCGACCCGTTCGACCCGCAGTCCATACCGGTCAAACGCACCGCGCTGGGCCGCTTCAAACACGAAAACGCCGCCCTGGCCGAAACCCGGGACGGCCGCGCCGTGGTCTACATGGGTGACGATGAACGCGGCGAATTCATCTACAAGTTCATCAGCCGCGACACCATCGACCATCAGAACCCCAGGGCCAACCGCGACCTGCTGGATCACGGCACGCTCTTCGTCGCCCGTTTTGACAACGGCGACAACAACCCTGATCGCCCCAAAGGCAAAGGCCAGTGGGTTGAGTTGAGCCACGGTAAAAATGGTGTCGATACCAGCAGCGGTTTTGCCAACCAGGCCGAAGTGCTGATTCACGCTCGCCTGGCCGGCAGTGTGGTGAACGCCACACGCATGGACCGCCCGGAATGGATCGTTGTTAGCCCCACGGATGGCCAGGTGTATTGCACCCTGACCAACAACGTCAAACGCGGCGAAGACGGGCAACCCACCGGCGGCCCCAACCCGCGCGAGAAAAACGTGTACGGGCAGATCCTGCGCTGGAAAGCCGACAACGGTGACCACGGGGCCGACACGTTCGACTGGGACCTGTTTGTCGTAGCAGGCAACCCGGTGGTGCACGCCCACCAACCCAAGGGCGGCTCGGCCAACATCACCCCGCAGAACATGTTCAACAGCCCCGACGGGTTGGGCTTTGACGATGCCGGGCGCTTGTGGATCCTGACCGATGGCGACTTCAGCAACAGCGGTGATTTTGCCGGCATGGGCAATAACCAGATGCTGTGCGCCGACCCGGGCAGCGGCGAAATACGCCGGTTTATGGTGGGGCCGGTCGGCTGCGAAGTGACGGGCATCAGCTTCTCGCCCGACCAGAAAACCCTGTTCGTGGGCATCCAGCACCCCGGTGAAAATGGCGGTTCGACCTTCCCCGAGCACATCCCCAATGGCAAGCCTCGGTCATCGGTCATGGCCATTAGCCGCGAAGACGGCGGCATCGTCGGAAGTTGACACCCTCTGCCGTCCGGTCTGCGTTAACATGCATGGCCGGACGCGGCAGCCTGCTGCGCGCAGGAGTCAGCATGTCTCATCCGTTTGCAACACTCACCCCTGATCTGGTGCTCGATGCTGTCGAAAGCATCGGGTTTCTGAGCGATGCCCGTGTGCTCGCGCTCAATAGCTACGAAAACCGCGTGTACCAGGTCGGCATCGAAGGCGAACAGCCACTGATCGCCAAGTTCTACCGCCCGCAGCGCTGGACCAACGAAGCCATCCTCGAAGAACACCGTTTCACCTTCGAACTGGCCGAGTGCGAAGTGCCGGTGGTCGCCCCGCTGGTTCACAACGGCGCGAGCCTGTTCGAGCACGAGGGCTTTCGCTTCACTCTGTTCCCGCGCCGTGGCGGGCGCGCTCCGGAACCTGGCAACCTCGACCAGCTTTACCGCCTTGGGCAATTGCTCGGTCGCCTGCATGCCGTTGGCGCGACCAAGCCCTTCGAACACCGCGAAGCGCTGGGCGTGAAGAACTTCGGCCACGACTCGCTGACCACCCTGCTGGAAGGCAACTTCATTCCACGCAGCCTGCTGCCGGCCTACGAATCTGTAGCCCGCGACCTGCTCAAGCGTGTCGAAGATGTCTACGCCGCCACCCCGCACAGCAACATCCGCATGCACGGCGATTGCCACCCCGGCAACATGATGTGCCGCGACGAAGTGTTCCACATCGTCGACCTCGACGACTGCCGCATGGGCCCGGCGGTGCAGGACCTGTGGATGATGCTCGCAGGGGATCGCCAGGAATGCCTGGGTCAGTTGTCAGAGTTGATGGACGGCTACAGCGAATTCCATGATTTCAACCCCCGTGAACTGGCGCTGATCGAGCCGCTGCGCGCCTTGCGCCTGATGCATTACAGCGCGTGGCTGGCACGGCGCTGGGACGACCCGGCCTTCCCACATAGCTTTCCATGGTTTGGCACCGAGCGTTATTGGGGCGACCAGGTACTGGCGCTGCGGGAGCAATTGTCGGCGCTGAATGAAGAACCACTCAAACTGTTCTGACCCCGCGCGGGTGGGAAAGCCTGTAGGAGCAGCCGGGGCGGCTGCTCCTACAGGATAAATACCAATATCCGACAGATATCACCCAAGACACCTCTGTAAAACCTCCTTACACTTAAGCTCCCCGTATCACACCCGTCTGTTGCCCACGCAAGGATTTTGCATGCAAGCCGCCAACCCGCGTCGCGGGTATATCCTGGGCCTCAGCGCCTACATCATCTGGGGCTTGTTCCCGCTCTATTTCAAGCTACTGGCCAGCGTACCGGCCGCCGAAGTCATCGTGAACCGAGTGCTGTGGTCGGCGCTGTTCGGCTCTTTGCTGTTGCTGGTGTGGAAGCACCCCGGTTGGTGGCAGGAATTGCGCGAGCACCCCAAACGCCTGGGTGTGCTGACCCTCAGCGGCTTGCTGATCGCGACCAATTGGCTGACGTATGTATGGGCCGTGAACAACGACCGCATGCTCGAAGCCAGCCTGGGTTACTACATCAACCCGCTGGTGAATGTCTTGCTGGGCATGTTGCTGCTGGGTGAACGCCTGCGCCGCTTGCAATGGGTGGCGGTGGGGCTCGCCATCGTTGGCGTCGCTCAGCAGGTGTGGCTGGTCGGCAGCCTGCCGTGGGTCTCGCTGGTATTGGCGCTGAGCTTCGGGTTTTACGGGTTGATCCGCAAACAGGCTCCGGTGCAGGCCTTACCGGGCCTGGTCGTTGAAACGTGGATTCTGGTGCCGGTGTCCATCGCCTGGTTGCTGCTGCACCCCGAAGCCAACAGCGCTCACGTTGCGTTCTGGAGCAGCTCCGAAGCCTGGCTGCTGGTGGCGGCCGGCCCCGCCACGCTGGTGCCGCTGGTGTGTTTCAACGCTGCTGCTCGGCATTTGCCCTACACCACGTTGGGGTTCATGCAGTACCTGGCCCCCACACTGGTGCTGATTCTGGCGGTGACCGTCTTTGGCGAGCACTTGACCCAAAGCACGCTGATCGCCTTCATGTTTATTTGGGCCGGGCTGGCGGTGTACAGCGTTGATGCCTGGCTGCGCCTGCGGCGCAACCATTGACCCCGCCCGCAGGCTGCTTATTCCTCGACACGCAGGGCCAGCTCAATCATCAGCTCGTCGGCCAGACCTTCCAGGCTCGCCTGTAAGGTCGCCAGCGACAGCGTCAGCGGCACCGCCAGAATCGCATCGGCGTGAAACAACGGCTCGTTGCTCATGGGCGCGGGCCGCACGTCGGTGACCAGCCGCTCCAGGTTGACGCCCAACTCCGTCAACACCCGCGTGATATCGCGCACAATGCCGGGCCGATCATTGCCCACCAGCGCCATCGCAATCGGTTTCCAGGTGCAAGATTCTTCAATCCCGCTCTGCGCCACCAGCACCCGAATGCCTTCCGGCTCCAGCCGTTTCAAGGCATTGATCAAGTCGTCATACGCTTCGGCTGAAACCCCGACCCGCACGATGCCGGCAAATTGCCCGGCCATGCGCGATAACCGGCTCTCCAGCCAATTCCCCCCTTCATCGGCTATGCACTGAGCAATGCGCTCGACCTGGCCGGCCTTGTCGGGGGCAAACACCGTAATCACGAGATGGTTCATGGCCGTTCACTCTTATTGGGGGTCGATCAAGTATAGGCACTGCTCTTGGGGGTGCAGCCAGCCGATTTTCAAGAGCAAGGGTCGCGAGCCAGCTCGCGCCTGCAGATGGGCTCAAGATATGAATTGTGTACTGTTTTTATAATTATCTGGAACAACTCATGCATTTCTTGAGAACATCCGGTACTTGTATGTGACCGATCGCTCTAAATCGGTCGCAGAACGACGTGATTAGTCTGATTTTCACATCGGCAATTGATCATGTAGTATGCCGCAGCGACCACTACATATTTCGCAATACGGTCTGCCAAGGCGTCTGTCATACCCGTACCGCCCCGCCAGCACGAGCCATGCGGTGCCCAGGCTTTAAATAAAAATGAGTGAGGCAAGCAATGACTGAACACGTTCACGTCGGTGGCCTGCAGGTCGCCAAAGTCCTGTTCGACTTCGTCAACGACGAAGCTATTCCCGGTACCGGCCTCACCGCCGATCAGTTCTGGGCCGGGGCCGACAAGGTCATCCATGACCTGGCACCCAAGAACCAAGCACTGCTCGCCAAACGCGACGATTTACAGGCGCGCATTGACGCCTGGCACCAGGCTCAGGCCGGCAAGGCCCATGACGCCGTGGCTTACAAAGCCTTCCTGCAAGATATCGGGTACCTGCTGCCAGAAGTCGCAGATTTCCAGGCAACGACGCAAAACGTCGATGACGAAATCGCCCGCATGGCTGGCCCACAATTGGTGGTGCCGGTGATGAATGCGCGCTTTGCCCTGAACGCTTCGAACGCCCGCTGGGGCTCGCTGTACGACGCGCTGTATGGCACCGACGCCATCAGCGAAGCCGACGGTGCCGAGAAAGGCCGCGGTTACAACAAGGTACGGGGCGACAAGGTCATTGCCTTCGCCCGCGCTTTTCTGGACGAAGCCGCGCCGCTGGCCAGCGGCTCCCATGTTGACGCCACCGGTTATGCCCTGGTTGACGGTGCCTTGCAGGTCGCCCTCAAGGGCGGTGCCTCCACGGGCCTGCGTGACAGTGCGCAATTGATCGGCTTCCAGGGTGAAGCGGCCGCCCCCATCGCCCTTTTGCTCAAGCACAACGGCCTGCACTTCGAAATTCAGATCGATGCCACCAGCCCCATCGGCCAGACCGATGCTGCCGGGGTCAAAGACGTGCTGATGGAAGCCGCGCTGACCACCATCATGGACTGCGAAGACTCCGTGGCGGCGGTCGACGCCGACGATAAAGTGGTGATTTACCGCAACTGGCTGGGCCTGATGAAAGGCGACCTGAGCGAGCAGGTGTCCAAGGGCGGCGAAACCTTTACCCGCACCATGAACCCGGACCGCGCCTACACCGCACCCCACGGTGGCACCGTCACCCTGCATGGCCGTTCTTTGTTGTTCGTGCGCAACGTCGGTCACTTGATGACCATCGACGCGATTCTCGACAAAGACGGCAACGAAGTGCCCGAAGGTATTCTCGACGGCTTGCTGACCAGCCTGGCGGCCATCCACAGCCTCAACGGCCAGACCACGCGCAGCAACAGCCGCACCGGTTCTGTGTACATCGTTAAACCGAAAATGCACGGCCCGGAAGAAGCGGCGTTCACCAATGAGCTATTTGGCCGTATCGAAGATGTGCTCGCACTGCCGCGCAACACGCTCAAAGTCGGGATCATGGACGAAGAGCGCCGCACCACCGTCAACCTCAAAGCCTGCATCAAGGCCGCCAGCGAGCGCGTGGTATTTATCAACACCGGCTTCCTGGACCGTACCGGCGATGAAATCCATACCTCAATGGAAGCCGGCCCCATGGTGCGCAAGGCCGACATGAAGGCCGAGAAGTGGATTACGGCCTACGAGAACAACAACGTCGATGTGGGGTTGAGCACGGGTTTGCAAGGCCGCGCTCAAATTGGCAAAGGCATGTGGGCCATGCCTGATCTGATGGCCACCATGCTGGAGCAGAAAATTGCGCACCCGCTGGCCGGGGCCAACACCGCCTGGGTGCCCTCACCGACTGCCGCTGCCTTGCACGCGCTGCATTACCATAAGGTCGACGTGTTCGCCCGTCAGGCCGAACTGGCCAAGCGCGCTCATGCCTCGGTGGACGATATTCTGACGATCCCGCTGGCCGTGAACCCGCAATGGACGCCCGAGCAGATCCAGAACGAACTGGACAACAACGCGCAAGGCATCCTGGGCTACGTCGTGCGCTGGATCGACCAGGGCGTGGGCTGTTCCAAGGTGCCGGACATTCACGACATCGGCCTGATGGAAGACCGTGCGACGCTGCGTATTTCCAGCCAGCACATCGCCAACTGGCTGCGTCACGGCATCGTCACTGAAGCGCAGGTGCTGGCCAGCCTCAAGCGCATGGCACCAGTGGTCGACCGCCAAAACGCCAATGACCCGCTGTACCGCCCGCTGGCCCCCCACTTCGACAGCAACATCGCCTTCCAGGCGGCGGTCGAATTGGTCATTGAAGGCACCCGGCAGCCCAATGGCTACACCGAGCCGGTGCTGCACCGTCGTCGTCGCGAGTTCAAGGCCAAGCACGGCCTGTAACTGCCCCCGGCAACAACAAAAACCCCGGCCACGTGCCGGGGTTTTTACGTCTGATCAAGAGCACGGTTTAGGCCTGCACCTGCAGCGCGTCAGGGGGTTCCAGTTGCAGTTCCTGGCGGATCAATTGCAGCAGTTTTTGCGTATCAATCGGCTTGAGCAAAAAGTCCACTACGTGCAAGTGCATGGCTTCAATGGCATCGCGCGCGTCGGCATGCCCCGAGATGATGATCACCGGCAAATCCGCCAAATGAGACTTGCGCACCTTGCCAATCAGTTCCAGGCCGCTATGGGGGTGCATGCGCAGGTCGGTCAGCAGCAAGCCAATCGACATGTCAGCCTGCAACAGCGCCCACGCCTCGGGCTCACCCTGGGCGGTCAGGCATTCAATACCGTGCAGGGTGAGCAGCTCGGCCAGCAAGAAACGCGACTCGCGGTCGTCGTCAACCACCAGCACGCGCTCATGGGACTGAACCAGCACCGGAGCCTGCATCACTTCGCTCAAGGCCTCGCGCTCAGCATCAGTCAAGATGTCATGTTCTGTCATTCAGCTCTCGACGGCAGTCTTATCGATCAAACACCCCAGCAGCGTAGTCAGTTATTCCGCAACCGTGTCCCAATGTGCGCCAGCACAGAGGTATTTCCAAGCCTTACATCAAGAGAAATAGGCAATATTGATGTAGGCAAGTTCAACAATACCAATAGGCCATTACCGCCATAGACTTACGTCCAATGGGCACCCACGCTCAGACAACCGAGCATGAGGGTCTAAACACTCCCTGGGGCGCGCGCTGCCCCGCCCCTACAACAGCTCACAACGCGGTAACGGTCATGAGTCAATCGGATGCGTTTCTCCAGGCAGGGAAAACGGCGGTTTTGCAAAATATTCACGGCACCATGCAGTTTTTGCAGCGCTTCCCGCCCTTTAATCACATGGAAAACGCGCACCTGGCGTTCCTGGTCGAGCAGTGCCAACTGCGCTTCTATGGCCCGGGCGAGACCATCATCCGGCCGGCCGATGGCCCGGTAGAGCACTTTTATATTGTGAAACAGGGCCGCGTCGTGGGCGAACGCACTCACCAAGGCCGCGAAGAGGCCCAGACCACCTTCGAAATCACCGCTGGCGAATGCTTCCCGCTGGCCGCGCTGCTGGGCGAGCGGGCCACCCGCACCGAGCACCGGGCCGCCGAAGACACCTTTTGCCTGCAACTGAACAAACCGGCGTTTATCAAGTTGTTCGCCCTGTCCGACGAGTTCCGCGACTTTGCCCTGCGCGGCGTCAGCAGCCTGCTCGACAAGGTCAACCAGCAGGTGCAGCAAAAAGCCGTTGAAACCCTGGGCCATCAGTATTCGCTCAACACACGACTGGGTGAACTGGCCATGCGCCACCCCGTGACCTGCCTGCCTGATACCGCGCTGCGTGAAGCGGTGCGCCTGATGCACGAGCAGCAAGTGGGCAGCATCGTGGTCGTCGACGCGAACAAAGCACCGTTGGGGATTTTTACCCTGCGCGATCTGCGCCAAGTGGTTGCCAACGGCCTGCACGATTTTGCACAGGCGATCGCCCTGCACATGACGCCAGGGCCGTTTTACCTGTCCCCGGACCACAGCGCATTCGACGCCGCGATCGCCATGACCGAGCGTCATATTGCCCACGTGTGCCTGGTCAAGGATCAACGCCTGTGCGGCGTGGTCTCCGAACGTGACCTGTTCTCACTGCAACGGGTCGACCTGGTGCACCTGGCGCGCACCATCCGCCATGCCCCGCGCCTAGAAAACCTGATCAACCTGCGCGGCGAAATTGGCCAACTGGTGGAGCGCATGCTCGCCCACGGCGCATCGTCCACTCAGATCACCCATATCATCACCCAACTCAACGACCACACCGTGTGCCGCGTGATCGAGTTGGTGCTGGCGGAAAAAGGCGACCCCGGTGTGCCGTTCACCTGGCTGTGTTTTGGCAGCGAAGGGCGACGCGAACAAACCCTGCACACCGATCAGGACAACGGCATTCTGTTCGAAGCCAAAGACGCCGCCCAAGCCGCCGACTACCGTCAGCGCCTGCTGCCGATTGCGCAGCAGATCAACACCCACCTGGCGGCCTGCGGCTTTACGTTGTGCAAGGGCAACATCATGGCCGGCAACCCGGACCTGTGCCTGTCACGCGCGGAATGGGCCCGCCGGTTCGCCGCCTTTATTCGCGAAGCCACGCCGGAAAACCTGCTGGCTTCGAGCATCTACTTCGACCTGCGGGTGGTCTGGGGCGATGAACAGGGTTGCCAGCAACTGCGCCAGGGAATCCTCACGCAGGTGGCCGACAACCGGCTGTTCCAGCGCATGATGGCCGCCAATGCCTTGCGCCATCGCCCGCCCGTGGGGCGTTTCCGCGAGTTTGTGCTGGAGCGCAAAGGCAACGACAAAGCCACGCTGGACCTCAAAATCCAGGGCCTCACGCCCTTTGTCGATGGTGCTCGCCTGTTGGCGCTGGCCCACGGCGTGGAGGCCAACAATACCCTGGAGCGCCTGCGCCAACTGGTCAGCCTGGAGGTGATCGAAGCGCTGGACGGTGCCGCCTATGAAGAGGCCTATCACTTTATCCAGCAAACCCGGATGCAACAGCACCAGGTGCAAACCCGCGAAAACCGCCCGTACTCCAACCGGGTCGACCCGGACAGCCTCAACCAGCTCGACCGGCGCATCCTGCGTGAAGCGTTGCGCCAAGCGCAGCGTCTGCAAAGCAGCCTGACCTTGCGGTATCAGCTATGAGTGTCCTGTCTTCTCTGGGGGCCTGGTTATTGCCCCGCAAAAAACCGCTGCTGAGCCTTGAGCAACAACAGCGCCTAAAGCAATTGCCCACCGCCTCCCCGGTTCTGGGCGAGCAGCCGTTGCGCGGCCAGCGCTGGGTGGTCGTCGACCTGGAAACCAGCGGGCTGAACCTCAATCGCGACCAAGTGTTGTCGATTGGCGCGATGGTGATCGAAGACGGGGCCATTGATCTGGGCCAGGCGTTCGAGCGCACCTTGCTGCGCACCCACGCCCCGCTTAACCCCAGCGTCCTGCTGCACGGGCTAGGGCCCAGCGCGATTGCGGCAGGCTGCGACCCGGCAGATGCCCTGCTCGATTTTATGGCATTTGTTGGCGACAGCCCGTTGCTGGCATTCCATGCTCCATTCGATCAGCACATGCTGGGGCGCGCGCTCAAGGACAGCCTGGGCTACCGCCTGCAACACCCTTTTATGGACGTAGCGGCGCTGGCTCCTCTGTTATGCCCTCACGTCACTGCGCGCGACGCCGGGCTAGACCACTGGATCCGCCACTTCAACCTCCAGGTCGAAGACCGCCACAACGCCAGCGCCGACGCCCTGGCCACCGCTGAACTGGCGCTTATCCTGTTTAGCCGGGCCAATGCTCAAGGCATCAACAGCCCCTTGGCCTTGCAACAACGGCTCAACCAATGGCAGCGGCGCAAGCAGGTACACAGCTTTTAAGCCGCGCCCCTGCTTTAACTGTCTTCCTGCATCCGATGAGCGCCAATTGCGCAGGCTTATCGCCTCTGACACAATCGCGAATAATTATCGTTAGATAAAACGTGTATTCGGTGATGCCCTTGTCGTCAGTCCAAACCCCTCACAGTGAGCTGGTCGGTGCGCTTTATCGCGACCATCGCGGCTGGCTGCTGACATGGCTGCGGCGCAATGTGGCCTGCCCGCAACGGGCAGAAGACCTGAGCCAGGACACCTTTGTGCGCCTGCTGGGCCGTGCCGAACTGCAAGCCCCCCGCGAACCCCGCGCCTTTCTGGCCGCCATTGCCAAAGGCCTGCTGTTCGATTATTTCCGCCGCGCCGCCCTGGAACAGGCTTACCTGAACGAGTTGATGCAGTTGCCCGCCGCCGAGCAACCCTCCCCGGAAGAGCAGCATTTGATCCTCGAAGACCTGCGGGCCATCGACCGCCTGCTGGGCAAGTTGTCCAGCAAGGCCCGCGCGGCCTTCCTGTACAGCCGCCTTGATGGCTTGACCCACGCCGACATCGCTGAACGCCTTGGCGTATCCGTGCCCCGCGTGCGCCAATACCTGGCCCAGGGCATTCGCCAGTGTTACATCGCCCTGTACGGCGAGCCCACATGAGTCAGGCCAAGACCGGGCCTGTGTCTGCGCAGGTGCTGGACGCTGCAATCGCCTGGCAACTGTGCCTGGATTGCGGCAATGGCAGCGCCGTGGAACAGGCCGAATTCGCCAAATGGTATGCCGCCAGCGACGAACATGCCCGTGCCTGGCTGCAACTGGGCATGCTCGACCAGCGTTTCAGCAACACCAGCGTTCCGGCGCGCAACGCCTTGCGCAAGGCCCGCCATGGCGCGGGTCGGCCACTGCGCAAAATGGGCGGCGGGTTGGCCAGTGTGGCGCTGTTGTGCGGGCTGGCCGTGTTTGCGGGCAAACAGTACGGGCCGATGGATTACTGGATGGCCGATCAGCGCACCGCCACTGGCGAACAACGCGAACTGCGCCTGGCCGACGGTACCGTGCTCAACCTCAACACCCACAGTGCCGTGGATGTACGGTTCGACGACACCACGCGGCGCATCATCCTGCAAGCAGGCGAGATTCTGGTGCAGACCGGCCACGGCGACCCGCGACCGTTTATCGTGCAAACCCGCGACGGCAGCCTGCGCGCGCTGGGCACCCGCTTCCTGGTCAAGCGCGAAGACGACGGTACGCGCTTGAGCGTCCTGCAATCCCGCGTGGCCGCCCACCCGCAGGGCAGCGCTGACGAAACCGTCTTCAACGAAGGCCAGCAGGTGCTGATGTACCGTGGCAGCCTGGGCCAAAGCGTCGCCGTCAACGCCAGTGCCGACGCCTGGACACGGGGCATGCTGGTGCTCGACAACGTGCGCCTGGCCGACATGATCAGCGAACTCAACCGCTACCAGCGCGGCCACTTGGGCGTCGCCCCTGAAGTAGCCGACCTGCGCATTACTGGCAGCTTCCCACTGAACAATGTTGAGCGGGCACTCAATGCCCTGCTGCCCACCTTGCCGGTGCAGATCCAGCAACGCACGCCGTGGTGGGTCACGGTGGGGCCCAAAGCGGCGCCTGCACCCTAATAAAAAATAATTCACTGCGGCCCTATCACTTTTCAAAACTCGTGCGGCATACAGGCATTGAGAAACATTTCCATTCAGGAATCCGCCGAATGTCCCGCACCCTCGATACGTTTTTGCGCCCTAGCCTGCTCGCCGTTGC
This sequence comes from Pseudomonas sp., assembly GCF_030150285.1. Classification (GTDB taxonomy): domain Bacteria; phylum Pseudomonadota; class Gammaproteobacteria; order Pseudomonadales; family Pseudomonadaceae; genus Aquipseudomonas. The sequence continues at coordinate 181,052 of NZ_JASLGE010000027.1, read as the reverse complement.
CATCGCCCTCAGTGCCCCGCTGATCAGCCCTTCGCTGATGGCTAGCGAACAGAGCACCACCGCCCGCAGCTACAACCTGCCCGCGGGCCCGTTGGCGACCACCCTGAACCAGATCGCCAGCCAGGCCGGGATTACCCTGGCCATTGATGCCTCGCTGCTGGCGGGTAAAACCTCGGCCCCGGTCAACGGCCAACTCGAACCCACCACCGCCCTGCGTGAAGCGTTGCGGGGGAGCGGTTTGCAGTTGGTGCCCGGAAACGGCGGCAGTTTTACGCTGATCGAGATTCCTGACGGTGTCGTCGCCCTTGAGGCCACCACCATCTCCGGCCAAGGCCGCTATGAAAGTGCCTGGAGCCCGGTCGACGGCTACCTGGCCAAACGCTCCGCCTCAGGCACCAAAACCGATACGTTGCTGGCCGAAGCCCCGCGCTCGATCTCGGTCACCGCCCGCAGCCAGATGCAGGACCGTGCGGTGCAAAACCTGGATGACGCTGTTCGTTATATGCCCGGCGTCACCGCCAGCAGTTACGGCAGCGACAGCCGCGCCGAATGGATGAAAGTGCGCGGCTTTGAACCGGTCCAGTTCCTCGATGGGCTGGCGCTGCCCAAGGGCAACTACGTCATGCCGAAACTGGAAACCTGGGACCTGGAGCGCGTGGCGCTGCTGCGCGGCCCGGCCTCCTCGGTCTATGGCCAAACACCGGCCGGCGGTTTGCTGGACATGGTCAGCCGTCGCCCGGAAGACACCGCCAGCCACGAAGTGCAAGTACAAATCGGCAGCTATCAACGCAAACAGATCAGCTTTGACAGCACCGGGCCTGTCGATGATGAAGGTCGTTTCCTGTACCGCGTCAGCGGGGTCGTGCGCGACAGCAACACCGCCATCGACCACAACGAAGACAAGCGCTACAACCTCGCCCCCAGCCTGACCTGGAACATCGATCCAGACACCAGCCTGACCTTCCTCAGCCAGTTCAACCGTGACGATACAGGCATCACCAGCCAATTCCTGCCCATACAGGGCACCAAGGTGTCCTCGCCAGCGGGCGAGGTGAAATACCACAAGAACCTGGGCGACCCGAAGTGGGAGTTCTACGACAAAACCTATTACGCACTGGGTTATGCGTTTGAGCATCGCTTCAATGACGTGTGGCAGTTCCGTCAGAACCTGCGCTATACCAAAAGCGATCTGGCGTTCCAAGGTATCACCGCGGGTGGCTATTACGGCTCGGTGGCGGACGACGGCACTCTCCAGCGCGGTGCCAATATCGTGGATGAAGACATCAGCCAGTTCGCCGTGGATAACAACGTGCAGGCCGACTTCACGACAGGTGCGCTCAAGCACACCGTGCTGATCGGGCTGGACTACCAACGAATCAACACCCACTACAAATGGCAGTACGGCGTAGCCCCGGCCAGCAACATCATCAACCCGATTTACGGGCAGGATTTCAGCAACGTCAACTACACCGCTTATAACGACTACAACCAGAAAACCCGCGACACGGGGGTGTACCTGCAAGACCAGATAGCGCTGGATAACTGGCGCCTGACCCTGGGCGGTCGTCAGGACTGGCTGAACACCGACACCACCTTCTACAACCTCAACGATGCGCACGACAGCCGTGATGACAGCGCCTTCACCGGCAATGCCGCACTGAGCTACGTGTTCGATTCCGGCTTTACACCTTATATGTCGTATGCCGAGTCGTTCCAGGCTGAACCGGGTGGTTTTGGCGGCAAGGCTTTCAAACCGGGCACCGGCAAGCAATATGAAGTGGGCGTCAAATACCAGCCACCGGGCAGCGACATGCTGTTCACCGCGGCCGTTTATGACCTGACCCGCAAAAATATCGTGCTCAGCGATACCCTTGGCGTGAGCCGCCCGCTGGGTGAAGCCAACGTGCGCGGTGTGGAACTGGAAGCGGTGGGCAACGTCAACGACAACCTCAAGTTGACGGCGGCCTACACCTACGCCAACACCAAAATGACCAAGGTCTCCGACCCGCTGGATAAAAACCGTCCATTGCCGCTCACGCCTGAGCATCAAGCGTCGATCTGGGCTGACTACACGTGGCACAAAGGCGCGCTTGAAGGTTTCGGTGTGGGGTTTGGCGCACGTTATGTAGGTGAGACCGACAACATTGCGATTGGCAGCATGGCCTACGTGCCGGACGCCTCATATGGCCATACCAGCGCTTACACCGTGTACGACGCCGCCGTGCATTACGACCTGGCCAGCGTGAGCAAATCCCTCAAAGGTGCCAGCGTGGCATTGAACGCCAACAACGTGTTCGACAAGCAGTACATCTCCACCTGCGACGGCTTCTACTGCTACTACGGCGACCGTCGCAACGTCATGGCCAGCGTCAACTACAAATGGTAAATCGCTAAATACCACCGCCGTAGGCGCGAGCTTGCTCGCGTCTACCGATGAACAGCGTTTTGATGTGGGATGTTCATGAAAAGCAAAACCATACGGGCCTGGTCCTTGATCCATACGTGGACCAGCCTGATTTGCACGGCCTTTTTACTGATGTTGGCGCTGACCGGGCTGCCGCTGATCTTTCACCATGAGATCGATCACTTGCTGGGGGATGCCCCCCAGGTCAAGACGATGCCTGCCAATACGCCGACCCTGGACCTTCAACAACTGGTTCAGGCCGCCGAGGCGCATCGCCCGGGCGAGGTCATGCAGTACTTTGGCTGGGAAGACGATGAGCCCAATGCCGTGGTCGCGATCATGGCGGCGACCGCCGGCACGGAGCCCAATTCTTCCCACACCTTTATGCTCGATGCGCGCACCGGCGAAGCCATTGAAATGCCGTCCGCCAATGGCGGGGTGATGATGGTGCTGCTACGCCTGCACGTGGACATGTTCGCCGGGTTGCCTGGCAAGTTGCTGCTGGCCTTTATGGGGTTGCTGTTTGTGCTGGCGATCATCTCCGGCACGGTGCTGTACCTGCCGTTTATGCGCCGCCACAGGTTCGCAACCGTGCGCACCGACAAGGCCACCCGCGTGCGCTGGCTCGATCTGCACAACCTGATCGGGGTGGTCACGTTAACGTGGGCGCTGGTGGTGGGGGTCACAGGGGTTATCAGCGCCTGTGCCGACCTGATCATCGCGGCATGGCGCACCGAAACCCTCGGGGCCATGATCGAGCCCTACCGTGACGCGCCGCCCCTGACCCGACTGGCTCCGGCCAGTGACTTGCTGTTGATCGCCGCCAAGGCCGCGCCGGGCATGCAGCCCGACTTTATCGCGTTCCCCGGCACACGGTTTTCCAGTGAACACCATTACGCCGTGTTTATGAAAGGCGGCACTCACCTGACCTCGCACCTGCTCACGCCCGTACTGATTGACGCCAGCACCCTCGACGTCACGGCCGTGGGGTCGCGCCCCTGGTACATGGACGCGATGGGCATGTCGCAGCCGCTGCACTTTGGCGACTATGGCGGCATGCCGATGAAAATACTGTGGGCGGCGCTGGACGTGCTGACCCTCGTGGTACTCGGCAGCGGCCTGTACCTGTGGTGGGTACGCCGACGCACGGCCCGGGAGCGCGCACAATGAAGCCGCGACAGTCGAGTTTCTGGAAAGTATTCACCCTGCCGCTGGCCATCGGGCTGCTCAGCGCGGCGGGGTTGTTCGCCGCGTTACTGGGCGATGGAGCCTGGGACAGCCTGAGCTGGGTGGGCCTGGGCATACCCGTGTGGCTCAGCCTGCGCGGGCTGCTACGCCGCTAAAACGACCCTGGCGACGGTCGGAGCCAACTGCTCGCGATCTTTTAAAACAATCAAAAGATCGCGAGCAATCGAGCGTCGACCGGCTGCTCCTACGCGTGAGAGGCTACCCCCTTGAGCCACGCGGGTCTCGCGCCGGTTTTACGCAGCGGGACCACGAAGCAAGACCTGTAGGAACGAGCTTGCTCGTGATCTTTTGATCTGGCTTTTGATCCAAGGGCCCCCTTAAACCACGCTGGCCTCACACCGGTTTTGCGCAGTGGGTAACCCGGCAGGACGCCGCAACCTTCAGTGGCCGTGACCGCAGCAATGGATAGGATTGCTGCGCGACAGCGCGGCGTCATTGAGCTTTTAAAGATCAAAAGATCGCGAGCAAGCTCGCTCCTACAGGGCATGCCGAGGCACCGAGTGGCACGGCGTAAGGCCGGAACCTTCAATGGCCGTGCCCGCAGCAATGGACAGGATTGCTGCACGACAGCGCGCAGAGGGTCAGCAGCCCGGCTTGTCTGCCGTGTAGCGACGTGCCGGGTTCACCGCCGCGCCGAACTCGCGCAAAGCCGTGGCACCGATCAGCAGCGGGTAGTTGAAGCTGCTGCGGTCGGTGAGGTTGACCTCTACCGTGCGTTTGATCCCCCCCAGGCACATTTCCAGGTCGACCACCGGGCGGCGGGCGCTTTCAGGCGCGTCCTTTTCATCGTCTTCATCGGCGCGGCTTTTGATTTTGCTGATGCGCGACACTTTGTGTTCGTACACCTTGCTGCTCGCGTCCGGCGTGGCAAGCTGGAAACGCACCCACTCATCGCCATCACGGGTGAAGGTCTCGATGTTTTTGGCCGACAACGAGGCCGTCAAAGCCCCCGTGTCCATCTTGGCTTTGAGCGTTTCACCGATTTCCGGCAACTTGATGTACTCGTAACGCCCGTACAGGGTCGGCTCGGCGGCCATCACGGGCAGCGCCAATACGGCTAACAAGGCGAGAACAGACTTCATGGCGAAAATTTCCTTAAAGAGTGAGCGTTAGACTCGGTAATCGCGTGGGGTTCATTAAGCGTGAGCGCAGCCTGACACAGCGCATGTGAAACCCGCGTCATGGCCGCATATTTGGCGTTACACGGCGCTCTGCTTATCATAGCCAGCCCTTTACCGTTCAAGAGTTGCTTATGCGCCGCCTGCTCACCGGCTGTTTGGTTACCGTCCTGTTGCTGTGTAACACCCTGGTCCTGTTTGGCCCGCTGATGCTGTTCGCCGTGCTCAAATTACTGTCACCGGGGCGTTTGCGCGATGTGAGTTCGGCCGCCGTGAGGTGGATCGCTGAAACCTGGTCCGAGATCGACAAACGTATTTTTGCGCTGTGCCTGCCCACGCAATGGGATATTCGCGGGGCCGAAGGCCTGAGCCGCACTACGTCGTACCTGGTGATCAGCAACCATCAGTCGTGGGTCGATATTCCGGCGCTGATGCAGGGGTTGAACCGGCGAACACCGTTTTTCAAATTCTTCCTGAAGAAAGAGCTGATTTGGGTGCCCTTTCTGGGCCTGGCCTGGTGGGCGCTCGATTACCCCTTTATGAAACGCTACTCCAAAGCCTTTCTGGCCAAGCACCCGCACCTCAAGGGCGAAGACCTGAAAATCACCCGGGCCGCCTGCGAACTGTTCAAGCGCCAGCCCGTCACCGTGGTCAATTACCTTGAAGGCACACGCTTCACACCGGCCAAGCATGCCCAGCAGCGCTCGCCCTACACTGATTTGCTCAAGCCCAAAGCAGGCGGCGTGGCGTTTGTATTGGCGGCGATGGGCGAACAACTGGATGCCGTGCTGGACGTCACGGTGGTGTACCCGCAGGCCACCCTTCCGGGGTTCTGGCAGTTGATCAGCGGGCAAGTGCCCAAGGTGATTGTCGATATACAGACCCGCGAACTGAATCCGGCGTTGTGGCAGGGCGATTACGAAAACGACCCGGTGTTCCGTGAACATGTCCAGAGCTGGATCAACCAGCTCTGGATCACGAAAGATCAGCGCATCAGCACCTTGCGTGCCGAGCGCGGTTAACCTTTAAACGCCCCAGGCGCTGCTCAGTTTGCTCAGCAGCGACGTGCTGACGTTCTGGTCCTTGAAGTAGTCCAGCAGCAGCGGCGCGAACTGGGCAATCATGCCGTCCTGCATGCCCAGGGCGGTGAACGCGGCGTTCAACTGGCTGGTGTTGGCCACGTTGCTGACTGCGCTGGTGGCGGTTTCAGAAACGCCGCTGGACTTGCCCAGCAAGCCGCCCAACTGGCTCAGTTGGCCCAGCGCACCGGCACCGGCCAGTTTGTTGATGCCCGGCACTTGCTGGGTGAGTTCGGAGTAGTCGCTGGAGGTAAGCTGGTTTTTCGCCAGGCTCAACATCGCCCCCACGCCGCCAGCGGCCTGTTCAGGTTTGACGCCCAGCTCGTTGACCTTGCTCAGCATTTGCACCGCTTGCATGGACTTGTCGGTGGTCGCGCCATTGCCATTGCCACCCTGCACTTGCGCCGCCACGTTAGCCACGTCGCTCAGGCTGAACCCTGCAAACACCGGGCTGGCGGCCACGGTCATCAATGTTGCCAGTGCCACGCCGCTTAACTTCTTCATGCTATCAACCTCTGAAAACCAAAAAACTGCTCGCCAACGGAGCAGCAAAACTGTGGATTTGACCGATATTCCAGGCAGATGTTCCCAAATGCCACTATCGGATCATACCGCTGGGCAGCTTAATGGAATTGAGAGGGGGAGCCCATGCGGGCGACGCAGAAGCCTGTGCACCACAGGCCCTGCGTCTGTCCTGAAACGTTGCGTGTCAGGCCTTGCTGAACAGGCGGTGCGGGTCGATCACGAATTTCTTCGGCACACCGGCATCGAATTCACCGTAACCGCGCGGGGCGTCATCCAGGCTGATGACTTCAACCCCCACGATGTCGGCGATTTTGATGCGGTCCCACATGATCGCTTGCATCAATTGGCGGTTGTACTTCATCACCGGCGTCTGGCCGGTGTGGAAGCTGTGGGACTTGGCCCAACCCAAGCCAAAGCGAATGCTCAGGCTGCCCTGTTTCGCAGCAGCGTCCACTGCACCCGGGTCTTCGGTCACGTACAGGCCCGGAATACCGATTTTGCCGGCCACGCGCACCACGCCCATCAGCGAGTTGAGCACCGTCGCCGGCGCTTCGTGCTTGACGCCGTCATGGCCGTGGCCACGGGCTTCGAAGCCTACCGCATCGACCGCGCAATCCACCTCGGGCTCGCCCAGCAGTTCAGCAATTTGTTCGTGCAGGGGCGTGTCTTTGGACAGGTCGGCAATTTCAAACCCTTGGGCCTTGGCATGGGCCAAGCGAACCGGGTTCACGTCACCGACAATCACCACCGCGGCACCCAACAAACGCGCTGACGCGGCAGCCGCCAGGCCCACCGGGCCCGCGCCGGCGATGTACACCGAACTGCCGGGGCCAACGCCAGCCGTCACAGCGCCGTGATAACCGGTCGGCAGGATGTCGGAGAGGCAGGTCAGGTCGCGGATTTTCTCCATGGCCGCGTCACGGTTTGGCAGTTTGAGCAGGTTGAAATCGGCATACGGCACCAACACATATTCTGCCTGGCCGCCAATCCAGTCGCCCATGTCCACATAGCCATACGCGCCGCCGGGACGGGCCGGGTTGACGGTCAGGCACACGCCGGTGTTTTGTTCCTTACAGCTGCGGCAACGCCCGCACGCCACGTTGAACGGCACGGATACCAGATCACCGACTTTCAGGTGTTCCACATCGCGCCCGGCCTCAATCACCTCGCCGGTGATTTCGTGGCCCAGCACCAGCCCGGTTTGCGCCGTGGTACGACCGCGCACCATGTGCTGGTCGGAACCGCAGATGTTGGTCGACACCACCCGCAGAATCACGCCGTGATGAATCGGCTTGCCCTGGGGGTTTTGCATTTTCGGGAAAGGAATGCTCTGCACTTCAACCTGGCCATTGCCCAGGTACACCACACCGCGATTGTCAGCCATCGTATTCACCTTTCTTGTTGTTGGAGTGGGGCAGCGACAAGCTTGAAGCCTCAAGCCGATCTGCTTTTACTTGCCGCTTGCCGCTTAGAACTTACTGCTTGCAGCTTAGAGCTTGCCGCTGCGCTCACAGCACCACCGTACGACCTCCATTTAGGAAAACGCGCCGCTCGATGTGATAGCCCACGCCACGGGCCAACGTCTGGGCTTCGATGTCGCGGCCCTTGGCAATCAAGTCTTCGGGGTAATGGCTGTGGTCCACCACCTCAACGCCTTGGGCGATGATCGGGCCTTCGTCCAGGTCGTTATTGATGTAGTGCGCGGTGGCACCGACCAACTTCACGCCCTTTTCGTAGGCCTGGTGATAGGGCTTGGCCCCCTTGAAACCGGGCAACAGCGAGTGGTGAATATTGATCGCCTTGCCGTCGAGCTTGCGGCACAGTTCAGGCGACAGCACTTGCATGTAGCGCGCGAGAATCACCAACTCGGCACCGGTGTCTTCAATCACCTGCCACACCTTGGCTTCTTGCGCGGCCTTATTGGCCGGGTCCAGGGCGAAGTAGTGGTAGGGGATGCCGTGCCATTGCGCCAGCGGCTCCAGGTCCGGGTGGTTGGACACCACGGCCACCACATCCATGGCCAATTGGCCGATGCGCTGGCGATACAGCAAATCATTGAGGCAGTGGTCGGCCTTGGACACCATGATCAGCACTTTGGGCCGATGGTGCGGCGGCGTCAGCTCGAAGGTCATGCCAAAGGCCTGGCCACGCTCAGCGAGGCCTTCGCGGAACTGGCGCTCATCGAAACCTTCGGATTGACGGAACTCGACACGAATAAAAAAGCGCCCGGAGCGCTGGTCATCGAACGAATGGTGTTCGGTGACATAGCAACGGTGCTCGAACAGATAGCGCGTCACCGCGTCCACCGTGCCCAGCATGCTCGGGCAATCGGCGGTGAGGATCCAGGTGTCAGGGGCGCGGCTCATGGTGAAATTCCTTGTTATATACCGCCTGTAGGAGCGAGCGTGCTCGCGCCTACACAGGGTTGACGTTAGGCCTCAACATTCAGCCCATATTCTGCCGCCGCATCCTGCAACCATAGCCACCAATAGTCCGAGAAGCTGCGGCGAATCAGCAGTTCCCAGGTGTCTTCGCCGGTGTGGCGGATAACCAGTTGGGATTTGGCGAACACCGTGCCCACCGCTTTACCCACCGGGAAGTTATCGGGGTGCACGTCGTAGCTGGTGGACTTCATCAGCACATCACGCACCTTGGGGCCGCTCAACTCCAGCAATTGCTGGCCACCACTGACATTCACCACGGCAATATGCAGCCCCGCCAATGCCGCCCGCAGGGCTTGTTCCACGGCATACTCCTGGCCGCCAGGAACGATCAGCAGCCATTCGTCTGGCCCCATCCATTGCAGCGAGGAATCGCCCTTGGCCACCAGGCTCAAGGCCACGGGCAATTCCAGGCCCAGCGCCTTGTGCACGCCTTCGGTGAAGGCGGGGTCCTTGGCGTCACCGCGCAGGGTTAAATGGCCCAGCAGTTTTTTCTCGCGCACGGTCACGCCAGGGCTTTTTCGGCCTTTGCCGACCAGCCCCGCCAGGTTGGCCTGGTGCAGCGATGATTCGGCTTTCGCGCCCGAATCGGGGCGTTGTTGGTAAACGTTGGCTGTGGTCATGGGTTCACCCGTTCGTATTAGTGTGATGGGCCGCAAACCTGTAGGAGCGAGCTTGCTCGCGATCTGTTGATGTTTAAACGATCGCGAGCACGCTCACACCTACAGCGTAACCATCAAATATTTTGCCGGTCGCCTTTGGGGTCGAAGAACACCGAAGACACGATTTCAGCCTCGATCACGCTGCCATCCGCCTGGGGTGAAAAGACCCGCTCGCCCATGCGTTTCAGCCCGCCCTTGACCACACCCATCGCAAACGAATAGCCGAGGGAGTTATGGGCATAGCTGGACGTCACATGGCCGACCATCGTCATCGGAATGGCCTGTTTGGCATCGAACACCAGTTGCGCGCCTTCCGGCAGCCATTTCGTCGGGTCGACCGGCTTGAGGCCCACCAGTTGCTTGCGCTGATCACGCACGCAGTCTTCACGGTTCATGCCACGCCAGCCGATCCAGGAGAATGGTTTGGTGCGGCCCACGCACCAGCCCATGTTCAGGTCGTCGGGGGTCATGGAGCCGTCGGTGTCCTGACCGACGATGATGAAGCCCTTCTCGGCCCGCAACACGTGCATGGTCTCGGTGCCATACGGGGTCAGGTTGTAAGCCTTGCCCGCCTCGACGATTTTTTCCAGTACGCCCATGGCGTAGTCGGCCTGGATGTTCACCTCATACGACAGCTCGCCGGTAAACGAAATACGGAACACCCGTGCCGGCACGCCGGCCACCAGGCCTTCTTTCCAAGTCATGAACGGGAACGCATCGCGGTCCAGGTCAATGTCGGTCACTTCGCTCAGCAGCTTGCGGCTGTTGGGGCCACTCAAGGTCAGCGTGGCGTAGTGGTCAGTGACGGACGTGAAGTACACCTTCAACTCAGGCCACTCGGTCTGTTGGTACAGCTCCAGCCATTGCAGCACACGGGCGGCGCCGCCAGTGGTGGTGGTCATTACGAAATGGTTGTCGGCCAGGCACGCCGTCACACCGTCGTCGAAGACCATGCCGTCTTCCTTGCACATCAGGCCGTAGCGAGCCTTGCCCACGTCGAGCTTGGTCCAGGCGTTGGTGTACACGCGGTTGAGGAACTCACGGGCATCCGGGCCTTGAATGTCAATTTTGCCCAAGGTGGACGCATCCAGAATACCCACGCTGTCACGCACCGCCTTGCACTCACGCTTCACCGCCGCGTGCAGGTCTTCACCGTTGCGCGGGAAGTACCACGGGCGTTTCCATTGGCCGACGTCTTCAAACTCGGCACCCTGTTTCACATGCCAGGCTTGCAGCGCGGTGTAACGCACCGGCTCGAAAATATGCCCGCAATGACGGCCCGCAATCGCGCCAAATGTCACCGGCGTGTAGTTGGGGCGGAACATGGTGGTGCCCATTTGCGGGATGGTCACGTTCAGCGAGCGCGCCGCAATGGCCAGCCCGTTGACGTTGCCCAGCTTGCCCTGATCGGTACCAAACCCCAGCGCGGTGTAACGCTTGACGTGTTCGACCGACTCAAAGCCCTCGCGGGTGGCCAGTTCGATGGCGGCGGCGGTGACGTCGTTTTGCAGGTCGACAAATTGCTTGGGGGCCCGCGCCGTGCCTTTTTCGTGGGGCACGTGGAACAGCGCCAGGGTCGGCTCTTCGACGTAATGCGCGGTTTTCGGCAGTACGCCTTCCACCGGTTTGAAACCCGCTTCACTGGCCGCGCGCACGCCGCCTTCAAAGCCATCGGCCAGGCTGTCACCCAGTGGATAAACACCGTTGATGCCACCGACACACACGCGTTTTTGCGGGGCCTCGCCGGGCACGAAGCCCAGAATATCTTCGCGCCAGGTCGGCTTGCCGCCCAAGTGCGAGGCCAGGTGAACCACCGGGCTGTAACCGCCCGAGGTGGCCACCAGGTCACAGTCCAGCCATTCACCAGGGCTGGTGACGGCGTGCTGCTTGATATCAATGGCCGCTACGCGGGCACCGGTGACGTGTTTGCTGCCACGCGCCTCAACGACCGCGCTGCCGGTGAGGATGCGAATACCTTTGGCCCGCGCGGCCTCCACCAGCGCACCGCGTGGGTTATGACGGGCATCGGCCACAGCCACTACCTGCTGGCCGGCGTCGAGCCAATCCAGCGCCACGCGGTAGGCGTGATCGTTGTTGGTGCTCAGCAGCAGTTTTTTACCCGGTGCCACGCCATAGCGACGCACGTAGGTCGACACCGCACCCGCCAGCATATTGCCCGGCACGTCGTTGTTGCCGTACACCAGCGGCCGTTCACAGGCCCCGGTGGCCAGCACCACGCGCTTGGCGCGTACCCGGTGCAGACGCTGGCGAACGTGGCCTATCGGCGCGCGGTCGCCCAGGTGATCGGTGAGCCGCTCGTGAATGGTCAGGAAATTGTGATCGTGATAACCGTTCACCGTCGCCCGTGGCAGCAACAGCACGTTGGGTAACGCCTTGAGTTCCGCGACCACCTTGGCCACCCACTCCATCGCCGGCTTGTCATCGAGGTTTTCGCGACTGTCCAGCAGGCTGCCACCGAACTCTTCCTGCTCATCGGCCACGATCACCCGCGCACCGCTGCGCGCCGCCGCCAATGCTGCCGCCAGGCCCGCCGGGCCTGCGCCAACGATCAGCACGTCGCAGTGGTGATTCATGTAGTCGTACGTATCGGGGTCGTTCTGCGTGGGTGAACGGCCAAGCCCAGCGGCCTTGCGGATGTACTTCTCGTACGTCATCCAGAACGACTGCGGGTACATAAAGGTTTTGTAGTAGAACCCCGGCGGCATCAACTTACCGCCAACCTTGCCCAGAATGCCCATCACGTCATTGTTCACGTTGGGCCAGCCGTTGGTGCTGGTGGCGACCAGGCCTTGGTACAGCGCTTGTTGCGTGGCGCGCACGTTGGGGATTTGCGTGGCTTCGGTAGCCCCGATCTGCAGCACCGCGTTGGGCTCTTCGGCACCGGCGGCATAAATGCCCCGCGGCCGGGAGTACTTAAAGCTGCGGCCAATCACGTCGACACCGTTGGCCAGCAAGGCTGCTGCCAGGCTGTCGCCTTCGTAGCCTTTGTACTGCTGGCCGTTGAACGTAAAGGTCAGCACTTTGCTGCGATTGACACGGCCGCCGTTCGGCAAGCGATGGGACTGGCTCATACCTTTTCTCCCTGCTTGCGGGGGGGGGTGGCGGTCAGGGGCGCAGCCTGTTCAGTAAACTGTGGCTGGGTGCCGATGAGGTAAGTTTCAAGAATCTCGTAAGTCACGGTGTTGCGCGTGGCGTTGAAGAACTGGCGGCACCCGGCGACGTGGTTCCACAACTCGTGGTGCAGGCCACGGGGGTTGTCGCGAAAGAACATGTAATCGCCCCACTCGGCATCCGTGCACGTGTTGGGGTCGAGCGGGCGCGGGATATGGGCCTGGCCGCTGGCGTGGAATTCTTCTTCGGAGCGCAACTCGCCGCAATGAGGACAGAAGATATGCAACATGGAGGACTCTCCTGTTAGTGAGCGACAGCGGCAGCGCCGTGTTCGTCGATCAGGGCACCGTTATAGAACCGGTCAATGGAAAACGGTGCCGCCAGCGGGTGCATTTCGCCTTTGGCCAAGCTGGCCGCAAACACGTTGCCCGAGCCCGGCGTGGCCTTGAACCCGCCCGTGCCCCAGCCGCAGTTGAAGAACAGATTGGGCACCGGCGTTTTGGAAATGATCGGGCAAGCGTCGGGCGTGGTGTCGACGATGCCGCCCCATTGGCGGTTCATGCGCACACGCGACAGCACCGGGAACATTTCCACAATGGCCTGAATGGTGTGTTCGATCACCGGGTACGAGCCGCGTTGGCCATAGCCGACCCAGCCGTCGATCCCGGCACCGATCACCAGGTCGCCCTTGTCGGACTGGCTGATATAACCGTGCACGGCGTTGGACATGATCACGCTGTCGATGATCGGTTTGATCGGCTCCGACACCAGTGCTTGCAGCGGGTGCGATTCGACGGGCAAACGGAACCCCGCCTGACGCGCCATGTGCCCGGAGTTACCGGCGGTGACCACACCGACGCGCTTGGCACCGATAAAGCCCTTGCTGGTTTCAACGCCGATGCACACGCCGTTTTCCTTACGGAAACCCAGCACTTCGGTCTGCTGGATCAAGTCCACGCCCAAGGCATCGGCGGCGCGGGCAAAGCCCCACGCCACGGCATCGTGACGGGCCACGCCGCCGCGCCGTTGAACGGTGGCACCAATGATCGGGTAACGGGTGTTCGCGGAGCAGTCCAGGTACGGGATCTCCTCGGCCACTTGTTTGCCATTGAGCAGTTCGCCGTCCACGCCATTGAGGCGGTTGGCGCTGACCCGACGCTCCGAATCACGCATGTCCTGCAAGGTGTGGCACAGGTTGTAGACGCCGCGCTGCGAGAACATGACGTTGTAGTTGAGGTCTTGGGACAGGCCCTCCCACAGTTTCATGGCGTGTTCATACAGGTGCGCCGACTCATCCCACAGGTAGTTCGAGCGCACGATGGTGGTGTTACGCGCCGTGTTGCCGCCGCCCAGCCAGCCCTTTTCGATCACCGCCACATTGGTGATGCCGTGTTCCTTGGCCAGGTAGTACGCCGTCGCCAGGCCATGCCCGCCGCCGCCGACGATCACCACGTCGTAGACTTTTTTCGGGGTGGGCGTGCGCCACATCTTCTGCCAGTTTTCGTGGTGGCTGAGGGAGTGCTTGAAGAGGCCGAAGCCTGAGTACCGTTGCATAGGATCTACTCCAAAAACGCGCTCAGCGATAAACCGGGAAGTCTTTGCACAGCGAGGTCACTTGCTTGGCCACATCCGCTTCGATATCGGGGTCGCCGAGGTGGTCGAGGATGTCGCAGATCCAGCCTGCCAATTGGGTGCATTGCGCCACTTTGAACCCGCGCGTGGTCACCGCCGGGGTGCCGATACGCAGGCCCGAGGTCACGAACGGCGATTGCGGGTCGTTGGGCACCGCGTTTTTATTCACCGTGATGTGGGCACGGCCCAGTGCCGCGTCGGCGTCTTTGCCGGTGAGGCCCTGACGAATCAGGCTGACCAGGAACAGGTGGTTATCGGTGCCGCCAGAAATCACGTCATACCCGCGCTCGATAAACACCCCGGCCATGGCTTGGGCGTTATCGATCACTTGTTGCTGATAAGCCTTGAAGCCCGGCTCCAGCGCTTCCTTGAAGCACACCGCCTTGCCTGCAATCACATGCATCAACGGGCCGCCCTGAGCACCCGGGAAAACAGCCGAGTTGAGCTTTTTCTCGATGTCATCGTTGGCCTTGGCCAGGATCAGGCCGCCACGGGGGCCGCGCAGGGTTTTGTGGGTGGTGGTGGTGACCACGTCGGCATAGGGCAGCGGGTTGGGGTACAAACCGGCGGCGACCAGGCCGGCCACGTGGGCCATGTCCACGAACAGCAGGGCACCGACCTTGTCAGCGATCTGCCGGAAGCGCGGGAAATCGAGGGTCTTGGAGTAGGCGGAGAAACCGGCCACGATCATTTTCGGCTGGCACTCGACCGCCAAACGCTCCACTTCGTCGTAGTCGATCAAGCCGGTGTCGGTGTTGATACCGTACTGCACCGCGTTATACAGCTTGCCCGAAGACGACACTTTCGCGCCGTGGGTCAGGTGGCCGCCGTGGGCCAGGCTCATGCCGAGAATCGTGTCACCCGGGTTCAGCAGGGCCAGGTAGACCGCACTGTTGGCCGAAGAACCGGAGTGCGGCTGCACGTTGGCGTAATCGGCACCGAACAGTTGCTTGGCGCGGTCAATCGCCAGTTGCTCAACTTTATCGACATGTTCACAGCCGCCGTAGTACCGCTTGCCGGGGTAACCTTCCGCATACTTGTTGGTCAGGCCGCTGCCCTGAGCTTCCATCACACGCTGGCTGGTGTAGTTCTCGGAGGCGATCAGCTCGATATGATCCTCCTGACGCTGGTCTTCGGCGTTCATGGCGGCCAACAAGGCGTCGTCGTAACCCTTGAGCTGATCCTGTTTGCTGAACATTGCGGTTCTCCCAGCGCTGGCGCGCCTTTTGTTCTTGATGGGGCGATTGCCCTTTGAGCCAGATGGTAGAGCCGGCGATGGCACCTCAGATGCCTATGGACGCCACGCAAAGGTGCGTTTACGACATCACGCAAAAGCAATTCCCTATCGCCGCTGCCGTGGGCTGCACTCCAATCACACGGTGATAGCCCACAGCTGATTCATCAAATCTTTAGGAAATTTCCTATTTACTGCAGATATCCGCCGTTCCAAGGTAGTGCCTGCGGATTACACCCTTTCGCGTATTGCCATCGGCAGACGCACTTGGCTAATCGCTATTTACCGAGTGGCCGCCGACGGCAGCCAGCCCCATTACGGCGGGGGAAGTCGAAACTGACGGCCAATTTACCGTCGCAAACAGCCTGGCTTCGACCCAATGAGGGGGAGTAAAAATCAATGCCTGAGGGTTATTTCATTGGCTTGGGTGACAAAACCACCTGCGGCGGCAAAGTGTTGGAGGGTGATCCAAGAATCAACATCTTTGGCCTTCTGCATGCTTGCGCAGGGGATCTGGTGTCTTGTGGCAAGGACGGAAAAACTTATCGGATCGTCGGCGGCATTTCGCACATGGAAAGCCATGGCAGGCTTATGGCCGGCACGCTGGACAGCTTCAGCGGTTGCCCCTGCAAGGCCCAATTGATCCCCTCGGTGTTTACCGCCACCTATCAGAACGAAAAGTCGGCACCGCCAGCGGCCTCAAGAACGGCTCAAACGGCCACCTCAACGGTAACCACCCCCTCGGTAGCGCCGCGTCAATCGAGTTTCGCGCCTTCGAGCCATCCAGCTCCAGCGGCATTCAACCGCCTGGAGGGCCAGGAACCTGGCTTTTATGTGGTCCCCAAGAGCATGACCCGTGAAGCGCTGGAGGCCACACTTTTCCCCCTGCGTGATTCGGCCGTCATGAGCAAGTTTCGAGCGCTCAACCCTCATCTGGCGGAGGTTAAAGCCGGTACGATGATCGTACTGAGCGACCCGAATAACACGCAATGCACCCGTGAAGAAGCACAACTGATGGCGGCCGCTCAACACGTCAAGAAGTCCCTTGATCCCCTCACGCCGCAGGAGGCTGATTTTGTACAGCGCCACGCGGGTGAAATCGCCAGTTTTACCGGCCATACCTCAACCTGGCTTGGCGTCAGCTCAGTGGTGATGGAAACGCACTTGAGTGGATTACGCGACACCCTTCAAGCCATGGAGCGCCTGCATCAGGAGAGCTATCGCCAACACGGCCACCTTAAATCGCCGCAGTTCTTCGACGGTCGCAAGCGCCTGCTCGGGCAGCTGGATGCGCACCTGTTGAACTCCACCCGCCTGCGTGGCCTCACAACCTTGGGCGATCACCCCAAGTTGAAAGCAGCCCTCGGCATTTCCAGCCGTAGCTTGGTGCACCACTGGGGCAAGGCCGGAGCGCCGGGCCAGATCCCGGGTTATGCCACCCATGTGGAGGCAACCAGTCGTGCTACCAAGTACATGAAGGCAGGTGGGTATATCGGCATTGGTATTGGCGGCGTGTCCTCATTGCTGGCTATTGAGCAGGTGTGTAACGGCGACTCCGGGGCGGCTTGTGAGAAGGTCAAATTTACAGAGGGAGGCAAGTTCGCCGGGTCCACTGTTGGTGGTATCGCAAGCGGATTGTTAGCCAGTAATGCCGGCGGTTTTATCTGCGTGGCGCTCGGGGTCTCTACAGGTATCGGCGGTGTTGTCTGTGTCGCAGCCTTGGTAGGTACCGGCGCATGGGCGGGTACGACTATCGGAGGTATGGGGGGTGAAATAGGTGGAAATATTTTGTACGAGAGAACTTTGCCATGACAACAGAAGAGTTCTGGAAGTCTTGGCTGGCTTTTGGGATTGTCACCACCCCAATTCTGATTGGATTTGTGGGGATTGTATTCAGCCTGTACCTGAGCCACCGTTACATGGAAGCTATAAAAGAGGCCTTGAAGAACAGCCGTTATATTTATATTTGGGGCCCGTTCTTAGGGAAACGGGGGATGATTTGGTCCCTCTTGGAGATAGCAAAAATCACAGGCATGTTGACGTGGCCATGGGCATCATTGCGCATCGGCGATGCTAGACCCTAACGATCTTAAAAATTTCCCTCCTCGTCTAAAACGACTTCTGGTCATCAATATAACGATGTTGTACATCTCCTTCACTTGGATGGCAGTTGTAGCATTGGCTCTGGAGTTTAGATAACTTGACAGACAACTCCTTCGCATTGAAAACAGCCCTCGGCATTTCCAGCCGTAGCTTGGCGCACCACTGGCGCAAGGCTGATGCACCGGGCCAGCCCTCGGGTTATGCCACCCATGTGGAAGCAACCCGTCGTGCTACCAATTATATGAAGATGAGTGGTTATATCGTTTACGAAACTACACAGCCATGACCAGTATCGACACTTGGTCTCCCTGGATTGCGATCATCTTTACGGGCACCCCAATTCTGATTGGATTTGTGGGGATTGTATTCAGTCTGTACCTAAGCCACCGTTACATGGACGCTATAAAAGAGGCCTTGAAGAACAGCCGTTATATTTATATTTGGGGCCCGTACTTAGGGAAACGGGGGGTGATTTGGTCCCTCTTGGAGATAGCAAAAATCACAGGCATGGTGACGTGGCCATGGGCATCACTGCGCATCGGCGAGCTAGACCCTAACGATCTTAAAAATTTCCCTCCTCGTCTAAAACGACTTCTGGTCATCAATATAACGATGTTGTACATCTCCTTCACTTGGATGGCAGTTGTAGCAGTGGTTCTGGAGTTTAGATAACTTGACAGACATCTCCTGCGCATTGAAAACAGCCCTCGGCATTTCCAGCCGTAGCTTGGCGCACCACTGGCGCAAGGCTGATGCACCGGGCCAGCCCTCGGGTTATGCCACCCATGTGGAAGCAACCCGTCGTGCTACCAAGTATATGAAGATGAGTGGTTATATCGTTTACGAAATTACACAGCCATGACCGGTATCGACACTTGGTCTCCCTGGATTGCGATCATCTATACGGGGGCCCCAATTCTGCTTGCATATGTGGGGATTGCATTCAGTCTGTACCTGAGCCACCGTTACATGGACGCTATAAAAGAGGCCTTGAAGAACAGCCGTTATATTTATATTTGGGGCACGTACCTAGGGAAACGAGGGGTGTTTTGGTCCCTCTTGGAGATATCAAAAATCGCTAGCATGGTGCTGATGCCATGGGCATCACTGCGCATCGGCGAGCTAGACCCTACCGATCTTAAAAATTTCCCTCCTCGGCTAAAACGCCTTCTGTTCATCAATATAATGATGTTTTTCATCTCCTTCACTTGGATAGTAGTTGAAGGCGTTTTTCTGGAGTTTAGATAACTTGACAGACGACTACTCGCAGTTGAAAACAGCCTTCAGCATGTCCAATCGAAGCCGGGTTAATCATGGGTACAAACCGATACCTGTGCACCCGCCAATTTCTTGGATAAAGTGCACCTCACCCTTCGATCACGGAACCGGGAAATGACTGATAAGAGCCAACAATTCGCCAGCGACAACTACTCCGGTATCTGCCCCGAAGTCTGGTCTGCCATGGAAAAAGCCAACCACGGCCATCAACGCTCTTACGGCGATGACGAGTGGACGCTGCGTGCGTCAAACGACTTCCGCCATCTGTTCGAAACCGACTGCGAGGTGTACTTCGCCTTCAACGGCACCGCCGCCAACTCCCTGGCCCTGTCATCGCTGTGCCAAAGCTTCCACAGCGTGATCTGCTCCGAAACGGCCCACGTCGAGACCGACGAATGCGGTGCGCCGGAATTTTTCTCCAACGGCTCCAAGCTGCTGCTGGCTCGCACTGAAAACGGCAAGATCACCCCTGAGTCCATCCGGGAAATCGCCCTCAAGCGTAAAGACATTCACTACCCCAAACCCCGCGTGGTCACCATCACCCAGGCCACCGAAGTGGGCACCGTGTACACGCCTGAAGAAATCCGTGCCATCAGCGCCACCTGCAAAGAACTCGGCTTGCTGCTGCACATGGACGGCGCGCGGTTTTCCAATGCCTGCGCCTTCCTGGGCTGCTCGCCGGCCGAACTGAGCTGGAAAGCCGGGGTGGATGTGCTGTGCTTTGGCGGAACCAAAAATGGCATGGCGGTCGGCGAAGCAATTCTGTTCTTCGACCACGACCTGGCCGTGGACTTTGACTACCGCTGCAAACAGGCCGGGCAACTGGCGTCGAAGATGCGCTTTTTGTCAGCCCCGTGGGTAGGCCTGCTGGAAAACGACGCGTGGCTCAAACACTCGCGCCATGCCAACCATTGTGCTCAATTGCTGAGCCAGTTGGTCAGCGATATTCCGGGCGTTGAGCTGATGTTCCCGGTGGAAGCCAACGGCGTATTCCTGCAACTCTCGGAGCCCGCCGTAGAGGCACTGACGGCCCGGGGCTGGCGGTTCTACACCTTTATCGGCAAGGGCGGGGCACGGTTCATGTGCTCGTGGGACACCGAAGAAGACCGCGTGCGCGAATTGGCCGCGGACATACGGGAAGTGATGGCGGCGTAAAACCCAATCAGCCGTAGGAGCGAGCTTGCTCGCGATCTTTTGAACGTTTAAAAGATCGCGAGCACGCTCGCTCCGCGTGGTGTGATTGCTCAGCTTTGCCCGAGGGTTCGCTCAATCACATCGACCGTGGCGCTGACTTGCTCTTGATAACGGTCGAGTTCCTGTTTGTGGGCCAGTTGCAGTTCAACCTGCTGCGAACACAGATTCAACGCGGCCAGCACCAACAACTTGTCACCGATCAAGCTCGGGTACTTTCTTTTCGTTTCGGCCAGGGCTGCCTTCAGCATGACCGTAGCGGCCATCAGGGTTTGTTGCTCCCCTTCCGGTGCCTTGATCGTGTAGTCGTTGCCCAGAATCGAGACGACGTTTACACCGTCTCTGCCCATACTCATGCGCCGACAGGGCTCGCGCGTTCAACCAGCGCCTGAATACGCGCAGCGGTTGCACCTTGCTTCTCTTCCTGTTCCATCAGGGACAGTTGCAGGCTTTCGTTTTCGTCTTTGGCCTGGGCCAGCTCAGCGCTCAGTTGACCGTTGGTGTCCAGCAGTTCTTGCTTTTGCTGAACCAGGTCGCTGACCAGTTGTTCCAGCTTGCTAAGGGATGACTCAATCATGGGGGTGGTCTCAAGCAGTTTCAGAGGGCGCGTACGATAAAGAAAAGTCGGCCGCTAAGCTAGCGGCGACCTGACTTTAGGAACCCTAAAGACTGCGGTTTGCAACCTTTGTTCCCTCAACCCTGCTCACCGTGCAGGAGCGCGTTTTTAAAAGATCAAAAGATCACGAGCAAGCTCGTTCCTACAGGCGCTTCGAAGTGTTGGAACAATTTTGTAGGAGCGAGCTTGCTCGCGATCTTTTAAAGATCAAAAATCACCAGCAAGCTCGTTCCTACGGTGTTTAGAATTCTATTCTCACATCGCCCTTCGGCACGCTGCAGCACGACAGGATGTAGCCCTCGGCAACATCGTCGTCGGTGATGCCGCCGTTGTGTTCCATCTCGACTTCGCCCCCCAGTTTCAGCACTTTGCAGGTCCCGCAAATGCCCATGCCGCAGGCTTTGGGGATCATCAATCCCAATTTCGCGGCCGCCGCATGCACGGTTTCGCTCGGCCCCACGCGAATGCTCTTGCCCGAAGAGATGAACTCCACCTGGTTGAGGTCCGCCAGTTCGAGTTCCGGCGCATCCGCCGCCTGTTCGGCCTGTTCCACCGCATCGGCGCGCGCTTCGGGCGGCGTCGCACCAAACGACTCTTCGTGATAACGGCTCATATCAAAGCCATTGCTTTCCAGCAGGCGCTTGACCGCATTCATATACGGGGTGGGCCCGCAGCAGAACACTTCGCGCTCCATAAAGTCAGGGGCCATCAATTCGAGCATCTTGTGGTTCAAGTACCCGCGATACCCCGCCCACGGCTCGCCCAACCCGTGCTTCTCGCAAATCAGGTGCAAGTTGAAGTTATCAATGCGCGAAGCCATGTGCTCCAGCTCGCGGTGATAAATGATGTCTTTGGGGGAGCGCGCGCTGTGGATAAACACCATGTCGACATTCGCGTTGGTGTCGTAAAACCAGCGCGCCATCGACATCACCGGGGTAATGCCCACCCCGCCGCTGAGGTACAACACTTTGGGGCTCGGCGCGTCGATGGCATTGAACAAGCCCACCGGCCCGTGCACGGCCAACTCCTGGCCTTCGTGCAAGGTGTCGTGCAACCAATTGGACACCCGCCCACCCGGTACCCGTTTAATGGTGACCGAAAAGCTGTACGGCACCGACGGTGAACTGGAAATGGTGTACGAACGCATCACTGGGTCGCCGTCGATTTCCAGCTCCAGGGTCACAAATTGGCCCGGCTTGAAAAAGAACAGAATGGGCTGGTCTGCCATAAAGCAGAAAGTACGCACGTCCCAGGTTTCCTGAATCACTTTGACGCATCGCACGGTATGTCGGCCATTGGCCCAGGTCTGGGTGGTTACCGGATTCAGAAAGGTATTGGACATGCGCTTCTCCACGGCCGACTGCCGGCCTCATGGTGGCGATTCTGCGCATGCGCCGAGGCGGCCATTTATCTATTCGCGACATTCACATACTTATCGCGACCAGCCGCTTAAAACACGGGCTAGGGAGTCGGGAACAGATTGGGCCATGTCGCCCGCAGATATGGCATGTCTGCACTTCGAACGCACACTCCACACCACTCAACACACTGTTGAATGGCCTTGCGCAATACCCTTGTTAGCCACTTTTAGGCCACACACGATGGCCATGAGGACACCGATAATGGACATCACTTCTACTCTGAGCCTGGGCGATCCACTGGAACCCGCACGCAAGGCCACCGCTGAAATGCTGCAAAACCGCGAACGCACGTTTTCGCTGCCCCAGCCGTTTTATAACGACGAGCGCCTGTTTGAAATCGACATGCAAGAGATCTTCCAGAAGGAATGGTTGATCGCGGGCATGACCTGCGAAATTCCCACCAAAGGCAACTTCATCACCCTGCAAATCGGCAAAAACCCGATCATCGTGATTCGCGGTGCAGAAGGTCAGGTGCATGCCTTCCATAACGTGTGCCGCCACCGGGGTTCGCGGCTGTGCACCACGGAAAAGGGCAAGGTCGCCAAGCTGGTCTGCCATTACCACCAGTGGACCTATGAGCTGGACGGGCGCCTGCTGTTTGCTGGCACGGAGATGGGCGCGGACTTTGACATGAAGCAATACGGCCTCAAGCCGGTGAACGTGAAAACGGCCGGGGGCTACATCTTTATCAGCCTGGCCGAGAACCCGCCGGCCATCGACGAGTTCCTGTCCACGCTCAACCACTACATGGAACCCTACGACATGGAAAACACCAAGGTGGCGATTCAAACCACCCTGGTGGAAAAGGCCAACTGGAAACTGGTCCTTGAGAACAACCGTGAGTGCTACCACTGCGGCGGTTCACACCCGGAATTGTTGAAAACCCTGCTGGAATGGGATGACGTCACCGACCCGCGCGCCGACCAGGCGTTCAAGGACCATGTGGCCGCGTCGGCGGCGGCCTGGGACGAAGAAAAAATCCCTTATGCCCACGCCAGCTTCGGCCTGCGCAACCGTATCGTGCGCATGCCCCTGCTCAAGGGCACCGTGTCGATGACCCTGGACGGCAAGCAAGGCTGTGCAAAACTCATGGGGCGCATTAAAAACCCGGACTTGGGCTCTATGCGTATCCTGCACCTGCCGCATTCCTGGAACCACTGCATGGGTGACCACATCATCGTGTTTACCGTGTGGCCCATCGGCCCGCAGGAAACCATCGTCACCACCAAATGGCTGGTGCACAAGGACGCGGTTGAAGGGGTGGACTATGACGTGGAGCGTATGCGCCAAGTGTGGGACGCCACCAACAACCAAGACCGTCGCCTGGCGGAAGAAAACCAGCGCGGCATTAACTCCATCGCGTACCAACCGGGCCCGTACTCCAAAACTTACGAGTTTGGCGTGGTCAATTTCGTGGACTGGTACAGCGAACGGCTGCTGAACAACCTTGGGGCCGCACCTGCGGCGTACCTCAAGGGCATTGTTGCGCAATAACGCCAGAGGCCCCCTCTCTCAATGAGAGAGGGGGTGTGGGTGCTTATGCTGCCCACGTTTGGCTGTGATGCGCCGACATGTAGCGAGCAGCCGTTGGCCTGTGGATGAAACACCCTTGATCATTTTTTGACCACAGCGCTACACCCCCCGTGCTTAAAGCCCCTCAGACCTTCACGAACAACTTGTCCACAGGCACACACACAGTAATTGTGGGGAACTGTGCGATTGCTCCTGCTGACCTCACCTGATCATTATTTGTACAAACCCTTGCAAGCTATATAAACCGTGGCCTGCAGACGATCACGAACACCTTATCCACATAACCACCAACAGCAATTGTGCGAAACGTTTACACGCCTGTGGAAAAACGGCAAAAGCCAAATACCACAAGGCTTTGGCGCTGCTCTTGGCAGGTATTCAGATGAATTGATCGTTTTATGATCGGTTCTCTACACGCCTTTGACGATGGGCTCTACAGGCAATCGCGAACATCTTATCCACACCTTCACTCACAGCCATTGTGGGTAATAAACACCCGAGCCCCCTCAGACGTTTCCAGACAGGGGCCCAACAAGACTGATCGTTTTTTGATCGCATCACTCAAAGCCACGTAGAACGTGCCCTGTAGCGGGTGGTCGACAGCTTATCCACAGCTGCACACACAGCGATTGGGGGTAACTGTTAACAACCCATCCTTCAGGTCTGTTGACGCTGGCGCGTGAGATTGAACACACGCGCCAAGGTTCCGCTGCTGGCTTAAATCATTTTGGAATGACCCTAAACACTTCTAAAACCAAAAAACCGGATGAGCCCCTATTAAACTTATTCAAAAAAGAACATTTATATTCGCGCGAATTTAATCAACGGACTGCGCAACTTCAAATGACTGAGTGCAGTTTCATGCCACTGCCGTGCATTTTAAAATAAACACCGTGGTTATTCACAGACGCCGAAAACGCTCTATATTCTAGTAAAGGGCAACTTGACTGCGACCGTTTACAACACTGAGAGCACCCTGTAATGCGTGAACCGTTCAATCGTTATGCCGCACCTGGCTTTACGCTGATTGAACTGTTATTGGCGCTAGCCTTATTGGCAACTTTGGCAACGGTGGCCTACCCCCTCACTGTATTGATGGGTAAACGCGAAAAGGAAGTGGAACTGCAGCGCTCATTACGCGATATACGCTTTGCCATTGACACTTACAAGCAGGCTTCGGATGACGGAAAGATAGAAAAAAGCCTGACCGGTAGCGGGTATCCACCGTCATTGGAGGCACTGGTCGACGGAGCCGTTGATAAAACTGACCTTAAGGGTAAACGTCTTTTTTTTATGCGCCGTATTCCGCGTGACCCGATGTGCGACTGCGCCGATCAATCGGCCGCGCATACCTGGCAACTTCGCAGTTACAGCAGCACGGCCGACAACCCGTCTGAAGGCGAGGACGTCTTTGATGTGTCATCACGCAGCACGCAAGAAGGTTTAAATGGAACGGCTTACAACCAGTGGTAAAGCCGCGGCGGCGCGGGGGTTTACCTTGATTGAATTGCTGGTCGTCATGGCGATTATTGCCACGCTCATGACGTTGGTGGTGCCGCAGTACTTTCGCCAGCACAGCAAGGCGCAAGAAACCGTCTTGCGCCACAACCTGGTGTCTATTCGCCAGGCACTGGACCACTACCGCGAAGACAAGGGTGCCAACCCTGCCTCGCTCGATGAGTTGGTGTCGGGCCGGTATTTGCGCGACGTGCCCATGGACCCGATTACCGGTAAGCGCGACACCTGGAAGTTTCACAGCGACGAAGACGACGGGATTGGCGATGTCAGCAGTGGTGCAGCCGGCAAGGCGGCCGACGGAACGGATTACAGTGCGTGGTAGGCCGCCTGGGTCCGGCAAGGCGCGCCAGCAAGGCTCGATCTTTATGGGCATGCTGGTCTCAGTGGCGATTGTGGCCATTGTGCTGATGGAAACCGGGCTGGTGTGGTCCAGTGTGATGCGCCGCGAGCGTGAAGCACAACTGTTGGCCCAGGGTAATGAAATACGTCGTGCGATTGGCCTGTATTACGACGTGCAAAATACTTATCCAAAAACATTGGAAGAGCTGTTATTGGATAAACGCCAGCCGGTGACGAAACGGTATTTAAGGCGATTATATAAAGACCCAATGGACCCCACACGGGAATGGGGTGTTATTGAAGGGCCCGGTGAAACCATTATGGGTGTTTTCAGCCAAGCCAAAGGCCAACCGTTAAAACAGGGGAACTTTCGAAAATACAATGAAACGTTTATCGGGCAAAGCAGTTATCAAGGGTGGCTTTTTCTGTACTCGCCCGGGCAGAGTAGCCCTCTCTAAAGTGCAACACATCAAACACAGGTGATTAAGTTCAAGGACTACGTGAGCGGTTAGTATTTCGATCGTATTTCGCGATCTGAAATGTTTTATCCAACTTGAAACGGACTAAACAATGAAGACATTACAGGTTAACGCGCGGCCGCTTATCGGGTGTGCCTTGGCAGCCATGTTTTTGGCACCCACGTTTGCATGGTCCCATGGCGCGGTGGATATACCCATTGCACGGCAAGTGAAGTGCAAAGTGGTGGGGGGATACTGGAGCGCAGAAGATGGCTCGGGCATTGCCGATGCTGGTTGTCGAGCGGCGGCGCTGAAGTTTAATACGCCGGCCGAGCGTGCCTACCAAATGGACCAGTGGAACGAAGTGGCCAAGTTGATCGCGGCACCCGGTTATAACGACCAGGACCAAGTTCAGGCCGCAGTGCCCGATGGTAGCTTGTGCTCCGCAGGTGACCCGAAAAAGGCGGGCCTCGATGTTGCCAGCCAGTCTTGGTACAAAACATCCGTGGTGCCTAAAAACGGCAAAATCGCCATGCGCCTTATTGGTACGGCCCCTCACGTGCCCAGTTTCGTCAAGGTGTACATCACCAAGCCTGGGTACACCAATGCCGAGTCGCTGAAATGGAGCGATCTGACGTTGATTCATGAAGAGGAATTCAACGTCGCGCGAACCGACTGGAGCTCCCCTTCCACCATTCCGGGCGCTTCGGGGTTTTTCCAATTCGACGTTCCGGTACCCAACGGCCAAACAGGCAATGCGGTGCTGTACACCCATTGGCAACGTATAGACCCGGCTGGTGAAGGCTTCTACAACTGCAGCGACATCAACATTGAAGGCCAGACCAACCCGTTCCCATGGTTCGACAAAGGCACCTTTGTGCCTGCTGACATCACACCCAAGGACGGCGACACCGTGCGTTTCCGTGTACTGGGCCATGCCCCTTCGGCCAACGAAGTCGTGGACATTAAAGTTCCAATTACAGCCAGTAACGTCGCACCCTCGGTATGGGGCAAGCAATTGGCGGATCAGCTCGCTTCCAGCGCCAATATCATCAAGGTGGGCGTGCGCTCCGGAGATAGCATTGCGTTCGATGCTGGCAAAATCCACGACAACCTGATTTACCTGGCCAACGAAAAAGACTCCACCGCCATGTCGATCTCCAGCGGTGGCAACCCTGACCCAGGCCAGCCGGTCAAAGCCGTAATCGCAGGCTCTACCTCCGTCAAGGCCGGTGAGAAATTCACCCTCACTTCCACCGGGTCGACGGGCAAGGCACCACTGACCTATCAGTGGTTCAACAACTTCACCACAAGCGGTGGCAAAGGTGAAATCGTCACCACCCCAAGCGTCACCTACACGGCTCCGACCGAAGACAAAGGCTACCCCTATGTCGTGAACCTCGGTGTTGTGGACGCGAACAAAAAGGGTAATGGCACGCAAGTGACCCTTAACGTCGACTTCGGCTCTGGCGGTGGTGATAGCTACCCGGCGTACAAGGCAGGCACGGATTACAAAGCGGGCGATAAGGTCAGCAACAAAGGCGCTAACTTTGAGTGCAAACCTTGGCCGTTCACCGCGTGGTGTAAGGAAGCAGGGTATGAACCCGGCGTGGCCACGCACTGGGATCAAGCCTGGATAAAAGCCAACTAGTCCCATCACGCCCAACCGTGCCGTTGATAGTGCGCTGCCACCGTGCTCGCGCGCTATCAGCGGCCTTGAGGCGCTGCACACAGTCGTTGAACTACCGGGTGTTGCCCATGAACTATCCCTACGCGTTACGCCGCACAAGCGCTGGTTTTACGTTGCTTGAATTGCTGGTAGTGCTGCTGATCATTGCGTTGTTGGCAGGCTATGTCGGGCCAAAAATGTTCGACCGTCTGGAGCTGGCCAAAGTCCAGACCGCCAAGGGCCAGATGAAATCACTCTCCGATGCGCTGGGCCAATACCGCCTGGACAACGGCCACTACCCTTCCGAGGAACAGGGCTTTGCGGCCTTGATCCAACGCCCCGCCAACGAGTCGATGTGGCATGGCCCTTACCTGGCCAAACCTGCGCCACCGGACCCGTGGAATAACCCCTATGTGTACAAACAACCCGGCGCGAGCCACGAAGTGGAGATCATTTCGTTGGGCCGCGACGGCAAGGCCGGTGGCGAAGGTACGGCCGCCGATGTGGTGTACGGCTTCTGAGGCGGTATGCACCCCCAATAAGGCAATGCGTGATGATGAAACGCCTGATGATGATCGCGCTCTTTCTGTACACAGCGCACTGGGCGAACCCGGCGGGGGCGACCTGCTGGCAAGCCGCCGGCACGCGGTATCACATCGACCCGCTGCTGCTGTACGCCATTGCCAAGGTTGAGTCGCGACTGGACCCGGCCGCACGCAATGTGAACAGAGACGGTACGTATGACATCGGCCTGATGCAGGTCAATAGCCGCCACTTGAAGCGGCTGGAGGCGTTTGGCATCAACGCTCAAAAACTGCAGGACGAACCCTGCACCAGCGTGATGACCGGGGCCTGGATTCTGGCCGAATTCATTCAGCACATGGGTTACGGCTGGGAAGCGGTGGGTGCCTACAATGCGGGCTCCAAGCCTTCGCGCGAAGCCTTGCGCTCACGTTATGCACAGCGGGTCTGGGCGTATTACGGCGAGCTGGTGCTGCTGCGCCAGCAACAACGCGAACCTCGCGCAGGTGCCCCCCAATGAATGAGTTCGATGCACGCATCGTGCGCCAGGGCCACTTGCACACGGTACGGATCCAAGCCCCCACCCTCGCTCAGGCGCGCCAGCAGTTAGAGACGCCCGGCACCCATATTGTGTCGCTGCAAAAACGCCCGCAGATCAAACTCGGCAAACGCACCGGCACCTTCGCCCTGGGGCTGTTTATTCAGGAACTGGTGGTGCTGCTGGACGCGGGCCTGGTGCTGGTCGAGGCCGTGGAAACCCTGCGCGACAAGGCTCAGCCCGGCATCAACCGGCAAGTGCTGAGCGAGCTGCTCAACAGCATGTACGAAGGCAGTTCGTTTTCCAAGGCAATGGAAACCCGCCCACAGATTTTCCCCTCGTTGCTGGTGGCCACGGTGGCGTCATCCGAACACAGCGGGCAATTGTCGGTGGCGCTGCGCCGTTACCACCACTTCGAAGCGCATCTGGAAACCGTCAAAAAACGCGTGAGCAGCGCCTTGATGTACCCGATGGTGGTGCTCAGTGTCGGCGGCGTAATCCTGCTGTTTCTGCTGTTTTTTGTGATCCCGCGGTTTGCCTCTGTGTTCAATGCCGTGGCCGACCTGCCCGCCACCGCGCGCTTTATGGTGTGGTGGGGGGCACACGTGGAGCAGCACGGCACGGCGCTGATCCTAGGCACCGTGGGCGGCATCGCGGGCCTGATTGTGTTGATGCGCACGGCGGCCTTCAAACAACGCTTGATGGCGATGTTCTGGAAAATCCCCAGCCTGGGCGCACAGCGCTCGCTGTTTGTGCTGGCGCGGTTTTACCGCACGGCGGGCATGCTGCTGATGGGCGGTATGCCGGTGGTGTTGGCGGTGGAGATGTCGGGGGCACTGCTACCGGCCGAGCGCCAGGGCGACCTGAAACGTGCCATGACCGACATCAAATCCGGCCAGCCTTTGTCCACCACTCTGGCCCGCCACCACTTGACCACGCCGGTGGCCGAGCGCCTGTTACGCGTCGGTGAGCAAAGCGGTGAGCTGGCCGCCATGTGCGAGCGCATCGCGCAATTTCACGACGAGGCGCTGGAGCGGGCCATCGAATTCTTCAGCAAGGTGTTTGAGCCGGTGCTGATGCTGGTGGTGGGCGGGCTGATCGGGTTGATCGTGTTTCTGTTGTACATGCCCATTTTTGAATTGGCCGGCTCCATCCAGGGATAACGCGATGATCACAGCCTCGAACACGCTGGCCGAGCAGTGGCAACAGGATGCCCGGCAACAGAATGTACCGTTAGCCGATTACTTGCTGGCCCTGCTCGGCACGACCCCCGAACACTTGCCCGAGGTGGCACGCCTGGTGGGCCTGACGGACCTGGCCGCCGAGGCCATGACCCGCAACTGGCGTTTCGATGTGCTGACGCTGCCGCAGTCGTTGCAGCACAACCTGTTGCCGGTTGAGTGCGCCGGCAAGGTCTATCTGGTGCTGGGCGAGCCGTTCTCCATGATCAGCCGGCGCTGGGTGCAGTCCAACCCCGCCCTGCACCACATGACACTGGCCATGAGCCTGCCCGGTACCGTGCAAGAGCAGCTGAAGCAGGCCGAAGTCAGCCAGCGGGTGCTGGAACCCTTTGAGATGGACGATGACGGCGCGCGGGTGGCCGAGGGTGCCCAGGAAATTTCCCTGAGCAGTATTTCCCGCGATGACAACCCGGTGGTGCGGCTGGTCAACTCCATGCTGTTCGACGCCCTGCAAAGCCACGCCAGTGACATTCATGTCGAAAGCACGCCGGAAGGGCTGGTAATCAAATACCGCATCGACGGCGTACTGCAGCAAATGGGCCAGGCCGCCGGGCTGGACACGGCCGAGCAGGCACTGTCGCGGCTCAAGGTGCTGTCGGGGCTGGACATCGGTGAACGCCGCGTGCCCCAGGACGGCCGCTTCAAAGCCAAAATCCAGCAGCGCGACGTGGATTTCCGTGTGTCGATCATGCCCAGCATCCACGGTGAAGACGCCGTGCTGCGGGTGCTCGATAAGTCGCAACGCGGCGAATCGCTGCGCCTCGACACTCTGGGGCTCAACCCCGACACCATCGCCCGCATTCGCGTACTGGCCAGCGAACCCTACGGCATGCTGCTGGTCACCGGCCCCACCGGCAGCGGCAAGTCCACCACCCTGTACGCGGCCCTGTCGGAGACCAACACCGGCGAGAAAAAAATCATCACCATCGAAGACCCGGTGGAATACGAACTACCGGGCATCCTGCAAATCCCCGTCAACGATAAAAAGGGCCTGACCTTCGCCCGAGGTTTGCGCTCAGTGTTGCGCCACGACCCGGACACCATTTTGGTGGGCGAGATTCGCGATGGCGAAACCGCCGGCATTGCCGTGCAGGCCGCCCTCACCGGCCACCTGGTGATGTCATCGGTGCACGCCAACAGCGCGTTCAGTGTGCTGGAGCGGTTTATCTACATGGAGGTGGAGCCTGCCAGTTTTGTCGAAGCGCTCAATGGCGTGGTCGCCCAACGCCTGCTGCGGCGGGTCTGTGAGGCTTGCGCCAGCGAGGTCGAGCCCGACCCCGAGATTGTGCGCCTGGCCAAACTGTCACCCGCCTCGCTCGCTCAAGGCCATTACCGCGTGGGCACGGGCTGCGAGGCCTGCCGCCACACCGGGTATCGCGGGCGGCTGGCCATTGCCGAAGTGCTGACGGTGACCGACAGCATCAAGGAAGGGCTGTTGCAACGCAGCTCGGCAGCGGCCCTGCGTGAGCTCGCTCGCCAGGCCGGGCACCTGTTTATCCGCGACATTGCGCTGGCCAGCGCAGCGGCGGGCCACACCACGCTCAAGGAGGTGCACCGTGTTATCTCCCTTTACTGATCACTTAGTCGTCATTGACGACCTGGGCGTGTCCTGGGCCACCGGCAACGACCTGCAACACCTGGCCACCCGCTGGCACAGCACCGAAACGGGCGAACCGCTGGCCGCCTGCGCGGCCCTGCTCGACGAAGTGCCACGGGCCGCCCTGCCGTATCTGGACCGCGCCACCCTGGTCCTCGGTTACCCGCATGTGCAGTACCTCATGCTGCCCTGGCAAGAAAACCTCTACAGCCCGGCCGACTGGAAAGGCTTTGCCGCCGCCCTGTTCAGCCAGCAACTGAGCCTCGACCCCGAGGAATGGCAGCTTGAAATCGACCACGCACCTTTTAACGCCCCACGCCTGGCAGTGGCCCTGAGCAAAACCCTGCTGGATGACTTGCGCGCGCTGTTCAAGGCCAAGCGTTTTCACGTGCAGCGCTGCACGCCTCTGCTGACCTTTGCCCTGCAACGTTACTGGCATGAAGTGCCGCCAGACGCCGTGGTTGCCGTGCCTCACGGCCACAGCCTCAGTTGCGGGTTTGTGCATGAGGGTCGGCTCACCCAAGTCTGCGCCCTGGAGGTGGCACCCGAGGCACCGCTGGGTGACAGCCTGATCGCGGTGGATATTCTGGCGGGCGACCGGGGGCAGCACACCCTGGTGGTCGCCGCCCACGACGGGTTTATGCAGCCGCCCACGGCGCAACCCTGGCGGTGGCTGGGGCCGCTGCACCCGTGGCTGGGGGCACAACCATGAACCCGCGTCAGTGGCCCGAGGCCCTGCGCGCGCGGTTCAAACGCGGGCCTGTCACCCCAGCGCCCGAGATTAACTTCCTGCAGAAGAAACCCACCGTGGGGTGGCTGGTGGCACTGCTGTGGGCGGTGGCCCTCGCGCTCTGTGTGACGGTCTGGGACAACTGGCTGCAACTACAGGACAAGGACGCCGACACCGCACGCGTCGAAGCGCAATTCACCGCCATGGCCCTGAAACAGCAAAAGCTGATCCAGGCCTCGATTCAAACCTCACCCCAACAGAAAAAACAGCTCGAAGCCTTCACCCAACAGAAAGCCACCCCTTACGCCTTGCTCACCACCCTCGAACAAGCCTGGAGCCCACAGGTGGCGTTGTTGCGCCTGGAACTGGAACCCGTCACCCAAGAGGTGGACATGGACATTGAAAGCAAGGATCTGGCCGATACGTTCCGGTTTATCGAACGCCTGAAACGCCAGGGAACGGTTGACGTCTACCTGCAACACAGCGCGGTCAACTCCCAGGACCCGATGAACCCCACGGTCGTCAAACTGAGGCTCAGCGCCCGATGAACAGCACCTCGCTAAGCGCCCTGCTCGCTCGTTTTTTGCCCGACAAGGCCCAGGCCGTGCAACGGCTGCGCTGGTTCGCTGCCAACGTGCAGCGGGCGCTCGGGTCGCGGGGCACACTTGCGCTGCTGGTCATTGCGGCCGCGCTGGTCACTCAGCTTGGCGTGATCAACCCGGGGCATGAGGGCATTGCCATGCGCCTGAAAGAGGCCCAGGCGGGTATCTCGGTCAAGCCTGACGCGGTGCAAAAAAGAGAACCGAGCCGCCTGCATCAACTCGCCTCCACCGACACGTTCGATGCGCGGCTCGAAGCACTGATTTCAGCACTGAAAAGCCATCGTCTGCTGATCAAGGACATCCAGTTTCAATACAGCCCGGTGGACGAAAACAGGCTGCAACGCCTGGAGGTGGAGTTGCCCATGCTGGGCACGTACCTGATGCTGCGCGAGGCATTGCCAGCGCTGTTGGAACAGCCCGCCGTGCGCGTCGAGAGCATCAGCCTGTCGCGCAAAACCATTGGCGACCCCGTGGTCGAGATCAGCCTGAAACTCAGCCTGCTGGGGGTGCGCAAATGAAGCTGCCCCTGTATTTGCGCGTGCTGCTGGGGCTGGCGCTGGTGATCTGCGCCTGGGTGTTCTGGCAGGACAGCCAGGCACCTGAACCGGTCTCATCCCTGCAAACCTTCCCCACACCGGCGCGCAACGACAGAACGGCCCAGACCCTGGAAGAAGTTAAAGCGGCTCAGGAAGTACCCGCCAAAGCCGAGGCCGCGCCAGCACCCGCGGTGGTGGATATTTTTACGCCCCACAGCTGGGTGCCCCCGGCCCCCGTTGTGGTTACCAAGCCGCCGGTCCCGCAACCCCCGCCCATGCCGTTCAAGGTCAGTGCGCAGTGGCGTTACCACAATCAGCAAAACATTGTGGTGCTCACGGGTAATGGCAAGCGCTACACCCTGTGCAAGCAATGCGACGTCCCCGGCCACATCAAGCCCGGTACCCGGTTGGACAACGACTATCGGCTGGACACCCTGAGCGATACCGCCGTGGTGCTGACCTATGTGCCCATGAAGCACGCCACCACCCTGTACCTGAATAAAAAATGATACGGGCCACACCTTTAGAGAAGCGAACAGTCATGAGCAAGCGCACGGTGTTACCCCTGTCTCTGATCCTCCTGACCTTGAGCGGGTGCGAAACCCAGAGCACGCTGGATCACAGCGAACAACTGCACCTTAACGGCGATATCAACGGCTCGGTGGACGTACTGCAAGCCCAGGCCAAAAAGAACCCCAAGGATGCAAAATTGCGCACGGCGATGTACGGCAAAACTGAACTGCTGGTCAGTCATTACAGCCGTGAAGCCAATGCGGCCTTGATCCGCGGTGACGATGCGGGGGCCATTCGCGCCCTGCAAACCCTGCTCAAGTATGACCCTGCCAACCTCGGCGCACGCCAGCAGATCCAGAGTGTGCAAAGCATGGTCTACCTGCGCCCGATGCTGGCGCAGGCCAATGCCATCAAGCAGAGCAACCCCCAGGAAGCCTTGCGCCAGGTGCGCCAGATCATTGCGCAAAAACCCAACTACACCGAAGCGGTGGAACTGCGCGACGCGCTGACCCGTGAGCTGGTGAAGGCCGACAACCTGAACCCCAAACTCAGCTCCGCCATGCAAAAACCCGTCAGCCTGAGCTTCACCTCGCAAAGCCTGACGACGATTTTTGAGACCATCTCGCAGATGTCCGGGATCAATTTCATTGTGGACAAAGACATCGACCCCAACGCAATGGCCAGTATCTCTGCGCCCAGAACCACCGCTGAAGACGCCCTCAACCTGTTGCTCTCGACCAACCAGTTGCAAAAGAAAATCCTCAACGCCAACACCATCCTGATCTACCCGTCGCGGCCCGATAAAGACCGTCTGTACCGGGAGCTGGCAGTGCGCACGTTCTACCTCAGCCACGCCGACCCCAAAGTGGCCGCCGCCGAAATCAAACAGATCCTCAAGCCCAAGGAAGTGCTTGTGGATGAACGGCTGAGCGCGGTGATCGTGCGCGATGGCCTGGACACCCTGAGCGCGGTGGAAAAACTGGTGCAAGCCATCGACATCGCGCAATCGGAAGTGACCGTCGATATTCAGGTGCTGGAAGTCAGCCTGGCCGACGAACAATCGCTGGGCATCAGCTACCCCGAAGGCATCGGCTTGTCGGTGGGTAACTTTGGTGACCTGGTGGGCGGTGCGGTGGGCACTTCGCTCAGCCAATTGGGCGGGCTTAATTCCAGCAACATCCTGCTGGACTCGGGCAGCACCTCGGTGCGGGTCAATGCGCTGTTGCGCAGTGGCAACACCGTGACCCTGGCCAACCCTCGGGTGCGGGTCAAAAACCGTGAAAGCGCTCAAGTGAGCATCGGCGATAAAATCCCGGTCATCACCAGCACCACGGCCAACCTGGTGACCACCTCGTCGGTGTCGTATCAGGATGTGGGCTTGAAAATCGACCTCAAGCCCAACGTCAGCCTGAACGATGAAATCAGCCTGGACATGCAGATCGACATGTCCCACATCACCAAACGCATACCCGGCACCGAGACCGTGCCCGCCACCTTCGAACTGGGCTCACGCTCAACCAAAACCACGCTGACCGCCCGCAACAACGAAACGCAAATTGTCTCGGGCCTGATCCGCACCGCCGACACCGAAAACGTCGGGGGCATACCGGGCCTGAGCAAGATCCCGTGGATCGGCAAGTACCTGTTTGGCTCCACCGATGCGGTCAAGGAACGGACCGAAATCATCCTGCTGATTACCCCACGGATTGAGCGCAACCTGGACTTGCCGATGTCTCAAGTGAGCACCTTCAGCAGTGGCACCGAAGCCCGCAGTTCGACTGAAGGCCTGGTGTTGCGCAACAGCGCCAACCTGAGCCTGAAAAGCGAAGGCCCGCCGTCTACCGGCCTGCCGCCGCCGTTGCAGCAGTCCGATGTGAATTGGCAGGCTTTGCCGCCGCCCGTGCAACAAAGCTCCATGGATCAAGCCGGTGGCGCGCCGGCGCCGGCGACACCGCCGCCGATGACCACCACCACCACGACAACCACCGTGGTGCCGGCCCCCGTGCCCCCATCACCGCAGCCTTAGCCCTCAAGAAACGGGCGGTGGTGCGGGCAACTAACGCACCACGCCCTCTTCAATCAGCAGTTTCAGAATGGCCTGAGCGCCTGCCTCGGCGCTCACGTCCTTGAGCACTTGCCCACCGCCACCGCTGGCTTTGGCGGTGGCGGCTTTCATACGGTCGGCACCGCTTTTGGCCTTGATGACTTTTAGCCGCTTTGGCCGCGATTTGGCCGGGAGCCATTCGCCGGTTGTGGATAAGTCATCGCTGACCATCGCCACCGGGTCGGCGTCCAGCGCGCCACGCGTGGCCGGGCCGTAGGCGCTTTGCCGCGCCTTGGGGGCGGCGTTATCCACCGTCGCCAAAAACGGCAAGCGCACGCTCAACTTGCGCCGCTGGCCACGGGGCAACGCTTGCAGCACCTGTGCCACCCCGTTGTGGATAGATTCGACCTGGGCGATGCCCACCAGCAGCGGCCAGCCCAACTGTTCGGCCAACAGGTACGGCAACATGCCCGAACCTTCGCCGGTTTCGGCCTGGCTGCCGGTCAGCACCAATTGCGCATTGGTGTGGCGCAAGTAATCGCGCAACACCGGCACCGCATCCGCCTCGCCGGGTTGTTCCAGCACATGCAAGGCCTCCAGCCCCATGCCCAGGTACGCCCGCAAAGCCGGCTCGTCGGGGTTGCCGGCGTGCAGCACCTGCAAGTTATCCCCAGCCAGTTGCAAACCCATTTCAACCGCCCGCGCATCCTGCTCGGCCCGCCGTGCGCGGCCCGAGGCCGGGTGAGTCCCAATAGACACCAGAGCAACAGTGGCGATGGTCATAACAGTCTCCAAAACAATACAAACCTGTAGGCGCGAGCTTGCTCGCTCCTACCCAGGGAGGGGGTTAAGCCGCGATTTGTTTATGGCCCGATCGCCAGTTATCCACAGCCACAATCAGTGCCTCAAGAATCGCCGTGCCATCGCCAATCACCGACAGGTCGGCGCGCTTGATCATGTCGCAGACCGGGTCCAGGTTGACCGCGACCACCTTGTCACACGCACCAATACCTTGCAGGTGCTGGATTGCGCCGCTGATGCCAATGGCCACATACACCCGTGCAGTCACCCAAGTGCCGCTGGCCCCGACCTGACGGTCACGGTCCATAAAGCCATCGTCCACGGCCACCCGCGAAGCCCCTTCAGTGGCCCCCAGCGCCGCCGCCGCCCTGTGGAAAAGTTCCCAGTCCTGCACACCGTTGCCGCCGCTGAGGATAAATTCAGCTTCGGCCATGGGAATGGCGGCCGGGTCCACGTTCACCGCGCCAAGGTCTTGCAGGCGTGGCAAGGACTGCGCCACGGCTGTGGATAACTCCACCGGCAAGGCTTCATGACGGGTTTCGCTCACCGGCTCGGCACATTCAGCCATCGCCAGCAGCAAGCGCGGCAGCGGCTGCGAAACGTCCTGTACTCCGGCACCGGCGCGGCCCGTGCACCGTTGATCCTTGACTTGCCACACCCGCGTGGCAGGCCGTTCGCCCAGGCTGGCAGCAAAGCGGCGGCCCAACTCACCGCCGCCGTCACGGCTGTCCGGCAGCAACCAATGGCGCGGCGCAAACTGGTTATCCACCGCCCGCAGGTTCATCACCCGTTGCTCGGGCGCATAACCTTCGCTGTCGAGCACCAGCAAGCGGTCAACCCCGGCCACGGCAAACCCCTGTTCCTTGGGTTCGCCAAACACCACGGCCAGCACCGCACCGTCGGTGCCCGCCAATTGATGCGCCAACCCCAACAGGTCGCGGTCATGGCTGCTCAAGCGGCCACCGACCATGTCCGGTACCACGGCAATGTAGAACGCCGGGGCGGGCACCTGGTGCAGTGGCAATTGCACTTCAACGCTGGCCGAACGTTTCGTCGTGCCGCCCTGCTGAGCCCCACTGCGGTCAATCCGTTTGACGCCGTTGGGGCCTATAAAGCCCACGCCATGTACATTTTTGCGCAACACACCGTTGGGGCCCATCCAGCTCTTTTGAGCCGGTTGCATGGCCGCGTGCAAAGGGTGCAAGCGGTTGCGGGCGATCCACTCGGCGCGCGGGTCACGACGAATCAAGTCACTCATGCGATCACCTCTGCGACAGGGCGCTTGGTCGCCGGAGCGGGGGCTGCCTCTTCAATCAAGGCCTCGGCCACCAGCTCGGCAATGTCTTTGATCTGTGGCCGCGGCTCCACCACGCCTTCCAGCATGGCGGTGCATTGCGGGCAACCCACGGCAACACGTTCGGCCCCGGTTTCGCGAATGTCTTGCATGCGCATATCCGGAATACGTTGCTTGCCAGGAATGTCAGTAATCGGCGCGCCACCACCGCCGCCGCAGCAGCGAGCACGGAAGCCCGAGCGTTGCATCTCTTTGACCTCCACCCCCAGCGCACGCAGCACGGCACGCGGAGCTTCGTATTCGCCGTTATAACGGCCCAGGTAGCACGGGTCGTGATAGGTCACGGCCCCGCCCGTGTCGGGCTTGACCTGCACCAAACCCTGCTCCAGCAGCTCAGCCATAAAGCCGCTGTGGTGCTGTACGTGGTAGTCACCGCCCAGCGCCCCGTACTCGTTTTTCAGCACATGGAAGCTGTGTGGGTCGCACGTCACAATGCGCTTGAACCGGTACTGGGCCAGGGTTGCGATATTGCGCCGGGCCAGTGCCTGGAACGTGGCTTCATCGCCCAGGCGTCGGGCCACATCACCGCTGTCGCGCTCTTCCAGGCCCAGCACCGCAAAGTTGACCCGCGCAGCCTTGAGCACTTTGACAAACGCCCGCAAGGTGCGCTGGTTACGCATGTCAAAAGCACCGTCACCGACCCAGAACAACACATCCACCGACGGCGTGTCGCGCATCACTGACAGGTTCAAATCGGCGGCCCAGTTCATGCGCCCGCCGGGGGCGAAACCGCCGGGGTTGTCGGTGGCGATCAGGTTGTCGAGTACCTGCGCACCGGTGTTCGGTGTGGCCCCTTTTTCGAGGGTCAAAAAACGCCGCATGTCGACGATGGCGTCTACGTGCTCGATCATCATCGGGCACTCTTCGACACAGGCCCGGCAAGTGGTGCACGACCACAAGGTGTCGGCGTCCACCAGGCCGTTAACGATCGGCTGGTGCGGGTTGCCGCCGTGTTCACCGACCGGTTTGCCCGGGTAAGGGCTGCCCGCAAAGTGAGCGTCAGTGCCGCCCGCCAGGCCAACCACCATGTCCTGAATCAACTTTTTCGGGTTCAACGGTTGCCCGGCGGCGAACGCCGGGCACGCCGCTTCGCACTTGCCGCACTGCACGCAGGCGTCAAACCCGAGCAACTGGTTCCAGGTGAAATCCACGGGCTTTTCGACGCCCAGCGGTGCCGTACGGTCGGTCAGATCCAAGGCTTTCAGGCCGGTCGAACGACCGCCGCCAAAGCGCTCGGAACGACGGTGCCAGGCCAGGTGCAAGGCACCGGCAAAGGCGTGTTTCATCGGCCCGCCCCAGGTCATGCCCAAGAACAGTTCGCACACCCCCCAGGCCACGCCTACCGCCAGCACGGCGGCCAGAACCCAGCCACCAAACCCTTGCGGTAACAGGCCGGCCATTGGCAGCGTCAACACAAAAAAACTGACCGCGAAGGCCAAGAGGCTTTTCGGCAGGCGCATCCACGGGCCTTTTGACAGGCGTGAAGGCGGGTTGAGGCGACGTTTAAAAACAAACACTGCACCGATAAACATCAGCACAGTGGCAAACAACAAGGCGTAGGCAAGGACGCGGCTTTGCACGCCAAAACCATGCACCAGAATCGCCAGCACAGCGGCCAGTACAAACCCGCCCGCCGTGGCAACGTGGGTGTTGGCCATGTATTTGTCACGGGCGACCACATGGTGCAAATCGACCATGTAGCGACGCGGCATGGCCAACAGGCCGCCGAGCAGATCGAC
The DNA here is from genome assembly GCF_030150285.1 of Pseudomonas sp. Classification (GTDB taxonomy): domain Bacteria; phylum Pseudomonadota; class Gammaproteobacteria; order Pseudomonadales; family Pseudomonadaceae; genus Aquipseudomonas. The sequence continues at coordinate 141,234 of NZ_JASLGE010000027.1, read as the reverse complement.
CTTGGACGCACGGCCACGACGCCACATCGCCATGCGCCGCACTGCGCCTATAACGGCGAGCGCAAGGGCGGCGAATAACAGGATGGGTAGAAGAATATTCAGCATGGGCCTCACCGTAGGTGGGAGCGCCAAGTTTCAAGCGGCAAGCGGCAAGAGAAAAGCGCGGTGTTGCGTGTGCTTTACCTTGCAGCTTGCCGCTTTGAGCTTGTCGCTACGGAGTCAAAAATCCTTGCACAACCGCAGGGCGTCATAGATGGCAGCATGCACGTTACGCTGTGCCACGCAGTCACCTATGCGAAACAGCAAGAAGCCATTTCCCGTTTCACTCAGGCACGGTTGCGGCTGGATCGCGTACAGGGCTTCGATGTCGATCTGGCCCTTGTTGCGCGAATCCGGCTTGAGCGCGTAATACAGCTCTTCGTCTGGCCGCACACCGTTCTCGATCACCACCTGGTCGACCACCCGCTCTTCCTTGGCCCCGGTGTATTCGTTCTCCAGCACCGCAATCAGCTTTTCACCTTCGCGGTAGACTTTCTCCAGCATCATGTCGCCGGTCATGATCACTTCTTTCGGGTACAGGCTGCGGTAGTAGGTGGGGAATGACGTACCCCCCACGGCCACGCCGGGCTTGGTATCGTCGGTGACGATTTCAACTTGCGCGCCCTTGTCCGCCAGGAAGTCGGCCACGGACATGCCGGTGAATTCGCAAATGGTGTCGTACACCAGCACGTTTTTGCCCGGTGCCACCTTGCCGTCCAGCACGTCCCAACTGCTCACCGACAGCCCTTCGGCGGCCCCCCAGTGTTCGTTCTGCTCCACAAAGGAATGGCCGCCCACGGCCAGCACCACGATGTCGGGTTGCTGGTCGCGAATCGTCGCCACGTCTGCGGCCGTATTCAGGCGCACGTCAACGTTCAGGCGCGCCAGCTCCAGTTGGAACCAGCGTGTGATACCGGCCATCTGATCACGTTGCGGGGCTTTGGCCGCAATACTGATCTGCCCGCCGATGGCGTCATTTTTCTCAAAGAGCACCACATCATGCCCGCGCTCGGCGGCAACCCGCGCCGCTTCCATACCAGCCGGCCCCGCGCCCACCACCACGACCTTGCGCTTGGGCCCGGTGGTTTTTTGAAGGATATGCGGCACACCCATGTACTCGCGGGACGTGGCGGCGTTCTGAATGCACAGCACGTCCAGCCCTTGGTACTGGCGGTCGATGCAGTAGTTGGCACCCACGCATTGCTTGATTTGGTCCACTTGGCCCATCTTGATCTTGGCGATCAAGTGCGGGTCTGCGATGTGCGCACGGGTCATGCCGACCATGTCGACATAGCCGCCTTCCAGAATGCGCGTGGCCTGGTTCGGGTCCTTGATGTTTTGTGCGTGCAACACCGGCACCTTGACCACTTCCTTGATACCCGCCGCCAAATGCAAAAACGGCTCTGGCGGGAAACTCATGTTGGGGATCACGTTGGCCAGGGTGTTGTGGGTGTCGCACCCCGACCCCACCACGCCAATAAAATCGAGCAGGCCGGTGTCGTCGTAGTACTTGGCGATCTGTTTCATGTCCTCGTGGCTCAAACCATCGGGGTGAAACTCGTCACCGCACAGGCGGATGCCCACGCAGAAATCCGGGCCGACTTCGGCGCGCACGGCCTTGAGCACTTCCAGGCCAAAGCGCATGCGGTTTTCAAAGCTGCCGCCCCATTCATCGGTGCGTTTGTTGACTCGCGGGCTCCAGAACTGGTCGATCATGTGCTGATGCACAGCCGACAACTCCACACCGTCCAGGCCACCGGCCTTGGCGCGGCGGGCGGCGCTGGCGTAGTTGCCGATGACCCGCTGGATTTCTTCGGGCTCAATGGTTTTGCAGGTGGCGCGGTGCACCGGCTCACGCACACCAGACGGCGACAGCAGGGTCGGCCAGTTGTAGCCGTCCCAGCGTGAGCGACGACCCATGTGGGTAATCTGGATCATGATCTTCGCGCCGTGCTTGTGCATCGCATCGGCCAGGTTCTGAAAGTGCGGGATAATGCGGTCGGTGCTCAGGTTGACCGAACTCCACCACTCTTGCGGACTGTCGATGGCCACCACCGAGGAGCCACCGCAAATCGCCAGGCCGATACCGCCCTTGGCTTTTTCTTCGTAGTACTGCACATACCGCGCGGTGGTCATGCCGCCGTCGGTGGCATACACCTCGGCGTGCGCGGTACTGAGTACGCGGTTGCGGATAGTCAGTTTGCCGATTTGAATCGGCTCAAACATTGCTTCGAACGCCATATCCCGATCCTCAACTTACAACGGCTTGACGATAAACAGGCCGTCGTCGTGGCCTTCTTCCGATCCGCCATAGACTTGCTCGGCCACGGTGCGGATGTGACTGCCGCGTGCCTGCAGAATCTGGTCCATGGCCCCGGCAAACCAGCCGGTGAACATGTAGTCGACCTTGCGCCCGACCTTACCGTACACGTAGACAAACGCCGAGTGCTCCAGCTTGACGCTGGCGGTGCCTTGGTCGAGGTCGATGTCCTGGATCTTGAACAGGCCCCAGCCGCGTTGCGACAGGCGCTTCATGTAGTGTTCGAACACCGCCACCCCTTCAAGGCCGTGGCATTCGGCTTCTTTTTCACACCAGTGCCAGGCGGATTTGTAGCCCGCCTTGTAGAGGATGTCGGCATAGGCCTCAGCGCCCAGCACGTCTTCGATGCCCTTGTGGTTGTTGACAAAAAAGTGCCGTGGCACATAAAGCATCGGCAGGGCATCCGAGGTCCAGATACCGGTTTCACTGTCGACTTCGATGGGTAATTGCGGGGCGATTTTAGCCATGAAGAAATAACTCCAAAAATTGATTCGTCAGGCCGTTTGGCTTTGACCTTGCTCTAATAAAAAGCCGTGTGAATACCTTTGGAGCCGTAGCGAGCGCAGCGAGAGCAAGGAAGGACCGGAGCGACAAACGAGACAGTACGGAACGTACGGCGAGTTTGGCGCGAGGACCTGACGCAGCTATCGGTGAGCGCAGTAGGCTCCAGAGATAGTCACTCGCCCCAGACGTCTTTCAGGACGTTGACCCAGTTCTCGCCCATGATCTTGCGCACCACGCGTTCGCTGTGGCCGCGCTTGAGCAGGGTTTCGGTGAGGTTGGGGAACTCGCCCACGGTGCGAATGCCCAGCGGGTTGATGATCTTGCCGAAGCTGGTCAGACGACGGGCGTAGCCCTTGTCGTGGGTCAGCATTTCGAAGAAATCCTGGCCATGGCCCTGGGTGAAGTCAGTGCCAATACCGATGGAATCTTCCCCGACGATATTCATGGTGTATTCGATCGCCTCGGCGTAATCCTCGACGGTCGAATCAATGCCCTTGGCCAGGAACGGCGCGAACATGGTCACACCGACGAAGCCGCCGTGGTCGGCAATAAACTTGAGTTCGGCATCGGATTTGTTACGCGGGTGTTCCTTGAGCCCGGACGGCAGGCAATGGGAGTAACACACCGGTTTTTTCGATTCGAGGATCACTTCCTCAGAGGTCTTGGAGCCCACGTGCGAGAGGTCACACATGATGCCCACGCGGTTCATTTCAGCGACCACTTCGCGACCAAAGCCCGAGAGCCCGCCATCGCGTTCGTAGCACCCGGTACCCACCAGGTTCTGGGTGTTGTAGCACATCTGCACCAGGCCAACGCCGAGCTGCTTGAAGATCTCGATGTAGCCCAACTGGTCTTCAAAGGCATGGGCATTCTGGAAACCGAAAATGATTCCGGTCTTGCCCTGTTCTTTGGCGCGACGGATATCGGCGGTGGTTTTGACCGCCAGCACCAGGTCGCTGTTCTCGCGAATCAGTTTCTGGCTGGCAACGATATTGTTCATCGTGGCCTGAAACCCCTCCCACACCGACACCGTGCAATTGGCAGCGGTCAGGCCACCCTTGCGCATGTCTTCAAAGAGTTCGCGGTTCCATTTGGCAATGATCAGCCCGTCGATAACGATGCTGTCGGCGTGCAACTCGGCTGGGCTCATCAGGCGTCCCCTTACTTATTAGGATTAGGCAATTGCGACGCCGAATCGTCTGCCGGCGCGTTGGAGCCAGCATAGGCCTGGGGTTAAAACCAGCCGGGTGTAAAAGCGACAGCGTAATTGCCGAAAGCGTCAATCCACGACAAAGCCGTCATGCGTTGTGCTGGCGGTCCGAAGCACCGTGGCTGTTCATTAGCCGACGCTTAAGCCAGAATCGGCGCCAACTATGGATTAGGAAGCCGCAATGAAATCGATTCTCCTGGCCTTGGCGTTGATCACAACCGGCGTACAAGCGGCCGATGATGCCGACTACAACCCGTGTAATGCCGTGGAAAACGACCAGCAAACACTGGCCTGTTCGGCGTTCAGCCGACATTCCGCCGAGCAGTTGCTGACCGAAAACTACGAGGCCTTGCAAGCGCGCATGACGGCTTTATATGGCGCAAACCCGACGCAGCTCAACAACATCACCAGCAAGATCAAGTCGGCCCAGGCGTTGTGGTTGCACCAGCGCGACGCCGATTGCGCCATTGCGGTGTTCCCGAACAAGGCCGGTACCCAAGCGTTCACCATCGCCCAAAACGACTGCATCGGCGGCGTCAGCGACGACCGTTCGGAGTTTCTGGAATCGATCGGCCAGGATTAAAGGATGTTCATGATGATCTGCGGCATTGAAATCAAGGGCAGCGAAGCCCTTATCGCTTTGGCGACCCAAGGCCCCAACGGGCTTGAGCATGTGGCCAATGCGACTAAAAGAATCGCCCTTGAGGACGATGACGATGCCCGGAGCGTCAAGCAATTTGCGCAACAGTTGGCCGCGTTTGTGAAGGCCAATGCCATCACCCGTATTGCGATCAAAAAACGCAGCAAAAAGGGCGAATTTGCGGGCGGGCCCACCACCTTCAAAATTGAAGGCATCTTCCAGTTGCTGGACGGCTGCGAAGTTCAGCTCCTGTCCCCGCAAACCCTGACGGCGCAGTTCAAAAAGCATGCCTTCGACCTGCCCGCGTCGCTGAACAAATACCAGCACGACGCGTTCAAGGCGGCCTGCGCGGCGTTGCTGAAAGGCTGAACGAAAAAAGCCCCGAACTGCCGTGACACAGCCGGGGCTAAAGGAATGCGAAGCGGGACGGTGACCAAACCATCAAGGGTGTTGCTGAGCCCAGTGTGCCCCTGCCCCAACACCGCTACTTAGCCGAAAACGACCTGTTCATAGGCAAACCAGACATCCTGTCAAACCCCGCTTGCCCCCTGCCCCGCCCCCTACCAGAATCTCTATTCAATCGCGCCTTTAAGAAGGATAAAAACCATGATGCACGCGGATTTGATAGATGAGCAGGACCTGCTGAACCAGTTACGTTCGCTGGGTTTCGAGGTTAAGGGCAGTGCTGATGAGGCCTGCAAATCCGTGGTGTGCGGGCTGAGCGAAACCAATGCCCGAGCGCTCAAGGCCATGGTCGAAAAACTCTACACCAGTGGCGCAACCATCCTGCCCAACGTGCGGCGGGCCATCGAAGAACAATTGCTGCCGGCGCTGGCACATTCCTTGAAAAGTAAAAACGCCTGAAACCTCACGTTCACCCCCGGGAGCGGCCGACCACGTTCACGTGTCCGCTCCTGAAACCTCCCCCCATCCGACCGACATTTCCCCCGCTCACGCTGAGCCCGTGGGCTCTACGCCCGCCCTCGGGTTGTCGAGATCAGGCGCGTCACTGTCGCACTCAGGCCACTGATGTGAAAGGCAAGGCGCGTAAGGTGAGGCGTCAATTCATGGCAGTGACGGGTCGTGATGACCGATTTAGAAGCTCAGGAGCGTTGGGGGCCCGCTGTTTTCGAGAAGCGGCAGCAGGAAGCAATGCAGATCACCTGACCCCTCGTCAGTACGCTTTAACGTAGATCTCCAGAGAACAAAAAAAATATGGATAGCCTGAATTCAGATGACTCAAGCAGTCAGTTAGCGCAAGGTTTCAAACCGCGACACATCACCATGCTTTCGATCGCCGGCATTATCGGCGCGGGCCTGTTTGTAGGGTCGGGCCACGCCATCGCCGCCGCTGGGCCCGCCGTATTACTGGCGTATTTGTGCTCCGGCCTGTTGGTGGTACTGGTCATGCGTATGCTCGGTGAAATGGCCGTGGCCACGCCGGACACCGGTTCTTTTTCAACGTACGCCGACCAGGCGATCGGGCGCTGGGCAGGCTTCACCATCGGCTGGCTTTACTGGTGGTTCTGGGTGCTGGTCATTCCCATCGAAGCCCTTGCGGCCGGGTATGTGTTGAACCAATGGTTCCCGGCGATTGACACCTGGTTGTTTGCCTTGGTGTCGATCATCCTGCTGGTCGCGACCAACCTGTTCAGTGTGTCCAAATACGGCGAGTTCGAATTTTGGTTTGCGATGGCCAAGGTGGTTGCGATCATCGGTTTTATCGGCCTGGGTTTCGCGGTGTTGATGGGCTGGATTCCCGAGCGCGAAGGCAGCGGTTTGCTTCGCATCATGGAAGACCACGGCGGGTTTGCACCCAATGGCCTGTCGGCCGTACTGGGCGCGTTTATCACCATCATGTTCAGCTTTATTGGCACTGAAGCGGTGACCATTGCCGCCGCCGAATCCAGCAACCCGGCGCAGAACATCGCCAAAGCCACACGTTCGGTTATCTGGCGCATCGGGGTGTTTTACCTGCTGTCCATTTTTGTGGTCATCTCCGTTGTGCCGTGGAATGACCCTCTGTTGGTGTCAGTCGGCTCGTACCAGCGCGCGCTGGAGCTGATGAATATTCCTTATGCCAAGTTCATCGTGGACCTGGTGGTATTGATCGCTGTCGCCAGCTGCATGAACTCATCGATTTATATCTCTTCTCGCATGCTGTTTTCGCTGGGCCGCCGGGGCGATGCACCGCCGTTTCTGAAAAAGACATCGGCCCAAGGTGTGCCCAGAGCCGCCGTGATTGCCAGCACCGTGCTGGGAGCTGGCATAACCCTCTTCAGTTTCTTTATGCCCGCCGGTCTGTTCCAGTTCCTGCTCGCCAGTTCCGGGGCCATTGCGCTGCTGGTGTACCTGGTGATTGCGGTGTCGCAACTGCGCATGCGCAAGCTCTTGAAACAACGCAAGACCGAGCTGATTTTTCAGATGTGGTTATTCCCGTGGCTGACCTGGTTGGTGATCGTGTTCATCTGTGCCGCGCTGACCATGATGATGGTCATGCCCGATCACCGCGTGGAAGTGTCATCGACCGTGTGCCTGGCGCTGGTTATTTCCTTCATCGGCCTGATCACGACCCGCCAACATGGCCCGGCAGGACGCGCAGTACCGGCCAGAAATACCTAGCCATGAATGACGCTTGAGCCGGCCTGTGCCCGCTTGAGCCAACGGCCATGACTGCTCACTGCGAGAACAGACCGCCATGCCATACGACACCTTAAAGGCCGCGCCTCTTAAAACCGTGGGCTTTTTACTGTTAGACCAGTTCACCCTGATGTCACTGGCATCGGCCGTTGAACCGCTGCGCATGGCCAACCAACTGGCGGGCCAGGAACTGTATCGGTGGTACACCCTCAGCGCTGAAGGGGTGCAGGTATGGGCCAGCGACGGTGTGCCGATAACACCGGATGCCTCGCTCGAAGACGCACCGCCACTGGACACCGTCATTGTCTGCGGCGGCATTGGCATTCAACACGTGGTGCTGCGCGAGCACATCACCTGGCTGCGGGCACAGGCCCGTCGTTCCAGGCAGATCGGGGGCGTGTGCACCGGCAGTTGGGTGCTGGCGCAGGCGGGTTTGCTGGATGGTTTCCAGTGCAGTGTGCACTGGGAATGCCTGGCCGCCTTGCGCGAAGCCTTTCCACACGTGACCGTCAGCGCCCGTTTATTTACCCTCGACCGCGACCGCGTGACCAGCTCGGGCGGCACCGCACCGCTGGACATGATGCTGCACTTGATCAGCCGCCAGCACGGCCAGACGCTTTCAACCGCCATCAGCGAAATGTTCCTGCACGAGCGCATTCGCAATGAGCAGGACCATCAGCGCATCCCCCTCAAACACATGCTGGGCACTCAGCAGCCCAAGTTGCAGGAGATTGTGACGTTGATGGAGGACAACCTCGAAGAGCCCATCGAACTCGATGTGCTGGCCAAGAACATGGGGTTTTCGCGGCGACAACTGGAACGGCTGTTCCAGAAGTACCTGAACTGCTCCCCCTCACGCTATTACCTCAAACTGCGGCTTATTCGCGCGCGGCAGTTGCTCAAACAGACACGCATCTCGATCATAGAGCTGTCATCGGTCTGCGGGTTTGTGTCCACCCAACACTTTTCAAAGTGCTATCGCGAGAGCTTTGGGATCGCCCCCCGTGATGAGCGGTTGGTGGCGCAGCCACCCCAGCCCATGATGGTCAGGCCGTCGGCGCAAGTGGTGGCGATACCCAGGCCGATGAGTGTGCTGGATCAAGCCCGCGACGAACCCACCTTTGCCAGTGTTAAAGTCCAGGAACCCGGTGCACCCCTGCGCGCATGAGCCGCCAGAATGAGGACTCAAGGCAAAGGTTTTGGGCGATCTGAGTCAGGTGTGTGAACACTGCCGATGACGTGTCCGTGAACGTAGATGAGAGAGTCTGAAAGTGATCGAGCGACGCCAATTCAGCGGCAGCATGAAGGGCAAAAACCTTCGCTACGTGAGTGAAAGCCCCAATCAACCGAGAGACAGGGTTCGCACGGGGTTTCTGTTGCTGGAGCACTTCTCGTTACCCGCGTTTACCCAAGCGCTGGACACCATTGTGACCGCCAACCTGCTGCGCCCAGACGCGTTCTCAACGCACACGTTCGGGTTGAGTGACGGGGAAGTCATCAGTGACCTGGGGCTGGTCATACGCCCCGATGCCCAGCTCAATGGCCCGGCACTCAAGGAACTGGACCTGCTGGTCATTTGTGGTGGCTACCGAACGGAACTCAAGGCCACCGACGAGTTTATCCACCTGTTAAAAACCGCCGCCTCATTGGGCATCAGCCTCGCCGGCCTGTGGAATGGTGCCTGGTTTTTGGGCCGCGCCGGTTTGCTCGCCGGTTACCGCTGCGCCATTCACCCTGAACACCGCCCCGCCCTGGCGGAATTCTGCAAAGCCACCCAGGTGAGCAGTGAGCCTTACGTGATTGATCGGGACAGGCTCACCGCCTCGAGCCCTTCCGGGGCGTTTCATATGGCACTGGACTGGGTCAAAAGCCTTCACGACAAAGCGCTGGTTGAAGGCATCGAAGACATCCTGGCGTTTGAAGAATCGCGTTACCGGCGCATCAAGCCCAGTAAGAACATCTGTTTGAGTGCGCCCTTGCGCGAAGTCGTCAAACTGATGGACGCCAACCTCGAAGAGCCTCTGGAGATGGAGCAACTTGCCGCCTACGCCGGCCGTTCACGTCGCCAGCTCGAGCGCCTGTTCAAAGAGCAGTTGGGCACCACACCGCAGCGCTATTACCTGGAGTTGCGTATCACCGAAGCCCGTCGCCTGCTGCAGCACACTGAACTCTCTCAGGTGGATGTGCTGGTGGCCTGCGGTTTCGTTTCGCCCAGCCACTTCAGCAAGTGCTACAGCTCTTATTTTGGCTATCGCCCGTCCAAAGAAGTGCGCCTGGTTCGGTAACAGGCGCGGGCGGCTCTGCCCATTCCTCGCGCCTGAAGGCCTGTTACTTCTGACAGTAGCCATCCACTGTTAAAAAGTTCAGCGTGAGCATTCACTGAATCAAGGCTCATTGAATGATTATGTTGGACAACCATTTCCTGCATAACGCCACGCCGGCCCTTACAGTTATCGACCCGCGAGGTTTACCGATCCGCCGCGTAGCCTATTGCCGGACCGTTGCCGGATTGCCTGCACAACCGCGCATTACCCGGCAGTCCTTCGATGCCGCAGGACGAGGTGTGACCCTGAGCGATGCACGCTTGCCTGCCCTCTCCAGCACCGCCAATTCAGTGACAACCTTTTCGCTCACAGATCAATCCTTACTGACCGAGAACGTCGACGCCGGTTGGCGCTTGAGCCTACTCGGGCTGGCAGGTGAACCTCTCAATCAATGGGACATGCTCAATTGTCGGCAAATCGAATATGACACCTCACTGCGCCCTATCGCCATTTCTGAGCACGCCGCGAGTGACCCACCCAAGGTCATTGAGCGCCTGACTTATGCCCATACAAGCACTGAGCACGCGATGCACAACCAGTGCGCTCAGCTGATTCGCCACGATGACCCGGCGGGCTGCCTTTTAATTAATGATTACGACCTTTGGGGTTCGGTGTTGAGCGAGTCTCGGCGCTTGCTCATGGACCTGCGGGTACCTGATTGGCCTCAAGCGATCACCGAACGCGAGCAGTGGCTGGGCGTTGAAGCGGCGACCACCCACTGGCAATTCAACGCCACAGGTGAGGTGTTGAGTCAGCGCGATGCACGCACCAATGAAATATTAATGGCCTACAACAGTGCGGGTCAGCTGCGCCAGGTTCAGTTGAAACGCAACGAACGGCCAAACAAGACACTACTTCACCAGATCATCTACAACGCCAGCAACCAAGTTGAACTGGAAATCGCTGGTAATGGCGTCAAAACACTACGCCGGTATGAGGCGTCAAACGGACGTTTGCTGCAATTCACCACGCGCTCTGCAACACGATGCTTTCAAGACGAGCAGTACGGTTACGACCCAGTCGGTAACTTGCTCCTCGTGGAAGATGCCGCGCAGCCGGTGCGTCACTTCAAAAACCAGCGTACAGCGCCGCTCAACACCTATCAGTACGACACGCTGTACCAGTTAGTAGAAGCCACGGGGCGTGAATCCATCCCCTCAAATCAAGGACCGGGATTACCCGAACTGCACATCCCCGCGCCAGACCCCACACGCATGGCGGCTTACCGGCAAACCTTTGCCTATGACGCAGCCGGAAACTTGCAGACGCTCACTCACACCGGCAATAACGGTTTTGCACGCAGGATGTCTACCTCGCCTTCGAGTAACCGCAGCCTGTTGAAAACCGACAACAGTGAACCGGACTTTAACGCCAGCTTTGACGCCAACGGCAATCTCCTGCTGCTGACCCCAGGTGGCCAACCCTTACAATGGAATACCCGAAACCAACTGAGTGCGGTGGTTCAAGTGTTCAGGGAAGGCGGGCAATATGATGAAGAGCGTTATCGCTATGACGCCTCGGGCCGCCGCCTGCGAAAAGTGCGTACACGCTGGACTGGATCTGGCGTTAACACCCATGAAGTTCGCTACTTTCCAGGGTTGGAAATCCATTACAGGAACGGGCTGGAGGAATTACACGTCATAGAAGTGAACACGGGAAATAACATTAACATACGTGTCACACACGGGCCTGTAGGCGTGCCGGACGAATGTCCTGAAAACGCAATTCGCTATGGTTTCAGTAATCACTTTAGCGCCAGCATGCTGGAGCTGGACGATACGGCTGGCGTGTTATTTCAGGAAGGTTATTACGCCTTTGGCGGTACGGCATGGTGGGCAGCAAAAAATCAGAGTCAAGCCAACTGCAAAACAATTCGTTATGCCAGGAAAGAGCGCGACGCGACCGGGCTTTATTATTATGGCCTGCGTTATTATGCACCGTGGTTACAACGATGGATTAACCCTGACCCTGCGCAAGATATAGAAGGGCCTAACCGATACCAGTTTGTCAGAAACAACCCTATCAATCGGCACGACCCTGACGGTAGGCAATCTGAAGTGACACTCACGGATTCACAGTACTGGCTGGCATGGTTAGCCCCCTTATCGATACTGACCAATCCTGCCTTCAATTACTTTACATCATGGCTTACCGAGAAGATCACCTTTCAACCTTCGATACGTCGCAACAATGGAAAGTATGAACCTGCAACGGGATTCAACATAGAGCGCGTGAATGTCTCCGAAGTCAGCGCTCTGCTTGACGATTTCGAAGAGAAATACAACGACCTGTTAACTTTCATCAAAGCCGAAACTGCGATGGCACCCAATCGAAAACATGAAGCTTTCAACAGTGAGCAAATAAAGAACCTCAGAATGGGCACTATTATATCGGGCCACGCCAAAGAAATACTGCGCCAGGCACAAGACGTACACAATGAAAAAATCTCTCTGGGCCTATTCAAACTGGTTGATAGCACAAAGAGAGTACATGCCCTTGCTATTACTGAGCGGCATCAGGATCAAGGCACGCTCATTATCCACGATGTTATCGCTCATCCTTATTCCCAACTTTCGGAGTTGAATAGCTCTTACCAGCAGCAACTTGCCGATGGTTTTTACGACTTCAGATCCTATCTCACTAAAAAAACTGGCACGGTGACGACCTTGCTTGCAGTCACTGAAGAAATCAAAGCTTCGCCTACACGTATTACTACGATCAGAACCACTGCAGCTAATGTGCGATCGGCCAATATCGTCAAAAAATTCAATCCGCGCGAAGCGTGATTGATCCACCATCAATGGCACCACAAGAACGGGAGGTGACTGCGATCTTCAGACGTCTAGAACCAAAGACCGCGCAAGCGCTCCCAACAATCTTTACCTACAGCCTCACACTGGCAAAGGTCGACTCGTTGCGGGCCTGGTTGAGGGCCGACATGGGGCCCGCCAGCGGCGTCAGCAGCAGGGACTGCGGGATCGGCACCAGCGTGGTCTGCTGGGTGGTGTTGGAACTGACGCGCTCGTCCCGGGGCGGTATGCCGAAGTATTCGCGGTAGCACTTGGAGAAGTGAGGCGTGGAGACAAACCCGCACACCGCGGCCACCTCAATGATCGACATGGGCGTTTGTTTAAGCAGTTGACGCGCCCGCACCAGCCGCAGCTTGAGGTAGTAGCGCGACGGCGAGCAGTGCAAGTATTTCTGGAACAACCGCTCCAACTGACGTCGCGACACGCAGACGTAAACCGCCAGTTCATCGAGGTCGATGGGCTCTTCAAGGTTGGCTTCCATCAGCGCGACAATTTCCTGCAACTTGGGCTGATTGGTGCCGAGCATGTGCTTGAGCGGGACGCGTTGGTGATCCTGCTCGTTGCGAATGCGCTCATACACGAACATTTCGGAGATCGCCGCTGACAGTTCCCGGCCATGATCACGGCTGATCAAGTGCAGCATCATGTCCAGTGGCGCGGTGCCGCCCGAGCTGGTGGAGCGGCTGCGGTCGAGGGTAAACAAGCGCGTGCTCATGGACACGCGAGGGAAGGCTTCTTGCATCGAGGCCAGGCATTCCCAGTGCACGCTGCAATCAAAACCGTCGAGCAAGCCGGCGTAGGCCAGCGCCCAGCTTCCGGTACACACCGCACCCAGACGACGCGACAGCCGCGCCTGACTTTGCAGCCATGACACGTGCTCGCGAGTGACCGTGCGCTGAATGCCGATACCGCCGCACACAATCACCATGTCCAGCGCCGGTGCCTTGTGCATGCTTGCGTCGGGAGTGACTTGCAGGCCGTCGCTGGCCCATACCTGACTGCCATCTGCGCTGAGGGTGCTCCAGCGATACAACTCCCGCCCGGACAATTGATTGGCCATGCGCAAAGGTTCTATCGCAGAAGCCAAGGAAATGAGCGTGAAATTATCCAGCAGCAGAAAACCGATGGATTGAGGCGCACGGTTCTGGGGTTGGGCCCCGGAGTTGAACGACGTCATCGCAGTATCTCCTCACGTAAAGCAGGTGATGGCCTCAGGCACAGGCTCTTGTTATACCCTCCGTTTAACGGGGGCTTTGTAATGACAAGGCAAATGCCATGCCTAAACTTGAATGGCTATTCAATAACTCCTGAAAACGACGTCGTAATGCCTCTGGCCGGGTGATCGCTCGACATCCCACGCCCGCGCCCGGCGTCTTCAGTACGGGGGATGTGAGCACATCGGTAGCAGTTGCGGGCACACCGTAGCAGGCCTGCGGTGACACACTGTCACCGAAAGTACAGGTGCGCCAAAACGGGTCGCTGCGCCCCGAAAAAGCGCCGGGCGATGCGGGGCAGTGCACAGGCGTACCGGCTCGCAATCGCGTGAGGGGGCGAGCGTTTAAACATCGCGATTAAACGCACGTTGACCGTCAGCCTCTGCAGGGGTGACGGTGTTTAATCCGCGGCGGTGGGGAACGCCTGGGCGTGGCTTTGCCGGTGAGTGGCTGACACGCAACAGGTTGGGCGTGGCTCAACTCTGTTTGGCTTGCCCGCCCTGCCAGAATGCAGGGTCTGCCGACTTGAGCCGGCCCACGGCACTGTTGATATGGGTTAAGGATGCATGGCGCGCGGCATCGGGATCACCCGCCGAAATAGCGTCGTAAATGGCGATATGTTCGTCTAGCACCGTTCTGACCATGCCCCCTCGGCGCTTCTGGTTTGAGCGGGTCAGCCGAATGGCTTCCTTGACGAACTGGGCGAGAAATTCATGCATGGACGGGTAGAGCGGATTGCCGGTGGCCTTGAAAATCGACAGGTGAAAACCCAAGTCTTCTTCAACCCCGTCCCGCCCTTCGGCTTCGGCTGTTTTTATGGCCTCCAGCGCCTGCTTGATGGCCATCAGTTGTTCAGGGCTACGACGCTGCGCCGCCAGTGCGGCCGCTTCGCCTTCGATGCCACGGCGGATTTCGATCACCCGCACAACCGCTTCGATGGAGCCATAGGCATCCAGATCTAACGTGAAGGCCTTGATGTTCGCGCCCTCCGCTACCACCGTGCCGCTCCCCTGACGCACCTCAACCAGCCCCGCTGACTTCAGTCGGGAGATGGCTTCACGAATGACAGTACGGCTCACGCCATAGCGTTCGCACAACACCGGCTCGGTCGGCAAACGCGACCCGGGTAGGGCCTCCCCCTTCGCGATCAATTCCTTCAAGGCGGCTGTCACTTGATCAGACAAGGTGCCCTTTAAAGGATCTTTCACTGCCACATGGCGGGTGCTAGTAGGGAAATCAGTACCGCTCATAACAATTCCAGACAGTAAATCCCAAAAGACTACTGCATTTCTGAGGAAGCGTCCTCCCCAAAACATAATATTGAATACGTATGACGTATTATGTAAGCTCGCACTCCACAGCGTCCTTGGTGTCGCGTTCAGGCACCACGATTACCTGCCCACAAAAACAAAAAGGATGGGAACGATGAGTGAATCACTGGCTCTGGGAGCCATAGGCGTGCCTGCGGGCGTGTCAGAAGATGCGACATACCGCAAAGTGGCCTGGCGCATCATGCCTCTGCTCTTGGCGTGCTACCTGATGGCCTACCTTGACCGCGTCAACGTGGGCTACGCCAAACTGCAAATGGTCGATGACCTGCAGTTTTCCGATGCGGTCTATGGGCTTGGGGCGGGTATTTTTTTCATCGCCTACTTTCTTGTAGAGATACCCAGCAACCTGATCCTGCATCGCGTCGGCGCACGGGTGTGGATCGCTCGCATCATGATTACCTGGGGTATTTTGTCGGCGTGCATGGCATTCGTCACAACGCCCATGTCGTTTTACGTGCTGCGCTTTTTGCTGGGTTTGGCCGAAGCCGGGTTTTATCCGGGCGTCATCCTTTACCTCTCGTATTGGTTCCCCAGCCATCGGCGCGGCAAGATGTTTGCGCTGTTTGCCAGTGCGGCCCCCATCTCGGGTCTGATCGGTGCCCCGCTCTCCGGCTATCTGATGAGTGCCCTCCACGGCAGCCAGGGTTACTCGGGCTGGCAGTGGCTCTTTGTTATCGAAGGTTTGCCATCGGTGGCCTTGGGTGTGCTGGTGCTCTTTTGCCTGAGCAACCGCATCAGCGAAGCCAACTGGCTGAGCGCTGAACAAAAACAGCTTCTGCAAGCCCGCATCGAGGCCGAAAACCAAGGCCACGAACACCGCAGCTTGCGAGACGTGTTCTTCCATCCGCGTGTGTGGCTGCTCACAGCGATCTACTTCTGCCTGATCGCTGGCTACTACACCGTGGCCTTCTGGTTACCCACGCTTGTTGCTCAGGCCGGGGTCACCGACATGATGGACATCGGCCTGCTCACGGCCATCCCCTACGGCGCAGCCGTGATCACCATGTTGCTGGTTGCACGCAATGCCGACCGCCTGCGCGAGCGCCGCTGGCACTTGGCGCTCACCTGCATCGTCGGCGGGGTCGGCATGATTATCTCGGCCATCTGGAGCGACAGCCTGGTCATGTCGATGATCGGGCTGACCATCGGAGCCATGGGCGCGTTGAGCACGCTGCCCCTGTTCTGGCCCCTGCCCACCGCCTTTCTAAGCGGGACTGCCGCCGCTGCGGGCATCGCACTGATCAACTCCTTCGGCAACCTCGCCGGCTTCGTTTCGCCCTACCTGATGGGCCTGCTCAAAGAACTCACGCAGAGCACCAGCATGGGCATGTTCATCATGGCCAGCGCGCTGTTCGTAGGGGCTGCACTGGTATTTCTCATCCCTGCAAAACTTGTTAACCGCTGAAAGGTTAGGAGCATTCCATGAATATTTTGGTGACTGGCGCGGCGGGGTTTCTTGGCCGCCGCCTGATCGATGCGCTGCTGGAGCGCGGCTCGCTCACAGATCGAGATGGCGTGCAGCGCAACATCGACCGCATCATTGCCCTGGACGTTGTCGCGTTGCCGGACCTGGGCGACCCGCGCGTCCATGCGCTGTGCGGTGACCTGAGTGAGGCCTCGGTGCAGCAAGCGCTGCGCACCGCGACGATCGACAGCGTGTTCCACCTGGCCGCTGTCGTTTCGAGCCAGGCCGAACAAGAGTTCGAACTGGGCATGCGCGTCAACTTCGCTGCCGCGTACGAGTTGCTTGAAATGTTCCGGGGCTTGGGCACTTGCCCTAAATGGGTCATGACCAGTTCCGTGGCCGTGTTCGGTGGTGACTTGCCCAGCGTGGTTGAAGACCAGCACGTGTGGGCCCCTCAGAGTTCCTACGGCACTCAGAAGGCAATGGCTGACCTGCTTTTGGCGGATTACAGCCGCCGGGGTTACATCGATGGCCGCAGCCTGCGAATGCCGACCATCGTGGTACGGCCCGGCAAACCCAACAAGGCGGCGTCGAGCTTCGCCAGCGGGATCATCCGCGAACCTCTGAACGGCCTGCCCAGTGTTTGCCCGGTTCCGCTGGAGACCTCGTTGTGGCTGATGTCACTCGCACAAGCCATCAGCAACCTGATTCATGCCCATGAATTGCCGGGCACTCAGTTGACCGCCGGGCGGGTGATCAACCTGCCGGGCCTGTCGATTACGGTTGAACACATGATCGATGCCCTGCGGCGTATTGCCGGTGATGCCGTGGCACAGCGCATTCAACTGGCGCGCGACCCGGCCATCGAGAAGCTGGTGCAAACCTGGCCTGGCGCATTCAATGCCACCTATGCCAAGCACTTGGGCTTTACCGCCGACCATGACTTCGCTGACGTGATAGAGCAATTCATCGCTCAATACCCGCCCCAGGGTGCCTGAACATTTCCAGCTTGAACTCTCGGAGGTAGAGACCATGAACATTGCTTTTCTGGGTACGGGGTTAATGGGCGCACCGCAGGTCCGCCGATTGTTGCAGGCAGGCTTCGCCGTCACGGTATGGAACCGCAGCCCGGCCAAGGCGCAAGCCCTGGTCAAGGAGGGTGCCCACTGGTGCGCAACACCGGGTGAAGCCGCCACCGGCGCGCAAGTGGTCATCACAATGCTGGAAAACGGTGCCGTGGTTAGCCAGGTACTGTTCGACAACGGCGTCACCGACGTTTTAGCGCCGGGGGCGGTTCTGATCGATATGAGTTCGATCAAACCGCAACAAGCCCGCGACCACGCTCAGCGCTTGCATGCGTTGGGTTTTGAGCACCTTGACGCACCGGTGTCGGGCGGGGTCATCGCCGCCGAGCAAGGCACGCTGGCCATCATGGTGGGCGGGGACGTGGGCGCATTTGAGCAGGTCCAGCCCGTGTTGGCGGCCATGGGCCGTGCTACACGAGTGGGCCCGGCAGGCGCGGGCCAGTTGGCCAAACTGGCCAACCAAATCATTGTCGGGATCACCATCGGTGCCGTATGCGAAGCCCTGCAATTGGCCCAGCGCGGGGGCGCCGACCCTGCGCTGGTGCGCGAGGCCATTCAGGGCGGCTTTGCGCAGAGCCGCGTGCTCGACCTGCATGGCCAACGCATGATCGACCGCGATTTCACCACCCGGGGGCGGGCCACCATGCAACTCAAAGACCTGGATAACGCCCTGGAAGCTGCCGCTGATTCGCAATTTATCGCGCCGTTGACCCAAAACGTCCGCGCGCTGTTTGCCGACCTCATCGAGCGCGAGGGTGAAGTCGACCACAGCGGGTTGTGGTTACAGCTCGAACACCTCAACCACCTTGACCACGCCTAACAATAAATTAAGAGGGCCCGTGATGAATCCGCCAAAGACCCCCCTGCGATCCGCGCAATGGTTCGGCACCGCCGACAAAAACGGCTTCATGTACCGCAGTTGGATGAAGAGCCAGGGCATCCCCGACCATGAGTTCCAAGGCAAGCCAATCATTGGTATCTGCAACACCTGGTCGGAGCTGACGCCCTGTAACGCGCATTTTCGCAAAATAGCCGAGCACGTTAAAAAAGGTGTCCTTGAAGCCGGTGGCTTCCCGGTCGAGTTTCCGGTGTTTTCCACCGGCGAATCCAACCTGCGCCCCACGGCGATGCTCACGCGCAACCTGGCCAGCATGGACGTCGAAGAAGCCATTCGCGGCAACCCGATTGATGCCGTCGTGCTTCTGACAGGCTGCGACAAAACCACCCCGGCCCTGCTGATGGGAGCCGCCAGTTGTGACGTACCGGCGTTGGTGGTGACGGGCGGACCGATGCTCAACGGCAAGCACAAAGGCAAAGACATCGGCTCGGGCACCGTCGTGTGGCAGATGCACGAAGCCTATAAAGCCGGGCAGATCAACCTGGATGAATTTCTTTCTGCAGAAGCCGGCATGTCCCGCTCGGCAGGCACCTGCAACACCATGGGCACAGCATCCACCATGGCGTGCATGGCCGAATCGCTGGGAACCTCCTTGCCGCATAACGCGGCAATCCCGGCGGTCGATTCGCGCCGCTATGTGCTGGCGCATCTTTCGGGTATGCGCATCGTCGATATGGTTCGCGAAGATCTGCGCTTGTCGAAAGTCCTGACCAAAGCCGCTTTCGAAAATGCCATCTGCATCAATGCGGCAATCGGCGGCTCGACCAATGCGGTCATCCACCTTAAAGCGATCGCAGGGCGCATCGGTGTTGACCTGAACCTGGAGGACTGGGACCGCATTGGCCGCAATGTTCCCACGCTGGTCGATCTGCAACCTTCCGGGCGTTTTCTGATGGAAGACTTTTATTACGCCGGCGGTCTGCCGGCCGTCATCCGCCGCCTCGGTGAAGCCGGGCGCCTACCCAACCCGGATGCGCTGACCGTCAATGGCCAGAGTCTTTGGGCCAATTGCCAGGCGGCACCGCAGTACAACGATGAGGTCATTCGCCCGTTGAGCACGCCGTTGGTGGAAAACGGCGGGCTTTGCATTCTGCGCGGCAACCTCGCGCCCCGTGGGGCCGTACTCAAACCTTCGGCGGCGACGCCTGCTTTAATGCAGCACCGAGGACGCGCAGTGGTGTTCGAGAATTTCGACGACTACAAATTGCGCATCGTTGACCCGGCACTGGACGTGGACGAAACCTGTGTGCTGGTGCTGAAAAATGCCGGCCCCAAGGGTTATCCAGGCATGGCCGAGGTGGGCAACATGGGCCTGCCACCGAAAGTGTTGGCCAAAGGCATCACCGACATGGTGCGTATCTCCGATGCGAGAATGAGCGGCACCGCCTACGGTACCGTGGTGCTGCACGTCGCACCCGAAGCGGCCGCAGGCGGGCCACTGGCAGCCGTCAAAAACGGTGATTTCATCACCCTCGACTGTGCCGCAGGAAGCCTGCACCTGGAGATAAGCGACGCCGAGTTGCAAACACGCCTGCAGAACCTGCAACCGGACACCAGTGCAGGCATCTTCAATAGCGGCTACGCGCGGCTCTATGTCGACCACGTGCTACAGGCCGATGAAGGCTGTGACTTCGACTTCCTGGTGGGGTGCCGTGGTGCCGCCGTGCCCCGCCACTCGCATTAAGCACCGCACAGCCGAACACCCTTTCTAAACAAAAAACCGGAACGGCCCTTGATCGCTTGGCGTGAGGGCCGCGCCCCACTCACGCACACAACCGGCGCGCATTGGCACGCTCCAACGGCTGGGTTGCCCTGCTTTGAGCAAAAGAGCCCTCAACACTCCACCGCACTGACCGCCAGGCCGCCGCGCGAGGTCTCTTTGTATTTGTCGTGCATGTCGGCCCCGGTGTCGCGCATGGTGCGAATCACCCGGTCCAGCGAGATAAAGTGCTGACCGTCACCGCGCAGGGCCATCTGCGCAGCGTTGATGGCTTTCACCGCAGCAATGGCGTTGCGTTCGATACACGGCACTTGCACCAGCCCACCCACCGGGTCGCAGGTCAGGCCCAAGTTGTGTTCCAGGCCAATTTCAGCCGCGTTGCACAACTGCTCGGGCGTGGCACCAAGGATTTGCGCCAGTCCCGCTGCCGCCATGGCACACGCCGAGCCGACCTCCCCCTGGCACCCCACTTCAGCGCCCGAAATGGAGGCGTTCTTTTTGCACAAAATGCCAATGGCCGCTGCGCTCAGCAAGTAGTCGACCACATGGGCTTCATTGACCTCATCGCTGAATTTCACAAAGTAATGCAGCACCGCCGGGATGATGCCCGCCGCGCCGTTGGTCGGAGCCGTGACCATGCGCCCGCCCGCGGCGTTTTCTTCGTTGACCGCCAAGGCAAACAGGTTGACCCATTCCATTGCGCTCAGTGTTGAGCCGATCACGTTGGGTTTGCCCAACTCCAGCAAACTGCGGTGCAGGCGCGCCGCGCGTCGCCGTACGTGCAGGCCGCCAGGCAGGATGCCTTCGTGCTGAAGCCCTTGTTCCACGCAATCTTGCATGGCGCGCCAGAGCGTCATCAAGCCCGTGCGAATGTCATCTTCACTGCGCCACGTGCGCTCATTGGCCATCATCAAGTCGGCCACGCTCAGGTGGTGCGTGCGGCACAACTCCAACAATTGCGCAGCGCTACTGAAGTCATACGGTAACGCGGTGAGGTCCGTGTCCAGCACACCGCTGGCCGCTTGCGCGGCGTCCACCACAAACCCGCCGCCCACCGAGTAGTACGTGTCGCGATGCAACTCGCCTTGTGCGGATTCCGCCACCAGCGTCATGGCGTTGGGGTGAAACGGCAGGTTTTCGTCGATCAGGCGCATGTCGCGCGACCACACGAAGGGAATCGCCCAGTTGCCGTCGAGCTGCAACGTCTGGTGTTCGTGCACGTCTGAAATGCGCGGGGCGATTTGCGATGGGTCGATAGCATCCGGCCATTCACCCATCAGGCCCATGATCACGGCATTGTCGCTGCCATGCCCGATGCCGGTGGCCGACAGCGATCCATACAACTGCACTTCAATGCGCTGAACCTGCCGCAGTTGGTCGCGCTCACGCAAGCCCTGCACAAACAGCGCTGCCGCCCGCATCGGGCCCACGGTGTGCGAGCTGGAAGGGCCGATACCAATCTTGAAAAGATCAAACACGCTGATAGCCATGAACACGAACCTTTTAAGTGGGTACGCGCAGCATGGGCTGTTTCGGGCGGGCTAAAACGTCCAGCAACGACGCGCCATTACCTGCCAGCGCCCTTGCCGTTTTATACGGATCAGACGGGCTGAAAAAGCGATTTTGCGTGTAAGAAAATCCATATACGACCTCCCGAGTACCAGATACGACTTCCCCTGTACTGGATACGACGCCCCCAGTAGGCGTTTGAATTTCACTGTTACATGATCCGTCTCGACTCGATTGCAAGAAGTGTTGGCAAACCGCCAGCCGGGCATCGCCCCAACCGCAACTGATACGTGTGGTTTTCGATTCGAGAACCGCTACCCAGAACACAGGAGTCGCTCCATGAAACAGTCCCCATCGTTGTTGTTGGCTGCGCTATTGAGTCTGCCCGTGATTGTCCAGGCCGCCGAACCCGCGCAGTGCAGCACCGTTCACTTCTCCGATGTCGGCTGGACCGACATCACCGTCACGACGGCAGTGACCAGCGAGGTGCTCAAGGCACTCGGCTACACCCCCAAAACCACCATGATTTCGGTACCCGTCACCTACAAATCCCTGGCCGACGGCAAGAACATGGACATCTTCCTCGGCAATTGGATGCCGACCATGGAAAACGACATCAAGCAGTACCGCGATGCCGGCACCGTCGAAACCGTGCGCGCCAACCTGGAGAACGCCAAGTACACCCTCGCCGTGCCCGAAGCGCTGTACAACAAGGGCCTGAAAGACTTCGCCGACCTGCCCAAGTTCAAGAAGGAACTGGGTGCCCGGATTTATGGCATTGAGCCGGGCAATGACGGCAACCGCATGATTCAAACCATGATCGACAAGAACGCCTTCGGCCTTAAGGACGCGGGTTTCAAAATGGTGGAGTCCAGCGAAGCCGGCATGTTGTCGCAGGTGGATCGCGCGCAACGCCGAGGCACCGATGTGGTGTTCCTGGGCTGGGAACCGCACCCGATGAACACCCGCTTCAAACTGAAATACCTGACCGGCGGCGATGACTTCTTTGGCCCCAATTACGGCCAGGCCACCATCTACACCAACACCCGCAAAGGCTACAGCCAGGAATGCCCGAACGTCGGCGCGTTGCTGAGCAACCTGGTGTTCACCCTGGACATGGAAAGCACCCTGATGGGCAAGGTGCTGGATGACAAGATCAAGCCAGAGGTGGCCGCCAGGGCCTGGCTCAAACAGAACCCTCAGGTGCTCGACACCTGGCTGGCGGGCGTAACCACCCTTGACGGCAAGCCCGGGCTTGCCGCCGTCAAGGCCAGCCTCGCGCAGTAATCGCCGGTATCGGGCGGCACAGCCTCCCGGTGCCCTTTCACTCCTCCTGCATGCGGACGTTCACTACCATGCTGATCGATCAAAAATTGCCACTGGGCGAGTACATCGCAGGCTTCGTGGACTGGCTGACCAAAAACGGCGCATCCACCTTCGACGCCATCGCCAGTACGCTTGAAGCGATGATTCACGGTCTGACGTTTACCCTGACCTGGTTCAACCCGTTTGTGTTTATCGGGCTCATCGCCCTGTTTGCACACATGATTCAACGTAAATGGGGGCTGACGGTCTTTGTCGCCCTGTCCTTTCTGCTGATCTTCAACCTGGGGTATTGGCAAGAGACGATGGAAACCCTGGCGCAGGTGCTGTTCGCCACGATTGTGTGCGTGATCATCGGCGTGCCAATGGGCATTCTCGCCGCACACAAACCGGCGGTTTACACCTGCATGCGACCCGTGCTCGACCTGATGCAAACCGTGCCGACGTTCGTGTACCTGATCCCGACCCTCACCCTGTTCGGGCTGGGCGTGGTGCCGGGGCTGATCTCAACCGTGGTGTTCGCCATTGCCGCGCCGATCCGCCTGACCTACCTGGGCATCCGCGACGTACCGCACGAGCTGCTCGATGCCGGCAAAGCATTCGGCTGTTCACGACGCCAATTACTCACCCGTATTGAACTGCCCCACGCCATGCCGAGCATCGCCGCGGGCATCACCCAATGCATCATGCTGTCGTTGTCGATGGTGGTGATCGCCGCGCTGGTAGGGGCTGATGGTTTGGGCAAACCGGTGGTCAACGCACTTAACACGGCCGACATTGCCCTGGGCTTTGAAGCCGGGCTGGCGATTGTATTGCTGGCCATCATGCTCGACCGGATCTGCAAGCAGCCGGACGCAAAAAAAGGAGCCGACGCATGAGTATTATTCGCTTCGATAACGTGGATGTGATTTTTGCCAGAGACCCGCGCGAGGCGCTGGGCCTGTTGGACCAAGGCCTGTCGCGGGATCAGATCCTGAAGAAAACCGGGCAAATCGTCGGTGTCGAAAAAGCCAGCCTGGACATCGACAAAGGCGAAATCTGCGTGCTGATGGGCTTGTCCGGTTCGGGCAAATCCAGCCTGCTGCGCTGTATCAACGGCCTCAATACCGTTAGCCGCGGCCAGCTCTTTGTGGAGCATGAAGGCCGGCAGATCGATATCGCCTCGTGCACCCCGGCCGAACTGAAAATGATGCGCACCCAGCGCATCGCCATGGTGTTCCAAAAGTTTGCCCTGATGCCGTGGCTGACGGTGCGCGAAAACATCAGCTTTGGCCTCGAAATGCAGGGCCGCCCCGAAAAGGAGCGGCGTAAGCTGGTGGACGAAAAGCTGGAACTGGTGGGCCTGACTCAATGGCGCAATAAAAAACCGGATGAGCTCAGCGGCGGCATGCAGCAGCGCGTAGGCCTGGCCCGTGCGCTGGCGATGGACGCCGATATTTTGTTGATGGACGAACCGTTCTCCGCCCTCGACCCGTTGATCCGCCAGGGCCTGCAGGACGAACTGCTGGAACTGCAACGCAAACTCAGCAAGACCATCGTGTTTGTCAGCCATGACCTGGACGAAGCACTGAAACTGGGCAGCCGCATTGCCATCATGAAAGACGGCAAGATCATTCAGTACAGCAAGCCTGAAGAAATCGTGCTCAACCCGGCTGACGACTATGTGCGCACCTTCGTCGCCCACACCAACCCCCTCAACGTACTGTGCGGGCGCAGCCTGATGCGCCCGCTGGACAGTTGCAAACGCATCAACGGGTCAGTGTGCATTGACCCGGGCGATGACTCCTGGATTGACCTGGCGGAAGGCAACACCATCAAAGGCGTGCGTCAGGGCACAGGCGAACTGGACTTGCAGCATTGGCACAGCGGGCAGGCCGTCGAAAGCCTGGGCCGTCGCCCCACGCTGGTGGACAGCAGCATTGGCATGCGCGACGCACTGCAAATTCGCTACCAGACCGGCAATAAACTGGTGCTGCACGACAATCAAAAAGTGGTGGGCATCCTCGGTGATACCGAGCTGTATCACGCGTTACTGGGCAAGAATCTGGGGTAAACGCGGCCTCTCCCTGACCCTCTCCCAAGAGAGGGCTAGCAGGCGTGAGGGGTTAATCAAAGTGGCGGCAGCTTTGCCGATGCCCAGCGTGTCACCGTCATGCTTGAACGCCACGTGATCAAGAGAATGACCAGGCTTTGGCAACTTCCTTGCTGTAGTGCGTCGTAACGTAATCATTGAGCAGTACTTTCAATGCCTCGTTAGCATGGTTGAAGTTTTCCGGGCTCGGCTCTTTCTCATAATTTTTAGCTTGGCTTGTCAGGCGATTAACGGAGCCTTGGAGGGTGTCATTAAGCCCCCGCATTGTGTTGAGCTCTCGCATCAGCAGTGAGTTTTCCGGCGACGAGGCAATGTTTTTAATCAGCGAGCCGAAATCCTTTTCATGGTCTTTTACGTAGCTATCCCACCACGTGCTGTCATCCAGACTCAATCGCTTGCGTGCCGTCGGCAAAATAAACTCAAGCGACTCAGTACCCAATTGCTCACTGAGCAGTGTTTGTTCAGACAAGGTGTCCTCAAGACTGATTTGACCTGCGACACTGACAGGTAAAGACGCCTCTAAACGATTTTCCTTGGTAACAAACTGCTGATTCAACAGCACGGTGGGGCCGTGATCGTTTAACTTCATCAAGCAGGTATTGGAGAGGCCGTGAGCTTGACGGAACATAATCCCCCCCAATGTCGATGTCACAGAGGCAAGAGAAAACGTGACCAGCGGCGTCGCCAAACCGCTCAGTGCTGTTTGGATCGCAGACTCCAGCGTCTCCATCGTTTTTAGTTGCCCATGAGTCGTCAACTCCAAATAATCACCGCTGAGATGTGGATCATCATCCTTGACTTTAATAAACTTCGCGGTTACCCCTGCATCCGCTTTCGCGATGTGATTGAGTTCGAGCCGTTTTTGTGGCGCAGCGGTTGTGATGTGTTTATCAGCTTTAACTTTATAGGTTTTAAGCTCGTGGGGGCGCAATATAAATGCATGCTCTGCCAATAGCTTTCGAATCTCCTTATCCGACGCCCCATCAATCTGATTATTTAACTTTAGTGCGGCGTATTGTGCTTGCAAGCCCTTGGAGGTCATTTTAATTTTTGCCAGTGTTTCTCGCATAACCGGCGGCGCAGTATTTGCGCAAACCTGACGCGTATAAGCGTCGCTGCTGCTCTGAACATGCTGCTTTAGGGCACTGATTAATGCCTTGGCATCCATTGTTTGAGGCCCCAGTGCAAGAATGGACTTGGCGGCAGCAGGATGAGCATCCGCCACTTCTATAGCGTCCAGTACTTTATACTTTTTTGATGACTTGATTTCGACGTCCACGCTGGCACTTGCCTTTATCGCTTCGAAAGCATTCAACGACAGGGACGCCCCTTTATTTATAATAGTTCCAGTTTCGGTTTCGAGCGGGACGGCCAAGGCCTGGAAGGCGTTAAGGGTAATGTCGGGTGTATCAAGCGATACCAATTTATCACGAATGAACGGCTGACTCATATTGGCCATAAACAAATCACTCTCAAAATGCGTTGCTATCTCAAGGAGATCGCGCATATTAAGCAGGGTGGCAGACTTGCTCTGATCGAGCCAACTGGATATCAGTGTGCTGTTGGCATTGACGTAATCGCTCAGCGTTTCATATTTCTGGCTCTCGAATTTTTTCAACTCAAGATGGCCTTCCACTTTCAACAACTCTGAGAGAGAGGCCTTCAGGTTGACACCAATACCGTCGGTTGTCGTTTTGATGATGTATTTCGCAGGCGTTGAGGTGAGCGTTGTATCGGTGGCGTAATATACATCCGTCGAAACAGTTTTCAGCGGGTCTAGAGGAACTTTCAGGCCCACTTTACTGGCCTTTAAGAGTGACCCACCGTCCTCTATATAGCGCTGCATACCCTGGAGTTTTGCATCAAGATGGTTTTTTAGATCGAGGCCTATTGCCGCGCGAAACTGCCATTTCAAAGCACGGGCCAATACGTGACTCTCCGGGGACCTTCGCCCCTTCAGCGCCTCGTCTTTATCAAAAAAATGCTCCGCTTGCCGAGTGAAATTATAAGCGTTGATCAACGTTGCCTTGTCCAGCTTTCCGGAAGGCTGCCCCGCCATGATTTTTTCATGAAGGCGTTCAAATCGCTGGAGCGTATCGCCAGCAGGTGAGTGTGATTTGATTTCCCTCATAAGCGTATCAGCAATCTGTTGAGTGCTGGTCAGCGTGGTAAAACTTGGTTGCGATGCGCCGGCGTTCGTTAACCTTAAATGTTCGGTTAACGGTTTGGTCTCGATATTGAGCGTGGCAGCAGCGTTAACCAGCTGGTTTTCTGAACGCATCGGTACCGTGCCGATGGCCGATAAAGGAGTGACAACGGGAGCGGGAGTATTGGTTTTGGTTTCGACGCGCATAAGAGGTTTTTCGGTCATTGATTAGCGAGTGTGAACGCTTAAAAACTCATCTACCAAAAGAATAATATTATTTCTGGTAGGGTGCTTCAGCGTCGATATCATGGCTCTGAATGCTTGATCATTCTGATGTAATTTAAACGCCATGGCGGATGAGTAAAGTGGGCTGTCGAAGAAAAAATCATGCTCTTGGGTGCCCCTGTGACACTGAACACTGGAGACATCCTGAAGCAATATCAGCAGTTGCTTGTTACTGTACTCAATTGTAAACACGGGATGACTGGATAGGTTAAGTGCGAACGCATGTGAAATCTGTGAAGGCAGAGCGTTTTGCGCTTGCTGTATAAGACGGCGGGTGTCTAGTCGCGTCATAGGCGGTATTGTCCAGAGCCTTCTTGAAGGCGGAGGTTACATCCAGGAAATGTTCAATGTATTGAAGCGTGCATTTTTGATTTTTATGAGAGGCCATAAACCCCATGATTTTAAGTTCCAGGTCATTCGTATCGACTATTATAAAATGAAGACACAAAGAAAGCGCAAAAGTATCTAAAGTAGACGGTGGTGGTTTTTTAAGGTTCTGACAATGCCGAATGATCACAAAATAATTTTTATACTGAATGGAGCAGGTGTCTCCGTCGCGTGTTTCCAACAGTAATGTGTTATTTTCCAGTGTTGTGTAAATATCGTAATGCTCAGACAAATAGCCTTGCAATTGAATGAGTGGCGAAGGGTAAGACATGCGCGGGCTCGACGCGCAGGTTAATGTTCTTAAGTTACGATGTGATAAACAATTCATATGTCACGCCCTGAAATCGGCCATCTACAGATTCTGGTTAACGGATTTAAATACCTGATGCGTTAGTGGTTGGCTTTTACTATTTAAGCGAAATGAAAACTTTTCTTTTTGTGACAGTCCCTCTACATCCAAAAAGTATATTTTTTCTGTAAATGGCGATCATCCAATCTCATTGAATAAACCTGCCGAAGGTATCGCACTATATTACAGGCACCCTTTCATGGAGAGGTTATGTCCCTATCCCGACCAGCCTCCCCTGTCGCTTTGAGGCCGTCTGGACGTGTTGGCCTTTCACATTTAGGCGCGGTAGCCGCCAGGGAGCAACGGTCGGGTGATATAAAGGCACCGCTGAAAACCCGGATATCAGCCCCACCCCAGGGAAATACGGGTTACGGCCTATCAACCGTGTCGTTTTACGCCATTTATGTGTGAGGAAGCGGCATTTTTCGCGACGCCCTGTCGCAGTGCTTATTTTTATTGATTGAACGTTCAATCAATTTAAAATAGACTGGCTGCCGTTCCGTGATCATTTCTTGCACTGTTCGCCGGCCCAGGAGAAAGCCCCCAATGCCTAAGGTCGGTATGCAACCCATTCGTCGCCAACAGTTGATCGAAGCCACATTGACGGCCGTCGATCAGGTGGGCATGGCGGATGCCAGCATTGCGCTGATTGCCCGTTTGGCCGGTGTGTCGAACGGCATCATCAGCCACTACTTTCAGGACAAAAACGGTCTGATTGCCGCCACCATGCGGTACCTGATGAACGTCTTGATCGAAAACGTCGCCGAACGCCGCAAAGCGCTGGCCGATGACAGCCCACGCGCCCACCTGATGGTGATTGTCGAAGGCAACTTCGACGCCAGCCAGGTGAATGGCCCGGCGATGAAAACCTGGCTGGCCTTTTGGTCTGCCAGCATGCATCAACCGTCGCTGCACCGGTTGCAGCGCATCAACGACCACCGTTTGTATTCCAATCTGTGCTGCCAATTCCGCCGGTCTCTGCCGCTGAAAGATGCCCGTCATGCCGCACGCGGCCTGGCAGCGCTGATTGATGGTCTATGGTTGCGGGGTGCCTTGTCGGGCGATGCGTTCGACACGCAACAGGCGCACCGGATCTGCTACGAGTACATGGACCTTCAACTGGCGAAGAAACAAGCGTGTTAAGCCCCAATGCGCTTAACCCTTGAACTGTTCAGCGTCTGAGTTGCCCCAGTTAAAAGGCACCTGACGCTCGACCAACGCCCACCCCACTCTGCACTTGCGAGGACTTATGGCCCGTTTCGAACTGCAAAAACTCTACATCGACGGTGGCTACACCGACGCCGGTAGCGCCGCTACTTTCGATGCCATCAACCCGGCTAACGGGGACATCCTGGCGCAAGTGCAACGTGCCACCCAAGAAGACGTTGAGCGCGCCGTGGTCAGCGCTGAAAAAGGCCAGAAAATCTGGGCCGCGATGACCTCCATGGAGCGTTCGCGCATCCTGCGCCGTGCCGTTGACATCCTGCGTGAGCGCAACGATGAACTGGCCGCCCTGGAAACCCTGGACACCGGCAAGTCGTACTCCGAAACCCGCTACGTCGATATCGTCACCGGTGCCGACGTGCTGGAGTACTACGCGGGCCTGGCACCTGCCATTGAAGGCGAGCAAATCCCGCTTCGCACCACCTCGTTCGTGTACACCCGTCGCGAACCGTTGGGCGTTGTGGCCGGTATCGGTGCGTGGAACTACCCGATCCAGATCGCCCTGTGGAAATGCGCACCGGCCCTGGCCGCCGGCAACGCGATGATCTTCAAGCCCAGCGAAGTGACCTCGCTGACCACCTTGAAGCTGGCTGAAATCTTCACCGAAGCCGGCCTGCCCGACGGCGTGTTCAACGTATTGACCGGCAGCGGCCGTGAGGTCGGCACCTGGCTGACCGAACACCCGCGCATCGAGAAAATCTCGTTCACCGGCGGCACCGACACCGGTAAAAAAGTCACGGCCAGCGCCACCAGCTCGTCCCTCAAAGAAGTGACCATGGAGCTGGGCGGCAAGTCGCCGCTGATCATTTTCGACGATGCCGACCTCGACCGCGCCGCCGACACCGCGATGATGGCCAACTTCTACAGTTCGGGCCAGGTGTGCACCAACGGCACCCGCGTGTTCGTGCCAACCGCACTCAAGGCGGCGTTTGAAGCCAAGATCCTGGAGCGCGTGGCGCGCATCCGCATCGGTAACCCCGAAGACGAAAACACCAATTTCGGCCCGTTGGTCAGCTTTGACCACATGGAAAGCGTGCTGAACTACATTGCCAAAGGCAAAGAAGAAGGTGCCCGCCTGCTGTGCGGCGGCAAACGCCTGACCGAAGGCGCGCTGGCCAAAGGGGCCTACGTGGCACCCACGGTATTCACTGACTGCACCGACGAGATGACCATCGTCAAAGAAGAAATCTTTGGCCCGGTGATGAGCATCCTGACGTACGACAGCGAAGAGGAAGTGATCCGCCGCGCCAACGACACCGAATTCGGCCTGGCCGCCGGTGTGGTCACCCAAGACCTGAACCGCGCCCACCGCGTGATTCATCAACTGGAAGCGGGTATCTGCTGGATCAACGCCTGGGGCGAGTCCGACGCAAAAATGCCGGTGGGTGGCTACAAGCAGTCGGGTATTGGCCGTGAAAACGGCATCAGTTCCCTGGCGCAGTACACCCGGATCAAATCCGTGCAGGTCGAGCTGGGCGAATACGTTTCGGTGTTCTAAATCCGATACGTAAGACCTGTAGGAGCGAGCTATTTAAAGCTCAACAGATCGCGAGCCAGCTCGCTCCTACAGGGTTCAAGTGCTCTGACCCATTGATAAAGAGGGTGCATTTTATGTCCCAAGAATTCGACTACATCATCATAGGGGCCGGTTCTGCCGGTAACACCCTGGCGGCCCGTCTGACTGAAGACCCAGGCGTCACCGTGCTGCTGCTTGAAGCCGGCGGCCCGGATTATCGGTTCGATTTCCGTACCCAGATGCCTGCGGCGCTGGCGTTCCCGCTGCAAGGCCGCCGTTACAACTGGGCCTTCGAGACCGACCCTGAGCCGCACATGGACAACCGTCGCATGGAATGTGGCCGGGGCAAGGGCCTGGGCGGTTCGTCGCTGATCAACGGCATGTGCTACATCCGCGGCAACGCAATGGACTATGACGGCTGGGCGAAAAATCCGGGGCTGGAAGACTGGTCGTACCTGGATTGCCTGCCGTATTTCCGCAAGGCCGAAACCCGCGACATCGGCCCCAACGATTACCACGGTGGCGATGGCCCGGTCAGTGTGACCACGCCCAAAGCGGGCAATAACGTGCTGTTCCACGCCATGGTTGAAGCCGGTGTACAGGCGGGTTACCCGCGCACCGACGACTTGAACGGCTACCAGCAGGAAGGCTTCGGCCCGATGGACCGCACCGTGACGCCGAACGGCCGTCGCGCCAGCACCGCACGCGGTTACCTGGACACGGCCAAGCAGCGCTCGACCCTGACCATCGTCACCCACGCCCTGACCGACAAGATTGTGTTCGAAGGCAAACGTGCGGTCGGCGTGCATTACATGACCGGCGACAACCATGTGCGCATTGAGGCCAAGGCGCGTAAGGAAGTGTTGCTGTGCAGCGGTGCCATCGGCTCGCCTGGCGTGCTGCAACGCTCCGGCGTAGGTCCCGCCGAGTTGCTGAACAGCCTCGAAATTCCCGTGGTGCATGACCTGCCGGGCGTTGGCCAGAACCTGCAGGACCATCTGGAACTGTACCTGCAATACGCGTGCACCCAGCCCGTGTCGCTGTACCCCTCGCTGCTGTGGTGGAACCAGCCGGCCATTGGTGCCGAGTGGCTGTTCCTGGGCAAAGGCATCGGGGCCAGCAACCAGTTCGAAGCCGGGGGCTTTATCCGTACCCGCGAACACTTCGAATGGCCGAACATTCAATACCACTTCCTGCCGGTCGCGATTAACTACAACGGCAGCAATGGCGTCAAAGAGCATGGCTTCCAGGCGCACATGGGCTCCATGCGTTCCCACAGCCGGGGCCGGGTCAATGTGACGTCCAGAGACCCCCGCGTGTACCCCAGCATTTTGTTCAACTACATGTCGGACGAGCAGGACTGGCAGGAGTTTCGCGACGGCATCCGCCTGACCCGCGAAATCATGCAGCAACCCGCGCTGGACCCGTACCGTGGTCGCGAAATCAGCCCAGGCATCGACAAGCAGACCGATGCAGAGCTGGACACCTTCATTCGTGAACACGCCGAGACCGCGTTCCACCCCTCCTGCTCGTGCAAGATGGGCACCGACGCCATGGCCGTGGTTGACGGCGAAGGCCGGGTGCATGGCCTGCAAGGGCTGCGCGTGGTGGATGCGTCGATCATGCCGCTGATCACCACCGGCAACCTGAACGCGCCGACCATCATGATTGCCGAGAAAATCGCCGACAAGATTCGCGGCCGTCAGCCGCTGCCGCGCAGCACGGCTGACTACTACGTGGCCGGTGATGCACCGGTGCGTGGCAAGCCGATGCGTGAGGTGCAGCCATAACCTGTCGTCGCTGACGCAGGCTGCGATAAGGGCCCAAGGAAACTCGTTCTGCAACAGGACGCCTCCTTCGGGCTCAATCGCAGCCTGTGGCAGTGGCCAGGCCTGCCGGCTCCTGGTTTCATCTGCTCCCGCTTGCCCCGGCCTCAACGCAGGCCTACTCTAGTGCCTCGCTTTATGCCACACCCCCCCGCCCCACCCGACATGCCAGCACCTGCCTGGCCAAGAGGTTTTCATGTTTGATGTCGTCTCTTCGAGCAAATGGCCTACCGGCTTTCTGATAAACCCAAACGCCGAACCTCTCGATCCAAAATGGCTGACCGAGTTCAGCAAGATCCCCGCTGCCGCCGTCAGCGACTGCCTGGGCCGTAACGTCGGCGGCCTGGGCCTCAAACCCTTCCACGGCAACCGCCCGATGCTGGGCAGCGCCTTGACCGTGCGGGTACGCCCGGGCGACAACCTGATGATCCTCAAAGCCATGCAAATGGCCCGCCCTGGCGATGTGCTGGTCATCGACGGCAGCGCCGACCTGACCCGCGCCGTGTTCGGCGGCATCATGCGTGCCATGGCCCTCAAGGCCGGGATTGTCGGTGTCGTCATCAACGGTGCCCTGCGCGACCTGGACGAATGGCAAACCGGTGAGCTGCCGGCCTACGCCATCGGTGGCGTTCATCGTGGGCCGAGCACCGACGGCGGCGGTGAAATCAACGTCCCCATCTCGTGCGCTGGCATGCTGGTGATGCCCGGCGACCTGATGATTGGCGACGGCGACGGCGTCGTGGCCGCTTCACGCACGGAACTGCCCGAGTTGCTCAAGCGCTGCCACGACCTGCTGGCCCGCGAACAAGCGACCCTCAAGGCTATCGAAGAAGGCACGCTGGACCCGGACCGTTTTGACGCCATTCTGCGCGCCAAGGGCTGCCCGGTTTAACCCGCCGCCTGACCTGTAGGAGCAAGCTCGCTCGCGATCTTTTAATCTTTTTTAAAGATCGCGAGCCATAGAGCGTCAACCGACTGCACCTACCGGCTCTCTATTTTTCGGAGGTCTGTGCATGTTCGATTTTTACCCTCAGCTCAAACAGCGCTTTGCCGCGTTGCGCACACAGGCTGAGTTCTTTTCCCTGCGCTATGTGCGCGAGTCCGGCCAGTACCTGTCGGTGCGCAAGAACGTCGCAGAGCCTCCGTATTTCAATCACGACCAGGGGGCCATGCTGACCGTGCGGGTCAGGGGCGTGGAAGCCTACGCCGCCACTAACGACCTGTCGCAAAGCGGTTTGCAGGCCGCGCTGGAACGCGCCGAAGCCCAAGCCCGGCTCATCGCGGCCCATGCCCTGCTGGACCTGAGCCATGAGCCGGTGTCCAGCGCCCGGGACGATTACTGCTCACCCGACCTCGACCAGGCCTTCCCCTCGCTCAGCGCGTGTTTTGAACAGCTGGGTGCAGAATCCGCCGCCGTCCCCAAAGACGAGCGGTTGGTGAGCTGGGACGTGTCGCTGGGCCTCACGCACGTTGAGCAGATTTACCTCAACAGTGCCGGGGCCGAGTTGCGTCAGGCCCAGCGCTTTGTTTACCCGGGCATGAGCGTGACCGCCTATGACGGCCAGGACAGCCAGACCCGCAGCCTGGGCCGCGAGAATTTTGGCCAGCAGGGCGGTGCCGATGTGATCGGCCGTTGTGGCTTGATCGGCGCGGCCCCCACCGTTGCCGACCAAGCGCTGCAACTGCTGCTGGCCCCCAACACGCCGCAGGGCAAGCGCGACCTGCTGCTGATGCCCGACCAGATGATTTTGCAAATTCACGAATCCATCGGCCACCCGCTGGAGCTGGACCGCATTCTGGGCGACGAGCGCAACTACGCGGGCACCAGCTTCGTCAAAACCCATGATTTCGGCCATTTGCAATACGGCTCGAATCTGCTCAACGTGACCTTCGACCCCAGCATTCCCGAGCAATTGGCCAGTTACCGCCATGACGACGACGGCACCCCGGCGCACAAGGCCTTTTTGATCCGCGAAGGCCTGCTGTTGCGCCCGCTGGGCGGGGCGTTGTCGCAGTTCCGCTCAGGCCTTGAAGGCGTGGCCAACAGCCGCGCCTGCAGCTGGAACCGCCCGCCGATTGACCGCATGGCCAACCTCAATATTGAGCCGGGCGACCAATCGATGGCGCAACTGATTGGCGGTATTGAGCACGGCGTGCTGATGGCCACCAACCGTTCGTGGTCCATTGACGATGCGCGCAACAAGTTCCAGTTCGGTTGCGAATGGGGCCAGTTGATTGAAAACGGTGAGCTGAAGGGCGTGGTGAAAAACCCCAACTACCGAGGCATCTCCGAGCAGTTCTGGCGCAGCCTCAGCGCCGTGGGCGATGCGAGTACGTTCAAAGTCCTGGGCACGCCGAACTGCGGCAAGGGCGAACCCAATCAAGTGATCCGCGTAGGCCATGCGTCGCCTGCGTGCGTATTCAGTCAAATTGACGTGTTTGGAGGCGATGCCTGATGGCGACTGCATTGAGTCAGGCCGAGCAGTTTGAAGCACTGGTGCAATGGCTGCGCCAGGCGGTCACGGCTTCGGAGCAATTCACGCTGGGCTACAACGCTGAAGCGTCGGAATTTATTCGCTTCAATAAAGGCAAAGTACGCCAGGCGGGCGGTGTGCAGCAGGCCAGCCTGAGCCTGAAGCTGATCGACAACGGCCGCCATGGGGATGTGCGCATGACCCTGGCCGGCGAGCCGGCGGTCGATCAACAGCGTTTGGCCAATGCCCTGCAACAACTGCGCGATACCTTGCCGCTGCTACCGGCCGACCCCTATTTGCTGCTCAACCCCGAGCCGTGGCACAACCATACCGTGCAGGCGTCGCCGCTGCCGGGCACCGCTCAGGTGCTGGACGAGATCCACCGCGCCGCCCAAGGCGTGGATCTGGTGGGCTTCTACGCCAGCGGGCCGATCAGCTATGGTTATGCCAGCTCAGCGGGCGCATCGGGCTGGCACCAGGCCAACAGTTTCAACTTCGACTGGAGCCTGTTCCACCCCAACGGGCAGGCCGTTAAAGCCAGCTTTGCCGGCGCGCACTGGGACAGCGAGCGGTTCGCCCAACGCATGCAACAGGCCCGCGAACAATTGGCCTTTCTGGACCGCCCGTTAAAGGCCCTGGCACCTGGCGAATACCGCGCCTACCTGGCCCCGGCCGCGCTGGAAGAAGTCATGAGCATGCTGTGTTGGGGCGGTTTCTCGGCGCAAGCGCTGGCCAGCAAATCCAGTCCGCTGCAAAAACTGTATGCCGGAGACGCCCACCTGAGCCCGTTGGTGTCGCTGGAGGAACAGGTCAGCCAGTCCCTGAGCCCGGCGTTTTCCGGGGAAGGCTACCCGCGTCAGGACGTGCCGCTGGTGAAGCACGGCCAGGCCGACCAACAATTGGTCGGCTCGCGTAGCGCCGCCGAATACGGCCTGCTCGTGAACGGCGCGCCGTGGGGCGAATCGCCCAGCGCATTGGCGATGGCTCCGGGTACGCTGGCGCAGGCCGATATTCTCAAACAGCTAGGCACCGGGTTGTACATCAGCAACCTGTGGTACTTGAACTACTCGGACCAGCCCGCCGCACGCCTGACCGGCATGACCCGCTTCGCCACGTTCTGGGTGGAAGACGGTGAAATCAAGGCACCGGTGAACACCATGCGCTTTGATGACAGCGTCTATAGTTTGCTGGGTTCGCAACTGGAAGCCCTGACGGTAGAACGCGAACTGTTGCTGTCGGCCAGCACCTACGACCAGCGCCAGACCGCGTCCAATCTGTTACCTGGAGCGCTGGTCAATAAACTTACGCTCACCTTGTGAATACGCTGTAGGCGCGAGCTTCCAAAGATCAAAAGATCGCGAGCAAGCTCGCTCCTACAGGGTGGGATGAACAATTAGAAAGAGGTCTTATGCCCGTACGCCCGGTTCTCAGTCCTGAAACCCTCAAGTGGTTGCCTTGGGTCGTGGCCATCGCGTTTTTCATGCAGTCACTCGATGGCACGATTCTCAACACGGCCTTGCCTGACATGGCGCGCGACCTGGATGAAAACCCGCTGCGCATGCAGGGCGTCATCGTCGCCTACATGCTCACCGTGGCCTTGCTGATACCGGCCTCAGGCTGGATCGCGGACCGCTTCGGCACCAAGAAAATCTTTTTCAGCGCCATTTTGCTGTTCAGCTTCGGCTCGCTGCTGTGCGCGCTGTCCGGCACCTTGAACCAGTTGATCGGTGCGCGCGTCATTCAGGGCCTGGGCGGTGCCCTGATGCTGCCGGTCGGGCGGTTGGTGGTGCTCAAGGCCTACCCGCGCTCGGAACTGGTGCGCATCATGGGCTTCATCACGATCCCCGGCCTGCTTGGCCCGCTGATCGGCCCCACCATGGGCGGCTGGATGGTGCAGTACCTGAGTTGGCACTGGATCTTTTTGATCAACCTGCCGGTGGGCATGCTCGGCTGCTGGGCGGTGTGGCACTTTATTCCCGACCTGCGGGGCAACGAACGCACACGCTTTGACGGCCTGGGTTTTGTGCTGTTTGGCGCGGCCATGGTGTTTATCACCATTGCGATGGAAGGCCTGGGTGAAATGCACATGCCGCACCTGCGCGTGATGCTGTTGCTGTTTGCCGGCATGGCGTGCCTGGCGGCGTATTGGTTACGGGCGGGGAATATCGCCAACCCGCTGTTTTCACCGACATTGTTCAAGACCAAGACCTTTGCCGTGGGCATTCTGGGCAACCTGTTTGCCCGCCTCGGCAGCGGGGCCTTGCCGTTTCTGGTGCCCTTGCTGCTGCAAGTAGCGCTGGGGTATTCGCCCTCACAGGCCGGGATGAGCATGCTGCCACTGGCCGCCGCTGCCATGCTGGCCAAGTGGGGCGCACGGCCGCTGATCGAGCGCCTGGGCTATCGCACCGTCCTCACGACCAACACCTTCGCGCTGGGCCTGATGCTGGCCAGCATGGGGCTGGTGACCGAGCACACACCTTACCCGCTGCTGCTCGGGATGCTGGCCATACTCGGCGCAATCAACTCGCTGCAATTTACGGCGATGAACACCGTCACCCTGATCGACCTGGACGACGCCAGCGCCAGCAGCGGCAACAGCCTGTTGTCAGTGGTGGCGCAGTTGTCACTGAGCCTTGGCGTGGCCTGTGCCGGAGCCCTGTTGGGCGGCTTTACGGGTGACGGCGGCAGCGAGGGCGTTGACTCCGTGTTAGGGGCGTTCCAGTTGACGTTCTTGACGGTGGGCATTCTGGCCATGCTGGCGGCGGCGATTTTCCTGCAACTGTCGCCCCAGGACGGCCGCAAACCCAAAGCCAACTCAGAGCATGAACTGGATCACTGACCAGCCTTTGTTGGAGCGAGCGTTTAAAGATCAAAAGATCGCGAGCAAGCTCGCCCCTGCAGGTCAGTGAAGTGGAGGCTTCAAGTGACTTCTCGTCCAGAATCTTCAGGCAAGTGGCACGGGGCTGGTACACTGCGCAACATTTTGTTTTGCAGGCCCGTCCCGTGACCACCATTGCCACCGCTTTTAATACTCTGCCCCTGTCCGCCGCCATGCTGGCTAACCTCGACTCTCTCGGTTATGCCCAGATGACGCCGATTCAGGCGCAGAGCTTGCCGGTGATCCTCAAAGGCATGGACCTGATCGCTCAGGCCAAGACCGGCAGCGGCAAAACCGCCGCCTTCGGCATCGGCCTGCTGAACCCGATCAACCCGCGCTATTTCGGCTGCCAGGCCTTGGTCATTTGCCCAACCCGTGAACTGGCTGACCAGGTGGCCAAGGAAATTCGCCGCCTGGCCCGCGCCGAAGACAACATCAAAGTGCTGACCCTGTGCGGCGGCGTGTCGTTCGGCCCGCAAATCGGTTCGCTGGAACACGGCGCGCACATCATCGTGGGCACGCCGGGGCGTATCCAACAGCACTTGCGCAAAGGCTCGCTGGTACTCGACGGCCTGAACACCCTGGTGCTGGACGAAGCTGACCGCATGTTGGACATGGGCTTTTACGACGCCATCGAAGACATCATTGTGCAAACCCCGGCACGCCGCCAAACCCTGCTGTTCTCGGCCACTTACCCGGCGGGCATCAAGCAGCTGTCGTCCAAGTTCATGCGCGACCCGCAGCAGGTCAAGGCTGAAGCCCTGCACACGGACAGCCAGATTGAGCAGCGCTTCTACGAGATCTCGCCTGAAGAACGCATGAGCGCCGTGACCAAGGTGCTGGGCCACTTCCGCCCACAATCGTGCGTGGCGTTCTGCTTCACCAAGCAGCAAGTTCAGGAAACCGTCGATCACCTGACCTCCAAAGGCATTTCGGCCGTCGGCCTGCATGGCGACCTGGAACAGCGCGACCGTGATCAGGTGCTGGCGATGTTTGCCAACCGTTCGACCTCCGTGCTGGTCGCCACCGACGTCGCCGCTCGGGGCCTGGACATCGACGCGCTGGACATGGTGATCAACGTCGAGTTGGCCCGTGACTCCGAAATTCACATTCACCGCGTGGGCCGTACCGGCCGTGCCGGTGAAAAAGGCATCGCCATCAGCCTGGTGGCTCCGTCTGAAGCGCACCGCGCCCAGGCCATCGAGCAGTTGCAAAAGGCCCCGCTGAACTGGGAAAACCTCGACACCCTGACCTCCCAGGGCGGCGCACCTTTGCTGCCGTCCATGAGCACCCTGGTCATCGGCGCAGGCCGCAAAGACAAAGTGCGCCCGGGCGACATTCTGGGTGCCCTGACCGGCGACGCGGGCATCCCGGGGGCACAGGTTGGCAAGATCGCAATCTTTGACTTCCAGGCTTACGTGGCTGTTGACCGCACCATCGCCAAACAAGCCGCTCAGCGCTTGAGCGAAGGCAAAATCAAAGGCCGTTCGCTGCGCGTTCGAGTGCTGTAATTCCCCCCCCTGTAGGAGCGAGCTTGCTCGCGATCTTTGCTTTTAAACAATCAAAAGATCGCGAGCAATCGAGCATAGACCGGCTGCTCCTACAGAGTTCCCCGCCGTTTTTGAGGACACCGCTTTGCGTACCACCGACGTTGTGATTATTGGCGCTGGCGCCGCAGGTTTAATGTGCGCGCTGACCGCCGCCGCTCGCGGGCGCAAGGTGATGCTGATTGACCACGCCAACAAGGCGGGCAAGAAAATCCTGATGTCGGGCGGCGGCCGCTGCAACTTCACCAATATGTACACCGAACCCAATCATTTCCTGTCGCAAAACCCGCATTTCTGCAAATCGGCACTGGCGCGCTACACCCAGTGGGACTTTATCGCGATGGTCGCCAAGCATGGCGTGCCGTATCACGAGAAGAAACTCGGCCAATTGTTTTGCGATAACAAATCCAGCGACATTCTGGAAATGCTCCTCGATGAGTGCAAACAGGCGGGCGTGAGCCTGCACCTGGACACCTCGATTGAGCAGATCGAGAAAACGGACACCGGCTACAGCCTCAATACCACCCTGGATCAACTGAACTGCCAGTCGCTGGTCATTGCCACGGGCGGGCTGTCGATTCCAACGCTGGGAGCCACAGGTTTTGGTTATCAAGTCGCCAAACAGTTCGGCCATACCGTGTTGCCAACCCGTGCGGGCCTGGTGCCATTCACCATCACCGACCAGCTTAAAGCGATCTGCACCGAGCTGTCGGGCACCTCGGTGGATTGCCTGGTGAGCTGCAACGACCAGAGCTTTCGCGAAAACATACTGTTCACTCACCGCGGCCTGAGCGGCCCGGCGATTTTGCAGATTTCGTCGTTCTGGCACCCCGGCGATCCGGTTGAAATCAACCTGCTGCCCGACCTCGATGCGTTGAGCTGGTTGCAGACCCAACAGGCCGAGCGCCCGAACAGCGAGCTGAAAACCTTGCTCGGTGAAATTTTCACCAAAAAAATGGCCAACCTGCTGGCCGAACACTGGTTTGTGTCCAAGCCCATGAAGCAGTACACGCCGGGCGAACTGACCGACGTGGCCAACAAACTGGCCAGCTGGACACTGGTGCCCGCCGGCACGGAAGGCTACCGCACCGCCGAAGTCACCCTGGGCGGCGTGGACACACGTGAAGTGTCGTCCAAAACCCTGGAATCACTGAAAAGCCCTGGGCTGTACTTCATCGGCGAAGTGCTGGATGTCAGCGGCCATTTGGGCGGTTTCAACTTCCAGTGGGCATGGGCGTCGGGGTATGCGGCAGCGCAGTTTGTTTGACACGCCCCTGTAGTCGCTGCCGCAGGCTGCGATCGAGCGCGCAGCGGTCGCGCTTTTGCAAAAACGAAGGGCCTTCGGCCCTTATCGCAGCCTGCGGCAGCGACTACAGAGCCTGCACTAAAAATATTTTCTGTTCGATGTGAACAGTGCCATTGCACTAGCGTCTTATCTGGCTCAATTTAGCGAATCACGAGCCAGGCACCGTCACTTCATGTCATCGAAAAGCTTCAGCCAATCACTGCGCCGTTTGTGGGCACGGGACAAGTTCAGTTACAGCGTTCGTGTGTTTATCGCACTGACCGGCAGCATGGCTTTTTGCTTGTACCAGGACGAAATGTCGCTGCTGATTCCGCTGTTTCTGGGGATTATCGCCAGCGCCCTGGCTGAAACCGATGACAGTTGGCAGGGCCGCCTCAACGCGCTGCTGGTGACGCTGGTGTGCTTCAGCGCTTCGGCGTTCAGTGTCGAATTGCTCTTCCCCTACCCGCTGTTAATGGTGTGCGCGCTAGCGCTGGCCAGCTTCGGCCTGACCATGCTCGGGGCGCTGGGCGAACGTTACGGGGCAATCGCTTCCGCCACGCTGATTGTGGCCGTGTACACCATGATCGGGGTCGATCAACGGGGGGGCGAGATCCTCGATTTCTGGCATGAACCCCTGTTATTGGTCGCGGGCGCGGCCTGGTATGGGCTGTTGTCGGTGTTGTGGCAAGCCCTGTTTTCCAATCAACCGGTGCAACAAAGCCTGGCGCGCCTGTTTTGGGAATTGGGCCTGTACCTCAAGATCAAATCCTCGCTGTTTGAACCCATCCGCAAACTGGATGTGGAAGCCGGCCGCCTCGAACTGGCGCAGCAAAACGGCAAGGTGGTAGCGGCCCTGAACAGTGCCAAAGAGATCATCCTGCACCGGGTCGGCAACTCGCGACCGGGCTCCAAGCTCAGCCGCTACTTGAAACTGTACTTTCTGGCGCAGGACATCCACGAGCGCGCCAGTTCTTCGCACTACCCCTATAACGCGCTGGCCGAGGCGTTTTTCCACAGCGATGTGATGTTTCGCTGCCAACGCTTGCTGCGTCAGCAGGGCGTGGCCTGCCAGCGGTTATCGGACTCGATCAAACTGCGCCAGCCGTTCGTCTACGACGACGGTTTTGCCGAAGCATTAAACGACCTGCACGCCTCGCTCGAACACTTGCGCATCCAGAGCAACCCGGCCTGGCGCGGGCTGCTGCGGTCGCTGCGGGCATTGGCCGCCAACCTCGGCACGCTCGACCGCTTGCTCAGCGATGCCAGCAACCCCGACAGCCTGGCTGATGCCACCGACAGCAGCCTATTGGACCGCTCGCCGCGCAACCTCAAAGATGTATGGTCGCGCTTGCGCCAGCATCTCACGCCAACGTCGCTGATCTTCCGACATGCCTTGCGCTTGCCGCTGGCCCTGAGCATCGGTTTCGGCATGGTGCACTGGATTCACCCCAGCCAGGGCTACTGGATCATTCTCACCACCCTGTTCGTCTGCCAGCCGAGCTACGGGGCCACGCGACGCAAGTTCAGCCAGCGAATCATCGGCACGGCCATTGGCCTGGCCGTGGGCTGGGCGCTGTTCGACCTGTTCCCCAACGCGTTGGTGCAGTCCCTTTTTGCGGTCGTGGCGGGCGTGGTGTTCTTTATCAACCGCACCACGCGCTACACCCTGAGCACGGCGGCCATCACGCTGATGATCCTGTTCTGCTTCAATCAGGTGGGCGATGGTTACGGGCTGTTTCTGCCACGGCTGTTCGATACGCTGGTGGGCAGTGTGATTGCGGCGGCAGCCGTATTCCTGTTCTTGCCAGACTGGCAAGGCCGCCGTTTGAACCAGGTACTGGCCAACACCCTGAGCTGTAACAGCCAATACCTGCGCAAAATCATGCAGCAATACGCACAAGGCAAAAGCGACGACCTGGCTTACCGGCTGGCCCGACGCAACGCCCACAACGCCGACGCGGCCCTGTCGACCACCTTGGCCAATATGCTGATGGAACCGGGGCACTTCCGTAAGGATGCCGACATGGGCTTCCGCTTTTTGGTGCTGTCGCACACCTTGCTCAACTATTTATCCGGGCTGGGCGCGCATCGGGACACGCAATTACCCAACGACGTACGCGAACAGTTGATCGAAGGGGCGGGGCAGCGTATCGCCAACAGCATCGATCAGATTGCCCAAGGGCTGGCCAGCAAACAGCCCGTCGCCGTGCAAAGCGACGAGGAAGAAGCGCTGGCGATCGAACTTGAACACATGCCCGATGAAATCGACGAGAGCCAGCGCCTGGTGCAAACCCAACTGGCGCTGATTTGCCGCCAACTGGGGCCGCTACGCACCTTGGCCGCGCACTTGATCAAAACGCCGTAACACGCCCCCTCAAGGGTAACCCAGCACCTGCTTGATCTGCGCCAGGTGCTGGCCCACCCAGGTTTTATCCACCGGGCCCCAACTGTGGATTCGGTAGTGCCCGGCGTGGTTGCGGGCACCCTCCTGCTGCTCGAACTCACACACAATGTCCAGGTCCGCCAACGCCGCGAGGGTGTCCTGGGCCGTGCGGCGCGGCATACCCGTCACTTCGGTCAGCGCCGGTACGCTGCTGGCAACCTGGCTGTCGATCAACCAGGCCACATACAAGCGCCGGTAAAAACTGCTTTTGGTTTTACTGACTTCCATCCAGAACTCCCTTTACGTCGTGCGCCAATGAAGTGCGGGCATTAAGATCACGCCAGGTCAGGTATACCCGCAGGTCAAACTCCAGCTGGTGATAACCCGGCAGCATGTGTTCGCACAGTTTATAAAATGCCTTGTTGTGGTCGGACTCTTTGAGATGCGCCAGCTCGTGTACCACGATCATCTGCAAAAACTCAGGGGCCGCGTCTTTGAACAGTGATGCCACACGCAGCTCTTTCTTGGCCTTGAGTTTGCTGCCTTGCACCCGCGAAATCGTGGTGTGCAGGCCCAGCGCACGGTGGGTCAGGTCAAGTCGGTTATCAAACAGCACTTTGTCGAACGACGGCGCATTGCGCAGGTATTCCTGCTTGAGCTCCAACGCGTAGGCATACAAGGCCTTGTCACTTTGCACCGCGTGACGCTGTGGGTAACGGTCGCTCAGGTAGGCCCCCAACTGATCGCGCTCGATCAAGTGACGCACCTGATCCTGCAACGTCTGGGGATAAGCCTGAAGGTATTTGAGAGCAGTCATGGGCCGTTAACGCACCGCGCAAAAGGCGTCAGTGTAGCGAATTCAGCGGACGGCCGGTCGAGCAATGATTAGCCGCGGAAAAGTCAGATTTTTCCATTCGTAAATGCAGGACGCCTCCGAGAAAGTGGGATAGCCCCCCGCAAACCTTGCGACGTTTAAAGTGACGGGGCTATCTTCATCAGTCGCCGCGAGGCCTGGCTCTCATGATGATCTGCGTGGAAAACACATGAAAAAGACGACGCCCGACGATCCTCGGCCAGCCCGAACCCAACGTGACGACCACCAATACGATGAAACCACCCGACGCCTGCTCGATGAACTGCACGCCTCGGCTCCACCTGACCTCAACACCCTCAAGCCAACCTGCGGCCATGCCGTTGGCCCACACTCGCCGTTCGCCGTGCAGCCCGATGTTCGTGCGCTGGACGCGCTGCTACACATCTCGATGATGCTCAAGAGTGCCGAAGAGGTATCAGACGAAATTACAGAGCAGGCCAGCGGCATAGAACGCGGGCTGGTGTGGTCACTGGTGCACTCGGTCGAAATGGCCCGATCACTGGTG
This sequence comes from Pseudomonas sp., assembly GCF_030150285.1. Classification (GTDB taxonomy): domain Bacteria; phylum Pseudomonadota; class Gammaproteobacteria; order Pseudomonadales; family Pseudomonadaceae; genus Aquipseudomonas. The sequence goes on along the minus strand of NZ_JASLGE010000027.1, from coordinate 96,488 downwards.
GATGCGCTGCTCGAGGGCAACGGAATTGAACCGCAGGCTTAGCGGCAAGCCGAAGAGTCGCGTTTAGCTTGCCGCTTGCCGCTATTTTCCAGTCTTAGTTGACCTTGGCGTTCAGCTCACCTTTGAGGTAACGCTGGTACATGGCTTCCAGAGAGATCGGCTTGATCTTCGAAGCATTGCCGGCAGTACCAAAGGCTTCGTAACGCGCGATGCACACGTCACGCATGGCAGTCACGGTGGCACCGAAGAATTTGCGCGGATCAAACTCGCTTGGGTGGGTGGCCATCAAGCGACGCATGGCACCGGTGGAAGCCAGACGCAGGTCAGTGTCGATGTTGACCTTGCGCACGCCGTGCTTGATGCCTTCAACAATTTCTTCAACCGGCACACCGTAGGTTTCTTTGATGTCACCGCCGAACTCGTTGATGATCGCCAGCCACTCTTGAGGCACCGACGACGAACCGTGCATGACCAAATGCGTGTTCGGGATGCGCTTGTGGATCTCTTTGATACGGTCGATCGCCAACACGTCGCCGGTAGGCGGCTTGGTGAACTTGTACGCGCCGTGGGAAGTACCGATGGCAATTGCCAGGGCATCCACTTGAGTGCGCTTGACGAAGTCAGCCGCTTCTTCCGGGTCGGTCAGCATTTGACTGTGATCCAGAACGCCTTCAGCGCCGATGCCGTCTTCTTCGCCAGCCATACCGGTTTCCAGGGAACCCAGGCAGCCCAGCTCGCCTTCAACCGACACACCGCAAGCGTGCGCCAAAGCAACGGTTTGCTGAGTGACACGAACGTTGTAGTCGTAGTCGGTAGGGGTTTTGCCGTCTTCGCCCAGGGAGCCGTCCATCATCACCGAGCTGAAACCCAGTTGGATGGAGCGCTGGCAGACGTCAGGGCTGGTGCCGTGGTCCTGGTGCATACACACCGGGATATGCGGGAACTCTTCGATGGCCGCCAGAATCAGGTGACGCAGGAAAGGTGCCCCTGCGTACTTGCGCGCACCGGCCGACGCCTGAACGATCACCGGGGAGTCAGTCTTGTCAGCGGCTTCCATGATGGCGCGCATCTGCTCAAGGTTGTTGACGTTGAAAGCTGGAACGCCGTAGCCGAATTCGGCGGCGTGGTCCAGCATCTGGCGCATGCTGATAAGTGCCATTGTATGTGTCTCTCCCGGACGAGGGTCGTTAATCGTGCAAGCCTGCCGGAGCGGCGGCTGCTATTCAAGTTTTTGCAGATCGGGGGTTTGCCCCGATGCTAGGAATTCGATAAAGCTGAAACGTTACAGCTCCAGCTCTAGCTTTACCGCTGTCTGTAGGAGCGAGCTTGCTCGCGATTTTTTAAAAGCTCGCGAGCAAGCTCGCTCCTACAGGTATTGCAAACGCTATGGGCACCCGCGCTCTTTGGAAGCCTCGGGTGATTCGTACTTTTCCAACGCTTCAGGCCCTGATCGTTTATTGACCAGCGGCACGCTTTGCGCCTGCCAGTCGGCCTGATAGCAACCACTCTCTTCAGGGGTTGCGGCTTCAGGCACTGGCGTATTCGAACCGGCGCAACCGGCCAAAAAGCCCGCAATCATCAACAGCGGTAACAACTTGACCATGTCCATGCTTCCTTTCAGGGCCCGCATCAGAGTCAGGCTTTGGCGCGGCTTTCCAGTACTTCAACGGCAGGCAATACCTTACCTTCGACGAATTCCAGGAAGGCACCACCACCGGTCGAGATGTAGGAGATTTTGTCTGCCACACCGTATTTATCGATCGCTGCCAGTGTGTCGCCACCCCCGGCAATCGAGAACGCAGCACTGTCCGCGATGGCCTGGGCCAACACTTGAGTGCCGTTACCAAACTGATCGAACTCAAACACGCCCACCGGGCCGTTCCACAGGATAGTCTTGGAAGATTTCAACAATTCGGCGAAATGGGCAGCCGTGTCTGGACCGATGTCCAGGATCATGTCGTCGTCGGCCACGTCGGCAATCCGCTTGACGGTCGCCACCGCGTCTTCAGCGAACGCCTTGGCCACGACTACATCCGTTGGCAAAGGCACATTGACCTTGGCGGCGATGGCACGCGCAGTGTCCAGCAGGTCCGGCTCGTACAGCGACTTGCCCACCGGGTGACCGGCAGCGGCCAGGAACGTGTTGGCAATGCCGCCGCCCACGATCAACAGGTCGCAGATCTGGCTCAGGCTGTTCAACACGTCGAGCTTGGTCGACACCTTGGAGCCCGCCACGATGGCTGCCATTGGCTTGGCCGGAGCACCCAGGGCCTTGCCCAATGCGTCGAGTTCAGCCGCCAGCAACGGGCCAGCCGCAGCGACCTTGGCGAACTTGGCTACGCCGTGGGTCGAGCCTTCAGCGCGGTGAGCTGTGCCGAACGCATCCATCACAAACACGTCGCACAAGGCGGCGTACTGCTTGGCCAGTTCGTCGGCGTTTTTCTTTTCGCCTTTGTTGAAGCGCACGTTTTCAAACAACACGATGTCGCCGGCTTTCACGTCGACGCCATTGAGGTAGTCGCTGACCAACGGCACTTCACGGCCCAGCGCCTTGCTCAGGTAATCGGCCACTGGCTTGAGGCTGTTTTCAGCCGAGAACTCGCCTTCAGTCGGACGGCCCAGGTGCGAACAGACCATGACCGCCGCGCCTTTTTCCAAGGCCAGCTTGATGGTCGGCAGCGAAGCCAGGATGCGCGCATCGCTGGTGACTGCACCGTCCTTGACGGGGACGTTGAGGTCTTCGCGGATCAGCACGCGCTTACCTTGCAGATCGAGGTCGGTCATCTTCAACACGGTCATGAGTCGCAGTTCCTGAGTGTCTAATGTTAGAGAGCGGTTTTAGGGTGAGTAACGTGCAAATAGTGCTCTGCCACATCGATCATTCGATTGGCAAAACCCCATTCGTTATCGAACCACGCCAGCAGGTTCACCAGCCGTGGGCCGGAAACGCGGGTCTGGCTGGCATCGACAATGGCCGAATGCGGGTCATGGTTGAAATCACAGCTCGCATGGGGCAGCTCGGTGTAAGCCAGCAAGCCTTTGAGCGGGCCGTGGGTGGCGGCCTCGCGCAACACGCGGTTGACTTCCACCGCGTCGGTGTCGCGCGCAGTCACCAGGGTGATGTCCAGGCATGACACGTTCAGCGTCGGCACCCGTACCGCTTTGGCCTGAATTCGGCCCGCCAGTTCCGGCAGCAAACGCTCAATGCCTTTCGCCAGCCCGGTGGACACCGGGATAACCGACTGGAACGCCGAGCGTGTACGACGAAGGTCTTCGTCATGGTAGGCATCAATCACCGGCTGATCGTTCATCGCTGAGTGGATCGTGGTGATCGACACATACTCCAGGCCAAAGGCCTGATCCAGCAAACGCAGCAAGGGTACGCCGCAGTTGGTGGTGCACGAGGCATTGGACACCAAGCGCTCGGCACCGGTCAGGCTGTGCTGGTTCACGCCATACACGATGGTGGCGTCGACATCGGCCTCGCTGGCCATCGGCTGCGAAAACAGCACGGCCGGGGCACCGGCGTTGAGAAAGCGCTGGCCATCAATGCGAGTGTTGTAAGCCCCGGAGCATTCCAGCACCAGGTCAATGCCCAGCGCGGCCCAGTCAATGCCTTCAGGGGTGGCACTGCGGAACACTTTCACGCAGTCGCCATTAATATGCAGGCAGTCGCCTTCGATTCGAATCTCGCCCGGAAACCGGCCGTGAGTGGAGTCGAAGCGCGTCAAATATTCGAGGCTGGCCATATCGGCCAAATCATTCAGTGCAACAATTTCAAACCCGGCTGCCGCCCCTCGCTCAAACAACGCACGCAAGACGCAACGACCAATGCGGCCGTAGCCGTTGAGTGCAACTTTGTAAGGACGCGGTTGAGGCATGGGGTGCTCTTATTGTTGGGTGACGCTAATACCATCGCGAGCAAGCACGCGCCTACAGAGCCTGTAGGGGCGCGCTTGCTCGCAAATTGGCGGTCTTAGTCTTCCAGCAGTTCTTCAGCCTGACCCAGGATGTTTTCCAGGGTGAAACCGAACTCTTCGAACAAGGCCGGCGCAGGGGCCGACTCGCCGTAGGTGGTCATGCCGATAACGCGGCCTTCCAGGCCCACGTACTTGTACCAGTAGTCGGCATGGGAAGCTTCGATGGCAATACGGGCGCTGACTTGCAGCGGCAGAACCGATTGCTTGTAGCCGGCGTCCTGAGCTTCATAAACGCTGGTGCAAGGCATGGAGACAACACGCACCTTGCGACCTTGCTCGGTCAGCTTTTCCCAAGCCTGAACGGTCAGGCCCACTTCGGAACCGGCCGAGATCAGGATCAGTTCAGGCTCGCCTGCACAGTCCTTGAGCACGTAACCACCGCGGTTGATGTCGGCAATTTGCGCGGCATCACGGGTTTGGTGGTTCAGGTTCTGACGCGAGAAGATCAACGCGGACGGGCCGTCATTGCGCTCCAGGGCGAATTTCCAGGCCGCTGCGGATTCCACCGCGTCAGCCGGGCGCCAGGTGTCCAGGTTCGGCGTGGTGCGCAGGCTGGTCAATTGCTCAACCGGCTGGTGCGTCGGGCCGTCTTCGCCCAGACCGATGGAGTCGTGAGTGAACACATAGATCACACGCTGCTTCATCAGGGCCGACATGCGGATGGCGTTGCGGGCGTATTCCATGAACATCAGGAACGTTGCGCCGTACGGAGCCAGACCGCCGTGCAGGGCAACGCCGTTCATGATGGCGCTCATGCCGAACTCACGCACACCGTAGTACACGTAGTTGCCGCTGGCATCTTCAGCTGAAACGCCTTTGCAGCCTTTCCACAGGGTCAGGTTGGAGCCGGCCAGGTCGGCCGAACCGCCCAACAGCTCAGGCAGCAACGGGCCAAAGGCGTTCAGGGTGTTCTGGCTGGCTTTACGGCTGGCGATGGTTTCGCCTTTGGCCGCCACTTCATTGATGTAGGCGGTGGCCTTGGCATCGAAGTCAGCAGGCAGTTTGCCGCTCAGGCGACGGGTCAGCTCAGCCGCCAGTTCCGGGAACTCGGCCGCGTAGGCCGCGAAGCGCTTGTCCCACTCGGACTCAACCGCAGCACCGGCTTGCTTGGCATCCCATTCGGCGTAGATATCTGCCGGGATTTCAAACGGGCCGTGGGTCCAGTTCAGCGCCGTGCGGGTCAGAGCGATTTCGTCGTTGCCCAGCGGAGCACCGTGGCAATCTTCTTTGCCCTGCTTGTTCGGCGAACCGAAACCGATCGTGGTTTTGCAGCAAATCAGCGTTGGTTTGTCGCTTTTGCGCGCAGTTTCGATGGCGATCTTGATTTCTTCCGGGTCGTGACCGTCAACATTACGGATCACTTGCCAGTTGTAAGCTTCGAAACGCTTCGGCGTGTCATCGGTGAACCAGCCTTCAACTTCACCATCAATCGAGATGCCGTTGTCGTCGTAGAGCGCGATCAGCTTGTTCAAGCCCAATGTGCCGGCCAACGAGCCAACTTCATGGGAAATGCCTTCCATCATGCAGCCATCACCCAGGAACACGTAGGTGTGGTGATCAACAATGGAGTGGCCAGGGCGGTTGAATTGCGCGCCCATGACTTTTTCAGCCAAGGCAAAACCGACCGCGTTGGCGAGCCCCTGACCCAGCGGGCCCGTGGTGGTTTCAACGCCCGGCGTGTAACCCAGTTCAGGGTGACCCGGGGTGCGGCTGTGCAATTGACGGAAGTTTTTCAGGTCGTCGATCGACAGGTCATAGCCGGTCAGGTGCAGCAACGAATAGATCAGCATCGAACCATGACCATTGGACAGCACGAAGCGGTCACGGTCAGCAAACGAAGGGTTGCTCGGGTTGTGCTTCAGGTAATCGCGCCACAGTACTTCGGCGATATCCGCCATACCCATAGGGGCACCGGGATGGCCGCTGTTGGCTTTTTGCACGGCATCCATGCTGAGTGCACGAATGGCGTTGGCACGCTCACGACGGCTGGGCATCGCTGTTCTCCTGGGTATTGAATAAATAAAACGAAACGGAAAAAAGGCGAGCATTTTCCCTCAGGCAACCCCTCGGGGCAATGACAGATAGTCAGTTGAGCCGTTTTTCCTGTGCTTAACCGTTCAATCGGCTGAGGAAATACCTCACAAGTCCGTCTATAGAGAGGGCAGCTTCCACAGCAGTGCCGGTTATCGATCAATATCAAAATGTTTTGATATTGATCTTGCGAGCAGCGGAACGGGTAACTAGACTGCGCCCCCATGAACTTACGCGTGCCTTCAATCCGCCATGACGATTGCGATGAGCTCTCCGCCTTGTGCAAGGCTGGGGGGGATCCGCTGCGACTCAATGTGCTGCGCGCGTTAGCCAACGATTCATTTGGTGTACTGGAACTGACGCAGATTTTCGCCACCGGCCAGTCAGGCATGAGCCATCACCTCAAGGTGTTGTCGCAAGCCGGCCTGGTGGCAACGCGACGCGAAGGCAATGCGATTTTTTATCGCCGGGCCCTGCCCCATACCGAACTACGGGGCGGCAAATTGCACGCCGCGATGCTGGACGAGGTGGATAACCTGACCTTGCCCGCCGAAGTGCAAGACCGCATCAGCACCGTACATGTACAACGCGCGGCGGCTAGCCAGGACTTTTTCCTGCGCATTGCCGAGAAGTTTCGAGCACAGCAAGACCTGATTGCAGGCTTGCCGCAATACCGGGACAGCGTTTTGGCGCTGCTCGACAAACTGAGTTTCGAGCCAACGGCCACGGCCGTGGAAGTCGGCCCCGGGGACGGCAGCTTTCTGCCAGAGCTGGCCCGTCGCTTTCATCATGTCACGGCGCTGGACAACAGCCCGGTCATGCTTGAACTGGCCCGCCAGCTGTGTGAACGCGGGTCACTGGACAACGTCAACCTGATCCTGGCTGACGCGTTACAGGATGCACCGATCCAGGCCGATTGCGTGGTGGTCAACATGGTGTTGCACCATTTCGCCGCGCCGGCTGAAGCACTCAGGCAACTGGCCACCTTGCTGCAACCTGGCGGTAGCCTGCTGGTAACAGAGTTGTGTAGCCATAACCAGGCGTGGGCACGCGAAGCGTGCGGCGACCTGTGGCTTGGTTTTGAACAAGATGATCTGGCCCGTTGGGCCACCGCTGCGGGACTCGTTCCCGGGGAAAGCCTCTATGTAGGCTTACGTAATGGTTTCCAGATTCAGGTCCGCCACTTTCAGCGGCCGGCTGGCGACACTCACCATCGGTAAATATTAGGAAACCGTCGAGATGAGCGAATACTCCCTTTTCACCTCCGAGTCCGTGTCTGAAGGGCATCCGGACAAAATCGCCGACCAGATTTCTGACGCGGTGCTGGACGCCATCATTGCTGAAGACAAGTTCGCCCGCGTGGCGTGCGAAACTCTGGTGAAAACCGGCGTAGCAATCATCGCAGGCGAAGTGACCACTTCGGCCTGGGTTGACCTGGAGCAGATCGTTCGTGACGTGATCACCGACATCGGCTACACCAGCTCCGACGTAGGCTTCGATGGCGCAACCTGCGGCGTGATGAACATCATCGGCAAGCAGTCCCCGGACATCAACCAGGGTGTAGACCGCGCCAAGCCAGAAGATCAGGGTGCCGGCGACCAGGGCCTGATGTTCGGCTATGCCAGCAACGAAACCGACGTGCTGATGCCTGCACCGATCACCTTCTCCCACCAACTGGTTCAGCGCCAGGCCGAAGCCCGTAAATCCGGCCTGCTGCCTTGGCTGCGTCCAGATGCCAAGTCTCAGGTGACGTGCCGTTACGAAGGCGGCAAAGTGGTCGCAATCGACGCCATCGTGCTGTCGACCCAGCACAATCCAGAAGTGTCCTACAAAGACCTGCGCGAAGGCGTGATGGAACTGATCGTCAAGCACGTGCTGCCGGCTGATCTGCTGCACAAAGACACCCAGTTCCACATCAACCCGACCGGCCAATTCATCATTGGCGGCCCGGTGGGTGACTGCGGCCTGACCGGCCGTAAGATCATCGTCGACACCTACGGCGGCATGGCCCGTCACGGCGGCGGCGCGTTCTCGGGTAAAGACCCGTCCAAAGTGGACCGTTCGGCCGCTTATGCCGGTCGTTATGTGGCCAAAAACATCGTCGCCGCCGGCTTGGCCGAGCGTTGCGAGATCCAGGTTTCCTACGCTATCGGCGTCGCTCAACCGACTTCGATTTCGTTGAACACCTTTGGCACTGGCAAAATCTCTGACGAGAAAATCATCAAGCTGGTACGTGACGTGTTCGACCTGCGTCCGTACGCCATCACCACCATGCTTGACCTGCTGCACCCGATGTACCAGGAAACCGCCGCTTACGGTCACTTCGGCCGCACGCCGCAGACCAAGACAGTGGGCGACGATACCTTCACCACGTTCACGTGGGAGCGTACCGACCGCGCTGAAGAACTGCGCGCTGCTGCCGGCTTGTAAGTAAGCCCCAAGCCCCGGACAGGCGACTGTCCGGGGCTTTTTTGTGGCTGCGTTTTGTGTAGGAGGGGCCCTTGGATCAAAAGCCAGATCAAAAGATCACGAGCAAGCTCGTTCCCACAAACTCTGCCATCCGTAGGAATAGCCGGTCGACGCTCGATTGCTCGCGATCTTTTAAACATCAAAACATCGCGAAGCCTGTGTACCCGAAATACCCGGCAACCCTCTGCCCTCCCGCGCTAAAAATCCCCCGCTAGCCTTAAGCATCCACCCCGAGCAAGGACGCTCACGATGCTGGCCAAAATACGAATGCTGTGCGGGCTATGGCTCGTCTCGCTGACCTTCCACAGTCACGCCGCCTGCCCCCCTTTCGCGGAATACTCGGCGTTGCAACACCAGCTAAATACCTGGGACGACCACTATCACCGGCAGGGCCTTTCACTGGTCAGCGACGCCACCTACGACCAAGCGCGCGCACGCTTTGAACAGTGGCACCGCTGCTTTCCCGAAGCGCCTGTGGATAACCCGTTGCACACGGCAAGCGGCCCTCTCGCCCACCCCATCGCCCAGACCGGGCTGGACAAGCTGCCTGATGAACACGCCGTGAACGCCTGGCTCAAAGGTCGCCTGGGTGTCTGGGTACAGCCCAAAGTGGACGGCGTGGCGGTCACGCTGGTCTACCGGCAAGGGCAGTTGCAACAGGTCATCAGCCGGGGCGACGGGCAAACCGGGCAGGACTGGAGCCATGCGGCGCGCAGCGTCAGTGCCATTCCCCGGCAACTGGCGCAGCCTGTCGATGCGGTGTTGCAGGGCGAATTGTATGAACGCCTGCCCGGCCATATACAAGCCACGGCGGGCAGCTTGAATGCACGCAGTACCGTCGCCGGATTGATGGCACGCCACGCGTTGAACCCCGAGCAGGGCACCGGCATCGGCCTGTTTGTATGGGACTGGCCCGACGGGCCACCCTCCCAGGCCGAGCGCCTGCAACAGTTGGCCGCGCTGGGGTTCACTGACAGCCTGCTGTACAGCCAGCCTATCGAGCACTTTGACCACGCCAGGCATTGGCGCGAACAATGGTTTAACAACCCGCTGCCGTTCGCCAGTGACGGGGTAGTGCTGCGCCAAAGCCAGCGGCCTGACGCGCGGCGCTGGCAGGCAAAGCCACCCCACTGGGCAGCCGCATGGAAATACCCGCACGCCCAGGCGCGGAGTGAAGTACGCAAGGTCACGTTCGCTATCGGGCGCACCGGGCGCATCACGCCTATGCTCACGCTAAAACCCGTGCGCCTGGATGACCGTCAGATCAAACATATCAGCGTGGGCTCGCTGCGACGCTGGCAAGCCTTGGACATTCGCCCGGGCGATCACGTTGCCATCAGCCTGGCCGGCATGACCATTCCCCGGCTCGACCACGTGGTGCAGCGCACCTCAGCGCGCATTGAAGTGACGGTGCCCAACCCCGATAACTTCCATGCCCTGAGTTGCTGGCAACCGACGGCCGGGTGCGAGAGCCAGTTCCTGGCGCGTTTGAACTGGCTGAGCGCCAAGAAAGGCCTCGCTATGCCATTTGTGGGCCCCGGCACTTGGCGCACGCTGGTTCAGAGCGGACGACTTCACAACCTGGTCGATTGGTTAACCCTGGACGCCGCGCAGCTTGCTAACATTAACGGCTTGGGCGAACGCAGCATCGGCCGTTTGCTCAAGAGTTTTCAAGGCGTACGGCAACAACCGTTCGAACGCTGGGTCAAGGCCATCGGCCTGCCACCCACCGGTGACGCGCCATTGGGGCAGTCATGGCAAGCGCTGGTCGCCCGTGACACCCTGGCCTGGCAAGCGTACCCAGGCATAGGCACACAGCGAGCGGCGCAATTAACCGCTTTTTTGCATGATCCAAACGTACAAGCTTTAAGTGATTCATTACGCGCGGCCAACATAGACGGCTTTGACTAGACGCCGCGAAGCCCGCAGCATTGCCTTTTTAAAGCGTGATCATTTTCATCTTTTGTCATGGAGCCTTTTATGAAACTTTTTTCACCGCTCGCCCTTTTCACTGTCTGCGGCCTGCTGGCCGCCCCGCTGATGGCAGCGGACAAAACGCCAGAACTCACAGGCTGCGCTGCCAAAAAGCAGGCCATCAGCCTGCAGCTTGAGCAAGCTCGCGCCCACGGCAACAGCAACCAGGTCGCGGGCCTGGAGAAAGCCCTGAGCGAAGTGACTGAGCACTGCACAGACGCTGGCCTGAAGAAAGAGCGCGAAAACAAGGTGCTGGATGCCAAGCACGATGTCAGCAAACGCCAGGCCGACCTGGACAAGGCCATGAAGAAAGGCGATCCCGACAAAATCAACAAACGTAAGGAAAAACTGGCCGAGTCGCGCAAAGAACTGCAAGAAGCGCTGGACCAGTTAGACCAATAACGCATTAACGGCAGGAGCGGCCGGTCGATGCCCGATTGCTCCCGCAAAGCCCTCGGCCTCAGTGATTTCTGAATGCTTTGTGGCACGCACTGCACGTGTCTTCGACTTTCTGCACCGCTGGCATGAGGTTGCTGGCTTTGTAGGGCTGTAGCTGGCTGACGTTCACCAGCTCGCCGGTCGCCGCTTCAAGCTGACGGGCCAGTTCCTGAAAATGCGCCTGCTTTTGCCACACCTCATCGGTGGCGTTGGTCTGATCAGACTCTTTGACCTGCGGGAAGTGCTTCCAGGGTTCATGAGACAGCGCATCGAGTTTGACCGCCCCCTCGGTAAAACGTGGGCCGTCGAACGCAATACGCCCGCGCAGCATGCCGCCCAGGTCTTCACTGGTCTTGAGCATTTGCTTGAAAATAGCTTTACGCTGGCCCAGCGGCGAATCAGGATCGACCCCGCCACACGCCGCCAGTGTCAGGCAGGCCAGGAATACAACTGTCAGTCGTTTAAACATCAGGGTGGCTTCACATCACACAAATCGGCCGCCAGTATCCCCGTGTCATCCACAAAGACCAATACCCTTATTGAATAGAGGGTTGCCTTGAAGGCTTTCCAGCCTCGGCAACCCACGAAGGAACATCGTTGATGAATAGCTTTTTCAAGCCGCTGGCCTGGGCCTTCCCCGCTGTCATGTTGTTGGCCGGTTGCAATGGCACCGACAAGGACACCGCAAAACCCGAGCCTCACACCACCTACAGCAAAGCTGACTGGAGCGCCCTGCCGGAAGTGACCGGGGCCGACCTGCAAGGCGGTTTCACGTCCTGGCGCAGCGCCTGTACCCGGCTCAAGGCCGACCCGAACTGGGGCAACCTGTGCAGCGAAGCCGCCCGCCTGCCGGCCAGCCCCAGCGTGGCTGAAATCAGCAGCTTCCTGCAGACCCACCTCGACGTGTACAGCCTGCGCTCGGCCGAAGGCAGCAACGGCGGGTTGATCACAGGCTATTACGAGCCGGTCTACCCCGGCAGCCTGAAACCTACCGCCACGGCCAACGTACCGATTTACGGTGTGCCGCCGGATTTGATCGTGGTGAACCTGGACAGCGTCTACCCCGAACTCAAGGGCAAACGCCTGCGTGGCCGCCTTGAAGGGCGCGTGATCAAGCCCTACGACACGGCTGAAACCATTAACAACAAAGGCCTGGATGCGCCCGTACTCGCGTGGTTGACCGACCCCATGGACCTGCAGTTCTTGCAAATCCAGGGCTCCGGCCGGGTGCAACTCGATAATGGCCGCCAGTTGCGCATCGGTTACGCGGACCAGAACGGCCACCCGTACAAGCCCATTGGCCGTTGGCTGGTGGAGCAAGGTGAGCTGAAGAAAGAAGACGTGACCATGGCCACGATTCACGCCTGGGCGGCAGCACACCCGCAGCGCGTGCCTGAATTGCTCGCCAGCAACCCCAGTTACGTATTTTTCACCCAGAACCCCGACAGCAACGAAGGCCCGCGTGGTTCGCTGAACGTGCCACTCACGCCCGGCTACAGCGTAGCGGTGGATCGCAAAGTGATTCCGCTGGGCAGCCTGTTATGGCTGTCCACCACCGAACCCAACGGCCACCCGATCGTGCGCCCGGTGGCGGCCCAGGACACCGGCGGTGCGATTGCCGGTGAAGTGCGCGCCGACTTCTTCGTCGGCACTGGCCCGGCTGCAGGGCAACTGGCCGGCGACATGAAACAAAAAGGCAATATCTGGTTGCTGTGGCCAAAGGGTATGGCATTGCCGCAGTAAAAAACGCCGAAATCGTGTTCTCAGTTGGACCGACGGCCATGAGTCCGCCTGGTTTTTGATCGAAGGGCCCCCTTAAACCACGCTGGACGAACGCCGGTTTTTGCGCAGCGGGCAAGCCGGCGTTTGCTGCGCGACGGGGCGGCCCCTCCCGCGAGTGGCATCAGGCCGATACGCAAAACAGGCTCACCACCATCCCCATACCGATAAACCAGACGATTGAGCGAAGGATTGCCCAGTCGGCCAGATAGAAAATGATGTACAGCATGCGGCTGGTGATAAACAGCACCGCCAGTACGTCGATTGTCTCCTGCGGCGCATTGCCCACGATATCGGCAATGATCACCGCTGCCGCGAACGCCGGGGTCACTTCAAAGCTGTTGAGCTGGGCACTGTGCGCCCGCTTGGCAAACCCCTGCAGCCCATCGAGAAACGCACGCGGGTCATGGTTCTGTTTAGGCCCGAACTTACCGTCGCTGAACTTGGCAAACGCGGTACACACATAGGTCAGGCAGAAGGCTACCAGTACACACCAGAAAGCTACCGTCATAAGATTTTCCTTTTCTAAATGTTCAGCACTCGCAGGGTTGCCAGCACTGTAGACGCCTTTAATGTTGGAGGAATTAATTCTGCATATGTCAGCAGCGGTTTATAATACCTGCCGACCACTCTGCACCCGGTTCCACCCACACCCATACCCAAAACCGTCAGCGCCAGGCTCATTATTGAGGCTTTCGCACAGCTGACACACCGGCGTCGTATCGTGGTCCATACGGGGATGTTCTTTTACAACCATCGCCCCTCACTTGGCTCCGAATCGCTCGGGCCTTCCTTCACTCACGCCACCACAGGATCCCGGATGCTTGAGCTTGTCGCTGCGTTTATTTGCCTGACCTCTTTACTGACTTATGTGAATTTCCGATTTATCGGCCTGCCGCCCACCATTGGCGTCATGGTCACCGCCCTGCTGTTCTCACTGATTTTGCAGGGCCTGAGCGTGCTCGGCTATCCGGGCCTCGAAGACCGCGTGCAAGAACTGATCGGCCAGATCGACTTCGGCGATCTATTGATGAACTGGATGCTGGGCTTCCTGCTGTTTGCCGGGGCCTTGCACGTTAACTTCAACGATGTGCGCAGCTACCGCTGGCCTATCGGCCTGCTCGCCACCGTCGGCGTGCTGATCGCAACAACGGTAATCGGTAGCCTGGCCTACTGGATTTTCGGCCTGTTCGGCTGGCACATCAGCTTTTTGTACTGCCTGCTGTTTGGCGCGCTGATTTCCCCCACAGACCCGATTGCAGTGCTGGGCGTGCTGCGGACCGCCAATGCCTCCAAACCGTTGAAAACCACAATCGTGGGCGAGTCACTGTTCAATGATGGCACCGCGGTTGTGGTGTTCACCGTGTTGCTGGGCATTGTGCAACTGGGCGAAACCCCGAGCCTGGGGGCCACGGCGATGCTGTTCGCGCATGAAGCCATCGGCGGTGTGGTGTTCGGCGGGTTGATTGGTTATTTGGTGTACCGAATGATCAAAAGCATCGAGCAGTATCAGATCGAAGTGATGCTGACCCTTGCGCTGGTGATTGGCGGCTCGGCCATGGCCAGTGAGCTGCATGTGTCCGCGCCGATTGCGATGGTGGTGGCCGGGTTGATCATCGGCAACCTGGGCCGCAACAAGGCCATGAACGACATGACCCGCCGCTATATGGACGGTTTCTGGGAACTGCTCGACGACATGCTCAACGCCTTGCTGTTTGCACTGATCGGCATGGAACTGTTGCTGCTGCCGTTCTCGTGGCTGCACCTGCTGGCCGCCAGCGTATTGGCCGTGGCGATCTTGCTCTCGCGCCTGCTGACCGTGGCACCGGCCATTGTGTTGCTGCGCCGCTGGCGCAACGTGCCGCGCGGCACTATCCGTATCCTGACCTGGGGCGGCCTGCGGGGCGGTGTTTCAGTGGCCCTGGCGCTGGCCTTGCCGCTCGGCCCGGAGCGCGACTTGATCCTGAGCATCACCTATATCGTCGTGCTGTCATCGATCCTGTTCCAGGGCCTGACCATCGGCAAACTGGTGAGTCACGTCACAAAGGACAGCCCCGCGCCGGCCGAAGCAGACCGCGCGCATTAAGCCCTTCTCTGGCGGCGCTTGAGCCGCCAGAACACCGGCTGTGACCCTGTCGCCGCCGGATTCCCCGACAACTGTCACAGTTATTTCAGCATATTGCTGCATACCTCCTGCGCTTCCCGGCACGTTGACTACACTCAGCGTTCGCTGGATCGATTTTCCCTTGGCATGACCAGACAACCTAAAGCGGAAAAGGAGAAACGGATGTCATCACCCTCTGCGTCAAGCGGGCACCGTCTCGGTGCCAATATTCTGATCGTCGCCGCCGTGATCGCCCTGTGCATCACTGCCTGGCGTTTCTTTACGCCGCTGTCCGGGGTCACAGACTCCGGAGGGGCGATGGTCGCGATGCTGGCCGAGGTTGTGTTGATCATCCTCGGCCTTTTGTTGCTCAAGTCCCACACCGGCGGGTTTAGACGTTTCATCCTGTTCCTGGGGTGGGTGGGTGTTATCGGGACATTCATTGCCGCACTCTTCCTGCACGGGTGGTGGACCGCCGCCGTGATTGCCGTGGCCGCGCTGGGTGTCGTCATCGAAACCTTTAGCCACACGCCAACCAGGAGCCTGTGAGATGAATGGAATGAAAAAACATCTGTTGGCCACCCCCGCGCTGTGCATGTTGGCCAGTATGTCTGGCGCACACGCCGACACCTATACCGTGCCACCACCGTTACTGGCCACGGCCACCCTGTCAGCCGAAGAGGCCAAGCTGCCGCTGCCCAACGGCAAGGAGTGGGACACGTTCCACGGCCAGTTGAGCGCGCAAAAATACTCGCCGCTTACCCAGATCAATAAAGACAACGTCGGCAACCTGACCAAGGTGTGGCAATACTTCACGGGCGACATGTCCACCGGCACCGGCAAGCTTCCCCCATCGGTCTGGTCGGCCACGCCGATCTTTGCCAACGACACCTTGTACGTCGGCACCCCGTTCTACCGCATCATTGCCCTCGAACCCGAGACCGGCAAAGAGAAGTGGACCTTCGATACCAAATCACCGCTGGTGGCCGAAACCCAGCCTGCGCTGAAATCCCGGGGCGTGGCCTACTGGCAGGAGCAGAACCCCAAGGCGGGCGAGGCCTGCCAAAAGGTGGTCTACCTGGGCACCATGACCGCGCAACTGTTTGCCGTTGATGCCGACACCGGCAAGCCGTGCGAAGGCTTCGGCAAAAACGGTGTGGTTGACGTTAACCAATGGAACACCCAGAACCCCAAATGGCCGTTGTCGGTGCTGCAGCCGCCTACCGTGATCGGTGACAAGCTCATCGTTGGCTGGGCCGGTAAAGACTGGGAGTACGAAGTCGAGTCCCCAGGCTCGCTGTTTGCACTCAACGCCCGCACCGGCGAACTGGAGTGGGAATTCAAGCCTATTCCGGAAGAGGAAGCAGGCAAAACGGGTACCGCCAACATCTGGACCGCGATGTCCTATGACCCGTCCCTGGGCCTGCTGTACATCCCGGTTTCATCGCCGTCACCCAACTACTGGGGCGGCAACCGGACCAACGCCATTCCGTTGGGCACCTCAACCACGGCGCTGGACATCAACACCGGCAAAGTCGTGTGGTCGCGTCAGTGGGTTCACCACGATATCTGGGACTACGACATCAACTCGGCCCCGACCCTGATGGACATCACCGTCGATGGCAAGCCAGTAGCGGCGCTGGTTCAGGCGACTAAAATGGGCTTCCTGTTCACCGTTGACCGGCGCACGGGCGAAGACATCTGGCCGATTGAGGAACGCCCGGTACCGCAGGGCGACGTGGCCGGTGAAGTCTACTCACCCACCCAACCGTTCCCGACCAAACCCGCGCCGTTACTGGACCAGTCCAAAAAACCGGCCATCTGGAAACCGGCAGACATTGTTGGCTTTGGTCAGTGCTCGAAAATGTGGGATGACCTGGTGTACGACGGCATGTACACGCCGCCCAGCACCAAGGGCGCAGGCGCTTTGGCCTACCCGGACAGCGCCGGTGGCGTGCAATGGGGGGGCGTAGCGTTCGACCCGGTCAGCCAGGTGGCCGTGGTCAACACCTCGCATATCGTGCAAATGATCAAACTGTGGGACCGCGCGTCTTACGACAAACAACCGAAGGAGTCCGGTAACGAAAACGGCTTCTACCCACAGATCGGCGCACCGTTTGGCCTGTCGCTGCTTAACGCTCAAAACTGGGCAGGCATGCCGTGCTGGGCACCGCCTTTCGGTGAGATCGTTGCCATCGACATGAACACCGGCGATGTGAAATGGCGCCGCCCAATGGGCGCTGTTCAACAGTGGGGCTGGTACATGCCTGAAGACATGGGCTCACCGACCATTGGCGGCCCGGCCATCACCGCAGGGGGGGTCGTGTTTATCGGGGCCTCCATGGACGCCAAAGTCCGCGCCTACTCCCTTGAGGACGGCAAGGAGTTGTGGTCTGACATCGTGATGGCACCCGCTGTGGCCAACCCGGCCGTGTACGAATACAAAGGCCGGCAGTACGTGGCGTTTGTGGCCGGCGGCAACTCGATCATGAAGGATCAAGTGGGCGACCAAGTGGTGGTGTACGCACTGCCGAAGTAAGCCGTGTAAATCTCACAGGGCCTGCCAGGCCCTGTGAGAGCAACGCTGTAGGCTGTTGCACCGCGTCAACGGCTACGGCCCTTATCTCCCCCCTCTATGCGCTGTAGTTGTTCACTCGCGCGCTCGGCAAACAGTTGCAGCAACCCCTCCAATTGATGCACCGGGGCCTCGTCGGCTCGGGTCAGCGCATACAGCGTGATCGGTAACGCCGGGGTCAACGGACGAATCACGGTGCTTGCCCGCGAAGCACCCAACGCCGTGAACGGGTCGATCACGGCCAACCCCGCGCCAGACTCCACCATCGCCCGCGCCAGCGAATAGGTCTGCACCGCAATGTTGATGCGCGGTGGCGGCTCAATCGCTTTGAGGTAACTGTCCAGTTGCGCAAACAATGGGTCAGTGTTGCTCAGGCCAATCAGCGGTGCGTCCGCCAGGTCCTGCAACGCCAACGGCACGCCCTCGCGGTCATCCGGCCACAAACCTCGTGGGGCCAGCGCCACCAGCACACCGTGGGCCAGCGCCTGGGCTTTGAGCCCTGGGTGGTCAGGGCGTTTAAACGTCAACGCCACGTCCAGTTCCCGCATCAGCAGGTTTTGCACCAATTCACGGCTGTGCGCGCTCGCCAGTTCGCAACGGATATCAGGGTAACGCCGCGTCCACTCGCCTATCACCGGCGGCAGTAACGACAGCGCCAGCGCCGGTGTGCTGCCAACACGCAAGCGATGCCCCGGTGTACGCCGCAAGCTTTCAGCCAAACGCTGCACGCCTTGCACACTCTCGCTGACTTTTTCGACCTCACGCTCCAGCAACAACGCTTCAGGCGTGGGTTGCAGTTTGCCGCGCACGCGCAAAAACAACGGGAACCCCAGTTGCATTTCGGCATGCTGCAGCACTTTGCTCACCGCCGGTTGCGACACGTGCAACAACTGCGCGGCAGCACTGATGGAGCCGGTCTGGCGAATCGCCTGGAAAATTTCAATATGTCGCAAGCGCATGGCGGCCATCCATAACCTTTGTTTATGGGGCAAGTATCTTTAATCATTGTTCGCGGCGTGTCACCTGCCCCTAATCTGAAACCCGCACAACAGTGGGCTAAGGATTAACATGGGACAGCGCGTTTGCATCATCGGCGGTGGGGTTATCGGGCTGGCAACAGCATATGCGCTGGTGCGCGATGGCTTTGAAGTCAGCGTGATAGAAGCCCGCCCCACGCTTGCCAGCCAGACCAGTTTTGCCAATGGCGGCCAGTTGTCGTACCGCTATGTGGCACCGTTGGCCGATGCCGGTGTGCCGTGGCAGGCGCTGGGCTGGATGCTGCGCGGTGATTCGCCCCTGAAATTGCGCCCGCGCATGGACCCGGCGCAATGGCGCTGGCTGGCCTCTTTTGTGGCCGCGTGCCGCGGGTCGGTCAACCAGCGCAACGGGGCACACCTGTTGCGCCTGGCGCTGCTGAGCCAGGCCACCTTGCAACAATGGCGCGATGAAGATCACCTGGACGGGTTTGCCTGGCGGCGCAACGGCAAACTGGTGGCGTTTCGCGAGGCGTCGAACTTCGCCAAGGCCCGTCAAAAAGTGGCCAACAGTTCCTTTCAGCAAGCGCTTTCAGCCCACGAATGTGCGGCTCTGGAACCCGGTTTGCAGGGCTCAGCGTTTGTCGGCGGCATTTACACCCCCGATGAAGAAGTTGGCGATTGCCACGCGTTTTGCCAACACCTGTTCGCCCGTTTGCAGGCGTCAGGGCGCTGCACATTTTTATTGGGTAGAACCGTCACCCGCCTTCATCACGAGCACGGTGAGGTCAAGGCCGTGCACATGGGCGACGAGGTGCTGCCGGTCGATCAACTGGTGCTCGCGGCGGGGCACAACAGCCCGGCGCTGAGCCTGCCGGGGCTTAACCTGCCGCTGTACCCGCTCAAGGGTTACAGCCTTACCTTGCCCCTGACCGACCCGGCCAAAGCCCCCGATGTAAGCATTACCGATTACGACCGCAAGATTGTGTACGCCCGCATTGGCCAGCAATTGCGTATTGCAGCGATGGTCGACATCGTCGGTTTCGATACGTCGCTCGACCCCAAACGGCTCGCACAAATGCGTCAGTTGGCCCAAAGCACCTTCCCGGAGGCTGGCGACTACGCACACGCCATTGAGTGGGCGGGCATGCGCCCGGCCACCCCCAGTGGCGTGCCGATTCTGGGGGCCAGCGGCTATCGCAACCTGTGGCTCAACCTGGGCCACGGCGCACTGGGCTTTACCCTGGCCTGCGGCAGCGGGCGCTTGCTGAGCGAACTGATTGCGCAGCGTAAAACCTCCATTGACCTTCAAGGCCTGGCCTTACAGGCCGCCTGAACACCCACCCACATCACAAGGAAATGCCCGATGACGATTCACCGCATTCACAGCAATGACCGTTTGAGCGCCGCGGCGACCTTTGAGGCGTTGGTGTTTCTGTCCGGGCAGGTACCGACCCAGAGCGAAGACATTACCGCGCAGACCCAGGAAGTCCTGCACAAGATCGACGCCTTGCTGGCCGAAACCGGCAGCGACAAGGACCACATCCTCAACGCCACGATTTACCTGCAAAACATCGAGCGCGATTTTGCGCCCATGAACGCGGTATGGGCCGCCTGGCTGTCAGCCGGTAAAGCGCCTACGCGCACCACGCTGCAAGCACAACTGGCACGGCCGCAAGTGCTGGTGGAAATCAGCGTGATTGCTGCACGTCGTTAATCAGCTTGAAACCGGAGAATAAGAAGATGAAAAAACTTACCTTGATCAGTTGCACGTTGGGCCTTTTGCTCAGCCACTCACTGCACGCCAGCGAAGCGTCGCTGCAAGGCACCCTCAAAAAAGTCGCGGATTCGGGGACCATAACCCTGGGTTATCGCGATGCCTCGGTGCCTTTCTCGTATGTGGGCGATAACAGTGGCAAGCCGATGGGCTACTCGGTGGACCTGGCCAACAAAATTGTCGAGCGCATCCAACAACAAACCGGCGGCACGCCGCTGAAGGTCAAGTACAACCTGGTGACCTCGCAAACCCGCATCCCGCTGGTGCAAAACGGCACGGTGGACCTGGAATGCGGGTCAACAGGGGTGACGGCCGAACGGCAAAAGCAGGTAGCGTTTTCGTACGGGTTTATCTACGTCAAAGGCCAATTGCTGACGGCGAAAGACAGCGGGATCAACGGCTTTGACGACCTGCGCGACAAAAACGTCGTGACCACGGCGGGCACCACCAACGAGCGTTTCCTGAAAAGCTACAACGCTGACCACAAAATGAACATGAACGTGATCAGCGCCAAAGATCACGGCGAAGCGTTCAAGATGCTCGAAACCGGCCGCGCGGTGGCCTTTTACATGGATGACGCACTGCTGTATGGCGAACGCGCCAAAGCCCGCGATCCGCACAAGTGGGTCGTGGTCGGCAACGAGCAATCCCGCGAAATCTACAGTTGCATGGTGCGCAAAGATGACCCGCAGTTGCTCGCAGTGGTCAACCAGGCGCTGGCGGACCTGTATCAGTCAGGTGAGATCAACACCGTTTACCAGCGCTGGTTTGAGCAGCCTATTCCACCGAATGGCCTGAACCTGGAGTTCCCTATGACCGCCGAACTGAAACAGATCATCGCCAAGCCGACGAGCGACCCGGTGGAGTAAACCTGACGGTCTCTCTGTAGCCGCCTGCGAACGGCGGCTACAGAGCCAACCGGATCAGGACGCCCACGGCGACTGGCGGATGATGTCGACAAAGTTCATGGGCTTGAAGGTGGGATCGATGTCCACCAGCACATCGGCGTTGACAGTGCCGAACGTGGTTTCAGGCCGGTGTTTAAAACCGTTGGCGAACGCGCAGAGGATGCACGCCTTGAAGCCTTCGCCGCGCGGGTGCGCATGCACCACGGCCTCGCGCTGATCCGCTGGAAAGGCGGCGTAATCAATCCCCAGCACGTCCATCTCAACACCCGCTGTCACCAATGCCACGTTCGGCCGCAAATGCTGCGGTACCCCCGGCGTGGTATGCAGCGCAATGGCCAGCCAGACCTGCTCGATGTCGTCGTCGCTCAGGCCGAACGGCTTCATAAAGGCCTTGGCGCTGTTGGCGCTGTCCACTTCAAAACGCTCAAGGTCCGTGCGATGGCCTTCCATCAGACCCAGGTCGTGGAACATCGCCCCCACGTAAAGCAATTCAGGGTTATAGGCCAATTGCTTGCGCTGACCGCTCAGGGCACCAAACAAGAACACCCGCCGCGAGTGATGATACAGCAGATCGGTTTCAACATCGCGGATGTACTCTGTCGTTGCGTTGGCCAAGGCACTGTCCGGGATGGCGATGCCTGCAATGGTCTGACTCATGGCGAACTCCTCGATTCGGTGCCGCAGCAGCACCGTCAGGCCCAGTGTGGGCCGCGTCACCGATGGCAACAATCGACATAAAGGTGCGATTCGTGCCAATCAGGTGACAGTCACGGCCAATGGCCCGAGTCTGCTTGCCGACCTCCAATGAGTGGGGTATTTCATCGCTTACTTCTCTGACGGTGGCCCCTGATGACCCTCCATGTTGCGTTAATTGTTTTCCCCGGCGTACAGGCGCTGGATGTCACCGGCCCACTGGACGTGTTTGCCGAGGCCAATGCCTTCCTGCCCCCGGATGAGCGTTATACGCTGGAGGTGATTGGGCTTGAAGCGGGTTTGCTGAGTTGTTCGAACGGGCTCTCGATTCAGGCTCACCGGCATTTTTCCGAGGCACGGCACGGTTACGACCTGGTGCTGTGCGCGGGCGGGCCCCTGTTGCCCGAGCAGGATTTTGGCCCGGCGTTTACGGCTTGGTTGCGTACCGTATGCCGTCAGTCCCGGCGCTTCGGGTCGATCTGCAATGGCGCGCTTCTGCTCGCCCGGGCCGGGTTGCTGGAAGGTCGGCACGTCACCACGCACTGGAGTGATGTCGCCGCCCTCGCCCGCCTGTGCCCGAGTGCACAGTTGGAGGCCGACCGTTTGTATGTGCAGGACGGCAATCTGTATACCTCGGCGGGGGTCACGGCCGGGATCGACCTGGCGCTCTATGTGCTGAGCCAGGACCACGGCCCGCAGGTCGCCCTGAAGGTGGCCAAGCGGCTGGTGGTGGTCACCCAGCGCTCGGGCGGGCAGTCTCAATTCAGTCCGTTTTTGACACCCGTCACCCCTGACGATTCGCCGGTGGCGGCGGTGCAACGGCTGGTACAGGCCAACCTGCGCGCTGACCTAACCATCGGCGAACTGGCGCACGCGGCCAACATGAGCCCACGTAACTTCTCCCGAGTGTTTGCTCGTGACACCGGTATCACACCGGCGCAATTTGTAGAAGGGGCACGGGTGGACGCCGCCCGCGCCTTACTGGAAAACCCGGCGCTGGCGCTCAAGACCGTGGCGTATGCATGCGGTTTTCGCGATGCGCACCACCTGCGGACCGTGTTTGTGCGGCGCTTGGGCGTGTCGCCGCAGCAGTTCCGCACACGTTTTGCCGCGATGGTGTAGCGGCCTACATGCCTGTGTAGAAGTCCCAAAGGGACCTGGGTTAGAAATCGCCCCACAGTTGCTGAGCCACGGCCAATGCGACCACTGGGGCCGTTTCGGTGCGCAGCACACGCGGGCCAAGCCGAGCCGGTTGGAAGCCTGCCGCTTGGGCGTGTTCAACTTCGCGGTCAGTCAGGCCGCCTTCGGGGCCGATCAAAAAGGCCAGACGCGCCGGCTTGGCATGGCTAATCAGGGGCTCGGCCACCGGGTGCAGTACCAACTTGAGATCGGCTTCGGTGGCTTTGATCCAGTCGCTCAGCAGCACGGGCGGGTGAATCACCGGTACCCGCGAACGGCCGCACTGCTCACAGGCGCTGATCGCCACTTGCCGCCAATGCGCCAGGCGCTTGTCGGCCCGCTCATCCTTGAGCCGCACTTCGCAGCGCTCGCTCATGAGCGGCGTGATTTCGGTGACACCCAGTTCGGTGGCCTTTTGAATCGCCCAGTCCATGCGCTCACCCCGGGACAAACCCTGGCCCAAGTGAATGGCTAATGGCGACTCCACTTGCCCGACGAACGTTTCATCGATTAGCACTCGCACACGCTTTTTACCGACTTCCAGCAAACGCCCCAGAAACTCCTGACCCGAGCCGTCGAACACTTGCAGGGCATCGCCCTCGGCCATGCGCAGCACGCGGCCAATGTAATGCGCCTGGGCTTCAGGCAGCTCATGCTCACCAAGGCTCAAGGGCGCATCGATAAAGAAACGGGACAGTCTCATTTAAACTCTCTGAAAAAGCCCCTGTCGCCGCGGGCTTGCTCGCACCGACAGAGGATTAAAATTAACCCGGATCGCGAAAGTCTGGATGAAAGCTCGCAGGCACGGCCACGCTGACATCCGTACGCGTCGCGATATCGATCCCTTCGCTGGCTACTTCAGCCAGGAAGTCGATCTGCTCGGGGGTAATCACGTAAGGCGGCAAGAAATACACCACACTGCCCAGCGGGCGCAACAACGCACCCCGCTCCAGCGCGTGCTGGAATACTTTCAGACCGCGTCGTTCCTGCCACGGGTAAGCCGTTTTGCTGGCTTTGTCCTGAACCATTTCTATCGCCAGCACCATCCCCGTCTGACGTACTTCAGCCACGTGCGGGTGATCGGCCAAATGCGCCGTCGCGCTGGCCATGCGTTGGGCCAGGGCCTTGTTGTGCTCGATGACGTTGTCTTCTTCGAAAATATCCAGCGTGGCCAAGGCGGCAGCACAGGCCAACGGGTTGCCCGTATAGCTGTGTGAATGCAAGAAGGCACGCAAGGTCGGGTAGTCGTCGTAGAACGCGCTGTACACCTCGTCGGTGGTGACGCAAGCCGCCAACGGCAGGTAACCGCCGGTCAGCGCCTTTGACAGGCACAGAAAGTCCGGCGTAATACCGGCCTGCTCACAGGCAAACATCGTCCCGGTGCGACCAAAACCCACCGCGATTTCATCGAGGATCAAATGCACACCGTATCGGTCGCAGGCTTCGCGCAGCAGCGTGAGGTACACCGGGTGGTACATGCGCATGCCGCCGGCACCCTGAATCAGCGGTTCGACGATGACTGCCGCGACGCTGTCGTGATGTTCGGCCAGCGTCTGCTCCATGGCCACAAACATCGTGCGCGAATGCGCTTCCCAGCTCACGCCTTCAGGGCGCAGGTAGCAGTCGGGGCTTGGCACTTTGATCGTGTCGAGCAGCAAGGCTTTGTAGGTCTCGGTGAACAGCGGCACATCCCCTACCGACATCGCGGCCATGGTTTCGCCGTGGTAGCTGTTGGTCAGGGTGACAAAGCGTTTTTTCGCGGCCTGGCCGCGATTGAGCCAATAGTGAAAGCTCATTTTCAGTGCCACTTCGATGCACGACGAACCGTTGTCGGCATAGAAACAGCGCGTCAGGCCTTCAGGCGTCATGTTCACCAGGCGCTCGGACAATTCGATCACCGGCTGATGGCTGAAGCCGGCGAGGATCACATGCTCCAGTTGATCCACCTGATCCTTGATGCGCTGGTTAATACGCGGGTTGGCATGCCCAAACACATTCACCCACCAAGAGCTCACCGCATCCAGGTAGCGCTTACCTTCGAAGTCCTCCAACCACACGCCTTCACCGCGCTTGATGGGAATCAGCGGCAGTTGCTCGTGATCTTTCATTTGGGTGCAGGGGTGCCATAACACGGCAAGGTCGCGCTGCATCCATTGATTATTCAGGCCCATTTCCACTCTCCTGGCGCTGGCTCCCGGCGTGTGCGGGTAAACAAGGGCGCAAGCCTATGCAATGCGCGGGCGCGTAACAAGCGGTTACGGGCCGTGTGTGGAGAACGAGCGTCAGGCGCAACCTGTCATTAACACGCGTTAATGTTTTCTTAATAAGGTCATCTCAGGCTACAGATCGTATTTATCGATACCTTGCAGCGAAAAAATGCGCTTTCATTCGATAGGTAAAGCGCTAGTCTTAGTCCCACGTTCCCACAGGATGTCGGCAATGCAACTACGTAACTCTTCTTCTCGCTATGGTGCCGTGAGCATATTCCTGCACTGGTCGGTGGCACTGGCGGTGTTTGGGTTGTTCGCATTGGGCTTGTGGATGGTCGGTCTCGACTATTACGACCCTTGGCGCAAAGATGCCCCAGACCTGCACAAAAGCATTGGCCTTACGCTGTTGGCAGTGATGATCGTGCGGGTTGTGTGGCGCTGGATCAGCCCGGCACCGCCGGCGCTTGACAGTTATAGCCGTGCCACGCGAATCGGTGCCAAATTTGGGCACGCGTTTTTGTACCTCAGCTTGTTCGCCCTGATGATCGCGGGGTATTTGATCTCTACAGCCGAAGGCGTTGGTATTCCTGTCTTTGGGCTGTTTGAAGTGCCAGCACTGATATCCAGCTTGCCCGATCAGGCTGATGTTGCTGGCGTTGTGCACCTGTGGCTGGCCTGGACCGTGGTGATTTTCGCGACGTTGCATGGTCTGGCTGCCTTTAAACACCACTTTATCGACCGTGATGCCACCCTGACTCGTATGCTGGGGCGCAAAGCGTGATGCTCAACCTCAACTCACAAGGAATAGAACGCATGTTGAAAAAGACCCTCGCCGCTTTGGCTATCGGTGCTGCACTGTTGACCGCTGGTCAAGCCATGGCCGCTGATTACAAGATCGACAAAGAAGGCCAACACGCCTTCATCGACTGGAAAATCAGCCACCTTGGCTACAGCTTCATTCACGGCACGTTCCGGGACTGGGACGGCACGTTCTCGTGGGACGCTGCCAAGCCTGAAGACAGCAAAATCGACGTCACGCTGAAAACCGCCAGCCTGTTCTCCAACCACGCAGAACGTGACAAGCACATTGCCAGCAAAGACTTCCTGGACGTGAGCAAGTACCCGGAAGCGAAGTTCGTCTCTACCTCCGTTAAACCTACGGGCAAAGACACCGCTGATGTCACCGGCGACCTGACGTTGCACGGCGTGACCAAGCCAGTGACGTTCAAAGCAACGTTCAACGGCGAAGGCAATGACCCGTGGGGTAAAGAGCGTGCCGGTTTCGACGCCACCACCACGCTGAACCTGAACGACTTCGGTATCAAAGGCCCGGGCCCTAGCTCTCAGACCCTGGTGCTGAACATCTCGCTGGAAGGCGTGAAAACCAAGTAAACACACGTTTACGCGGCGTATAAAAAATGCCCCGGCTCACCAGCCTGGGCATTTTTTTATGCGCGCATGCCCATCACGCCCGTAGGAGGGGCCGCCCCGTCTTCGGTGTCGCGCTGTCGCGCAAAGAACTGAGGGCCCTTTAGATCAAAAGCCAGATCAAAAGATCACGAGCAAGCTCGTTCCCACAAACGCTGCCATCCGTAGAGGCGAGCTTGCTCGCGATCTTTTGATCTTCCATAAAAAACGCCCTGCGTCATAAGAGGCAGGGCGTTTTCAGGCAGGGCTTAACTCAGCGGTTGCGGGTCAGCAAGGCCGGTTTCTCACCCCGAGGGCGGTTCGGCAACTGATCCAACTGCTCTGGAGTCAGGACGCGATCCGTCTTGGACTCTTTGTGCATGATCTTCGGCTGATTCTCGCGCGGGCTGACAACCGCAGGCTCTTGGCGATCATCACGGCGACGGGCCTGGCCGTCACGTGGCGAACCGCTGCGAGGGCCATTGCGCTTGGCAGGCGGAGTGCCCGTGCTGGCACCGCCTGTGCGCGGGGTATTTTGACGCCCGCCGCTACGGGCCGGTGCCCCTGAACTCACGCTGGAACCTTGTGCCGGAGCACCCGGACGGCGGCCACGGCTCTGGTTGTTTTTGTTCTGGTACGGGCTGACGTAATCGGCGCGGTTACCAAAGTTATCCACATCGTCATCGCGGAATTCATCCGGCGCACGGTTGGCATCCGAACGCGGCGTTGGCTGACGCTGCTCACGGGCAGGCTGGGCTTCGCGAGGTTTTTGCTCGCGGGCCGGACGCTCACCACGCGCTGACGCCGGCTTTTCTTTGCCTTTGTCCTTGCCTTTGTCTTTACGACCGCCACCACCACCATTGCCCGGGCCGTCGCCACGCGGGCCACGCGGCGAGTTGCGCGGGTTGCGCACATCGGGCCGCTCGCGCACTTCCGGCTTCTCGGCTTCAACGGTGCTGGCGTCAAACCCCATCAGGTCGCCATCAGCGATTTTCTGACGAGTCATGCGCTCGATGCTTTTCAGCAGTTTTTCTTCGTCGGGAGCGACCAGCGAAATCGCTTCGCCCGAACGACCGGCACGGCCAGTACGGCCGATACGGTGAACGTAATCTTCATCGACGTTTGGCAGCTCGAAGTTGACCACGTGCGGCAGTTGGTCGATGTCCAGACCGCGTGCGGCGATGTCGGTAGCCACCAGAATGCGCACCGTGCCGGCTTTGAAATCCGCCAGGGCTTTGGTCCGCGCGTTCTGGCTCTTGTTACCGTGGATGGCCACAGCGCTGAGGCCGTGCTTGTCCAGGTACTCGGCCAACCGGTTGGCACCGTGCTTGGTGCGGGTGAACACCAGCACTTGCTCCCAGGCCCCTGCGGTAATCAAGTGAGCCAGCAACGCGCGCTTGTGGCTGGCGGGCAAGCGGAATACACGCTGTTCGATACGCTCGACCGTGGTGTTCGGTGGCGTGACTTCGATGCGCTCCGGGTTACGCAGCAGCTTGCCGGCCAGGTCGGTGATGTCCTTGGAGAACGTCGCCGAAAACAGCAGGTTCTGACGCTTGGCAGGCAAGCGAGCCAACACTTTTTTCACGTCATGGACAAAGCCCATGTCGAGCATGCGGTCCGCTTCATCCAGCACCAGAATTTCAACGTGGGACAGGTCAACGCTGCCCTGGCCGGCGAGGTCGAGCAAACGACCCGGGCACGCAACCAAGACGTCGACACCACGGGACATGGCCTGAACCTGTGGGTTCATGCCAACGCCGCCGAAAATGCAGGCACTGACAAACTTCAAGTCACGGGCATAGAGCTTGAAGCTCTCGTGCACCTGAGCAGCAAGTTCGCGGGTTGGTGTCAGCACCAGCACGCGAGGTTGGCGTGGGCCGTGGCGCTGGGATTTGTCCGGATGGCCATTGGGAAACAGCTTTTCCAGGATCGGAAGCGCGAAGCCGCCGGTTTTACCAGTACCTGTCTGAGCCGCAACCATCAAATCGCGACCTTGCAACACGGCGGGAATGGCCCGCTGTTGCACCGGAGTAGGCTCGGTGTAGCCCGCCGCTTCAATAGCGCGGACTAAAGCCTCGGAGAGACCGAGGGAAGCAAAGGACATGAGAAATCCTGTTTTAGTTAGGGCTTGGCCCAAAGGGATAGTCTTGCCTGGCGTGAATCGCGTTTAAGGTGACGCAATCCCGTCCGGTCCTGCTCCAGTCCTGAAGCCCCATTCAGGCCGCTCGCGCTGGCTCAAAGCTGCGCCGTAACGGAGGTTGAATGACGTGTACAAGGACGAGCGGCCGGGCGTAAGCCTAGCGGAAACCCGGAGTATAACAGAGCTAACACGGCGCGCCGATTTCATGCTGCTCAACGGCTTTGTAACGCCGTACGGCACACACGCCGAAAACCTGTCGCCGCCGGCGCTGGCGGCGATAAGAACCGAAGGGCTTTCGCTCTGTGCATCAACACCGGGGCCGCTGCGCAGGCTGCGACAGCGGCTACACGGTTTTACTGCGACAGCTTCAGGTTGTTCCAGATCGCCAGGCTCGGCTCAGACTGGTTCAAGGTGTAAAAGTGCAGCCCCGGTGCGCCACCCTCCAGCAGGCGTTCGCACATCTCGCTAATCACCTGCTCGCCAAACGCTTGAATGCTCTGCACGTCGTCGCCATAGGCTTCGAGCTGCTTGCGGATCCAGCGCGGGATTTCGGCACCACAGGCGTCAGAGAAACGCGCCAGCTTGCTGTAGTTGGTGATGGGCATGATGCCCGGCACGATGGGCGTCGTGACACCCGCAGCTTCTACGCGCTCGACAAAACGGAAGTAGCTGTCGGCATTAAAGAAATACTGGGTGATGGCACTGTCCGCGCCGGCCTGAGCTTTGCGCACGA
Organism: Pseudomonas sp.; assembly: GCF_030150285.1. GTDB lineage: Bacteria > Pseudomonadota > Gammaproteobacteria > Pseudomonadales > Pseudomonadaceae > Aquipseudomonas. The sequence continues at coordinate 67,117 of NZ_JASLGE010000027.1, read as the reverse complement.
AATTGGCGATATCGTCTTCGAAGTTACGGGCTTGCGGATGCATCTCCGGGTAAGCCGCCACGTCGATATGAAAGTGGTCACCGGTTTCTTCACGAATGAAGCTCACCAGATCATTGGCGTAACGAAGTTCACCGCTGGCCATGCCCATACCGGACGGCAAGTCGCCCCGCAGCGCCACAATGCGCTTGATGCCAGCCGTTTTGTATTGCGTCAACAGACCACGCAGGTCTTCCTTGCTGTCGCCTACACACGACAGGTGGGGTGCCGCGGGGATCTTGGCTTCGCTCTCCAGTTGCAGCACGGTGTTGATCGTGCGGTCACGGGTCGAGCCACCGGCACCGTAGGTGCAGGAGAAAAAATCGGGGTTATAGGCCGCCAGTTGGCGGGCCGTGGTCATCAGTTTTTCATGCCCAGCATCGGTCTTGGTCGGGAAGAACTCGAAGCTGAAACGACGGTCGGTAGGCATTGGGAATGCTCCCAGCTACAAGCTGCAAGCATCAAGCGACAAGAGGGCGGTGCGCCAAATTCTCGCGCTCAAAGCTCGAAGCTCAAAGCTGCAAAAGTAAAAAAAAGAAGCCAGCTCCAAGACTCAAACCGCAAGCAAACAAATTGCTCTTACTTGCCGCTTGAAGCTTAGAGCTTTCAGCTACCGTCAGTAACGATACGCTTCAGGCTTGAACGGACCTTCAACGGTCACGCCGATGTAGTCAGCCTGTTGCTGGGTCAGTTGAGTGACCACACCGCCGAAACCACGGACCATTTCCAGGGCCACTTCTTCGTCCAGCTTCTTGGGCAGCACTTCTACGGTCAGACGCTCAGCTTGCAGTTCAGCAGGCAGGTCAGCGTACTTCTGGGCGAACAGGAAGATCTGGGCCAGTACCTGGTTGGCGAACGAGCCGTCCATGATGCGGCTTGGGTGACCGGTGGCGTTGCCCAGGTTAACCAGACGACCTTCGGCCAGCAGGATCAGGTAGTCATCGTTCTGTGGGTCGAACTCGCCAGCACCGGTACGGTGTACTTTGTGCACTTGCGGCTTCACTTCTTCCCATGCCCAGTTTTTGCGCATGAAAGCCGTGTCGATTTCGTTGTCAAAGTGACCGATGTTGCACACCACTGCGCGTTTTTTCAGCGCAGCCAGCATGTGTTTGTCGCACACATTGACGTTGCCGGTGGTGGTTACGATCAGGTCGATCTTGCCCAGCAGCGCAGCGTCGATGCTGGCGGCAGTGCCGTCGTTCTGACCGTTGATGAACGGCGAAACCACTTCAAAGCCGTCCATGCACGCTTGCATGGCGCAGATCGGGTCAACTTCGGACACTTTAACGATCATGCCTTCCTGACGCAGGGACTGAGCCGAGCCCTTGCCCACGTCACCGTAGCCGATCACCAGCGCTTGCTTGCCGGACAGCAGGTGGTCAGTACCGCGCTTGATCGCATCGTTCAGGCTATGACGGCAGCCGTACTTGTTGTCGTTTTTGCTTTTGGTCACCGAGTCGTTCACGTTGATCGCCGGGATCATCAGCTCGCCTTTGGCCAGCATGTCCAACAGACGGTGTACGCCGGTGGTGGTTTCTTCGGTCACGCCGTGGATCTTTTTCAGCATGTCCGGGTATTTCTTGTGCAGCAGCTCGGTCAGGTCGCCGCCGTCGTCCAGGATCATGTTGGCATCCCAAGGCGCGCCGTCCTTCAGGATGGTTTGCTCCAGGCACCACTCGTACTCTTCTTCGGTCTCGCCTTTCCAGGCAAATACCGGGATACCGGCAGCAGCGATAGCGGCAGCGGCCTGGTCTTGAGTCGAGAAGATGTTGCACGACGACCAACGCACTTCGGCACCCAGGGCAACCAGGGTTTCGATCAATACGGCAGTCTGGATGGTCATGTGGATGCAACCCAGAATCTTCGCGCCCTTGAGCGGTTGTTCTGCGGCATAACGGCGGCGCAGCCCCATCAACGCTGGCATTTCGGATTCAGCGATAAAGGTTTCGCGACGGCCCCATGGGGCGAGGGACATATCAGCGACTTTGTAGTCGGTAAAACCTGCAGGCGTGTTTACAGCGCTCATCAAGAGCCTCCATTCGTTTAATCGCGAATGGGCGCCGTTGTGCGTTTAGTGCCTGAACAGGGAGCCCTGATCAAACAACGCCCCATCCGAGCCTGACAGGTAATACCTGCTGCAGCGCCCCTCGGACAGGTGGCGGGAACGGTACTGGGTGAAAATGACCGTTTTGAAGCGGGTGAGATTATAGCGATCCGCGCCTGGGTTCCCAAGGGTTTATCCAAGCCTTTTTCATTTGCTTAATCGCGACCATAGTCGAAGCTTAATAGAGCTGACTGCCATGGTCTGCCATCATGGCCGGCATCTAAGGCAAAACGGTCAGGAGAGAATATGAATTTTCACACCCGCAAATGGGTAAAACCCGAAGACCTAAACCCTAACGGCACCCTGTTTGGTGGCAGCCTGCTGCGCTGGATCGACGAAGAAGCCGCGATTTACGCGATCGTTCAACTGGGCAACCAGCGCGTCGTGACCAAGTACATCTCCGAAATCAACTTTGTCAGCGCCTCGCGCCAGGGCGACATTATCGAGTTGGGCATCACCGCCACTGAATTCGGCCGCACCTCGATCACCCTGACCTGCGAAGTGCGCAACAAAATTACCCGCAAGAGCATCCTGACCGTCGACAAAATGGTCTTCGTCAACCTGGGCGAAGACGGCCTGCCCGCTGCGCACGGACGTAGCGAGATCAAATACGTCAAAGATCAGTTTCAGGATGACACCCGCATCGAAAACTGACAGGCCACGGTAAGCCATGACAGCGAGCGGCGTAAGACTCTCAATCAGTGGGTCTTCCCATCCTGTCAGACACCACCTGAAAGGCTCATCAATAGGGCCTTTCAGGTTTTTTATCGGCGGTAAAAAAGCGGGCCCTGATTTGTTTTTCAGCATCGTTCCGTCCGCAGACACGGGCCGCCCCCTTTCCCTAGGCTGCGCTCTCTTTCGGGGAATACCCCCGTGCACAGAGAGCCCACCCCATGAAAGTATCTGCCCCTGCGTTAACCACCGTTACGCCACCGGCCGTGCACACGGCACAGGCTGGCACGTCAACATCCCAATGCGCCACAGCACCGCTGGTCGAAGGTGTCGGTGCGCGCAAGTTAACCCTTAGCCGTCACAGCAATGGAACGGTAGAGGTTGAATTGTCGCGCCCGCCCGTCACCCAACTGGTGTTGAGTGGCGGCGGAGCCAAAGGCATTGCGTTCCCTGGTTTAGTCCACGCGCTGGAGCAGAACACGCTGCTAGACGGGCTTGAGGTCGTCTCTGGCTCTTCCGCTGGCGGGATATCCGCCGTGCTGATCGCCAGCGGTATGAGCGCCAAAAAGTTTGACACGCTGTCTGATGGCATCAAGCTCCCCGAATTGCTGAACAGCAAAAACACCATCGGTGCATGGTTACAAAATGCCAGCACCGCGGCGGGGGAAGTCGTCGGTAAAATTCCGGGAAAAGTCGGTAACGTCTCACAACTGCTACTGACGCTGCTGCCACGTTTGCAAACCAAGGCAGAGCCTCTGGAGGAGCTGCTGCGAAAGGAATCACGTCAATCGATCCTGGCGCATATCGCTGACATGCCCAGAGAGAAACGTTCGGCCGAGGTCATGAACATTGCTGACGATTTAAGCAATGGCCGCCCGGCCACCTTTCGCGACCTGGACGTGCTCAGCCAGCAGCTCCCGGCGATCAAGCAGCTCAATATCACGGGCACCGGCATGTTCGACGGCCGTGCGCAGCTGGTGGTTTTCAACGCCAGCCTGACGCCTGAGATGGATATCGCACGCGCAGCGCATATTTCTGGCGCACTGCCGCTCCTGTTTCAACCACCTGTAGAAGAGGGCATGGCGTATCAGCAGCACGCCGAGAAAACGGCCTTTCAGGATGGCGGTTTGCTGCTCAACACCCCAGTCTCGGCACTGTACGAGCGTCCATTCAATCCGCATGCCTTGGGCACATCCGAACAACTGATTGTCAAATTTGAATCCGAGCCGCCCAAAAAGCCCGTTGATCGCGGAACGTTTGGCAGCGCGCTGGTCGACCGTTTTACTGGTGTGCCACACACGGCTAGCCACGAACTCACCCACGCAAAACTCAATGCATTGAGCGAACAAACCGTCACGCTACCCTTGAAAACAGAGCAGGGGGATTTTCGCAGCAAGATGAACGGCACAGTCAACTTCACCATGCCCATGGACATCAAGAACCACCTGCAAGCCCAAGCTCAGCAGGTGGTCAATGAGCACCTGCGCACCCGAAGTGCGGTGCGTGAACACCATCAATTTGATTCGATAGACGACGCCGTGCTGGCCATGGATGACGAGATGATCGCCAGTGTGACCCCCTCACTGCAAAAGGACTCAGCCAGCACCGGCGCGCTGCGGTTTCGCGAAGAGGCCCGGCAAGCCTTGCAGGCTCTGGACAACGCCATCACCGCTGCCAATTCAGCCCCCGCCTTGAAGTTGACCCCTCAGTTGGGCGCTGCGCTGCGCAATCTCGACGCGCTCGCTACGCGCCCTCAGGAGGTCGAGTGGCTGGGCCGACAGCTCAATAACCCCAATCAACCCAATTACCAACAGCTGCTGCAAGCCATGAGCAAGGCACCCACCGCGGTCTCGAAGGTCTTGACCAGCGCCGTCGAACAGATGACAAAACGTGATATCGCGGTGATTGCCGAGAACTTCACGCGCGAAGTCATCTACCCCTCGTTATTCCGCCCAGGGCAACCGGATAGCAATGTGGCCCTGTTACGGCGCGCCGAAAGCGACCTGGCCAACGCTCAATCGGCCGACGACTTCAATCGCTCGCTGGATGACATCGCCACTCACTACGTGGCGCGCCAGAAACCCTGGACGGCGTTCACCAACGCCACCACCGTAGAGATGGCCAAGGCCTGGCGAATCACCTGATTGCACCCGGTTCAACGCCGCCGGTAGCGGCGCATGAGCCGGACGCTTTAAATCACATAATGCGCGATGGCCACAAAATGCAGCAGGCTGCCGGCGATCACAAACAGATGCCAAATGCCGTGGGCATGGCGCAGACGATGGTCAAGGGCAAAAAAGATAATCCCCACGGTGTACATCACGCCGCCCGCTGCCAGCCAGATAAACCCGGCGGTGCCCAGCGCTGCCAGTAACGGCTTGACCGCGACCAGCACAATCCAGCCCATCACCGCGTAAATCACAATCGACAAAATACGGGCTTCGGAGCGCGGTTTGATCTCTTGCAGCATGCCCACCACCGCCATGCCCCACACGATGCCGAACAACGACCAACCCCACGGCCCGTGCAGCGTCACCAGGCAAAACGGTGTGTAACTGCCGGCAATCAACAGATAAATCGACAGATGATCGACCTTCTGCATGATCGGTTTCGCCCGCCCGCGCACGCTGTGGTACACCGTCGACACGCTGTACAGCACCACCAGCGTGACGCCATAAATCGCCACACTCACGATCTTTTGCGGGCTGCCATCCAGGCACGCCATCACCAACAGCCACACACTGCCCACCGCCGCTGCCACTGCCCCCACCAAGTGGGTCCAGGCATTGAGCTTTTCACCGTGATACATGGATATGCCCCTCAAATACCGATAGCGCGACTGTTTCACTCTGTTACGAGATAAGGGTCAGGGCTGCGAACTTAAAGGGCAATGCGGCGATCGTCGACTCAATAAAGAAATCTCCCTCTCGATCATCAGAAAAGTCCTCCGAGAGCATAGGAGTGCTCGCATTGCGCCTCCCAAATCAAAAAATTAAACCTGACTGTTCCCCCAAAATCTGCAACGGACCCAAAGCCCATAGGATCGACCCCGGAGATTACCCATGAGCGAATTCCCCTCACACAGAAACTCTACTTGGGTACGTGACAGCCTCATGCAGGCCAAAACATCTTGGTGCTACGAACTCGGCCCCATCGAAATCAATGAAGTGGAAGACGCACTAAATTACTTGATGAGCCTCCACAAGCCACCTCTGCAATGCCATCCAGATGACTTCCCCTTGCCATATTTAGACAAGATTCTGAAACGAGCACTTACAGAGTGCGAGTTCCACAGTGGCGTATTTCTGCTCCGGGGACTTCCAGTACACAACAAGACAAAACGGCAAGCCCGCTGGTTAGGATGGGGGATTGGCTTACATTTAGGTGTACCACTTGCGCAGAACCAGAAAGGAGAGTTATTGGTCGATGTGCTAGACAAGAAACAACAGCAATCACAACCAATGCGGGATCATAGAAATAACTGCGAAATGGAATTCCATGTCGATTCTTGCGATTTAGTCACACTATTGTGCCTATCTAAAGCAGCCAAAGGAGGGTGTTCTAAAGTCGCAAGCAGCTTAAATATCTATCACTGGCTCGCAACTCACTGCCCGAGTGCGATTGAAATCCTCAGCACATCTCTGCCTTTTCTGAATGTTAGCGCCACCCCATTATCATCCGGTTTTTTCATGTGTCCTGTGTTCGCTCATTCACAAGGAGCCTTTACTTGCCGCTTCTACCGTAAACGCATATTGGCGAGCCAGAATTTGATTGACGCGCCAAGGCTTTCACCCTCTGCGTTGCAGGCTCTTGAAAAATTTCACGAAAAAGCATGCATGCCTGAATCCTATATAGAAATTGATCTAAAGCCGGGCGATCTACAGTTCCTGAACAACCATGTTGTCTGTCACGCACGTACTCAATTTCAAGATGGGGATACCCCTGATCAGCAAAGACACTTATTGCGCCAATGGTTTGCCACCGCATGTAGCCGGCCCTTGCCCGTAGACCTTGGGCCAGCTTACGGATCTATAGAGGCTGGTACCTTGCGCGGAGGATATCAGGGGTGGGCAGTTATCCCGGAAATCGAGTCATTCCAAGCAAGTTTGGCAAGAGCTAATCGACTTAACCATCAGCCGCTACCAGCTGGTAATCACCCATGAGCAACCCTCCTTTCTGCCAGCCAACCCGGTGGGCTATTTTTTACAACTTCGCGTGGGTAGGGTTGCTCGGTTTTGGCGGGGTATTGCCGTGGGCTCGGAGCATGATGGTGGATCGTCGACACTGGGTCAGTGAGCAGGCCTTTAATGAACTGCTCGCCGTGGGACAGTTTTTTCCAGGGCCCAATGTGTGCAACGTGGCGATTATTTATGCGCGCAAACAGCAAGGGTTCGCAGGCGCATGCCTTGCTGTCTCGGGGTTGTACTTGTTCCCTACCCTCATCACTGTTTTAGCAGGGTTTGCTTATGCCACTGGGTGGCAGCACCCAATGGTCCAACACGTTTTTGGCATCGTGATGCCCATTGCTACCGGCCTGATGTTGGGCGCGGCATTACGCTTACTGGCAGCAATGCCGCGCACGGTCGTGAATGCCAGCGCTTTTGTGTTGACCTTCGTTCTCATGGGTCTCCTGGCGTTGCCGCTAGGGTATGTATTACTGGTCAGTATCAGCGCTTCGGTCATGCTTCGTTTTGTTGAACAAAAAGCATAAGGGGACGCATGCAAACAGTGCTGTTTCACCTGATGCTTCAATGCGCGCTATGGTCGTTGATGGCTATCGGTGGCAATACCGTCGCCTTAGGCGATATCCATCGCTACGTCGTTACTGAGATGCGCTGGGTCAGCGACACGCAGTTCGTGGCTTTTTTTGCGCTGTCCCAAGCACTACCGGGGCCTAACGGCATGTTTTTGGTCTTTATAGGTCAACAGGTCGCGGGAGTTCCAGGCGCGTTCGTAGCCCTCATCGCCAAGCTATTACCGTGCTCCGCGTTGACCTGGTTCGCAGCCGGCTGGCTGGAAAAACACACGGCTACACCGTGGGTGCAACTCACCCGGCGAGCGCTGCTGCCTGTGTCCATCGGACTGATTCTAGCCGCCAGTTACATCCTGATTCGCAGCCTGCGGCCAGACTATTTAAGCCTTGCGCTCATTCTAGGCAGCGCACTAGTGGTGATGTTCAGCAAGCTCAACCCTATTTGGCTGATTCTGACGGGCGTGATGGCGGGGCTGATGCGTGGGCTTGCCGCATGCTGAGTCATTCACCCGCTGTGGTGCCCACCACCCCCAGCACCCACCGCTCCAGTGCCAGCAAGTCCGGAATTTTGGCCACATACTCGCCCACTTGCACTGCAGCACGCTCCAACGGGCTGAGCGGTACGTCGACGAAACTCAGCTGGCTGTCGACCTTGTAAGAGCGCGGAATGCCTTGCACGACCATCGCAATAAACTTAAGGCGAGGGTCACCGCCCAAGGTGTTCAAAATGACGATGCGAGCCCGTGCACCAATCACCCGCGGGCAGCCGCAAGCGGCTTCAAAGCTGATGAGGGGCAGCACATGATCGCGCCAGGTGATCTGGCGCAGGAGCCAAGGCGGTGAGTCATGGCTGGGTTCACCGTCCTGCCAATCGATCAGTTGAGCAATCGCCACATTGGGTAGCAGCAGGTAACGGTCGGCCAAGGGCAATAACAGGCCAGTCAGGCTACCGACGCGGTGATCAAGCATGGAAGGTGCTCCAATAGGCGATGCGCTCCAGCAACACTGACTCCTGATACGGCTTACCCAGGTAGTCGTTGACGCCAATGGCCATGGCCCGGCTCTGGTGCTTTTGCCCCGTGCGCGAGGTGATCATGATAATCGGCAGGCCTTTGAGACGCGGGTCGTTACGCACCTGGGTCGCGACTTCAAACCCGTCCATGCGCGGCATTTCGATGTCCAGCAGCATCAGGTCCGGCAGGTGTTCTTCAAGCACACTCATGGCATCCAGCCCGTCCTTGGCGGTGATGACATTCATGCCATTGCGCTCCAGCAGGCGACTGGTGACTTTGCGCACCGTGACCGAGTCATCGACCACCAGCACCAACGGTGGGCGCACTGACGGGCTGAACTCCAACACGCCGCCCGCTTCATGACCGGCCTGCTGCAACGGCAGGCGCGCCTGGTGCGCGCGGATATATGCGAGCAGGTCAAGAATCAATACCACCCGGCCGTCGCCCAAAATGGTCGCACCCGACACACCCTGCACCCCGGTAAATTGAGGGCCAAGGTTTTTGACCACAATCTCCCGCGACCCCGCCAGTGCATCCACTTGCAGCGCTACCCGCTGGTCTTGGCAATGCACCAGCAGCACGGGCAACGATTGGTTTTCGCTAAGTCGGTTGGGCCGGCCCACCGTCTGCAACAGTTCGCCCAAGTAACGCAGTTCGTACGTTTGCCCGCCATAGTGATAGGCCGGCGGGTTGAGCTGGTAAAAGGCTTCCAGTTCGTTGGGCATGACCCGCACGATACTTTCGATGCTGTTCAGCGCAATTGCGTATTGCTCGTCGGCACACTGCACCATCAAGGCCCGGTTGAGCGACACGCTGAATGGCAAGCGGATCTGAAAATGCACGCCCTGCCCCGCCACCGAGTCGATGGTCATGCTGCCGCCCAGCAAGCGGACTTCTTCGTGCACGACGTCCATGCCGACACCGCGCCCGGAAATCTGGGTGATTTTTTCAGCGGTGGAGAAGCCGGGTTGCAAGATGAACTGCAGTACGTCGCGGTCACTGATGGACACTTGCGGGTTGAGCAACCCGCGCAGGATGGCCTTGCGTCGCACCGCTTCAAGCGGCACGCCGGCACCGTCATCGCGCATGTCGAACACCACGTCGCCGCCCTCATTGGACAGCTCCAGCGTAATCAGGCCCTGCTCCGGCTTGCCGCTGGCGTGACGCACGCTGGCAGGCTCAAGACCATGATCCACGGCGTTGCGCAACATATGTTCGAGAGGGGCGACCATGCGCTCCAGGACGTTGCGGTCAATTTCAGCTTCGGCATTGATCACGCTGAACTCAACCTGCTTGCCCAGCTCACTGGCCACTTGCCGCACAATCCGCTTGAGGCGCGGCAACACCCGTTCGAACGGCACCATGCGCGAGTCCATCAGGCCTTCTTGCAACTGGGTGTTCACCCGTGCCTGCTTGAGCAACAGGCTGTAAGCATCCTGATTGCGGGCCGCCAGCGTCGCTTTTAGGTCGAGCAAGTCCGAGGCCGACTCAAAAAGCCCACGAGATAACTGTTGCAACAGGGAATGGCGATCCATTTCCAGCGGATCAAACTCATCATAAGCCGCACCGTCGGCCTCACTGTGGGAGCGGCGGTGAAGTCGGCCCTGTGTTTCACCGTCCAGACGGCGCAACTGGTCATGCATGCGCTCCAGCGTCGTTTGCATTTCATTCAGGGCAACCTGGCCCTCGTTGACTTGCTGTTCGAGGCGCCCGCGAAGCATTGAGGCTTCGCCCGCCAGGTTGACCCAGTCTTCCAGCGACTCGGCGGGAACCTTGAGGGTATCCAACCCGGTGCGTTCCCCCTCGGGCAATGGGCCGAACGCCTGTTCCGCCTTGGCCGGAGCCGCTTGCAAGGTGCTGCGTTCAGTCTGGCGAATACGCTCGATCAACACGTGCGGCGACGGCACCGGTTGTGCACCGCGCAGGGCATCCAGCATCTGCGCCAATTGGTCTTGGCAGCGTTGCAGCAACGTGAACAGCTCGGGACCAGGTACCAGAAAGCCCGCCGAAATATCCTCGAACAGGGTCTCCAGTTCGTGGGCAAAGTCGCCAATAGCCGTCACTTCGACCATCCGCGCGCCCCCTTTGAGGGTGTGCAAGTCACGCAACAGGTTTTCGACTTCAAGCAGGTTTTGCGCATCCGCCTGCCAGCGCGCCAGCGCCGCGCCCGAGCTTTCCAGGATATCGAAAGCCTCGTCAAGGAAGATGTCCAGCAACTCCGGGTCACTGCCTGGGGTCACTTCAGCGGCTACAGCGTTCTGATCGCCCGGCGGGTTGCTGTAAAGACGAAACCGCCGAAGGGCATCCAACAGTTCCAGCGGTTCAACCAGAGGCGCTTGATGTTGCAGGTGTTCGAGCTGCATCGCCAACTGCGCATGGCCTTGTTCCAGCAAGCTGGCCAGCGCCGGTGTTTCACTCAGCCGGCGGTCCAGCAGCCCCTCATACACATGTTCAAGCTCATGGGCCAGATCACCGATCGGCCCAATATTGGCCATGCGTGCCCCCCCCTTGAGGGTGTGCAAATCGCGCTGTAAAGACGATAGCGGGGCCTGATTGTCAGGGTCACTCAACCAGCGCTGCAGGGCCTGGCTTGCGCTTTCCAGAATATCCACGGCTTCTTCAATAAAGATCGCGACCATTTCACACGCGAAGTCATCGTCTTGATCGGCTTCGCGGCCGGGCGATTTGAGCTGCGTTGTGGCAGCGCCCAACTCGGTGATGTCCAGCAGATGGCCACCCTCGCGTCGAATCAGCCCCGTTGCATCGGGTGCCAACCCTTCGTGCAGCAACGCATGCAGGGCCTGGATCCGCGCCGGTTGCGCAGTGATGTCCTGCCCCGCTGCCAGTTGGTCGAGCATGTTGATCAAGGCCTCATGAGCGCCTTCGACCTCATGAAAGAATCGCTCACTGACCACTACACTGCTTTCTTCCACAGCGCCATACAGGTCAAGCAAGGCTTCGCACAGCGCATCCACAGGTTGCAAACCCAGCAGGTGCGCGGACTCAGCCATATCGGTCAACAAATTCAATAAGGTGTCGAGGCCCTGGCGCTCATGCGGGTGCTCACGCCAGTGCTGCAGCAGGTCTTCCGTATCAAACAGGATGTCCATGCTTTCGCCCAGAAATTCGGCGATACGCTGCGGGTCGCGCTTGGGCAGCGCAGTACCTGCGGGGGCATTGAACACTGCGTCCAGGCGCGCCGTCGTGCAGTGCTCGGCACGCGCGATCAAACCGCGGGCACCGTGGATCTCGGCCAGCGGGTCAAAGTCGACCTGCTTGAGGCCCTGTTGCAACAGGTTGTCAGCCTCAAGCAGCAGTTCGACCTCATCCAGCCCCAATGCCAAATGATGCGCCTTGTACTCGCGCACCATGCGGTCCAGCGGCGTGACCAATTCGGCCATGCGCAACACACTGGCCATGTGCGCGCTGCCTTTGAGGGTGTGCATGGCCAGTTGCAGCTCGTCACTGGCGTACAGCGGCAACTGCTCGCGGGCCTGATCGAGAAAGCGGTCGAGGCTGGCCAGATGGGTTTGCGCTTCTTGACGAAAAATATCCAGCAACTGCGGGTCAAAGCCTGCGTTGTGCGGCTCACTCAGGCGGGGCAACGGCTCGCCTTGTGACAGGTGATGAGCCTGCGCAGCCAGCCGGTCGACGTCTTCACGCTGGTGTTGATTCAGATCGGCAAACTCCTGAATCAGTTCGGGCAACACCCGCAGCACGTCGTCCAGCAGTTGATGCATCGCCGGCTTCGGTACCACGTCGCCTTCAAGCACCCGATTGAGCAGGTTTTCAACGGCCCAGGCTAACTCGCCAACCACCAGCGCCCGCACCATGCGCCCACTGCCCTTGAGGGTATGAAAACCGCGGCGCAGTTCCCCCAGCGCCGTGTTGTCGCAAGGGTTGGCGACCCATTGCGGCCAGTAATCATGCAACGCGACCAACACTTCATCGGTCTCTTCCAGGAACACATCCAGCAGTTCTTCATCCACCGGGGCTTCATCGATCGGCGGGGCCAACAAACTGCCGGGAACGTGCTGTGCCGCCGGATTGAGCGTTGACAGCGGGGCGGCTAACAGCTCAGCCAGGCTCTGTGCCACCTGAGGGTCATCAGGGTTTTGCAGGTCTTGCATGATCAAGGCCTCGACCGGGCCCAGCACGTCGTTCAGCACCGGCACCTGACGCTCAGCGGGCGCGTACCCCAACTCAATCAGGCTGTTTTCGGCCCGGTCCAGCACATCCTCACTCGAAGCCCCCGGGTCCTGGGCCAGGCGCACCAGGTAGTACTCCACGCTGATCAACACATCCGCCAGGTGATCCAGTTGGGTCGAGGTCGGTACCTGCGAGGTTTGCATCAGGCGTTCACACAGGCAGTCGTGGCAGGCCTGCAGCAAGCTGGCAGCCCGGCCCAACGGGATCATCGCCAACGCCCCGCGAATGCGCGTCAGCAGCGCAGGCACGGGCTGCAGGTGTGTGCGGTCGTGACCCGCCGCGAGGTAATCCGAGATCAGGTCTTTGATGTCTTCAAGGCTGATAAGCGCCTCTTTGATCACCAGTTGATGAATCTGTAGCAGGTCAGTGGTGGGTAGACGGCTTTCTTCGCGCGCCGAAGGCTCCACGCTGCCAACCATACCGGCGAGCGTGGCCTCGACATACAACAGCGCAGCCGCCACATCCATCAACACCGCATCGGTAGGGTCACGCTGGCCTTGGGCCAGGCTCTGCACAACCGCCAACTGATCGATGATGACCTTGCGCGGCTGGCCAAAGCCCAGCACCGCAAGGGTGTCAGCGATCTGACGCAAGGGGGCCATCAAGCTGCTCAGTTCTGACACATGCTGACGGTCGCTGCGCACAAACAAATCGAGCCGTTCCTTGACCCGCACCAACTCTTCGCACAAAGCGGCCACAACCGAACGCATCGCATCGCGGTCGGGCCCCGCCAGCCGCGCCCGCTCTTCATCCACCATGGCCGCATCCGGCATGGCTTCGTCAAGCTCGTAGTCGTTCTTTACCGCGAGCATCTTGGCCGTCGGCTTCTCGGCCTTGGCGATGTAGAACAACAGGCTGGTGAGCAACTCGTCCGGGGCCGGCTGATTGACACCCTCGACCCCTTGCTCCAGGAGACGTTTGAGTTCCTTGTCTGCCGTGTTGAGCAGGCTGCGTAAGGCCGGGCTGTTGGCAACGCGCCCCCGCAGCATGCCGTCGACCAGCGCTGCAGCAATGACCCAGAGCGCATTGAGCGGTGCGTCCTGACACACAACCTGCAAGCGCGCGAGCATGTCCGCCAACCGTTGCAGGTTGTCCTGAATGTCTTCTTCCCGAAGCAAGCCCAGCAGCGCGCTGTGCAGCGTGTGCCGTGAGGCATGCAACAACTCGGGCCATTCGGCGGCCGGGATCAACGCGGCCAGGGCGGCCCGATCCAGTGCGGGCAACATTTGCAACGGCGGGCTGAACAAGCTGGTTTCCGACAGCAACGCCTGGCCACGGGCCGTGCGTAAATCGTTGAGCAAGGGCAGCACCACCAGCGGCCAGTCGCGCCGAGCGCTGTGCACACGGTCAAGGTACAGCGGCAATTGATTGAAGGCCTGCTGCAAGAGCCGCAGGGCTTCGTCGCGCAGGCTGACACGGCCCTGCTGAAGGGCGATCAGCAGCTTCTCCATTTCTTCAGCCAACAGCGCCGCACCGTAAAATTCGACCATCAGCAAGCTGCCATGCACCTTGTGAATGCGTTCCAGGCATTGCGCCAGGCCCTGTGCTGTCGGTTGCTGTGCGTAGGTCTCCAGCACCTCGCGCGCCTGCTTCAAGGTGTCAGCAATCTCGCCTTTGACCCACTTCAGGGCCACGTAGTCGTGACGGTCAACCATAACGATTCCTACTGTGGCTCACGGGGTGTTTGCGTGGCCGGCAAGGTGAAACCGGACACCGAACGCCGCAATTGGCTGGCCATTTTGGCCAGGTTGCCAATGCTGTCGGCCGTCGCGGTGGAGCCGGACGAAGTTTGATGCGTGATTTGCTGAATCACGTTCATGGTCAGGGAGATCTGCGCCGCCGACGACGTTTGCTGTTGTGCGGCATTGGAGATGCGCTGAATCAGGTTGGCGAGGTTTTGTGACACGCCTTCGATTTCTTCCAGCGCCACGCCGGCATCATGGGCCAGGCGGGCACCGCGCACCACCTCACTGGTGGTTTGCTCCATGGAGATCACCGCTTCGTTGGTGTCAGCCTGAATCGCCCGCACCAGGGTTTCTATTTGTTGCGTGGCCGTTGACGAGCGCTCTGCCAAGCGCTGTACTTCATCGGCCACCACCGCGAACCCGCGCCCGGCATCACCCGCCATCGACGCCTGGATCGCCGCGTTGAGTGCCAGAATATTGGTCTGGTCGGCAATGTCGTCAATCAAGCTGACAATATCGCCAATTTCCTGGGATGACTCACCCAAACGTTTAATACGTTTAGCGGTGTCCTGAATCTGGTCGCGAATATTGTCCATGCCGTGAATGGTGTTGTGCACCACTTCGTTGCCTTTGTTGGCAATGGCCACCGAACGCTCTGCCACCGCCGAAGACTCCGACGCGTTGGCCGACACTTGATCAATGGAATGAGCCATTTGCTGAACAGCTAGCGACGCTTCGGTGATCTGCTGCGCCTGATGCTCTGACGCCTCGGCCAATTGCATGGCGGTGTCCTGAGTATCCTGCACCGCGCCCGCCACCTCGCCTGCCGTCAGGTTGATGGTGGCCACCAGGCCGCGCAGTTGATCAATGGAGTAGTTGATAGAATCGGCAATGGCACCGGTAAAATCTTCCGTCACCGAGGCCGTCACCGTCAGGTCACCGTCGGCCAGGTCTTCGATTTCGTCCAGCAAGCGCATGATCGCGTTCTGATTACGCTCGTTTTTTTCGGCTGTTTCACGCAACTGTCGGTTGGTTTCGCGCACCATCACCAAGCCAATCAGGATGATCGACATGAGCGCCAACAAACCCAGCACGTAGCCGCCAATGATGTCGAGCGAACGGCCGCTGGCGAGGTTTTCCAAACCGTTGGCCAGTGTCGAGGCTTCGTCCAGCAAGGTTTGTGACAAGCTGAAGATGTTATTGGCCGCTTCGCGCACCTGAAACAGTTGCGGTGAGGTCTCAAGAATTTCGTCCACCGAACCTGACACAAACTGGAACAGCTCCGAAATTTCCAGCAGGCGGGCGCGCGCATCGCTGTCTTCAACCTGACTGATTCGCAACCCGGCGTTGCCTTCCAGCATGCCGTTAAGCACCTGGCCAAACCGGTTGGCATCGCGACCAAAGGCACCGGCAGCCTGGGCAGCCGTCTCATCACCGGCCAGCACCGTGTTCACCGCGCCTAAAATACGCTCGGCCAACAACGACTGACGCTGGGCCATGACCACCTGGTTGGCGGGCGCACCGCGCTGCAACAGAATGCCGACGACTTTTTCGTATTCGACCTGCAACTGCGGCACCGTCTCGGCCAATGTAGCCGCCACCTGATGCAGCGACAGGACCGTTTGTTCACTGGCCAGAATCGCGTTGGTGTTGCTCAGCAACAGGTCCCAATCTCGCTGAACGGCCTGCATTTCCTTGCTGACCGCCGCCGGTGCCGCTGGCAGGCCGGTTGCCGGGTCGCCTTTTTTCAGGTAGCCCCAGCGCTGACTGAAATCGTTGCGCGCATCGCTTAACAGCTCAAACGCGGCAGCCTTTCCGGCGGCGGCTTCGGTGGCATTTTTAGCAATACGCTGGGACAGCACGCGCAATTCGCCGGCATGGCTGATGTATTGCTTGTCGTAGTTGGACTGGGTATTGAGGTAAGCAAAGTTGGCAAAAAGCAACATAATGAACACAATCAGGGCGACAAAAAGCACGATGATCTGCGAACGACTGCGCGATCCTTCCAGTGATTTAGCAGTTGTGACTGTGGTCATTGTTCAGGCCCTGAGTTCCTGTAGTAACACGTGAAGCAACGCGAACAGCCCTCTCACACGGCCACCGCCCAAAACCGGGGGGCCTGGGCCAGGGCGATCGGGCTGAAGATCCACCACGGGTGCCCAGCGGCAAAATGGCCCTGCACAAAGGGCGCACACTGCGCGAGGGGCAACGCTTGCACACTGGGGTCAAGATCATCCAGGGCAAAGTGTTGCATGCCCAACACTTCATCGACCTGCAGCCCGACAAACACATCTTTGTATTCCAGCACCAGCACCCGCCGCTGCTTGCGTAAGGGGGTGAGTTCAACACCAAAAAAACCGCACAGGTCCATGATCGGCAATAGCTGACCGCGCAGGTTCGCCACCCCCTTGACCCAAGGCTTGACGCCCGGCAGCAGGGTAAACCGGGGTTCATGGAGGATTTCCGCGATTTCGCCCATGGGGGCCACAAAGCAGTGCTCGCCGATCCGAAAGCCGATACCGCTCCAGATGTCGACGGGCGCAGGCTGGGTGACCAACGCTGCCAGGGAGCGGCACCGCTGGTCGATCTCCAGCAAGAGTTCGAAGGCTGTCAGTGAGTCAGGCATAAGGCCAGCATCATTGAGAGGGCTTGGTGTCTAACACGGCCATCAGGGTTTTGATCAGGACCGACTCATCGACCGGCTTGGTCAGGTAGTCGCGCGCACCCTGGCGGGTACCCCAGACCTTGTCGGTTTCCTGGTCTTTGGTGGTGACGATAATCACGGGAATATGGCGGGTTTCCGGGTCTTTGGTGAGTTGGCGCGTGGCCTGAAAACCATTCAGGCCCGGCATCACAATATCCATCAACACCGCATCGGGCTTTTCCAGACGCGCCAGCGCAACACCGTCTGCACCGTTTACTGCCTTGAGCACTTCATGACCGTGCTTTTCCAGCATATCGGTCAATTTGTGCATTTCGGTCGGCGAGTCGTCGACGATCAGAATGCGAGCCATGGTGTTCCTCATTATTAAGGTAGTCGGCCAGTGGGCCGGGCATCATTGAGCGTTTGCAACCACGGTGAAACCCGGCACATGGGCCTTGATCGCACTCAACAACTCGTCCCGGCTGAACGGCTTGGTCAAAAATTGATCAGAGCCCACGATCCGCCCCTTGGCCTTGTCAAACAGGCCATCCTTGGAAGACAGCATCACCACTGGCGTTGACTTGAACGCCCGGTTACTTTTGATCAAGGCGCAGGTTTGATAGCCATCCAGACGCGGCATCATGATGTCTACAAAGATGATATGCGGGTGATGGTCAACGATCATGGCCAGCGCATCAAAACCGTCAACGGCGGTCATGACCTCACAGCCCACGTTTTTCAACAGTGTTTCGGCGGTGCGGCGAATGGTTTTCGAATCGTCAATCACCATCACCTTCAAGGCGCTGGAATGCTTTTCCATGTGTGTTCTACCATCGCCACGGCGACCCGTTTTGTAACAACTGTGCGGTCTGTTGGCCCAAATCCTTGAAGGACAAGGGCTGCAAGTGCTGTGCGAGCCTTTTTAGCACAGTCGGCACCGTCAATCTATCGAACGACCCGAGCCATACACGCACGGGTTGTTTTTCCTTGACCGAGGCCACACTCAGCGCCACTCTGGCGCCACTTTTCAGCGCCTTCCAGGGCAACACTGAGCGCCTGCAGGCGCACTCTCCGCTAACTTGATGTGAGGAATTTGCCATGAGCGTTCGAGTCGGGATTGTCATGGACCCCATTGCGGGCATCTCCTATAAGAAGGACAGCTCGCTGGCCATGTTGTTGGCTGCACAGGCGCGCGGCTGGACACTGTTCTATATGGAGCAGCAGGACCTGTACCTGAATGAAGGCAAGGCACGCGCACGGATGAAACCGCTGAGCGTATTCGCCAACCCTGAAAAATGGTTCGAACTGGGCGCAGAGGCCGACACCGCCCTGAGCGACCTGGACGTGATCCTGATGCGTAAGGACCCGCCCTTCGACATGGAGTTCGTGTACACCACGTACCTGCTGGAGCAGGCCGAGCGCGATGGCGTATTGATTGTTAACAAGCCACAGAGCCTGCGTGACTGCAACGAAAAACTGTTCGCCACCCAGTTCACCCAATGCACACCGCCGACGGTGGTTAGCCGTCGCGCCGACGTGCTACGCGAATTTGCAGCGCTGCACGGCGATGTGATCCTCAAGCCACTGGACGGCATGGGCGGCACCTCGATCTTCCGCCACCGGGTGGGCGACCCCAATCTGTCGGTGATTCTCGAAACCCTGACCCTCAATGGCACCCAGCAAATCATGGCGCAAGGCTACTTGCCGGCCATCAAGGACGGCGACAAGCGCATCCTGATGATCGACGGCGAGCCGGTTCCGTATTGCTTGGCACGTATCCCGGCGCAAGGTGAAACCCGTGGCAACCTGGCGGCGGGTGGCCGTGGCGAAGCCCGCCCATTGAGCGAAAAAGACCGTTGGATCGCAGCCCAAGTAGGCCCAACACTGCGTGAAAAAGGCCTTCTATTTGTCGGTCTGGACGTAATCGGTGAGCACCTGACCGAAATCAACGTCACCAGCCCCACCTGCATCCGAGAAATCGACAACGCCTATGGCACCGACATCGGTGCCCTGTTGATGGATGCGATAGATCGTAAGTTGAAGGACCGCAGCGCCAAGCGTTAAGCCACAAGCGGCAAGTTTGAAGCCGACTGCTTTAACGTGCCGCTTGCCGCTAAAAACCAACATTGCGTTATCATGCCGAACCGTGAAACCCGCGATGTTGGTTTTTTATGCCCCTCCCCAGCGACCTGCCCCCCGAATTGCGCCCTCACGGCGTGCGCGCAGTTGATCGCCTGGGTTTTACCTTGTTTATCGCCGCATTAATTCATATCGCCGTGATTGTGGGCGTGGGGTTCAGCCTGAACGAGCCCAAGCCCATCAGCCGCACCCTGGAAATCACGCTCTCTACCTTTAAAAGCGAGATGGCTCCCAAAAAGGCCGACTTCCTAGCGCAGGACAATCAAGAAGGCAGTGGCACGCTGGACAAAAAAGCGGTGCCCAAGACCACCGAAGTCGCGCCGTTCCAGGACACCACGGTTAAAAAAGTCACTCCGCCGCCCGCCGCAAAACCCGAGCAACCCAAGACCGCGCCCAAGGCTGCGGTGACCACCGTTGCGCCAAAGCCCAAACAAGCCCCTCGCGAACCGCAAACCGTCAAAACCGAAGCCGCCCCCAAGGCCAGCATTCCGGCGTTTGACAGCTCCCAGTTGTCCAGTGAGATCTCCAGCCTTGAAGCCGAACTGGCCAACGAGCAACAGTTGTATGCGAAGCGGCCAAAGATTTACCGCATGAGCGCGGCCTCGACCATGCGTGACAAAGGCGCTTGGTATAAAGAAGACTGGCGCAAGAAAATCGAACGCGTCGGCAACTTGAATTACCCGGAACAGGCCCGTCGCGAAAAAATCTACGGCAAGTTGCGCTTACTGGTCTCGATCAATCGTGACGGCTCCTTGCATGAAGTGCTGGTGCTTGAGTCTTCTGGCCAGCCGCTGCTGGATCAGGCCGCACAGCGTATCGTGCGTCTGGCCGCGCCCTTTGCACCGTTCACCGGTGACCTGGCCGACATCGACCGGCTTGAAATCATCCGCACCTGGAGATTCGCCCAGGGCGATCGCCTGTCGAGCAATTAACCCCCTCTGCGTAGGCGCGAGCTCGCTCGCGATCTTTTGATCTTTTAAAAGTCATCCGATCCGGCTGCCTGGCCCCTACAGAGATCAACCTTGTCAGTTCCACTTGCCAGCGCCACACTAAGACTCATGAAAAACCACGCACCGACTTACCTCAAGCATCAATTTCTGATTGCCATGCCCCACATGGAAGATCCGAACTTTGCCCGCACCTTGACGTATATCGTCGAGCACACGGCGAATGGTGCCATGGGGCTGACGCTCAACAGGCCGCTGCCGGACCTCAACCTGGCCGACATTCTTGAACAATTGCGCGCAGATATCCCCATCGCTGAGCTGTGTCAACACGTACCGGTTTATGGCGGTGGCCCGGTGATGACGGATCGCGGGTTTGTGTTACACCCCGACGGCATGAACTTCGATGCAACGGTTGCCCTTGAAGACGGCCTGGCACTGAGTACCTCCGCCGATGTGCTTTTCAGCATTGCGCAGGGCCGTGGCCCAACGCGCAGCTTGATCTGCCTGGGGTATGCCGGCTGGGAGGCCGGGCAACTGGAAGCCGAGATGGCCGAAAACGCCTGGCTGACCTGCCCTTATTCGGCTCATATTCTGTTTCAGACCCCCAGCGAGTTGCGCCTTGACGCGGCCGCCAAACACCTTGGAGTGAACCTCAACTTGTTAAGCACCCAAGCAGGCCATTGCTGATGGCCGAACCCGACATCCGTCTCGTGCTCGGTTTCGACTTCGGCACTCGCTCCATCGGCGTCGCCGTGGGCCAGATGATCACCGGCCAAGCCCGTGAGCTGTGCAATTTGAAAGCCGAAAACGGCATTCCGAAGTGGGAAGACATCGAAAAACTGATCAAGGAATGGCAGCCTGACGTATTGATCGTCGGCAAACCGCTGAACATGGATGGCAGCGAAAGCCCTCTGTGTGCCCGCACTAAAAAGTTTGCCAACCGCCTCAATGGCCGGTTCAATTTGCCGGCCTATGAGCACGACGAACGCCTGACCACCTTCGAAGCCAAAGGCGAGCGCAAAGCCCAAGGCGGCCAGCGCGGCAGCTTTCGTGACAACCCCGTCGATGCCATTGCAGCCAAACTGGTGCTGCAGAGCTGGATCGACGAGTACTTGGCCAACGCTCAACCCAAAGCCTGACCCTGCGTTTGAAGTAATGACGCGCCCCATTGTTTGCGCCCGCCGCCGCGCACGTCGCTGCACGGGTCTTTTAAGGAGCCACCATGATCCTGCCTGTTCCCGCTGAACTGATCTCTCAGATGGCGCTTGATCTCAAGGCCCATTTGGCCCGCCGTCACATCACTGAACCACGCTTCATCGGCATTCGTACCGGCGGCATTTGGGTTGCCCAGGCATTGCTGCGAGCGCTGAACAGCGATTCGCCGCTGGGCACGCTGGATGTGTCTTTTTACCGTGACGACTTCAGCCAGAACGGCCTGCACCCGCAAGTGCGCCCTTCCGAATTGCCGTTCGAAATCGAAGGCCAGCACCTGGTGCTGATTGATGATGTGCTGATGAGCGGCCGCACCATCCGCGCCGCGCTCAACGAACTGTTCGACTATGGCCGCCCGGCCAGCGTCACGCTGGTGAGCCTGCTGGACCTGGATGCCGCCGAACTGCCGATCCGGCCTAATGTTGTCGGCGCGACACTGTCACTCAAGCCGAGCGAGCGGATAAAATTGTCCGGCCCCACGCCCTTGACCCTCGAACTGCAAGATTCTTCCGTTAACCCTGCCCTTTAAGAGACCCTTGCGATGACGCCCACAGACGCCAAGCGCCCGCTGCAGCTCAATGATCAGGGCCAGCTACGCCACTTTCTGTCGCTCGACGGCTTGTCCCGCGAGTTGCTGACTGAAATCCTCGACACCGCTGACTCATTTCTTGAAGTCGGTGCCCGTGCGGTGAAAAAGGTCCCGTTACTGCGCGGCAAAACCGTGTGCAACGTGTTCTTCGAGAACTCCACCCGCACCCGCACCACCTTTGAAATGGCCGCCCAGCGCCTGTCGGCCGACGTCATCACGCTGAACGTGTCCACGTCGTCTGCGAGCAAGGGCGAAACCCTGCTCGACACGCTGCGCAACCTTGAGGCCATGGCCGCCGACATGTTTGTCGTGCGTCACGGCGACTCGGGGGCCGCGCACTTTATTGCCGAGCACGTGTGCCCGCAGGTAGCGATCATCAACGGCGGCGACGGGCGCCACGCTCACCCGACTCAGGGCATGCTCGACATGCTGACCATCCGTCGGCACAAGGGCGGCGTAGAGAACCTGTCGGTGGCCATCGTCGGCGACATTCTGCATTCGCGCGTGGCCCGCTCGAACATGATCGCCCTCAAGACTCTCGGCTGTAAGGACATCCGTGTGATCGCGCCGAAAACCTTGCTGCCGATCGGCATCGAGCAATACGGTGTGAAGGTGTACACCGATATGACCGAAGGCCTGAAAGACGTTGATGTGGTGATCATGTTGCGCCTGCAACGCGAGCGCATGGCCGGCGGCCTGCTGCCGAGCGAAGGCGAGTTCTACCGCCTGTTCGGCCTGACCACCGCCCGCCTGGCAGGTGCCAAACCCGACTGCATCGTGATGCACCCGGGGCCGATCAACCGCGGCGTGGAGATTGAGTCGGCTGTGGCCGATGGCCCGCATTCGGTCATTCTCAACCAGGTCACTTACGGCATTGCCGTGCGCATGGCAGTACTGTCCATGACCATGAGCGGCCAAACGGCCCAGCGCCAATTTGAACAGGAGAACGCCCAGTGAAGCTCAGCATTCTCGGCGCCCGCGTCATTGACCCCTCCAGCCAGCTCGATCAAGTCACCGACCTGCATCTGGAAGCCGGCAAAATCATCGCCATCGGTCACGCGCCGGCCGGCTTCAGCCCGACCCGCACCCTGGATGCCCACGGCCTTGTCGCCGCACCCGGGCTGGTTGACCTGAGCGTCGCCCTGCGCGAGCCGGGCTACAGCCGCAAAGGCACTATCGCCAGCGAAACCCGCGCCGCCGCTGCCGGTGGCGTGACTAGCCTGTGCTGCCCACCGCAGACCAAGCCGGTGCTGGACACCTCTGCCGTCGCCGAGCTGATCCTTGACCGCGCCCGTGAAGCCGGCAACTGCAAGGTCTTCCCTATCGGAGCCCTGAGCAAGGGACTGGAAGGTGAACAACTGGCCGAACTGATTGCATTGCGCGATGCCGGTTGCGTAGCGTTTGGCAACGGCCTGAGCAGCTTCACCAACACCCGCACCTTGTGCCGGGCGCTGGAATACGCCGCGACCTTCGACCTGACCGTGATCTTTCACTCGCAAGACCATGACCTTGCAGAAGGTGGCATCGCCCATGACGGCCCGATGGCGGCTTTCCGTGGTTTGCCGGGCATTCCGGAAACCGCCGAAACCGTGGCCTTGGCCCGCGACCTGTTGTTGGTTGAGCAAAGCGGTGTTCGCGCTCACTTCAGCCAGTTGACCAGCGCCCGAGGTGCCGCCCTGATCGCCCAGGCCCAGGCGCGCGGCCTGAAAGTCACGGCGGACGTGGCGTTATACCAGCTTATTTTGACCGATGAAGCGCTGGTCGACTTCTCCAGCGTGTACCACGTCCAACCGCCGCTACGCACCCGCGCTGACCGCGACGGGCTGCGTGAAGCGGTGAAATCTGGCGTGGTGCAGGCCATCTCCAGCCATCACCAGCCCCACGAGCGTGACGCCAAACTGGCTCCGTTCGGGGCTACCGAGCCGGGCATGAGCAGCGTTGAGCTGTTACTCCCGCTGGCCATGACACTGGTAGAAGACGGTTTGCTGGACCTGCCGACGTTGCTGACCCGCCTAAGTGCAGGCCCGGCAGACGCCTTGCGCTTACCGGCTGGCCGGCTGAGCGTGGGTTCGGCGGCAGACTTGGTGGTGTTCGACCCGGCAGCGTCAACCGTAGCGGGCGAGAAGTGGCTGTCCAAGGGTGATAACTGCGCGTTCCTCGGCCATTGCCTGCCAAGCGCCGTGCGTTACACCTTGGTGGATGGCCGGATCAGCTACGAGTCACAGGCTTAATGTGACTCCCGGTAGGAGGGCCGCCGCGATCGGCCCTCCTTGGCCGTGTCGCGGCTAACCCGGTGTGAGGCCAGCGTGGTTTAAGAGGGCCCTCAGATCAAAAGCCAGATCAAACGATCACGAGCAAGCTCGTTCCTACACAGTCTGCCAGACGTTGGTTTAGCGACGTGACGCGTTCTTGATCGAGATCTGCTCGTTCAGGGTCCAGAAGTCATACAGCACGCCAATCAGGAAAAAACCGCCGGTGCACAGGTAAATGATACCGGTGATCCATTTGCCCATGTACATGCGGTGCACACCAAAAACCCCCAAAAACGTCAGTAGAATCCAGGCCACGCTGTAGTCCGTGTCACCTGAACTAAAACGCAGGTCGGCTTCACGGTCCATGCTGGGGATCAGGAACAGGTCGATCAACCAGCCAATACCCAACAGGCCCAAGGTAAAAAACCAGATCGTCCCGGTCACAGGCTTGCCGTAATAAAAGCGATGCGCCCCCAGAAAACCAAAGATCCAGAGCAAATAGCCCAGCACCTTGCTGTGGGTATCCTGCTGTACACCCTCTCGATAGCCGCTCATAAATGCCCTCTCTGCTGCTGATAGAAAAATATTCTGATTTATTTTGTGACTTTTTTACTGTCGCATAACCGGTAAAGGAGTCTTGCATAAAATGGTGCAAAGCCTTGTATTACATGGCTTGCGCCGTTTTCTTATGACAATTTATTACAGTAATTGTTCTTTTACCCCTCAAGTCCTCTCGACAAACGGCCTGAGAAAGACAAAAAAAGCTGTTATAAAGTTTCGCGCTAACCACCAACGAGCCTTGCCGAATGCGTCCTTTATTCAAGACATGGCTAACCATTTGCCTATTAATACCCCTGGCCGCCCACGCCACCAACCGTGAGCAACATCTTCCTGCTGGCTTCACTGGCTACACCGCAAAGTCATCTGCGAGTACAACGCCTGTTGTCGCCACCGCTGCCAAGCACACCCGCAAAACCGTTGTTCGGCCTACCGCCACTACCAGAAGCCATCATAAAGCCCCCGGCAAAATTGCGGTGGCTTCGCTGGCGTCCAGCAACAAACAGAGCAGTGCCGTACTCAGCCGTGCAGTGAATGTGCTGGGTACCCCGTATCGTTGGGGCGGCAGCAGCCCAAGCAAAGGGTTCGACTGCAGCGGGCTGGTGAAGTACGCCTTTAATGATGTCGCCACTGTTGACCTGCCCCGCTCATCCAGCGCAATGGCCAGCGGCCATGGACAAAAGGTTGAGCGTAAAGACTTGAAACCCGGTGACTTGCTGTTCTTCAACATCAAGAGCCGCAACGTTAACCATGTGGCTATCTACTTGGGTAACGACCGTTTTATCCATGCGCCCCGTCGCGGCAAAGCGGTCAGCATCGACACGCTGAAAAAGCCGTACTGGCAGAACCACTACGTGGTTGCCAAACGCGTACTACCCAAAGAAAAATCCACTCTGCAAGTAGTCCAGCGCTAATTCCGCCTCCTGCGGGCGCAAGCGTGCTGGCGATCTTTTGAACGTTTAAAAGATGGCCAGCAGGCTCGCCGCTAAAGCCGTCAGATCACCCCCGCCTGTTTCAGCCTGTTGAGGCTCATCTCCAGCGTTTGCATGCCCAAGGCCCCGCCTGTCTGGATAGCTGACGTCAGTTGCACGCCTTTGTTTTCACGGATCAAGTTGCGAATGGCGGGGGTACTGAGCATGATTTCGTGAGCTGCCACACGCCCGCCCCCCTTCTTTTTGACCAGCACCTGAGCAATGACCGCCTGCAGTGATTCGGACAACATCGTGCGCACCATGGCTTTTTCCTGCGCCTCGAACACATCCACCATGCGGTCAATGGCCTTGGCTGCTGACGAGGTATGCAGGGTCGCAAACACCCAATGCCCTGTTTCGGCAGCGGTCAGCGCCAGCCGAATACTCTCCAGGTCGCGCATTTCGCCCAACATAATGACGTCCGGGTCTTCACGCAGTGCCGAGCGCAGCGCCGCGGCAAAACTGTGGGTGTCACGCTGCACCTCACGCTGGTTGATCAGGCATAAGCCCGGCGTGTGGATATATTCAACCGGGTCTTCGATTGTGAGGACGTGCTGCGGGTCTGTACGGTTCAAATGATC
This sequence comes from Pseudomonas sp., assembly GCF_030150285.1. Classification (GTDB taxonomy): domain Bacteria; phylum Pseudomonadota; class Gammaproteobacteria; order Pseudomonadales; family Pseudomonadaceae; genus Aquipseudomonas. The sequence continues at coordinate 40,752 of NZ_JASLGE010000027.1, read as the reverse complement.
AATCATCGCCGCCAGGGTGGTGGTTTTGCCGGAGCCCGTTGCCCCCGTGACCAGCACCAGCCCGCGCGGCATTTGCCAAAGCCGGCGGAACACCTCGTCCAGCCCCAGTGACACCAGGCTGGGCAAGGTTGCGCCAATACGCCGAAACACCGCCCCCACGCCGCGCTGCTGCTCAAACGCATTGACCCGAAACCGCCCCGACTGTGCGGCCACGTAGGCAAAGTCAGCCTCATGCGCAGATTCAAACGCCTGGCGCTGAGCAGGCGTCATCACGCTGTGAATCAAGCGGCGCGCCTGCTCCGGCGTCAGCATCGCCTGCGCACAGGGCTGCAACTCACCGTCGATCCGTAACATGGGCTGCCTGCCCGCCGATACGTGCAAATCTGAAGCCCCCTGTTTCAGGCACAATGCCAGCAGGTCGGCGATATCCATGTCCCCTTCCAATTCCAGACGCTCCCAATTCCAGTAGAATGCCGCAGTCTTTCACCACGGCGGGCTTAACCGAATGTCCACGATAGCAGGCAACATTGCGCAGGTTGAGGCGCGTATCCGGGACGCGGCCCTAGCTGTGCAACGTGATGTAACGAGCATTCATTTACTCGCGGTCAGCAAGACCAAACCCGCTGCTGCACTGCGTGAAGCCTACGCAGCCGGCATTCGCGACTTTGGCGAGAACTACTTGCAAGAAGCGCGCGCCAAGCAGAACGAATTAACCGACTTGCCCTTGTGTTGGCACTTCATCGGCCCCATTCAGTCGAACAAGACCCGTGATATCGCCGAGCACTTCGACTGGGTGCACTCCGTGGATCGCCTGAAAATTGCCCAGCGCTTGTCAGACCAACGCCCAGCAGACATGGCACCACTCAATATCTGCATTCAGGTCAATGTCAGTGGCGAGGCCAGCAAGTCCGGCTGCACACCTGCAGACCTGCCCGCACTGGCTCAAGCCATCATGGCGTTGCCGCGTTTGAAGCTGCGCGGCCTGATGGCTATTCCAGAGCCCACGCAAGACCGTACAGAGCAGGACGCAGCATTTGCCGCCGTGCGCCAGTTGCAGGAAAGCCTGAACCTGGGGCTCGACACACTTTCAATGGGCATGAGCCACGACCTGGAGTCGGCCATAGCTCAAGGTGCCACATGGGTGAGAATTGGCACCGCTCTGTTCGGTGCCCGCGATTACGGCCAGGCCTGAAAAGCCCCGTCTAACTGTTTATAAGGATCGGTTATGAGCTCGACGCGTATTGCTTTTATCGGGGCCGGCAACATGGCTTCCAGTCTGATTGGCGGCCTGCTGGCCAAAGGCCTGAACGCTGACCATATTCGTGCCAGCGACCCCGGCGCAGATACCCGTGCCAAGGTCACGGCCGAGCACGGTATTAAGACCTTCGCTGACAACGCGCAAGCCATCGAAGACGCCGACGTGATTGTGATCGCGGTCAAGCCGCAGGTCATGAAAGCCGTGTGCGAGAGCCTGCGCCCACACCTCAAGCCGCACCAACTGCTGGTGTCGATTGCGGCCGGCATTACCTGCGAGAGCCTGCTGAAGTGGCTGGGCGAGCAGCCGCTGGTGCGTTGCATGCCCAACACGCCCGCTTTGCTGGGCAAAGGCGTGAGCGGTTTGTACGCCACCGCCGACGTCACGCCCGAGCAACGCCAACAGGCGCAAGACCTGCTGTCGGCCGTAGGCCTGGTGTTCTGGGTGGACATTGAAAAGCAAATCGATGCGGTGACCGCCGTCTCAGGCAGCGGCCCGGCGTATTTCTTCCTGCTGATCGAAGCGATGACCGACGCAGGCGTCAAACTCGGCCTGCCCCGCGACGTGGCCGCTCAAATGGCCCAACACACCGCCCTGGGCGCGGCGCACATGGCGGTGAGCAGCGACGTTGATGCCGCCGAACTGCGCCGCCGCGTCACCTCGCCGGCCGGTACGACCGAAGCGGCGATCAAATCATTCCAGGCCAACGGCTTTGAAGCCTCGGTCGAAACCGCATTGCGTGCCGCCGCGCACCGCTCGGCCGAAATGGCCGAACAACTGGGTCAATAAGGAGCACATGATGTCTGGACTTAATGGCGCTGCCATTTTCGTGATTCAAACCCTGGGCAGCCTTTACCTGCTGATCGTTCTGCTGCGCTTCATCCTGCAACTGGTACGCGCCAACTTCTACAACCCGCTGTGCCAGTTCACGGTCAAGGCCACCCAGCCCTTGCTCAAGCCGCTGCGCCGGGTCATTCCCAGCCTGTTTGGCCTGGACATGTCCTCGCTGGTGCTGGCCATTGTCGTGCAAATGGTGATCTTCGCCGTCGTGCTCACGCTGAGCTACATGTCGTTCAACATTCTGGGCCTGCTGGCCTGGGCGATCATTGGCGTCACCGCGCTGTTCTTGAAGATCTTCTTCTTCGCCATGATCATCAGCGTCATCCTGTCATGGGTTGCCCCAGGCAGCGCCAGCCCGGGTGCCGAGCTGGTCAACCAGATCACCGAACCTGCCCTGGCCCCGTTCCGCCGCTTCCTGCCAAGCATGGGCGGCCTGGACATCTCACCGATCCTGGCCTTTATGGTGATCCAACTGATCCAGAGCTTCGTGATCCCACCGTTGGCCATGTCTGTCGGCATGCCGGTCGTGCTGTTCGGCCTGATCTAACGGAAAAAACTGTAGGAGCAATCGAGCGTCGACCGGCTGCTCCTACAGCGATTGCATTTCACAGACCTTTGCTTGCCGCTCTGCCCCCCGCTCATTAGACTTACGCCTCATTTAAATGAGAGCAGGGTCGATGCCAGCTGCCTTTCCCCCCGATTCCGTTGGTCTGGTTGTGCCGCAAATAGCACATTTCAGCGAGCCGTTGGCCTTGGCCTGCGGGCGCTCACTGCCGGCCTATGACCTGATTTACGAAACCTACGGCCAGCTCAATGCCACGGCCAGCAATGCTGTGCTGATCTGCCATGCACTCTCCGGGCACCATCACGCTGCGGGTTATCACAGTGTCGATGATCGCAAGCCGGGTTGGTGGGACAGTTGCATTGGCCCCGGCAAGCCCATTGATACCAACCGGTTCTTTGTCGTCAGCCTCAACAACCTGGGCGGCTGCAACGGTTCGACGGGCCCAAGCAGCCTGAACCCTGAAACCGGCCACCCGTTTGGCGCGCAATTTCCGGTACTGACCGTTGAAGACTGGGTGCACAGCCAGGCCCGCCTTGCCGACCGATTGGGTATCGAACAGTGGGCCGCCATTATCGGCGGCAGCCTGGGCGGCATGCAGGCACTGCAATGGAGCATCAGCTACCCGGATCGCCTGCGCCATTGCCTGGCAATCGCGTCGGCACCCAAATTGTCGGCGCAAAACATCGCCTTCAACGAAGTTGCCCGCCAGGCCATCCTCACCGACCCCGAATTTCACGGCGGCTCGTTCCAGGAAAAAGGCGTGATCCCCAAACGCGGCCTGATGCTGGCGCGCATGGTGGGGCATATCACCTACCTGTCGGATGACTCGATGGGGGAAAAGTTCGGCCGTGGCCTGAAGAACGAAAACCTCAACTACGACTTCCACAGCGTCGAGTTCCAGGTGGAAAGCTACCTGCGCTATCAGGGCGAAGAGTTCTCTGGCCGGTTCGATGCCAACACCTACCTGCTGATGACCAAAGCGCTGGACTACTTTGACCCGGCCGCCAACTTCGACGATGACCTGGCCAAAACCTTTGCCGGGGCCAAAGCGCGCTTCTGCGTGATGTCATTCACCACCGACTGGCGCTTCTCGCCGGCTCGCTCACGGGAACTGGTGGATGCCTTGATGGCGGCGAAAAAAGACGTTTGCTACCTCGAGATTGATGCTCCGCAAGGCCATGACGCCTTCCTGATTCCGATCCCGCGCTACCTGCAAGCGTTCGGCAACTACATGAACCGTATTGAACTGTGAGAACGCCATGAGAGCCGACCTGGAAATCATCCAAGACTGGATCCCCGCCGGCAGCCGCGTGCTCGACCTCGGTTGTGGTGATGGCGAACTGCTGAGCTGGCTGCGTGACAACAAGCAAGTCACCGGCTACGGCCTGGAAAACGACCCGGACAACATTGCCGAGTGCGTGGCCAAGGGCATTAACGTCATCGAGCAAGACCTCGACAAAGGGCTGGGCAACTTTGCCAGCAACAGCTTTGACATCGTGGTCATGACCCAAGCGCTGCAGGCGGTGCACTACCCCGACCGGATCCTCGACGAAATGCTGCGCGTGGGCCGTCAGTGCATTATCACCTTCCCGAATTTCGGGCACTGGCGCTGCCGCTGGTATTTGGCCAGTAAAGGCCGCATGCCGGTTTCCGAGTTCCTGCCGTATACCTGGTACAACACGCCGAACATCCACTTCTGCACCTTCGAAGACTTCGAAGCACTATGCCGTGAGCGCGAAGCGCAGGTGATCAACCGCCTTGCTGTGGATCAACAACACCGACACGGGTGGGCGAGTAAGTTATGGCCTAACCTGTTAGGCGAGATTGGCATTTACCGTGTCAGCAGCCCTGGCCTGCAGGATCACCACATCGCGGTTTAACCGCTTTATTCAAGGAGAAACACCATGGGACGTATTGGACTACTGCTGCTTTCGATGTGCTTCGCCGTTCAGGCGATGGCTGCGGGGGCCACACACGTTGGCGGCACCGTGGTCAACTACAACGCCTTCATGACCAACTTCCTGAGCCCTGAGATCACCGCCAGGTACGGCCTGCAACGCAGTGACCAACTGGGTGCGCTGAACTTCAACCTGTCCAAAGATGATCAAAAAATAGCCAGCACGATCAAGGGCACTTACCGCGAAACCGGCGATAAAAAAGCTAAACCGCTCACCTTCAAGCAGGTGATCAATGACCAGGGGGCGATTGATTACTTCGCCCAGTTCCCGGTCCAGCCCGCTAAAGTCTATGTGTTCGCCATTGAGCTCAAGGTCAACGGCGAAACCAAAGACATCGAATTCTCCCAAGAGGTCGCTCCGCTCCAATGATTAACCTTACGCAACTGGTCCTGGCTAGCCACAACGCCGGCAAACTCAAAGAACTTCAGGCCATGCTCGGCGAGTCGGTGCAGTTGCGCTCGATTGGAGAGTTCAGCAGCGTCGAACCGGATGAAACCGGCTTGTCGTTTGTTGAAAACGCGATTCTTAAAGCACGCAACGCAGCACGCATCTCCGGCCTGCCCGCCCTGGCAGACGATTCTGGGCTGGCGGTGGACTTTCTCGGCGGCGCACCGGGCATTTATTCGGCCCGTTACGCCGACGGCCAAGGCGATGCGGCAAACAACGCCAAACTGCTCGAGGCCTTGAAAGACGTGCCTGAGGCTGAACGCGGCGCGCAATTTGTGTGCGTGCTGGCGCTGGTGCGCCACGCCGACGACCCGCTGCCAATCATCTGCGAAGGCTTGTGGCACGGCCGCATCCTGCACGCGGCCAGCGGCGATCACGGTTTTGGCTACGACCCGTTGTTTTGGGTGCCGGAGCGCAACTGCTCCAGCGCTGAACTCAGCCCAGCCGAGAAAAACCAACTGAGTCACCGCGCACGCGCGATGGTCTTGCTGCGCCAGCGTCTGGGCCTGAAATGACCCACGACACCCCTTCACAGCCGCTCTATCTGGGTGCGGCTGGCTTTACCCAGCAGGCACCGCGCGCGCCGCTGACGCAACTGCCCCCCCTGTCGCTGTACATCCATATTCCGTGGTGCGTGCGCAAATGCCCGTACTGCGACTTCAACTCGCACACTGCAAGCCCGGTGCTGCCCGAAGAAGAATACGTCGACGCGTTGCTGGCCGACCTCGATCAAGACCTGCACGCTGTCTATGGCCGTGAGCTGAGCTCGATCTTTTTTGGCGGTGGCACGCCGAGCCTGTTCAGCGCCCAGGCGCTGGGCCGGTTGCTCAAAGGCGTTGAAGCACGCATCCCGTTTGCCAGTGATATCGAAATCACCCTCGAAGCCAACCCCGGCACCTTCGAGCAAGAGAAATTCGTGGCCTACCGAAAACTGGGGATCAATCGCCTGTCGATTGGCATCCAGAGTTTTCAGCAAGAAAAACTCAAGGCGCTGGGGCGCATCCACAACGGTGACGAAGCCGTGCGCGCCGCTGGCATGGCGCGCCAGGCGGGCTTTGATAACTTCAACCTCGACTTGATGCACGGTTTACCCGATCAGAGCCTGGAAGACGCCCTGAGCGACCTGCGCCAGGCCATTGCCCTCAAACCGACACACCTGTCGTGGTATCAACTGACGCTGGAACCCAACACGGTGTTCTGGAACAAGCCGCCTGATTTGCCCGAGGACGACACCTTGTGGGACATCCAGGAAGCAGGCCAAGCGTTGCTTGCCGAGTATGGCTACGCCCAGTACGAAGTGTCGGCCTACGCCCAGCCGGGTCGCCCGGCGCGGCACAACCTGAACTACTGGAGCTTTGGCGACTTTATCGGCATTGGCGCTGGCGCTCATGGGAAATTGAGCCATCCTGATGGCCGAATCGTCCGCACTTGGAAAACCCGGCTGCCAAAGGACTACTTAAATTCAGCCAAAAGCTTTCAAGCCGGCGAGAAAATTCTGACTGCCGAAGAACTGCCATTTGAGTTTCTAATGAACGCCTTGCGTCTTACCGACGGCGTGGATTCGGCGTTGTACCCACAACGCACGGGGCTTTCCCTCGACAGCTTGAGCGAAGGCCGCAAGGCCGCCGAACAAAGCGGCTTATTGCAGGTCGAACCGACACGCCTGGCAGCAACAGCCCGAGGCCAACTGTTTCTCAATGACCTGCTGCAGCAATTTTTGACCTAAGGAACTCGAATGGACTTGGTACTGGACCTGCTTGCCACCGTCTCGCGCTGGAGCCGAGGCCACCTCTCGGAAATCTCGCTGGCCTTGATCGGTTGCGTACTGGTGCTGTTCGGTGCCGACTTCAAGGGCTGGGTCGAACAACGCCTGGGCAGCATTGCCGGTGCCCTGCGCGTGCCTTTGATGGCCCTGCTGTGCCTGATCGGCAGCGGTGCAGCCTTGATCTACGCCACCCCGTGGGTTGAACGCGGCCTGAGCCAATTCAACAACTACAGCCTGGCACCGGTGTTGTTGGTGGTACTGGTCTTGATTGGCGTAGTCGCGGATCGCCGCGGATAAACCCGCCCCCTGCAGGAACGTACTTACTCGCAATCTTTGTTTTGGAAGATCAAAAGATCGCGAGCAAGCTCGCTCCTACAAGGAATAGCGATTTTTACGCCAACTTCTCGAACTTCAAATCCCATATACCATGGCCAAACTTAAAGAACTCTACTGAAATAGACAAACTTCCGTAATTTACGAAGTCACGGGCTTTAGTTATGTCGCTAACAGTATTTGAAATAGTCCTTTTCGCCGCCGTTCTACACGCGTCATGGAACGCTATTGTTAAAGCTGGCAAGAACACGGTATTAACCATGGTGCTGGTGACCGCTTCAGCGGCGCTATGGGCTGTTGTTTTACTGCCCGCTCTTCCTTCCCCAAGTCCAGAAAGCTGGCCCTATATTGCGCTGTCTGCAGCACTGCAAATCGTCTATTTTGCACTGGTCGCAAGGATCTATCGTATTGCAGACATGAGCCAAACTTATCCAATAATGCGCGGTGCGGCACCGCTTATTGTTGCTCTCGCCGGTACCCTTTTCCTCGACGAAACCTTGTCCAGCCCTGCTTGGCTGGGTGTCTGTATTATCTGTTCGGGTATTTTAATAATGCTCTGGAGCGGGGGGCAAAAGAGTCGGGAAGGTTTAATACTCGCGCTATTAAACGCCTTGGTTATTAGCGGCTACACATTAGTCGATGGCATTGGCGTACGGTTATCCGCAGCACCAGCGTCTTACACGCTCTGGATATTTCTGATCACTGGCGTAGCCATTACCTGCTGGGCAACACTTACTCAATGGTCGCAGACGCGTCACTATCTGCGGCTCAATTGGCACTTGGGTGCTGTCGGAGGTCTTGGCACTCTGGTTTCTTATGGGCTGGCCTTATATGCAATGACTCAGGCCCCCGTAGCCGTCGTGGCCGCGCTGCGTGAAACATCAATTTTGTTCTCAGCCGTCATCTCATGGCTGATTCTGAAAGAACACATCACGGTCGTACGTTGCGTGTCCGTATGCGTGATTGCAATCGGGGCAATCACGTTACGTCTGGCTTAGAAACCGGCCTCCAAGCAGGGGGAGACCGGCACTTTAATAAGTACTTACGCCAACTTCTCGAACTTCAAATCCCACACGCCATGCCCAAGACGTTCGCCACGGCGTTCGAATTTGGTCACCGGGCGCTCGGCCGGGCGTGGGACGCACTGGCCGTCTTCGGCCAGGTTGCGGTAACCCGGCGCGACGTTCATGACTTCCAGCATGGATTCGGCATACGGTTCCCAGTCGGTCGCCATGTGCAGCACGCCACCCACTTTCAGCTTGGAACGCACCAGTTCGGCAAACGATGCCTGGACGATGCGGCGCTTGTGGTGACGGCTCTTGTGCCACGGGTCCGGGAAGAACAACAGCAGGCGATCGAGGCTGTTGTCAGCCACGCAGCGAGTCAGGACTTCGATCGCATCGCAGTCGTATACCCGCAGGTTGGTCAGGCCCTGGGTCAGCACGCCGTTGAGCAGCGCGCCCACACCCGGACGGTGAACCTCGACCCCGATAAAGTCTTGCTCAGGCGAAGCCGCCGCCATTTCCAGCAGGGAGTGACCCATGCCGAAGCCGATTTCCAGGGTGCGCGGTGCCGAGCGGCCGAATACCTGGTCGTAATCGACCGGCGCATCAGCCAGCGGCAGGACGTACAGCTGCGTGCCTTGATCGAGGCCGCGTTGCTGGCCTTCGGTCATGCGCCCGGCGCGCATCACAAAGCTCTTGATGCGGCGGTGCTGGCGGTCGTCGCCGTCTTCCGGGGTTGAGGTGTCGAGTGGTTCAGTCATCAGGGGCTCTTACTTGATCAGACCATCCAGCGGCGAGGAGGCGCTGGCATAGAGTTTTTTTGGCATACGCCCGGCCAGGTACGCCAGACGGCCCGCCACAATGGCGTGCTTCATGGCTTCGGCCATGATGATCGGGTGCTGGGCGTTGGCAATGGCTGAGTTCATCAGCACGGCTTCGCAGCCCATCTCCATGGCGATGGTCGCGTCGGAGGCTGTGCCCACACCCGCATCCACCAGCACTGGGATTTTCGCTTCTTCCAGAATGATCCGCAGGTTGTACGGGTTGCAGATACCCAGGCCCGTGCCGATCAGGCCCGCCAGCGGCATCACCGCGATACAGCCCATGGCTTCAAGCTCGCGGGCGATGATCGGGTCATCGCTGGTGTATACCATCACGTCAAAACCTTCCTTGACCAGCACTTCGGCGGCCTTGAGGGTTTCGATGACGTTGGGGAACAAGGTTTTCTGGTCTGCCAGCACTTCGAGTTTGACCAGGTTGTGCCCGTCGAGCAGCTCACGGGCCAGGCGGCAGGTGCGTACCGCCTCAACCGCGTCGTAGCAACCTGCGGTGTTGGGCAGGATGGTGTAACGATCCGGCGGCAGGATGTCGAGCAGGTTCGGCTCGCCAGGGTTCTGGCCGATGTTGGTACGACGCACAGCAACGGTCACGATTTCAGCGCCCGAGGCTTCAATGGCCAGGCGGGTTTCTTCCATATCACGGTACTTGCCGGTGCCAACCAGCAGACGCGACTGGTAAGTACGGCCGGCCAACACAAAAGGCTTGTCGCTGCGAACGTTGCTCATCGGGAATCCTCTTAAAAATGGTGTGCACAATGGGGCGGGTGTGAACGGCGAAGTCAGGCCCTAGCCACCACCGATGGCATGCACCACTTCGACCTGATCGCCTTCAACAAGGACGGTTTCGGCGTGCTGGCTGCGCGGGACGATGTCCTGATTGCACTCCACAGCAACGCGACGGCCGGTCAAATCCAGGCGTGCCAACAATGCCGCGACGGTTTCGCCGTCGGGCAGTTCAAAGGGTTCACCGTTCAACTGAATGCGCATGCGCGACGCTGCCTTCGTTTTTAGGGGCCAGCATTCTAGCCCGATCCCTCAAGCCGACCCAAGCCATTCATCCTGTGCGCTCAGCTCACGCGCCAAGCGGCCAGTCCCAGGCAGAACCAACCGGCCAAAAAGGCCAGGCCGCCAAAGGGCGTGATGATCCCCAACTTACTGATGCCCGTCAGCGTCAGCAGGTACAGGCTGCCGGAAAACAGCACGATCCCCAGCGCGAAACACACACCGGCCCATGTCATCAACCGCCCTGGGAGGTGGGTGGCGAGCAGCGCTACGCCCAGCAGGGCCAGGGTGTGCACCAACTGGTAGGTCACACCTGTATGAAAAATAGCCAGATACTGTTCGCTCAAACGGCCTTTCAAGCCGTGTGCCGCAAAGGCACCGAGAGCAACACCGGTAAAACCGAAAAAGGCGGTCAGCATCAGAAAAACGCGCAACATGGTTCACTCCCTTCAGGGTCATCGAATAGCGCAGGGTCTGTATAATGGCCCGCTCAACGGGTTCGGCCAAGCCATCTATGCTGCGTAATCTCCTACATCGCGTCCTTAAAGCCCTGCTGTGGTTCGTGGCGGCCAGCATTGTGTTAGTGCTGATCTTTCGCTGGGTGCCACCACCGGGCACCGCGCTGATGGTCGAGCGTAAGGTCGAGTCGTGGCTCGACGGCGAGCCGATTGACCTGCAACGCAGTTGGCGGCCGTGGGATGAAATATCCAATGACCTGAAAATTGCCGTCATTGCCGGCGAGGACCAGAAGTTCGCCGAACATTGGGGCTTCGATTTTGGTGCCATCCGCGCCGCCTTTGCCCATAACGAGCAGGGTGGTACGGTTCGCGGAGCCAGCACCCTTAGCCAGCAAGTGTCGAAGAACCTGTTTTTATGGTCTGGCCGCAGTTGGCTGCGCAAAGGCTTGGAAGCCTGGTTCACCGGGCTGATTGAACTGCTTTGGCCCAAGCAGCGGATTCTTGAGGTTTACCTCAACAGTGCCGAATGGGACAAAGGGGTATTTGGGGCCGAAGCCGCTGCGCAACATCACTTTGGCGTCAGTGCCGCCAGGCTTTCAGCCCAGCAAGCCAGCCAATTGGCTGCGGTGTTGCCTAACCCGCGCAGTTGGAGTGCCAGCCACCCCAGCCCCTACATCAGCCGCCGCGCCAGCTGGATTCGCCAGCAAATGCGCCAGTTGGGCGGCGACAGCTACCTCACCACCCTGAACACCTCACGCAGCGACAAGCCGTGGGCGCAGTAACCCTGCAACCCCGTAGGCCACAAACAAAAACGCCCCGAACGGGGCGTTTTTTTATCGGACCGGGTTAAGCGGCAATCGACAGTTTGAGCTTGTTCATCGCGCTTTTTTCAAGCTGGCGAATCCGCTCTGCAGACACGTTGTACTTCTGTGCCAGGTCGTGCAGCGTGGCTTTCTCTTCAGCCAGCCAGCGCTGATACAGAATGTCGCGACTGCGGTCGTCCAGCACTTCGAGCGCTTCATGCAGGTTGCTGGTGGAGTTATCGGTCCAGTCAGCATCTTCCAGTTGACGCGCCGGGTCGTAACGGTGGTCTTCCAGATAATTGGCCGGCGACTGGAATGCACTGTCATCGTCCGCTTCTGCCGCCGGGTCGAAGGCCATGTCATGGCCCGTCAGGCGGCTTTCCATCTCGCGCACTTCACGCGGCTCTACGCCAAGGCTCTCAGCCACGCGATGCACTTCATCGTTGTTCAGCCAGGCCAAACGTTTTTTCTGGCTGCGCAGGTTAAAAAATAGTTTGCGCTGGGCCTTGGTGGTGGCGACTTTCACGATGCGCCAGTTACGCAGGATGAATTCGTGAATTTCTGCCTTGATCCAATGCACGGCGAACGACACCAGACGCACACCCATTTCAGGGTTGAAACGTTTGACCGCCTTCATCAGGCCAACATTGCCTTCCTGGATCAGATCAGCCTGAGCCAGGCCATAGCCCGAATAACTGCGGGCAATGTGCACAACAAAACGCAGGTGAGCGAGCACCATCTGCCGAGCCGCTCCAAGATCCTGCTCATAGTAGAGACTCTCGGCCAGTTCACGCTCCTGCTCTGGCGTCAGCAGTGGAATGCTGTTCACCGTATTGACGTAGGCCTCAAGGTTCGCACCAGGAACCAACGCATACGCAGGTTGCAAAGAAGTGGTCATACGAAAAAACCTCCGTCTTACATACTCGTGCTATTCAGCACTGCGAAAGTTGACCGGGAATGATAAGGAAAGTTCCCGTAAAAGCTGAAAAGGTCAACAGGCAAAAAGGAACTACTTGGGCGAAAGCTCACGTAAGTGACGCGCTACTGCAATCCATGCACCGATATACCCTAACAGCACCGCGCCAAGCAATAGAGACAGACCATCGGCGACCGGCACGCCAGCCAAGGCAAAATTACTGCCATACAGCCCCGCCAAGCCGACGACCGCGTCGTTGAGCCAGTTCAAACCGAAGGCCAAAACCCCCCAGGAAAGCATACCGGCACCCAATCCATAGAGCGCGCCCATGTACAGAAACGGCCTACGCACATAGCTGTCGGTACCCCCGACCAGCTTGATGACCTCGATCTCAATGCGCCGATTCTCAATATGCAGGCGAATGGTGTTGCCAATCACCAACAGCAAAGCCGACACCAGCAACACCGTCAAACCAAACACAAAACGGTCGCCCAATTTCAGAATCGCAGCCAGACGCTCGACCCAGACTAGATCAAGTTGCGCCTGTTGCACCTTTGGCAACTCGGCAAGGCGCTCGCGAAGGCTCTCAAGGGCGGTTTTATCGACCTCTTCAGGGGTCACCAGCACCACGCCCGGCAACGGGTTATCCGGTAGCTCCTTGAGCGCTTCGCCCAGCCCAGACTGCTGCTGGAACTCTTCGAGGGCTTTTTCGCGGCTGATAAATTCAGCATCCGCGACGCCCGGCATACCTTTTATCTGATGACTCAACTGCTCACCCTGAGCATTGCTGGCATCCATTTGCAAATACAGCGAAATCTGCGCCGCGCGCTGCCAAGACCCACCCAACCGCTCGACATTGTTCAGCAACAATGACAAACCCATGGGCAAGCTCAAGGCCACGGCCATCACCAGGCATGTAAAGAAGCTACCGATCGGCTGCTTGCCCAAGCGCTTCAGGCTGTCGAGCAGGCTGGCGCGGTGCGCTTCCACCCAAGCATGGAACAACATGCCAAACGTCGGGCCATCGTCTTCGTCACGTTTTTTCTTCGGTGGCTGCGGGTCGGCAGCCTTGGGTGCCACGCGTTCAGATACTTTGGGGCTGCGGGTTGCACTCATTGCGCGGCCTCCCCATCACCGATCAAGCGGCCGCGCTGCAAGGTCAGCATGCGGTGGCGCATGCGTGCGATCAGCGCCAGGTCGTGACTGGCAATCAGCACGCTGGTGCCCAACCGGTTGATGTCTTCAAATACACCCATAATTTCCGCCGCCAAACGTGGATCAAGGTTACCCGTGGGTTCATCAGCCAGAAGCAAGGCGGGCCGATGCACGATGGCTCGGGCAATGCCCACGCGCTGTTGCTGGCCGGTGGACAGGTCGCCAGGGTACAAGTCGGACTTGTCTGACAGCGACACACGCTCCAACGCCGAATCAACGCGCTTGGCCACTTCAACCTTGGATAAGCCCAGGATTTGCAGCGGCAGGGCGACGTTATTGAACACTGTGCGATCAAACAGCAACTGGTGATTCTGGAACACCACGCCGATCTGACGACGCAAAAAGGGAATCTGGGCATTACTGATCTGGCTCAGGTCCTGCCCGGCCAGCAGCAGTTTGCCGCTGGTGGGGCGCTCCATCGCCAGCAGCAGGCGCAGCAAGGTGCTTTTGCCCGCCCCGGAGTGACCGGTTACAAAGAGAAACTCGCCGCGACGAACCCGAAAGCTCAGCTCATGCAGGCCCACGTGTCCATTTGGATAGCGCTTACCGACCTGCTCGAAACGAATCATGGACGCTCCCGCTCCGCAAACAGAGCCTGAACAAAAGGCTCGGACTCAAAAGTGCGTAAATCATCGATGCCTTCACCCACCCCGATCAAACGAATCGGAATGCCAAACTGTTTGGCCAGAGCGAAGATCACGCCCCCCTTGGCCGTGCCGTCCAGTTTGGTCAGCGCCAGCCCGGTCAGGGCCACGGTCTGATTGAATTGCTTGGTCTGGCTGATGGCGTTCTGACCCGTACCCGCGTCCAGCACCAGCAACACTTCATGCGGCGCGTCTTCGTCCAGTTTGCCGATCACGCGGCGAACCTTTTTCAGTTCTTCCATCAGGTTGTCTTTGGTGTGCAGACGACCGGCGGTGTCGGCGATCAAGACATCGATGCCACGCGCCTTGGCGGCTTGCACGGCGTCAAAGATCACCGAGGCCGAATCCGCGCCCGTGTGCTGGGCGATGACCGGGATGTGGTTACGTTCGCCCCACACCTGCAATTGCTCCACAGCCGCCGCACGGAACGTATCGCCGGCTGCCAGCATGACTTTCTTGCCTTCCAGCTGCAGTTTTTTCGCCAGTTTGCCGATGGTGGTGGTTTTACCCGCGCCATTGACGCCCACCACCAGAATCACAAACGGCTTGTTCTTCGACTCAATCACCAGCGGTTGCTCCACCGGTTTGAGCATGGCCGCCAATTCGTCCTGCAGGGACTTGTACAGTGCGTCTGCGTCAGTCAGCTGTTTGCGCGCGACCTTTTGTGTCAGGTTCTTGATGATCACCGATGTGGCTTCAACGCCCACGTCTGCGGTCAGCAAGCGGGTTTCGATTTCGTCCAGCAGGTCATCGTCGATAACCTTCTTGCCCAGAAACAGGCTGGCCATGCCTTCGCCAATGCTCGCGCTGGTCTTGGACAGGCCTTGCTTGAGGCGGGCAAAAAAGCCGACTTTGGTTTCAGCCACAGGGGCAGGTGCCGGCGCAGGCGGCTCGATCACCGGCGCAGGGGCAGCCACTACAGCAACCGAAGCTGGAGCTGGAGCTGGAGCTGGAGCTGGAGCTGGAGCAACAGGCTCGGCGATGGTTTCAACCACCGCTAGCACCGGTTCAACCACTTCAAGCACCGGCGCGGCCGCTGGGATCGGCGGCATGATGTGCGGCGCTTCCACGTCTTCGACCAGGGCAACCGACTCTTCGGGAACAGGCAGCGGCGGCCATGGCGTAGATTGAGCCGCCTCAACCACAGGAGCCGTCACCTCTTCCGGCACCGGCTCAGCAACCACGGCCGCGGCCTCGATCAACGGCTCGGGGGTGGTTTCAGGCACAGGCTGTTCAACGACGGTTTCCTGCGGTTTTCTGCGCAGCCATCCGAACAGGCCTTTTTTCTCGCCAGCCGCAGCTGGGGTCTTCTTGTCGTCGTTGGAACCAAACATGGAGGACGGCTATCTCATCGTAGCGACGCGCCACCGTGGCGCCCCGGCAAATAATATTCGGTACGAAAAAGACTGTTGTATTGCCAGCTTGTTCGCACACAACTTAAGTAGAAGGGTAAAAACACCTTCGAAACGTCGTCTTAACTCGAATCTGAAACGGGAAAATCGGCAAAAAAGCGAAATTTACCGGGATACGTCCGCGATTCCAAAACGGGCTCCTATACTGCCCGATCAAACGTCATCTGATCGTCAAAGGCCTGATAGGCGTGGCCGTCAGTAAAACGGATCAGTATCCTAGCACCTCCTCACCCGCTGACGCTAAGGCCAAGCGGGCAGCCCGACAGGTTTAAAAACGAATGAATGCACTAGCCGCCGCTGGCCTGTTGCTCAGCACAGTTTTACTCCCGCTTGCCGCCTTTGCGGCCGATCCGCAGCCCACCCATGAGTTTCGCCTGGACAATGGCCTGAAAGTCATTGTTCGCGAAGACCACCGCGCCCCGGTGGTGGTGTCTCAGGTCTGGTACAAGGTCGGCTCCAGCTACGAGACTCCCGGCAAAACCGGCCTGTCTCATGCCCTCGAACACATGATGTTCAAGGGCAGTAATAAGGTTGGTCCGGGCGAAGCCTCATTGATCCTGCGCGACCTGGGTGCCCAGGAGAACGCCTTCACCAGCGACGATTACACCGCCTATTACCAGGTACTGGCCCGCGACCGCCTGGCAGTGGCCTTCGAGCTTGAAGCCGACCGCATGGCCAGCCTTCGCTTGCCACCGGAGGAGTTCAAGCGGGAAATCGAGGTCATCAAAGAAGAACGCCGCCTGCGCACCGATGACCAACCCATGAGCAAAGCCTACGAATTGTTCAGTGCCATGGCCTATCCGTCCAGCGGTTACCACACGCCGACGATCGGTTGGATGGTCGACCTGGAGCGCATGACCGTTGGCGAGCTGCGTACCTGGTACGAAGAATGGTACACACCGAACAACGCCACGCTGGTCGTGGTCGGCGATGTCACTCCGGATGAAGTCAAAACCCTGGCCCAACGCTATTTCGGCCCGATCGCCAAACGCGATACCCCCCTTGCCAAAGCACCGCTTGAACTGGCCACGCCTGGCGAGCGCCTGCTCAAGATTCACGTACAAACCCAGTTGCCAAGCCTGATGCTGGGCTTCAACGTGCCAAGCGTTGCCACCGCCCAAGACCCGGTCACCGCCAATGCCCTGCGCCTGATTTCGGCACTGCTGGACGGCGGCTACAGCGCGCGTATGCCAACACAACTGGAGCGCGGCGAAGAGCTCGTGTCGGGCGCGTCTTCCAGTTACAACGCCTTTACCCGTGGCGACAGCCTGTTCCTGCTGAGCGCAATGCCCAACAGCCAGAAAAAAGTCTCCCTGGCGCAAGCCGAGGCGGGTGTGTGGCGGTTGCTGGATGACCTGAAGAAAACCCCACCAACCGCTGAAGAACTGGAACGCGTACGTGCCCAGGTCATCGCCGGCCTGGTGTACGAGCGCGACTCGATCACCTCCCAAGCCACTTCAATTGGCCAACTGGAAACCGTCGGTCTGTCCTGGAAGCTGATGGACAGCGAGCTGGCAGACCTGCAAAAAGTCACCCCGGCCGATATCCAGCAAGCGGCCCGCACGTATTTCACCCGCGACCGTCTCAGCGTTGCGCACGTACTGCCCGAGGAGAAACCCCATGAGTAAGCGTAAAGGTTCCCGATACGCCCTGCTCGGCCTGGCCGTCGCAGTGCTGGTCGGTGCAATGGGCTACTACCTCGTTGACCGCGCCAAGCCTGTCGCCAGCCCAGCGCTGGAAAGTGCCAAGTCCGAGCGCAAGCTCGAATCGCTGGCCGAACTCGATGGCAAAGCGCCCAGCAACCGTGCCTTGAACGTACAAACCTGGAAGACTGCCGAAGGCTCCAAAGTGCTGTTCGTTGAAGCTCGGCAACTGCCGATGTTCGACTTGCGCCTGACGTTTGCCGCCGGCAGCGGCCAGGATGGCGACACGCCAGGCCTGGCGTTGTTGACCAATGCCATGCTCAACGAAGGCGTCGCGGGCAAGGACGTCGGTGCCATCGCCCAGGGCTTTGAAAGCTTGGGTGCCGATTTTGGCAACGGTGCCTATCGCGACATGGCCGTGGCCTCATTGCGCAGTTTGAGCGACCCGTCCAAACGCACTCCGGCGCTCAACCTGTTCGCTGAAGTGATCGGCAAACCGACATTCCCGGCCGACGCGCTGTCACGAATCAAAAACCAGCTACTGGCCAGCTTTGAATTCCAAAAACAGAACCCTGGCAAACTGGCCAGCAACGAACTGTTCACCCACCTGTACGGCAACCACCCCTACGCCCATGCCAGCGACGGTACGGCGCAAAGCATCACCTCGATCACCATTGACCAGCTCAAAGCCTTCCATAACAAGGCTTACACGGCTGGCAATGCCGTAATTGCGATTGTCGGTGATCTGTCCCGCGAAGAAGCCCAAGCCATGGCAGCTCAAGTCTCAGCGGCCCTGCCCAAAGGCCCGGCGTTGCCAAAAACGGCTCAGCCTGAGGAACCGAAAGCAGGCCTGACCCACATCGAGTTCCCGTCCAAGCAAACGCATTTATTGCTGGCTCAACTGGGTATTGACCGTCATGACCCCGACTATGCAGCCTTGGCCCTGGGCAACAGCATTCTCGGTGGTGGTGGTTTTGGTACGCGCCTGATGACTGAAGTGCGTGAAAAACGCGGGCTGACGTATGGCGTGTACTCTGGCTTCAGCCCCATGCAAGCACGCGGCCCTTTCCTGATCAACCTGCAAACCCGCGCCGAGCTGAGCGAAGGCACGCTCAAACTGGTGCAAGACATTCTGGCCGATTACCTGAAAAATGGCCCGACACAAAAAGAACTCGACGATGCCAAACGTGAATTGGCAGGCAGCTTTCCGCTGTCCACCGCCAGTAACGCCGCTATCGTCGGCCAACTGGGCGCAATGGGCTTCTACGATTTGCCCTTGGACTATCTCGAAACCTTCATGCAGCAGTCCCAGAACCTGACCACCGAGCAGGTCAAGACAGCCATGAACAAGCACCTGAGCGCCGACAAAATGGTCGTAGTGACCGCCGGCCCTACCGTGCCGCAGAAACCACTGCCACCACCTACCGAAAAACCTTCAGAGCAACCTCTTGGGGTTCCGGAGCATTAATGGCAAAGCAAAAAAACACATCGCATTCGGGCGCAGGCCAGTTGCGCATCATTGGTGGGGAATGGCGCAGCCGCAAGCTGGACTTCCCCCATGTCGAGGGCCTGCGCCCAACGCCGGACCGCGTACGTGAAACTCTGTTCAACTGGCTCGCCCCTTACATTGCCGGGGCCCGGGTGCTGGACGTATTTGCCGGCAGCGGTGCACTGTTTCTTGAAGCCCTGTCACGCGGTGCGGCCAAGGGGCTCGCGCTGGACAGCAACCGCCTGGCGATTTCCAACATCCGCGAGAACATGGGCATCCTGCGCTGCACGACGGGCGAGGTTCAACAGACCAATGCGCTGAACTTCCTCGCGACCCCGGCCACCGACCTGTTTGATGTGGTGTTCCTCGACCCGCCCTTCAACCTTGACCTGCTCAAGCCAGCCTGCGAGTTGCTCGAAAGCAATGGCTGGTTGACGGAAGACGCCTGGGTCTACACCGAAAGCGAGCGCCGCCCTTCGGAGCTGGGCTTGCCAGCCAACTGGCGTCTGCACCGTGAGTTAAAAGCCGGCAGCGTGAACTACGCGCTCTGGCAGCGCACACCTGCCGCGGTACCCGCCGCGGAGTAACACCCGGCCCACGGGGTTTTCGCAAACCCCGTGGTTTCTCCGGTCCCACGCCCTTCCCCGCGCCTTCGGCGCACCGCCATATGTATGTACCCCCCCGCCTATAAAGGGTTGCTCCAAGCTCTCCATACACCTCTTCGTATGGACTCTCGGGACGCACCCACACATGAAACCTTCAACGTTAACGCTCTGGTTTATCGCCCTGTGGCTGCCCGCCATGGTGTGGGCCAGCCCGCATGAATTCACCCTAGACAATGGCCTCAAAGTCATCGTTCAGGAAAATCACCGGGCCCCCATCGTCAGCTCTCAACTCTGGTACAAAGTCGGGGCCAGTTATGAATACCCCGGCCAGACCGGCGTGTCGCATGCACTCGAACACATGCTGTTCAAAGGCAGCAGCAAATTGTGCGCCGGGGAATCGAGCACCTTGCTGGCCAGCCTGGGGGCGATTGAAAACGCCTCCACAACCGCCGATGCGACCCTCTATTTTCAAGACATAGCCACACATTACCTGGACGTCGCCCTTGAGATCATGGCCGACCAAATGGCGACAGCGCACTGGTCAGAGGCGCAATGGGCAACTGAACACGGCATCATCAAAAATGAACGCAGCGAGGTGATCGATAATGATCCCGAGTCGCGGCAAAAAGAGCGTTTACTCGCCCAAGCCTTCCCCTCCAGCAGCTACGCCAACCCGGTCATCGGCTGGCAACACGACCTGGACCGCCTGCACAGTCGCCAGCTTCAGGCGTGGTACCGCGCCTGGTATGCGCCCAACAATGCCGTGCTGGTGATCGTCGGTGACGTCACCGTGGCCCAGGTAAAAGCTCGCGTCGAACACTTCTTCGGGGCAATTTCACAGCGGGAACTGCCCGTGGCAAACACGCCCCTGGAGCTGGAAACACCCGGTGAACGCAGCATCACCCTCCCGCCCTCTGCGCTGCCACCCGGGCTCAGCATGGCCTTCAATGTACCGGCACTGAATACACAGACCGAACCCGGCACAGCGCTAGCCTTGCAACTACTGAGCGAATGGCTCGCCGGAAGCGAAAGTGCGCTGCTGCAAACTCGGCTCAAACGTGACGAGCCGCTGCTGAGCCAGGCCAGTAGCGCCTACAACCCTGTTAGCCGGGGCGATACGTTGCTCATCCTGAACGTCACCCTTAACACGCAAAAAAATACCCCTTTGGAAGAGGTGAAAGCGCGTATCTGGGCGTTGCTCGAAACCGTGAAAACCACACCACCCAGTGCCCACGACCTTGACCGAGCGCGCAATCGGCTGATCGCTCAGCAGGTTTTCAGGCGTGACTCCATGCCGTTCCAGGCCCTTTACCTTGCCGAGCTGGAGGTCGCCGGCCTGTCGTGGAAGCAAGACCCAGAACGTCTGCACCGACTCAAAGCGCTCACGCCCGAAGACATCCAACGCACCGCCCAACAGTTCCTGACCCGTGATCGCTTGACCACCCGCTATACCCCTAATCCGGAGTTGCCCAATGAGTAAGTTGAACCCTGTGCGGGGTGCAGCCTTGCTGTGCGCCCTGTTGTTGACCTTCACGTTTGCCACACCGCAGGCATTGGTCCGCGCGCAGCCTTCATCGCCGGCGCTTCACCTCGAGTCCCTGAAAGCGCTGGGCGAACCAGCCACCCCCACATTGCCTTCGATCAACCAATGGACTGTCGCGCACGACACGCAGGTGCTGTTTGTCGAAAATCGCGCGTTACCCATGGTCGACGTGGCCGTCAGCTTCGCTGCAGGCAGCCTTCATGACGGCCCTTCACCTGGCCTTGCCGCCATGATGATGCACCTCATCAAAGAAGCTCCGGCCCCAAAGGGCATACACTCGATGGATCAACTTGGGGCCGAGTTGAACCTGGGTCTGGGCAAGGAGCGCGTCACTTTCGGGTTGCGCAGCCTGAGCGATCCAGCCGTTCTCGCCCCTGCACTGCAACGGTTGGCCAACATGCTCGCCACCCCGGACTTCAGCGAAACGGGCATCGCGCGCGCGCAGGCCGAGGTGACGGCCCTATCGATTGCCGAGCTTAAAAACCCGGAATCACGCGCCTTGCACCACCTGTACAACGCCTTGTATCCGCGCCAACCCATAGCCCAGTCGATCTATGGGTCACCCAAAACGCTGAGGCGCATTGATACACAGCAATTGCAGGACTTTCACCGCCGCGCCTTTACCGCCGCCAACGCTCAGATAGCCATTGTCGGGGACTTAACCACAGAGCAAGCCAAAGCCCTCAGTCAGCAAATCGCCGAGGCACTGCCAACAGGGCCCGCGCTGGCGATGTTACCGCCCATTCAAGACCGCATGGCCACGAGCCATAGCGTCCATCTCGAACACGATATCCCTCAAAGCCTGCTGATACTGGGGCAAAACGCCTTACCCATTGATCATCCTGATTCACTGGCAACACGCATTGGCCACGGTATTTTCGACGACATGTTGAATGCGCAACTGCGAGAAAAACACAGCGCTACGTATGGTGTTATCTCCCATACGTTCCGCTCCAACCACGCGGCCCCCTGGGTTATCAGCTTGTATACACCGCCGCATTACAGCGCCAGCGCGGCCGAACAAGTGACCCGCCTGTATGCCAGATTCCTTGAGGACGGCCCCACCGAAGACCAGCTCACTGCGATCAAAAAAACGTTGCTGCGTTCGATGCCGCAATTCACCGCCAACAACACGTACACCCTCGCCGAACTGGTGCTGCTCAACCGTTTTAATCAGCCGTTGGACTTCAGCCACAAAATACAGCGCGTACAAACCTTGACGCGGGAACAGATCAAAACTGCGATGGTCCGCCACTTCAGCGCCGATACGTGGGTCCAGTTGACCTTGGGCCCCACCGTGGCGCAAAAACCGTTGCCACTGGCCCTAGCCCGTGATGAGAATACGGCCCAGAGCTGCATCTCCAGCAATGCTGCGTTCATGCCTGCGCCACTTAACAGTTGGGGCAGGCACCCGTGTTGTGGCAATTTAGGCACACCGCTGTATCAGTCACCTGATGAGAATTTAAGTGTCCACCTTAGCTGCCCCTGTACCCCCCTCTGAACCGTTTACCCCCGCCACAGGCCTCGCCAACCCGCATTTGCAAACGATGTGGGGCCCGCTGTGGCGCACCAAACCGGTCGTCGAGCACCAGCGCGAACGTCTGTGGCTGGAAGATGGCGACTTTTTGGACCTGGACTGGCACGGCACGCCAGCCGCCCATGCACCGTTAGTGCTGGTATTGCACGGCCTGACCGGCTCGTCAGCCTCGCACTATGTGGCCGGTCAGCAACGTGCCCTTGCCGCCCAGGGCTGGACCAGTGTGGCGTTGAACTGGCGCGGCTGCTCCGGGGAGCCCAACTGGCTGGCACGCAGTTACCATTCAGGGGCCAGTGAAGACTTGGCCGCCGCCGTGGCACACTTGCGCGCCCGCCACCCATTAGCGCCGCTCTATGCCGTGGGTTATTCGCTCGGTGGCAATGTGCTGCTCAAGTACCTTGGCGAATCGGGAGGCGACAGCGGCTTGCACGGGGCGGTGGCGGTGTCGGTACCGTTCCGGCTTGACCAGTGCGCCGACCGCATTGGCCTGGGCTTTTCCAGGGTGTATCAGGCGCACTTCATGCGTGAAATGCTGGCCTATCTCAAAAACAAACAGCGCCAATTTCAGCACGATGCCCGCCATGACGCGTTGGCCACGCTGAATAAACTGGGCTCGCTGAAGTCCCTGAGCAAATTACGCACCTTCTGGGAATTCGATAACCGGGTCACCGCGCCGCTCAATGGTTACGTGAGTGTCGATGATTACTACCAGCGCGCCTCTAGCCGTTTTTTCCTGGGCACCATCGACACACCGACGCTGATCATTCAGTCCGTAGACGACCCCTTTGTGTTCAAACACAGCATCCCGGAGCCCAGCGAGCTGTCGCCCTGTACCCAACTTGAGCTGCACCCCCGAGGCGGCCATGTCGGCTTTGTCGAAGGCTCTCTGAAAAACCCGGGCTATTACCTTGAGCGACGCATCCCCCAGTGGCTGGCCGCACAAAGGCGTGAGCGGGCGTAATGGACAACACGCCCGGCGAGTCGATTCACTTCTGGCAAACACCGCCGCTCAGCGGCGTCGAACTGCTCACGGCGCGCTATATCGAACACCGCTTTGTGCCCCATGTGCATGATGGTTTTGTGATCGGCATGATCATGGAAGGTGCCCAGCGATATCGCTACCGGGGGGCCGAGCACCTGGCCCCGATGGGAACACTCGTACTGATCAACCCGGACGAAGTGCACAACGGCCAAAAAGGCCATGACGCTGGATGGCGCTACCGGGCGTTTTACCCCGATAACCAACAGATACTCGGTTTGATGGAAGAGCTGGGCCTGACCGTCACGCACATGCCTACGTTCAAAGACACGCTGCTGCAAGACCCTGAATTGTTCCGCGGCCTATACCAACTGCATCAATTGCTGGAAGGCCCGGAGTCGGCGCTGCAGCAACAAACGGTCTGGCGCCACATGATGCGGGTGCTGCTTCATCGTCATGCACGCTTGCCGCAGCCGACCACGCCTGGCAGCGAGCACCGGGCCGTGCATCAAGCCAAGGAACTGCTGCACGCGCGCCTGGCTGACCCGCCGTCACTCGAAGAACTGGCCGCAGCGGTCAACCTGTCACCGTTTCATTTTGCCCGCGTGTTTCAGCGCGCCACAGGCATGGCACCGCATACCTGGCTGATGCAGCAACGCATTGCGCATGCCAGGACACTGCTGCAACAGGGGTGTTTGCCGCTACACGTTGCGACGCAACTGGGCTTTGCCGACCAAAGCCATCTGAGCCGACAGTTCAAGAAAGTCTACGGTGTTGGCCCGGGTGCCTACCGGATCGCCAGCGCCAACACCGTGCGCGGCCCGCGGCATTAGTCGCCCGTAGCGATGCCATGCTCGGGGTGGTTGATCCATTCGCTCCATGAGCCCGGGTACAACGTGCCCAACGGGTAGCCTGCCAGGCTCAGCGCAAACAGGTTGTGGCACGCCGTCACGCCGGAGCCACAGTATGCCACCAGGTCTTCAGGTGAACGACCGGCCAGTAGCTGGGCAAACCGCTGCTTGAGCTGCTCAACCGGCAAAAAGCGCCCGTCAGTGCCAAGGTTCTCATTGAACGCGGCGCATTGTGCACCCGGAATATGCCCGGCAACGGGGTCGATGGGTTCGACCTCACCCCGAAAACGCGGCAAGGCACGAGCATCGATCAAGGTCATGGCCGGCTGCCCAAGGCGTTTTTGCAGATGCTCGGCGTCCACCACCAAGTGGCGGTCAGGTACGCCCTCAAAGGTGCCCGGCTCGACCGTGACCGCATCCAGGCTGAGCGGCAGGCCCGCTTTGTGCCAGGCCTTGAGCCCGCCATCCAGGATAAACACGCCGTCGCGCTTGCCCAGCCACACCAGCAACCACCAGGCCCGCGCCGCAAAAGCACCTGGGCCGTCGTCATAAAGCACCACATCGCTGTCCGGGCTGATGCCCCAGGCCTGCAAGCGCTTCACCAGCACATGGGGATCCGGCAACGGGTGGCGGCCAGTCTTGCCCTTGATCACAGGGCCACTCAAATCACGCTCCAGGTCTGCATACTGCGCGCCGGCAATATGCCCCTCGGCATAGCTGGCACGACCGTAGTCGCCATCTTCAAGGGCAAACCGACAATCCAGAATAACCAGACCTGGCTGTTCGAGACGTTGGCTCAACACCTCAGGGCTAATTAGTTGCGCAACAGCCATAGTGAACTCCTGTAAATGAGTGAAATGCAGTTAGTCATCGACCAGCGCCTGTTCCAGCGGCACATAAAATTCAGCAATTAACGCGTTGATCGCCTCGCGTGCCGGCTCAGTAACGTACCCCGACTCCAGCATCAGCAATTGATACACCCCGCGCTTGAGGGCCCGCTCACTAAACTGCTCATTGGTCTCTCGGGTGGCGCACAAAAAACCGATCCAGGACGTGATGATCACCCACGCGTTAAGGCTCAGCGCCTCAATTTGCAGCGGCGTCATGCTCAATAGACCCGCGTCGACAGAGCCACCGTAAATCGCCCGTGCCTGGGCCCGGCATTGCTGCGAAAAGTGCCGGTAGCTGGCAGCCAGTTCCGCGTCGCTGTGCAATAAATGCTCAATGTCGCGATAGAGAAAACGGTACCGCCATATGGCATCCAGCAGGTTAAGCAACATATCGCGCTTGTCTGCAATGGTCAGCGCACGCCCGACAGGCACGTGCAAGAAGCTCAACACCAGCGTTTTGTGCTCACTGAACAGCGCCGCGATAATGGCCTGCTTATTGGGGAAGTGGTAGTACAAATTACCCGGGGAAATCTCCATATGAGCCGCAATATGGTTGGTGCTGATGGTGCGTTCACCCCACTGATTAAACAGTTCCAGGCTGCTGTTGATGATGCGTTGGCTGGTTTTGATTCGCTGGGCCATAAGCGAGCGCCTGAATAAATAACGAAAAGTATCTTACGACCGAAGCGTGAATCGATAAACCTCCAGCGGGCGAGTGCTTGTCATTGACAACTTAGAGCCTAGGCTCTAGAAAATCATAACGCTCATCGGGCTTCATCAAAAACACTCTGGAGCGAACCATGTCTGCTGAAAGCAATCATCCTCACGCTCCCCTCATTGTGCTGAGAGACCTTCAAGCACTGCTCGACAAACAGCGCCAGGCCTATGCGGCCCACCCTTTCCCACCCCACGCGCAACGCCTGCAATGGCTCAAAACACTGCGCCGCCTGTTGAGTGATGAACGTGACGTACTGATCGACGCCATCAGCCAGGATTTCAGCCACCGAAGCCCCGACGAAACCCTGTTTGCCGAACTGATGCCCAGCCTGCACAGCATCGACTACACCCTCAAGCACCTTAAGCGCTGGATGAAGCCCTCTTCTCGCCACGTGGGCCTGATGTTCCAGCCCGCCAGTGCCAAGGTGGTGTATCAGCCGTTGGGCGTCGTCGGCGTGATTGTGCCGTGGAACTACCCGCTGTACCTGGCCATGGGCCCACTGATCGGGGCTCTGGCGGCAGGCAATCGGGTGATGCTTAAACTCAGCGAATACACCCCCGTCACCGGGCGCTGGCTCAAGGATTTGCTGGGGCGTATTTTCCCCGAAGACAGGGTGTGCGTGGTGCTGGGCGATGCCGATGTGGCCGTGGCGTTCTCCAGCCTGGCGTTCGATCATTTGCTGTTCACCGGTTCCACCCATGTGGGCAAACAGGTGATGCGGGCCGCCGCTGAGAACCTGACGCCAGTGACACTGGAACTGGGCGGTAAATCCCCGGCCATTGTGTCGGCCGATGTACCGCTCAAGGACGCCGCTCAGCGCATCGCCTGGGGCAAGACGCTAAACGCCGGGCAAACCTGCATTGCCCCCGATTACGTGCTGGTGCCGCAGGACCGTGTGGAAGGTTTTGTGGAGGCTTATCGCAACGCCGTCCACAGTTTTTACCCGACGCTGACGGACAACCCGGACTACACCGCAATCATCAATAATCGCCAGGTCGCCAGGTTAGAGCGGCTACAAGCAGACGCGGCCCTCAAAGGCGCACGCCTGATCCCGCTCTATGAACAGAGCCAGGGCCAACGCCTGCCACACACATTGGTGCTGGATGTCAGCGACGACATGCACATCATGCAGGACGAAATTTTCGGCCCGCTGCTACCCATCGTGCCCTACCGCCATCTGGATCAAGCATTGGCCTATATCAACGCCCGCCCCCGCCCCTTGGCGCTTTATTACTTCGGCTATAACCGGGCGGAACAACAGAACATCATTTACAACACTCACTCGGGCGGGATCAGCCTCAACGAGGCCCTGCTGCATGTCGCCATAGACGATTTACCCTTCGGTGGCATCGGGCATTCAGGCATGGGCCAATACCACGGCCACGAAGGGTTCATGACCTTCAGTAAAGCCAAGGGTGTGCTGGTCAAGCAGCGGTTCAACAGTTCGCGGGCCATCTACCCGCCTTATGGCCGGCGGTTGGTGCGCTTGCTCCAACAACTGTTTATCCGCTGACCGAGTGCTGCCATGACTGATCTGCGCGTCGAGAACGTCCTGCTGTCACGGCGCAGGGCCTTGAAAATTGGTCTGACGGCCAGCGCACTGTTAACCATGGCAGGGCTGGGAGCCAGCCTCAGTGGCTGTTCCAGCAGCCGCAGCGCGCGCGGGTTTGCCACACTGCGCAGCAGCGACCTGGTTTTTCTGAGCGCACTGATTCCGGTGATGCTCAACGCCAGCGTGCCCCCAAAAGCCATGCCCGGTGCCGCCGACGCCACGTTGTGCCAACTGGACACTTACCTCAGTCACCTCTCACCGGCCCTGCTGAAATTGACCCAACAGCTGTTCGATGTACTGGCCATACCCGTAACGCGCGGGCCGCTGACCGGTGTGTGGGGGAGTTGGCAAAGCGCCAGCCCGAAACAGATCCAGCGTTTTCTGCACCGTTGGCAAAACAGCAGCCTGAGCCTGCTGCGCATGGGCCACGGCTCGCTGGTGCAACTGGTCATGATGAGTTGGCATGCAGAGCCCGACTCATGGGCCTCGTGCGGGTATCCCGGCCCACCGACGGTTTGACCCCATTCCAATAAGCACTGCACCCTATGGACACCCCTTATGCCCGTATCCGATCCCTTTCGCGAAGGCCTGGCCCGAGGCTGGAAAACCTATGATGGCTCGGCACTCACCGGCGATCTGACGCTCGCGGCCGATGTGGCCATTATCGGCAGCGGCGCTGGCGGGGGGACCACCGCTGAAATCCTCAGCGCGGCGGGGTACAAGGTGCTGTTGATTGAAGAAGGCCCGCTCAAGACCAGCATCGATTTTAAAATGCTTGAAGGCGAGGCCTACACCCAGCTTTATCAAGAAGGTGTGGGCCGCATGAGCAAGGACGGCGCGATCAGCATCCTGCAGGGCCGCGCCGTGGGCGGAACCACGCTGGTCAACTGGACCTCCAGTTTTCGCACACCCGACCCGACCCTTGAGCATTGGGCCCGCGAACATGAGGTGACCGGCCACAGCCCCGCAGACATGGCCCCGTGGTTTGAACGCATGGAGCAGCGCTTGGGCGTGAGCCCCTGGATTGTCCCGCCCAACGCCAACAACGAAGTGATCCGCAGCGGCTGTGAAAAACTCGGCTACAGCTGGCAGGTGATCCCACGTAACGTGCGCGGGTGCTGGAACCTGGGCTATTGCGGCATGGGCTGCCCAACCAATGCCAAACAGTCGATGCTCGTCACCACCATCCCCGCGACCCTCGAAAATGGCGGCGAGTTGCTGTACCTGGCTCGCGCCCAGAAGCTGTTGATTCAAGGGGATCACGTCACTGGCTTGGAATGCATGGCCATGGACAGACGCTGCGTGGCACCCACGGGCCGCACCATCACGGTGAAGGCACGGCATTACGTGCTGGCCGGCGGCGGCATCAATACCCCCGGTTTGCTGATGCGTTCCGACGCTCCAGACCCCCATCAGCGAGCAGGGCGGCGCACGTTTCTGCACGTGGTGAACTTCTCGGCTGCGCGATTTCCAGAAGCAATCAACCCGTTCTACGGTGCGCCGCAGTCGATCTACTCCGACCACTTTCAGTGGCAGAACGGCGTCACCGGGCCGATGGGTTACAAACTCGAAGTCCCACCGCTGCACCCGGCTCTGGCCGCAACGTTGTTTGCCAGTGCCGGCGAAAACGGTGTCAGGCACATGGCGCAATTGTCCCACACTCATATGATGCTGGCCTTGATGCGCGACGGTTTTCACCCCGACAGCCCCGGCGGAAACGTGGAATTACGCAGCGATGGCAGCCCGGTACTCGACTATCGCCTCACGCCGTATGCCTGGGAGGCGCTCAAGCGTGCCTTCCACAGCATGGCCGAGATCCAGTTTGCCGCCGGCGCCAGCGCCGTCATGCCCTTGCACAGTGACGCGCGCTATTTGAGCAACCTGAAGCAAACCCGTGAGCAGATTGAGCGTTTGAGCCTGCAAACGTACCGCACCCGCTTGGCCAGCGCTCATGTTATGGGAGGCTGCGCCATGGGTGAAAATCCGCGAACGGCGGTCACCGACAGCCTCGGGCGTCACCATCAATTGCGCAATGTGTCGATCCATGATGGCTCTTTATTCCCCACCAGCATTGGAGCCAACCCGCAATTGTCGGTGTACGGGCTCACCGCAAAACTGGCGACACACTTGGCCGAACGGCTGAAAAATCCATGAACACGGTGTTATTGAGCGGCGTCTATAGTGCTTTCTTCTTGATCTGGCGACTTGGCCGACCGAGAAGGCTGCGATACCATCCGACTCCCCAACGGATTCCCGCCAGGACGACGCGATGAACCGAGTGTTGTACCCAGGTACATTCGACCCTATTACCAAGGGCCATGGCGATCTGGTTGAACGCGCTTCGCGCCTGTTCGACCATGTGATTATTGCAGTTGCCGCCAGCCCCAAGAAAAACCCGCTGTTCCCACTGGAGCAACGGGTCGAGCTGGCACGCGAAGTGACCAAACACCTGCCCAATGTTGAGGTGGTCGGTTTCTCGACGCTGCTTGCACACTTCGCCAAGGAACAGAATGCCAATGTATTTCTGCGTGGCCTGCGGGCCGTGTCAGACTTTGAATACGAGTTCCAGCTGGCGAACATGAATCGTCAATTGGCACCGGATGTCGAAAGTCTTTTTCTGACCCCCTCCGAGCGATATTCGTTTATTTCGTCGACATTGGTGCGTGAAATCGCAGCTTTGGGCGGCGATATCAGCAAATTTGTTCACCCGGTTGTGGCCGACGCCCTGAACGAGCGCTTTCGCAAGAAATAACCGCTGAAGCGGCGTCCGCGTGCACTGCGGACGCCAATGCGGCACAATTGCCCGCATTCGATTTCAGTTGCCCGGGCCGACCGCCCCGGCAGGAGTACCCATGTCCCTGATCATCACCGACGATTGCATCAACTGCGACGTCTGCGAACCCGAGTGTCCGAACGCCGCCATTTCCCAGGGCGAAGAGATCTATGTGATCGATCCCAACCTGTGTACCCAGTGCATTGGCCATTACGATGAGCCGCAATGCCAGCAGGTGTGCCCGGTCGACTGCATTCCTCTGGACGAAGCCCACCCGGAAACCGAAGAACAGTTGATGGCCAAATACCGGGCGATTACCGGTAAAGCCTGAAACCCGCGGCCGTTGTAAAAGTGCGATGCTCGCGACCTTTCGTTTTTTCAAGATCAAAAGATCGCGAGCAAGCTCGCTCCTACGCGTAAAGACCTGGCTTTAGATCTATGGGCCTCCCTTAAACCACGCGGGGCTCTTATAAAAAAACGCGAAGCCATTGATCCTGAACATGAATTTTTAGGATCAATACGGCGCCGAAGACCGGGCGGGCCCTCCTACACAAGTAACGGCTACGTCTGGCAGCGCGGGCAGAACACGCTGGCGCGCTGGCCGAGTTTCACCTCGCGCAGCTCAGTGCCGCAGACTTTGCACGGCGCGTACCCGCGCCCGTACACAAACAGCTCCTGCTGGAAGTAACCCGGTTGACCATCACCGCCGATAAAATCGCGCAACGTGGTGCCGCCCCGCTCAATCGCCGCCGCCAAAATCCGTTTGATCTCAATCGCCAGCTTTAAATAGCGCGCACGGGAAATGCTGCCGGCTTCGCGGCGCGGGTCGATACCGGCGGCAAACAGGGCTTCGGTCGCATAGATATTGCCCACGCCCACCACCACCGCGTTGTCCATGATGAACGGTTTGACCGCCATCACGCGTTTGCGCGACAGTTGAAACAGCCGTTCGCCATCAAACAGATCGGTCAATGGCTCCGGCCCCAGCCGCACCAACAACTCATGGTTGAGCGGGTCCTGGCTCCAGAGCATGGCCCCAAACCGTCGCGGATCGGTGTAGCGCAAGGCCAGCCCCGACTCCAGCTCAATGTCCACATGTTCGTGCTTGGCGGCGGGCAATCCGGCCTCCACCAACCGCAAATTGCCCGACATGCCCAAATGGCTGATCAGCGTGCCGACTTCGGCATTGATCAATAAATACTTGGCCCGCCGCTCCACCAACACAATTTTCTGCCCTGACAGGCGCACATCCAGGTCTTCCGGGATGGGCCAGCGCAAACGACGCTCACGCACAATCACCCGGCTGACGCGCTGCCCTTCAAGGTGCGGCGCGATGCCCCGGCGGGTGGTTTCGACTTCAGGTAATTCCGGCATCTAGTGAGTCCCCAACTCGCGAACGCTTTCTTTGAGGTTGTCAAAGTCGTATTCGGACAGGTCAATGTAATCCAGCACCAGGTGGCCAATGCTGTTCCATTCGTGGTCTTCACGCTCATTGCCCAAGACCTTGTACGACGCACAAATATGCTCGGCCATCTTGAGCACCGCCAGCAGGTTTTTAAGCTGGCTGTTGCGTGAAGAGTCGTCATTGAAAATCGCCAGCGCATTGTGGTGGTTGGCGATTGCCTCGGTCAGGTGCCCCGGCAAGCGCCAGGACTTGGCCGTGTAATAACCGACCACCGCATGGTTGGTGTTGAAGCGGCGGTTCTCCGTGTCAACCACACGTTGGTCCGGCCCCGCATTGGCGTAGCCCTGCTCCAGCACCTGCATATAGTTGGGAAAGCGCTTGAGCATCAACGGAATGCCGCAATCGTGAAACAGCCCCAGGGCGTAGGCTTCATCCGGGGGCAAAGCGCCGGTGCGCTTGGCCAGCGTCATACTGGTCATGGCCACGTCCTGAGCGGTGTCCCAGAACCGGTTGAGCGTCACGATGGTGTCGTCACTCATCTCGCCCTTGATCGATTGGGCATTGATCAGGTTGACCACCGTGCGGCTGCCCAGCAACGTCACCGCCCGTCGAATAGAGGCAATCTTGTTACTCAGGCCGTAATACGGCGAATTGACGATCTTCAGCAGCGCGCCCGACAAGCCGGGGTCTTGGGCGATCAAGCCGGCGATCACCTCCAGGTCCGGATCCGGCATGTACTGCTCCATCTGCAAATCCACCATGATTTGCGGCTGCGGCGGCACGCTAATGCCTTGCAGGGCCAGGCTGATTTGTTCGGATGAAAGCTCTGGGGGCATATCGACACACTCTGGAATAGACGGCGATTCTAGCGGAAAAATCTGACGCAATGGATGCGCGATCCGACGCAATACCGCGAATCAACTGCGCTTGCGGAGGCGGTCTGAGGCTATAATCGCGCCCTTTTCAATACCCGGAGCGACGTCATGTCCCTGCCAAGCCTGCGCCTTAAAGCCAATGCCGATCGACGCCTGCGCGCCGGCCACTTGTGGGTCTACAGCAACGAAATCGATGTAGCCACCACCCCATTGCACGGCTTCAAGGCCGGCGACCAAGCGGTGCTGGAAACGGCTGGCGGCAAACCGCTGGGCATCGTTGCCATGAGCCCGAACAACCTGATCTGCGCTCGCCTGCTGTCACGCGACATTAAAGTGCCCTTGGACAAGTCGTTTTTGGTTCACCGCCTCAACGTGGCGCTGTCGCTGCGCGACCGCCTGTTCGACAAACCCTTCTACCGCCTGGTGTACGGCGATTCTGACTTGCTGCCCGGTTTGGTGGTCGACCGTTTCGGCGACATTCTGGTGGTTCAACTGGCATCCGCGACCATGGAACAGCACAAAGCTGACGTGATTGCGGCGCTGGTGCAGGTGGTTAAACCGAGCGGCATTCTGTTCAAAAATGACTCAGCGGCCCGTGATGCCGAAGGCCTTGAGCGTTACGTCGAAACCGTTTTCGGCCTGGTACCGGAGTGGGTCGCGCTGGAAGAAAATGGCGTGAAATTCGAAGCCCCGGTCATTGCCGGGCAAAAAACCGGCTGGTTCTATGACCACCGCATGAACCGCGCGCGCCTGGCACCTTACGCCAAGGGCAAGCGTGTGCTTGACCTGTACAGCTACATTGGCGGCTGGGGCATTCAAGCGGCTGCGTTCGGTGCCAGCGAAGTGATGTGTGTCGATGCCTCGTCGTTCGCCCTGGACGGCGTTGAGCGCAACGCCGCACTGAACGGTTTTGCTGACCGCGTCACCTGCCTGGAAGGTGACGTGTTTGAAGCCCTGAAAGAGCTTAAAGCCAACGAAGAGCGTTTCGACGTGATCGTGGCCGACCCGCCGGCGTTCATTAAGCGCAAAAAAGACCTGAAAAACGGTGAAGGTGCCTACCGCCGCCTGAACGAGCAAGCGATGCGCCTGCTTACCAAAGACGGCATTCTGGTCAGCGCATCGTGCTCGATGCACCTGCCGGAAGATGACCTGCAAAACATCCTGCTGACCAGCGCCCGTCACCTGGACCGCAACATCCAGTTGCTGGAACGTGGCAGCCAGGGCCCGGACCATCCGGTGCACCCGGCGATCCCGGAAACCCGCTACATCAAGAGCATCACCTGCCGCTTGCTGCCAAATAGCTAAGGCGCAATAAAACCTGTAGTCGCGGCCGAAAGCTGCGATAAGGCCCGAAGGGCCTTTGAGGACTGCTTCGCAGCCCATCGCAGCCTGCGGCAGCGACTACAGCGTCATTCTGGCTGCACCCTCGGGTTGAGCACATCATCGCCTATCTGCAACGACTGATAACGCGGCTTCACCTTCTGTACCTTGCCTTCGCGAATGTTGTCGATCAACGCCAACGGGCTGCCGTCGATTTCATACTGGCCTTCACGCAGCCACTTGCCCTGAGCATTGCGCTTAAAGAAATACAACGGGCCAGGCCATGGCTGCTTGGGCAGTTGCAGCACTTCTTCCTGCCCGTCCTGATCCAGGTCGACGGCCCACATCGCGCACCCCGGGTACCGGCAAAGGTGGCCAGACATGCCCAGCGCCTCGAACTGCTCACTGCCAGTCACGGCGGGGCCGATCCACTCCAGCATCCGACTCGTCGACGCTTTCTCGTCGCCAGCGGTGCCGACTTCCTTAAGCCGCTTCAACAAAACACCCCGTGCAGGCTCGGACAACCCCTGACCCTGCTCGAGCTGTGCCAACAACGCCTCAAACGCCTGTTTGCCCGGGGCACCCAAGCGAAAGCGCAAGGTGTAGGCATCAAACGCCTGCGCCGGGGTTTTACCGCTGAGCACCCGCTGCACCTGATTCTGCGCACTGATCTTCAACGGGCTGAACCACGGCGTATGAATCGCCAGCAACAGCACGACGCACGCCAGTGCAATACACGGGTTACTCACCCGCAAACGGCTCAGCCAGCCTGATGTCGAGGCAAGCACTGCCCAGACCGCCGCCACACTGTGGGCCAACACCACCCCAACCAACAGCATCGCCAACACACGGCTTGGGGTCAGGCCGTACTGTTCAATCCGTAACCAGGTCGAATACCCGGCCAGCACCACCAGCACCGGCAAACACAGCAGGCACAGATCAACCACGCGCACGAGCCACACCGGGTAGCCGCTGCGCTGATGACCGTCCTGAAATACGCCGTTGAGAAAGAACAGATTGACGGCCACCAGGCACACCATAATCGGCGTTGAATAGCCGGTGCCCCAAATCGGCTCCAACCCGGTGAACGGCAGCGCGCAAATAAAAACAATGACGATCATTGCGCTGAAGGGCAGTAACACGCGGCACAGTGTGAGTAATATTCCACGCAACATCCCGATGACCCGGTCGTTATCGCGCCCCATGTGCAGCCCCAGGGCAAACACCATCGCCGAGCTGACACAGACAAACCCATCGGTGAAAAACAGCTTATTCAGCGCCTCAATCCCGAGCATCTTGAACAAACCGCCCCACAACAGCAGCAACGCCCAAAACACCGCATTCAGCAGCAAGCCCAGCAATACGATAAACACCGTGTCCCAGGCATGCCGGAACAAATCTTCATAGCGGGGCGCTCGCCCTTGGCGGGTCGGCCAACTCAAAATAAACGCCGTGCAAATGTAGGCAATGACGACGGCAAAACAGGTCCAACTGCCAATCAGCCAGTTGTTGAAAAGCCCGCTTTCACTCCCCGCCTGATACACCCAGGCACTGATCGCCGTCATCACCGCGGTAAGGCCAAGGACTAACACCACGGCCCCTCGCTGACGTACGTTGTCACCCAGCAGCAACAGGTTGATCCCACCGACCAGTGCGGCGGTCACCAGCGCGTGTTTAACCGCCGGCTCAGCCATGGCACTCGCCAGCCACAGTAAAAGCCCTTGCGCCAGGCCAATGGCCAAACACCCATACACGGAACGGTTGAGGGTTAGCATTCAGAATCCTTACTTGAAAAGCATTCGCCACAGTGGCAACCAGTGTAGCCAGCCCCAGAAATGAAGGTAAAACCGGGCATGACCGGTCTAGAGAGCGACAGCGAGGATAAAAGTTTTTTCTTACAGAAATTCAAGTATCGGCCTACTTGAGACTTCGTTGTAAAACCAGCACTGACGAAGAACACTGCTCGTCTTGACAAAAACCGGATACATCCGTGTGCCCGCCTTCTGGAAAAACTGTAAAACTTCGCGCGACCCTTGCCTTGCTCATGTGCATGACGCTGCTCGCCGTCTTCCCACTGGACGTGGTGCTACCCTCCTTCTCGGCCTTGGCCAACCACTTTCGCACCACCCCTACAGACATCGCCCAGTCTGTCAGCATTTTCGCCCTCGGCCTTGCCGTGTCACTGCTGCTGATCGGGCCTTTGTCCGATATGTTTGGCCGCAAAAGGCTGCTGCTGACCGGCATTGCCCTTGCAACCGCCGGCGCGATGGGCTGTCTGTTTGCCCGCGATTTCACCGAGTTTCTGGTTTTCCGTGTGACCCAGGCCGTGGGGTGCGGCGCATTTGCCTTGTCACAGGCGCTGATTCAAGACGTATTCGCGGGGCGCGAGCTAGAGCGCATCCGGATCTGGATGAACACCGGCAGCGGGATTTTCATCTCCTGCTCACCGCTGATAGGCACCTGGCTGCAACTGTATTGGGGTTGGCAAGGCAGCTTTTATGTATTCATTGCCCTGTCGGTTGTGGTCTGGTCATGGTCCTTGCACTTGCTGCCCGAATCCCGCAGCCGCCACCGACCGTCAGCCCGCCAGTTTTTCGCCGGATATTGGCAGCTATTCTCTGATATTCGCTTCGTCGGCTACTGGCTGATTTCGGCCCTGGCCTTTGCCTGCCACTTCTCGTTTATCGTGATGTCGCCGCTGATTTTCATGGAACACCTGAATCTGTCGGCATACGCATTTGCTTGGGTCATGTTGCTGTACGGCGCGGCGTATGTCCTCGGCGGCGTGATGGCCAGCGTGCTGCATCGTAAGCTTGCCAGCGATACACAAATCAATACCGGCCTGTGCCTGGTTGCCCTGTCCGGGTTGGTGATGCTGGGGCTGTCCTGGCAATTGGGGGTGTCCGCTGCCACGGTACTGATTCCGATGGTCATCTGCACAGCGGGCACCACCATTTGCCGACCCATTGCCAACTCCCGAGCCATGAGCCTCTACCCGCAACTCGCGGGCACATCGACCTCGGCTGGCAGCCTGCTGATTTTCATGTGCGGCGGCCTGATCAGCCTGGTGATCAACCGGGTCGACGATCACCTGAGCAGCGCTCTCGCCGTGTGCTTTTTGATCCTGAGTGCCATCGGGCTCGGGTTGAATGCGTTAGTCCGCGCGCGGGTACACCTGCCGTAGCTACTCTCTTCACGGTTTGGACCATTCCCTCCCACCGCCAGCCGTGTAGAATCGGCTGATTCATCGCCAATCATCCCCGGCGGGTTTATGAGCTCAGGCCCAGGCGCGCGGCGATCCCGTAGCGTTTACGGCACCTAGCGGGTACGTAGTCATTTTCTGTGTGATCCCCTAGCGATTAGAAGCTCACTTCCCTGTTTCTTACCTGATTAGCCGCCCGGAGCTGTTCCATGCCTGACTATCGTTCCAAAACCTCCACCCATGGCCGCAACATGGCCGGTGCCCGCGCGTTGTGGCGCGCCACGGGGATGAAAGATGCCGACTTCAAGAAGCCGATCATCGCCATTGCCAACTCTTTTACCCAGTTCGTTCCGGGCCACGTCCACCTCAAGGACATGGGCCAACTGGTTGCTCGCGAAATCGAACGCGCGGGCGGCGTTGCCAAAGAATTCAACACCATTGCCGTAGACGACGGTATCGCCATGGGCCATGACGGCATGCTGTATTCGCTGCCGAGCCGCGAAATCATCGCTGACTCGGTTGAATACATGGTCAACGCGCATTGCGCTGACGCCATCGTGTGCATTTCCAACTGCGACAAAATCACCCCTGGCATGCTGATGGCAGCGTTGCGCCTCAACATTCCGGTGATTTTCGTGTCGGGCGGGCCGATGGAGGCGGGCAAGACCAAGCTGGCCAGCCACGGTCTGGACCTGGTCGATGCCATGGTCATCGCCGCCGACTCCAGCGCTTCTGACGAGAAGGTTGCCGAGTACGAGCGCAGCGCTTGCCCGACCTGCGGTTCGTGCTCCGGCATGTTCACCGCCAACTCGATGAACTGCCTGACCGAAGCCCTGGGCCTGGCCTTGCCGGGCAACGGTTCAACCCTCGCCACCCACAGCGACCGCGAGCAACTGTTCCTGCAGGCGGGCCGCACTATCGTCGACCTGTGCCGCCAGTACTTCGTCGAGAACGACGAGTCGGTATTGCCGCGCAACATCGCCAACTTCAAGGCGTTCGAAAACGCCATGACGCTGGACATCGCCATGGGCGGCTCGACCAACACCATCCTGCACTTGCTGGCCGCCGCCCAAGAAGCCGAGATCGACTTCGACCTCAAAGATATCGACCGCCTGTCGCGCCATGTGCCGCAATTGTGCAAAGTGGCACCGAACATCCAGAAGTACCACATGGAAGACGTGCACCGCGCCGGCGGTATCTTCTCTATTCTGGGCTCGCTGGCCCGTGGCGGCTTGCTGCACACCGACTTGCCGACCGTGCACAGCAAAACCTTGGCCGAAGGCATCGCCAAGTGGGATATCACCCAAACTGACGACGAAGCCGTGCACACCTTCTTCCGTGCAGGCCCGGCCGGTATCCCGACGCAAACCGCGTTCAGCCAGTCAACCCGCTGGGACACCCTGGATGACGACCGCGAAAACGGCTGCATCCGCAGTGTTGAACACGCGTACTCGCAAGAAGGCGGCCTGGCCGTGTTGTACGGCAACATTGCGCTGGACGGCTGCGTGGTGAAAACCGCCGGTGTCGACGAATCGATCCATGTGTTTGAAGGCAACGCCAAAATCTTTGAAAGCCAGGACAGCGCCGTGCGCGGCATCCTGGCCGACGAAGTGCAGGCCGGCGACATCGTGATCATTCGTTACGAAGGCCCGAAGGGCGGCCCGGGCATGCAAGAAATGCTGTACCCGACGTCGTACCTGAAGTCCAAGGGCCTGGGCAAAGCCTGCGCCTTGCTGACCGACGGCCGCTTCTCGGGCGGCACCTCGGGCCTGTCCATCGGCCATGCGTCACCGGAAGCGGCTTCCGGCGGTGCCATTGGTCTGGTGCAAGACGGCGACAAAGTGCTGATCGACATTCCGAACCGCTCGATCAACCTGTTGGTCAGCGACGAAGAACTGGCCGCGCGCCGGGTCGAGCAAGACAAGAAAGGCTGGAAGCCGGTTGAAGTGCGCCCGCGCAAAGTCACCACCGCCCTCAAGGCCTACGCCTTGCTGGCCACCAGCGCCGACAAAGGCGCGGTACGGGACAAAGCGCTGCTGGACAAACTGGTGCCATAAGCCACCGCGCCACACAAAAAATCCCGGCCACGCGCCGGGATTTTTTATACCGCCCTGTAGGAACGAGCAATCGAGCGTCGACCGGCTGCTCCTACGGATGGCAGAGTTTGTAGGAACGAGCTTGCTCGTGATCTTTTGATCTGGCTTTTGACCTAAGGGCCCCCTTAAACCACGCTGGCCGAACACGCCATCGGCTTATTACCAAAACGCAGGTATTCATTCCACAACGGTATATTTGTGGGTATATCAACCTGTTAGGATTTCCGGTTCGGAAAATAGTCACCCCTCTTTACGGTTACCCGTCGCCCCCTCGGAGCTTTCATGAATTACCCGCTGATCCTCAATCTGCTGGTGTTCCTCGCGTTGCTGTTCGGCCTGTCGCTGACCCGCCACACCGCGTGGAGCCTGGCGAAAAAAGTCCTGCTGGCCCTGGTTGTCGGCGTGGTCTTCGGCCTTGTGCTGCACCTGATCTACGGCAGCGACAGTGCAACCCTCAAAGCCTCCATCGGCTGGTTCGACCTGGTCGGCAGCGGCTACGTGCAGTTGCTGCAAATGATCGTGATCCCGCTGGTCTTTGCGTCGATCCTCAGCGCTGTAGCCCGCCTACATAACGCCGCGTCGCTGGGCAAAATCAGCTTCCTGACCATTGGCACGCTGCTGTTCACCACCGCCATCGCGGCGCTGATCGGTATCGGCCTGACCAACCTGTTCGGCCTGACCGCCGATGGCCTGGTGGCGGGCGCGGCTGAAATGAGCCGTCTGCAAATCATCCAGAGCGACTACGCGGGCAAGGTCGCTGACCTGAATGTACCGCAACTGCTGCTGTCGTTTATTCCGCAAAACCCGTTTGCCGACCTGGCCCGGGCCAAGCCGACGTCCATTATCAGCGTGGTGATTTTTGCCGCTTTCCTGGGGGTTGCCGCGCTGCAACTGCTCAAGGACCAGCCAGAGAAAGGCAGCAAAGTGCTAAGCGCCATCGACACCCTGCAAGCCTGGGTGATGCGTCTGGTACGCCTGGTCATGAAACTGACCCCTTACGGCGTGTTAGCGTTGATGACGAAAGTCGTGGCCATGTCCAACCTGCAAGACATCATCAAACTGGGCAGTTTTGTGGTGGTGTCCTACATCGGCCTGGCGCTGATGTTTGTGATTCACGGCGTGATCGTGTCGGCATCAGGCATTAACCCGCTGCGTTTTTTCCGCAAGGTGTGGCCGGTGCTGACCTTTGCCTTCACCAGCCGCTCCAGCGCGGCGAGCATTCCGCTGAGCATTGAAGCGCAAACCCGTCGCTTGGGCATTCCCTCGTCCATCGCCAGCTTTGCTGCCTCGTTTGGTGCAACGATTGGCCAGAACGGTTGCGCCGGCCTGTACCCGGCCATGTTGGCGGTGATGGTTGCCCCGACCGTGGGCATCAACCCGCTGGACCCGGTATGGATCGCCACGCTGGTGGCCATTGTGACCCTGAGTTCGGCCGGTGTGGCAGGTGTAGGCGGCGGCGCAACCTTCGCGGCCTTGATCGTCCTGCCCGCGATGGGCTTGCCGGTGGCGTTGGTGGCACTGCTGATTTCGGTAGAACCGTTGATCGACATGGGCCGTACAGCGCTAAACGTCAGCGGCGCGATGGTGGCGGGCACCGTGACCAGCCAGATCATGCAAGAGACCGACAAAGCCATCTTGGCTGAAGACGATCATGGTGAGCTGGCGCACTCGTAACGCTGGAATCCTTGCAGGAGCAGTCGGTGGACCCGGGCATTGGGCCCCTAATTTTATTATAACAAAATAGAGCGCCAAACGGACGGCACCCGCGGGGCGCAAGGGGGGGTGGTGTTGGGCAATAACGCCCGCCCACACAAAAAA
>NZ_JASLGE010000113.1 GCF_030150285.1 Pseudomonas sp. | reverse complement strand
AGGAGTATTATGAAAAGACAAAGGAAGTGAGTAAGAAATTTAAATAGTATATCTGGGAGAGGCAGCCTCTCCCATTAGTTTTATAATATAAATGTAATTAGATGTATATTTATATTATGGAATTAAAATATAATAAATAGAAAGATGAGTTATAATTCTTTAATAATCTTATAAGCTGAGATAGTCTCTCCTTTTAGTTTCTTAGGACTGTTCTTAATCTCATACCATCTTTTAATATCTGTAGCTTTAGGCTTTTCAACACTAATATCTAAAGATTCATATACATCAAGTACTTTAACAAGTAGTTCATCTCTTGTATAAATCTTACCTACCTGTAGGTTTAGTTGAGCTTTAACTTCATCTGTATTACTTATGATTGTTCTTGTTTGAGTAGCTCTGTCTGTAATTAAAGACCTATTCATTTTACTAGCTCTCATCATTGCTAGAGTTACTCCTGAATCTAACCACTCTTTAAATAGTGGATTGATAATATAAAAATTATCAATTGTATCTTGAATAGTTTGTCTAAGATCTTCATCTTTGTAGTTTTCTTCATACTCTTTAAGTAATAAGGAATATTCCTCTATTTGTTTCCTAACTGAGGGTTGTCTTCCAAGAGCTTTAGTATACTCTGAAGGTAATAAAGGTAAATTATAAGTACTCATATTAGGATCTAAATCTAGTAGACGCTTAGTAATAGTAGCATCCTCTAGAATTTCACCATCTTGATCGATATTACCTAGTACAGCAGAGTCACTGTGCATTGCTTTGTAAGTACTCATCTTAGCTTCAATACCATAAGGATGAAGCATAGGGTTCCCTTCATCATCACTAATTAAGTCATCAAACTCTTTAGTAACTAGTGCAGCTTTAGCCATTCGTTGAGCTACTAAAGAATCTTTATTATCCTCTAGGAACTGTATTAAGTCTGTTCTTTCTTGAGTAGCTTTAGCTAAGAAATCTTCTTCATTCAAATTATAATCAGAAGACTGTGTACTCCATAAATATATAATAGGGTTATCTACTCGTTGATTAGTTATCTGATTCTTTCTGAATCTACCTAGTATCTGTTTAACATCTGTTTCAATACTGAATCTTGAAGACTTTTGATCAGGGGTAGTAACAATAATGGATACTGGTATAGCATTTGTAATATGGTTGGGGTAATAATCATGTCCTTCAAAACCCATACTAGATATAACGTTGATACGCTTATTGTTACTACCGTTAGGAGCAGACCCATAAGAGAAATTACTACCAAGATGCTTCTTAAAGTATCTTGTGTTATTTGGGTTCTCAGCAAACATAAAATTAACATCTTTTAAAGATAAAGTCTTTTTACATTTAAATAACTTCTTTAAAAAACTGATTACTCCTGCTTTAGAATTATAAAAGATATACATTTCTTCTGAAGTATTATTATACTTATCAAGTACTGTAGCTAGAAGTCTTTCTACCATACCTTCTTTAACATAAGCATGTTCAATATGTGGTGTCACTTTACCTTCCCAATCCATTTCAATAATATCTAAAGATCTCATAGGTTCAGGTAAGTATTTATAATCAGTTGGTGTAGCAGTTAAGTAAGAGACTGACTTAAATTCTTGATTATTATTAAGTAGTTTAATACAAACGTTAGGTTTAAAGCTACCTAAATAGATAATCATTTTATGGAATTCATCAATAAGGAGTCTAAAATCTTTAGCTTTCTCTCCAAGAGCTTCTTTTACTTTAGGTACTGAATCATATGTAACCATGATTTTCTTACCACCTTTAGCTACATAGTCTCGTATTTGTTCAGTAGTTACACCTTGATACACACCAAGAACATTAGGGTATCTCTCTACTTGTTCTATCTTATTCTTAATTAAAGATACTAAATGTACTGCAACAATATAAGGTTCATCATTAGTTAAAGCTAAGCTAGTACCACCTGTTCCTGTTAATTGTTTACAAATTAAAGCATTAGCAGGAAGATCTCCTTTGTAATCCTCTTTAATTTCTTTTATATCTGAGATATATTCTATACCTTTAGGTACATCAATTTTAATAATGTTCATAATAATCCTTTCTTAAATAAAAATGTTCTAACTTTTTTGTCCTATTTAAATATATAGGATATAGCTACTCTAGCGCACTTCACTTTGTTAGATTCTAAAGTAGATTTATAGATAACTCTATAGTAAGACTAGCTTTAGTGAAAATGTTCTAACTTTTTACCCAGTATAGGTATAAGAGATATTCTAGCGCACTTCACTTTGTTAGAAGATGGTAAAATAAAAAAACCACTTAAGGTTTTGTATGTCGATACATATACACACTCTCCAATATCTTGACAACTATTGATACTAAAACCATTTCAAGAGATCTGACGATCCCTCTCATGCTTTCTCCAACATGAAGCAATTAGATGCAATTCCTTTCTATCTCTAATTAGATAATAAATAGAGAGTGAATATAGTAGATACGTCTTAATATACATATATCTATACGCTTA
The DNA here is from genome assembly GCF_030150285.1 of Pseudomonas sp. Lineage (GTDB taxonomy): Bacteria > Pseudomonadota > Gammaproteobacteria > Pseudomonadales > Pseudomonadaceae > Aquipseudomonas. Next base: position 573 of record NZ_JASLGE010000113.1, on the reverse strand, counting down.
AGCACCTTCATTGGTAAATGTTAAATGTATAAGTAATACGTCTTCTCTACTTACTTTAGTAATACTCTCTAATTATATTAATAAAATAAGTAACTAACGTAGTGCTAACATAATTAGAGGGTAGAGAGATAGCTTTGTCTATCTCTTTATCTCTCTCTGCATCATATATGAGCTTACCATGAAGTAGTATGTTTATATCTATTAGGTTGTCCTGCTCCTATGTAAACGATTACATCTTTGTATGTAGTATAGTAGATGATATGTGTATGCATGTTGATTGTTTCCTTACAGTTTTTTAATAATTTTGAATGCGTGTTTCTTACTAGTATCTTTAGTATTTTGTAATAAGAAGAATTTACTTAAATAAGAAGCAGATGTTTTAGCAGCATTATGTTTTTTAAGTTGTTCAGAGATATATGTTCTACTGTAGACTTCACCTACTTTAAAGAATTTAGTAATCCAATTGTCTCCATAGTTAGATTGAAACTCTATATCATATAATTGTCTGATTCTAGTACTATTATACGTGTAAGCTTTAATCTTATCTTTACCTAATACTTTATAGTATTCAAT
>NZ_JASLGE010000076.1 GCF_030150285.1 Pseudomonas sp. | reverse complement strand
CAACCGGCAGTTGGGACGCACTGCGCCCATTCGAGACGAATGTAGTACTTGGCAGCAAACCTGGCACAGGGTTTCTTGAAGGTATCCATATGCAGGATGGGCAGTTTTACGCACTGATCGACGACATGCCGTACCAAGTGCGTTTTGTACCCGAACTGCAATCCTGGACCGTCGTAGCCCCTGATAACCCTTTCTCTTTTTACAAAAGCTTGCCGATCCGCCTGGATGCTGCAGGCCAGTGGCGCCCGGTAGAACGCCTTGGCCTCAACGGGGGCATGCTTTCGAGCCTGAAAATCTGGGGTCGGCCGTCAGCAAGCGCAAGCGTGCCGCCCTTGCCCGGCACCCCTTACGAAATACCAGCTGACTTGCGCGCCTCACTGACGGATGTTTCCGATGATGAGATTACAGGTGCGCGAGCGTTCCTCGACGCCCCGGATCGACAGGCCGCCATAGCCCGCTTCCGCCAGCTGCGTGATCAGTTGGCGGCCGATGCCGATGCGTTCATGGCCACAGTGCAAACACCGCCACGTCCACAGATACCCGAAATCCCCGCCAACGCTTCATCCAAAACCGTTTTCAAAACCCTGTACCAGAACACCAACGGCTTGGTGATTGGCGAAGCGCACAGTGGCCTTGGCAGCAAGCGATTGCTGATCGACAACATGCGCCTGCTACGCAAGCTGAAGGTAAATACGCTGTACATGGAGCACTTCACCACCGACTTTCAGCAAGCAGACATCGATACCTTCAACCGCACAGGCGTGATGCCGCAGGAGCTGGATCGCTATGTAGAAGGCCAGGATGTCGGCCACCGCACCGACGCCGAAGGCCGCTACACCTTTCGGCAGGTACTGGTCAGCGCACAGAAAAACGGCGTACGCATACAGCCCATCGACTGCATGGCCAGTTACCGCCAGGCGTGGGCGACACCCGTTTCCGATGTGGCACGCCAGCGCATGATGAACTTCCATGCACACTTGATTATCGAGGCAGACCAGGCAGCGCGCGGCTCGGGAAAATGGATTGCGCTGGTCGGGAGTACACACGCCAACACCTTCCATGGCGTCACCGGCCTGGCTGAAACAGAAGGCGCGCTAGGCCTTCGTGTCGAAGATCGCCCGATCGGCGAACCTGATGCTAACAGCACAGACCCAGGTGCGGATGCCCAGGACGACGATGGCGCGTTAAGGCATGTGCAAAGCGACCTGCGGCTACGCGCCGGAGTGTTGACCACCCGCCCGCCATCAGCGGATTTTGAAAGCCTGCTGGTAAGGCCTGGCGATTACGCGATCGAACGTACCAATGGCCAGGAATACCTGATCAACCGCAGCCGGGATTCGACCTTGCGACGCACGCTGATCAAGCGCGATGGGCGGTTTTACTACGTGGAGCGCCCCGACTGGCCGGCCATTCATGAACGTCGCTTTCAAAACCTTGCCGAGCTTCATGCCCGGCTGAGATTACGCGGCATGCGACACATCGCTCCTTGAGCCAGGCAAGGCACAGATACGACAAGGGCGCCTTGCGGCGCCCTTGTGGCTCAACTTATTCCCACTCGATAGTGGCCGGCGGCTTGCTCGACACGTCGTAGGTAACGCGCGAGATGCCTTCGATTTCGTTGATGATACGGCCGCTGACGGTTTCCAGCAGCTCGTATGGCAGGTGTGCCCAACGCGCGGTCATGAAGTCCACGGTCTCGACGGCACGCAGGGCGACAACCCAAGCGTAGCGACGGCCGTCGCCAACAACGCCAACCGACTTGACCGGCTGGAACACCACGAATGCCTGGCTGGTCTTGTGGTACCAGTCGGCCTTGCGCAGCTCTTCGATGAAGATGTGGTCGGCGCGACGCAGGATGTCGGCGTATTCCTTCTTCACTTCACCAAGGATACGCACGCCCAGGCCCGGGCCCGGGAACGGGTGGCGGTAGACCATGTCGTACGGCAGGCCGAGTTCCAGGCCCAGGCGGCGGACTTCGTCCTTGAACAGCTCACGCAGGGGTTCAACCAGCTTGAGGTTCATGTCGTCCGGCAGGCCGCCCACGTTGTGGTGCGACTTGATGACGTGGGCCTTGCCGCTTTTAGCGCCAGCCGACTCGATTACGTCCGGGTAGATGGTGCCTTGGGCCAGGTACTTGATGTTGTCCAGCTTGCTGGATTCTGCATCAAACACGTCGATAAAGGTGCGGCCGATGATTTTGCGCTTTTTCTCAGGGTCGCTTTCGCCCGCCAGGTTGTTCAAGAACTGGTCGGCCGCGTTGGCGCGGATCACCTTGACGCCCATGTTCTCAGCAAACATGGCCATCACTTGTTCACCCTCGTGCAGGCGCAGCAGGCCGTTGTCCACGAATACGCAGGTCAACTGGTCGCCAATGGCCTTGTGCAGCAAGGCCGCCACAACGGAGGAGTCAACGCCGCCGGACAGGCCCAGCAAGACGTTGTCAGTGCCAACCTGGGCACGGATGTTGGCGATAGCGTCTTCCGCAATTTTCGACGGCGTCCACAGGGCTTCGCAGCCGCAGATGTCGAGGATAAAGCGCGAGAGGATGCGGCCGCCCTGCTTGGTGTGGGTCACTTCCGGGTGGAACTGCACGCCGTAATAACCGCGCGCATCGTTGTACATGCCGGCAATCGGGCAGCTCGGGGTGCTGGCCAGGATGTGGAAGTCAGAAGGCATTTTGGTGACTTTGTCACCGTGGCTCATCCACACGTCCAGGCCGAACAGGCCGTCTGCGTCGATATGGTCTTCGATGCCGTCGAGCAGGCGGCTTTTGCCAACCACGTCTACGCGGGCATAACCGAACTCACGCAACTCGGAACCTTCGACCTTGCCACCCAGCTGTTCAGCCATGGTTTGCATGCCGTAGCAGATGCCAAAGACCGGTACGCCCAGGTCGAACACCGCTTGAGGGGCGCGCGGGCTGTCGGCTTCGTGAACCGATTCCGGGCCGCCGGCAAGGATGATGCCTTTAGGGGCGAATTCGCGAATCGCGGCGTCATCCATGTCAAACGGGTGCAGTTCGCAGTAAACGCCGATTTCGCGAACGCGGCGGGCGATCAGCTGGGTGTACTGGGAACCGAAGTCCAGGATCAGGATGCGGTGAGCGTGAATGTCGAGGGACATAGGAGAAACTCTGAAAAGCAGTTGCAAGCTTTGAGCTGCAAGCTGCAAGTAATCGGAGCTGCGCGGTCACTGTGGTTACACAGCGCCGCTTGCAGCTTATAACTTGTGGCTTCTAGCTAGCGGGTCAGCCTACACGATAGTTAGGGGCTTCTTTGGTGATCTGCACGTCGTGGACGTGGGATTCAGCCATGCCGGCACCCGTGATGCGGACAAACTCGGGCTTGGTACGCATTTGCTCGATATCGGCGCAGCCGGTGTAACCCATCGAGGAACGCAGACCGCCCATCAGTTGGTGCACGATCGCAGTCAGGGAACCTTTGTAGGCCACGCGGCCTTCGATGCCTTCCGGAACCAACTTCTCGGCACCTGCCGACGAGTCCTGGAAGTAACGGTCGGAAGAACCCTGGGATTGCGACATCGCACCCAGCGAACCCATGCCGCGGTAAGCCTTGTACGAACGGCCCTGATACAGTTCGATTTCACCCGGTGCCTCTTCAGTACCGGCGAACATCGACCCCATCATCACGCAGGATGCACCGGCAACGATGGCTTTGGACAAGTCACCCGAGAAACGGATGCCACCGTCAGCGATCAACGGAACGCCGGTGCCTTCAAGGGCAGCGGCAACATTGGCAATCGCGCTGATTTGCGGAACACCCACACCGGCCACGATACGGGTGGTGCAGATCGAGCCTGGGCCGATACCGACTTTAACGGCATCAGCGCCCGCCTCAGCCAAGGCCAGAGCGGCAGCGCCGGTGGCGATGTTGCCGCCAATCACCTGAACGTCAGGGAAGTTCTGCTTGACCCAACGCACGCGGTCGATCACGCCTTTGGAGTGACCGTGAGCCGTGTCAACCACCACTACGTCAACGCCAGCAGCTACCAGTGCGGAAACACGGTCTTCGGTGTCCTTGCCGGTACCGACCGCCGCGCCTACACGCAGACGACCCTGGTCGTCCTTGCTGGCCAGCGGGTAAGCCTTGGCTTTTTCGATGTCGTTAACGGTCATCATGCCTTTAAGGGCGAATTTGTCGTCGACGATCAAGACGCGCTCGATGCGGTGTTTGTGCAACAACTCACGCGCTTCGTTCTTGTTAGCGCCTTCCTTGACCGTGACCAGGCGCTCTTTAGGCGTCATCACGTCACGAACGGAGGCTTCGAGGCGGTTTTCAAAGCGTACGTCACGGGACGTCACAATGCCGACCAGGTCGCCGTTTTGCAGGACCGGAACGCCGGAAATGTTGTGCTGGCGGGTCAACTCAAGCAGTTCACGCACGGTGGCGTCGGCTTCGATGGTGATGGGTTCTTTAACCACACCGGCCTCGAAACGCTTGACCTTGCGCACTTCGTGAGCTTGCTGCTCGATGGTCATGTTCTTGTGGATGATACCGATACCGCCTTCCTGAGCCATGGCAATGGCCAGACGCGCTTCAGTCACGGTGTCCATCGCGGCGGAAACCAGCGGAATATTCAGTTCAATGCCACGGGTCAAACGAGTCTTTAGGCTGACTTCGTTCGGAAGAACCTCGGAATAACCGGGGACGAGAAGGATGTCATCGAAGGTGAGTGCTTCTTGGCTGATACGCAGCATCGCTGGGGCTCCCGAGCGGGAAAATGGAAGCGCGCCATTGTACGTAAAACACCGGCTTCTCTCAACGGAAACCTTTAGAGAGTTTTGCGCTAAAGACCCATGATTAGCTGACTTTGAAGGCAGAAATTGAACCGCCGCCGCGGCGACGGAATCTGCACCTTACAGTTCGACCGTGACCCACGCCACCGGCTGGTCCAGCCAATCGGCAAACTCGTCGAGGAAGCTTTGTTTGAATCCCGCCTGCGCCCAGTTGTTGAAAATAAACCCCAAATTGGAAAACCCGCACGGCTGCAAAAACAGGAAACCGTTGATGTCGTCTTCATGGCCACACAGCGGGCAAATGAAGTTATCGGTGCGCGCCGGCATCCAGTCTTCGAGGCTCTCAAACAGCGCCTCACCGACTTCCTGGCGGCATTCGGCGCAGCCCGCTTCCTCCAGAAAGCCCTTGGCCGGCGTGTAAATACAGCGCTTGGTGATGATCTCCAGGCCATTGACCGGCTCACCAAAAGGCAACGCCTCGGGGTGCAGCACAACACTGGCAGCGCCCGGCGCGATGGCGTACGCCATGCCGTTGCCGGTGCGGCCACAGGTGGTCAGCGTTTCTTCAATAATGTTTTTGCGCACCAGCCAACGTACGATGGCGCGGGCACGGGGTTCGTGGACCGGCAAGGTGGAAATTTTAGGGACGATGATGCTTTGCGAATTCATGAGTACGGCACATATAAATAAAAAGAAAACACCCCTGTAGGCGCGAGCTTGTGCTTTAAAAAGATCAAAAGATCGCGAGCAAGCTCGCTCCTACGAAGTGGTCACGTAGCGCGCAATCAGCACAACACCACTTGCCAGCACCAGCCAGGTCACCAGCCGGACAAAGGCGTCGCGTGACAATTTGATCGCCAGTTTACGCCCTATCCACAGCCCCAGCGCCATGGCTGGCAAGAGAAAGGCGGCCAGCCAGAGCAACTCGCCATCCGCGTACACACCGGCGATCACAAACAGGCTCAAGCGCACCACCGTACTGCAACTGATCAACGCGCTTTGCGTGGCCCGCGCGGCCTCCTTAGGCAAGCGCGCATTGAGGTAGATCGCATACAGAAAGCCGCCGCTGCCAAACAATGCACCAAATAACCCCCCCACCACGCCCGTCGGCACGGCCCATGCGGCTGAAACGTGCGCCGGCCGGAGCTTCACGGCCAGGCTGTATAGCGCGTAGGCGGTGATAAAAACCCCCATTAACAGCAGCAACAGGTCGGACTTGAGGCTCAGCAAAAACACCACCCCCACCACGCAGCCGACGGCCATGCACGGCAGCAATCGCAGCAATTCCGGGCGCGCAACATCACGCCGGGCCGGCAACCAGTTACCAAACGCTGCGATGAAATCCAGCAGGACCAGCAGCGGGATGATTTTTGACAGCGGCAGGCACAGAATCAGCAAGGGCCCGGCCACGAGGGCCGTGCCAAACCCCGCAACACCAAACACGATGTAGGCCAGGGCGATGGCCAACTCAAGCAACACCCATTCAGCGCCAGTAAAAGACAGGTCCATCTGCTTGCTTCCTTTTTTAAGTGGCGCGACTGTAACCAGACAGGTGCAGTCATCACAATCCACCCTTATGATGGCCCCATGATTAAAGATCCCTTCGCACGACTCAACCTCGACCGAGAAGTCCTGACCGTCAGCCAACTCAACGGCCGCGCACGGGTGCTGCTCGAAGACGTGTTCAGCAATATCTGGGTCGAAGGCGAAATCTCCAACCTCGCCCGCCCGGCGTCTGGTCATGTGTATTTCACCCTCAAGGACAGCGGTGCGCAGGTGCGTTGCGCGTTGTTTCGCAACAATGCGGCACGGGTGCGCCAGGCCTTGAAAGATGGCCTGGCGGTGAAAGTGCGCGGCAAGGTGTCGCTATTTGAGGGTCGGGGCGATTACCAGCTGATCCTCGACACAGTCGAACCCGCCGGCGATGGCGCTTTGCGGCTGGCCTTTGACGCGTTGAAAGAGAAGCTTTCGGCTGAAGGGCTGTTCAGCACCGAGCGCAAGGCCGCCCTCCCCGCCCACCCGCAACGTATCGGTATTATCAGTTCGCCCACCGGGGCCGTGATCCGCGACATCATCAGCGTTTTTAAACGCCGCGCACCGCAGGTTGAACTGACATTAATCCCCACCGCCGTGCAGGGCCGCGAAGCCACAGCGCAGATTGTGCGAGCCTTGAAGCTGGCCGATGGCGGCGGGTTCGATGCGCTGATCCTGGCCCGGGGCGGTGGCTCGCTGGAAGACTTGTGGTGTTTTAACGAAGAGGCCGTGGCCCGCGCCATTGACGCTTGCGTTACGCCTATCGTGAGTGCCGTCGGGCATGAAACCGATGTGTCCATCAGTGACTTTGTCGCCGACGTACGGGCCCCCACGCCTTCAGCCGCCGCCGAATTGCTGGCCCCTGATTCCAGCGACCTGCAACACCGTATTGAGAGCCTGCACCGTCGTTTGGTGATGCGTATCCGCGATCGCCTGATGCGTGATCGCTTGCGCCTTGAGGGTCTATCCCGCCGCTTGCGCCACCCCGGTGAACGCCTGCGCCAGCAAGCCCAGCGCCTGGACGACCTGGACATGCGCATGCGCCGGGCCTTTGAACGCAGCCTCAATACCCGTCGCGAGCGTTTGATTCGCCTCGAAACGCGGCTGGCGGCCCAGCATCCTGGCCGTCAATTGGCGTTGTTGCGCCAGCGTCTGGACAGCTTGGCCGAGCGCCTGCCTCGTGCCATGCGCGATGGGCTCAAAGCGCGCCGCCTGCTCTTGCAAAGCCAGGTGCAAACGCTGCATGTGGTCAGCCCTTTGGCCACGCTGGGCCGGGGCTACAGTATTTTGCTCGATGAGCGCGGCAACGCCATCCGCAGCGCCGGGCAAACGCAAAACGGCCAACGCTTGAAGGCCCGCCTGGGCGAAGGCGAACTGTACGTGCGCGTTGAAGATAATCACCTCACGCCTGCCACCCTCTCATTACTGGACTGATCGATGCTGCGTTTTTTCTCTGCCCTGCTAGTGCTGTGCCTGAGCGTCAATGCCCATGCTGCTGACAGCTACATCACCCGTTTGCTGAATAAACCCGTGCCGGGCGGCGTAGCCGTGATTGAGCTGGGCACTGGCGCGCAAGCCCCCAAAGCCACCTATCAAGGCAAACCGGTTCTGGTGATCAAGGAGCAGGACACCTGGCGCGCGATTGTCGGCATTCCCCTGACCGTCAAGCCTGGCACTCAAAACATCAGCAGCGGCGGGCGCACCCTCAATTTCGCGGTCGGTCACAAAAAATACCCCGAGCAACGCATCACATTGAAAAACCAGCGCCAGGTCAATCCGAACCCGGACGATATCAAGCGCATCGACAACGAGCTGGCCGTACAACTCAAGGCCTACCGCACGTTCAGCCCGACTACGCCGAGCAACCTGTTGCTGGACAAACCCGTTAACGGGCCGCTATCGAGCAAGTTTGGCGTACGTCGCTTCTTTAACGGTGAGGAGCGTAACCCGCATGCCGGGCTGGACTTTGCAGTGCCGGCGGGCACGCCAATCAAAACGCCCGCGGCCGGTAAAGTGATTCTGGTCGGTAACTACTTTTTCAATGGCAACACTGTGTTTGTCGACCATGGTCAAGGCTTCATCAGCATGTTCTGCCACCTGTCCAAGATCGATGCCAACGTCGGCCAGCAACTGGCGCGCGGCGATGTGGTGGGCAAGGTGGGCTCGACCGGGCGCGCTACAGGTCCGCACATGCACTGGAACATCAGCCTTAATGATGCGCGAGTGGACCCGGCCATTTTTATCGGGGCATTTCAACCCTGAGACACACGGGCTAGCGATTCGACTTAGCTGCGGTGAGACCCCATCACCGCAATTGCGCAGGACGAGAAGGCTGCGCAAAAAAAGCGAGCCATCTGCAACTTATCAGCTATAAAATCTCGCTCCACGCGCAGATAACAGAACTTCTATCAATTATTTCTGACTGCTTGCCATATTTCACCCCGACAGTTAGGGTTGGGCTTATGAAAACCTCTCACACCCTCATCCAGCGTCGCCAGCATCTGAGCCTGTGCCTTGTCAGCGCACGACTGCCAGGCTGAATCGATCTGTCTCGTCCCCGGCTTTATCCCTTATAAACGCTTTCTGGCAGGCCGCCTTTTCTCGGCCCTACAACAAGGATTCTCCCGATGAGCATGCTCAAGAACCCGTCTTCCAAGTACCGCCCATTTCCTGTCATTGATTTGCCTGACCGGACCTGGCCATCGAAAACCATCACGGCCGCGCCGATCTGGTGCAGCTCCGACCTGCGCGACGGCAACCAGTCGCTGATCGAGCCGATGGATGCGGTGAAGAAGCTGCGTTTCTGGAAGACGTTGGTGAGTGTGGGCGTTAAAGAGATCGAAGCCTCGTTTCCGGCAGCGTCGCAAACTGACTTCGACTTCGTGCGTACCTTGATCGAAGACGGCCACATCCCGGATGACACCACCATTCAGGTGCTCACCCAAGGCCGCGAAGATTTGATCGCGCGCACTTTCGAATCGTTGCGCGGCGCGAAAAAGGCCATCGTGCATTTGTACAATGCGACCTCACCGTCGTTCCGCCGCATCGTGTTCAACCAAGACAAGGACGGCATCAAGGAAATCGCCGTCAGCGCGGCCAAGCTGTTCGTCAAATACGCCGCTCAACAGCCAGACACCCAGTGGACCTTCGAGTACTCCCCAGAGACGTTCAGCGCCACTGAACTGGAGTTCGCCAAGGAAGTGTGTGACGCCGTGATCGAGGTCTGGAACCCGACACCAGAGCACAAAGTGATCCTCAACTTGCCTGCAACCGTTGAGTGCGCCACCCCGAACATCTATGCCGACCAGATCGAATGGTTCGGTCGCCACATCAACCGCCGTGACAGCGTGATTATCAGCCTGCACACCCACAACGACCGTGGCACGGGTGTTGCCGCTACCGAACTGGGCTTGATGGCCGGCGCAGATCGCGTCGAAGGCTGCCTGTTCGGTAACGGCGAACGCACCGGCAACGTCGACTTGGTGACCGTGGCCCTGAACATGTACACCCAAGGCCTGGACCCGCAACTGGACTTCTCCGACATCGACGGCGTGCGTAAAGTCGTCGAAGAGTGCAACCAGATCCCGGTTCACCCGCGTCACCCGTATGTGGGCGACCTGGTGCACACGGCGTTCTCCGGCTCGCACCAGGACGCCATCCGTAAAGGCTTCGCCCAGCAAAAGCCAGACGCACTGTGGGAAGTCCCGTATTTACCAATTGACCCGGCCGACATTGGCCGTAGCTATGAAGCGGTCATCCGGGTGAACAGCCAGTCGGGTAAAGGCGGGATTGCTTACCTGCTGGAGCAGGAGTACGGCATCAGCCTGCCGCGCCGCATGCAGATCGAATTCAGCCAAGTGGTTCAGCGTGAAACCGATCGTTTGGGCCTCGAAATGACGGCTAAACAGATTCACAGCTTGCTGCACAGTGAATACCTGCAAGCCAATACCCCTTACGCCTTGGTCAGCCACCGCCTGCAGGAAGAGAACGGTCACAGCGCAGTTGACGTTGAAGTGTCAGCCAAAGGCGACGGTGAAACCAACCTGCGCTGGAGTGGCACCGGCAACGGCGCACTGGAAGCGCTGGTGGCAGGTTTACCCGTCAACGCTGAAATAATGGACTACAACGAACACGCCATCGGCGCGGGCACCAACGCCAAAGCGGCAGCCTATATCGAACTGCGCGTGAATGGCGAACGTGCGGTGCACGGTGTGGGTATTGATGAAAACATCACCACCGCCAGTTTCAAAGCCCTGTTCAGCGCGCTGAACCGCTCGCTGACCGAGGCTGAGGCTAAAGCAGCATAACCGCACACACGAAACACCAAAGGCCCCGAGGTTCACACCTCGGGGCCTTTTTAATGCCCGATGGGCTTGCACTCGGTTGATGCTTAAAAGATCGCGAGCAACCGAGCGTCGACCGGCCGCTCCTACGGCTTAGTGAATCTCAAAATCGTCGGCATCCATGTACGCCGGAAAGCGCTCGCGGTATGCCGACAGGTCTGCCACGCTGAGGCTCATGGTGAACACACCGTCTGCTTCACCTGCACTCAGCAATGACTCACCCTGAAAGTCCAGGACCTGGCTGTCACCGGTATACACCAGGCCTTTACCATCCGTGCCCACACGGTTGACTGCAGCGACGTAACACAGGTTTTCGATGGCACGGGCCGGCAGCAAACGGTTCCAGTGCAAACGACGCGAACCTGGCCAATTGGCGGTGTAGATCAGCAAGTCGGTGTCGTGCGGGTCGCAACTCCACACCGGGAAACGCAAGTCGTAGCAAATCAGCGGGCGAATACGCCAACCCTTCACTTCGAACTCAACCTGACGCTCACCCGGTGTGAAGTGCTCATGCTCGCCCGCCATGCGGAACAAGTGGCGCTTGTCGTAGTGCAACACTTCGCCATCAGGCCGGGCCCAGAGCAGACGATTGCGATGGCTGCCATCAGCCGCCTGCACAATCACGCTTCCGGTTACCACGGCATTGAGCCGTTGGGCCTGAGCGCGCAACCAGTGCGTGGTCGGGCCATTTTCAGGCTCGGCCAGAGCTTGCGACTCCATGGTAAAACCAGTAGTGAACATTTCGGGCAATACGACCAGATCCGCGCCCTGAACCTGCGAAAGCAGATCGTCAAAATGATCAAGGTTAGCCTGACGGTCATGCCACACCAGCGAGGTCTGCACCAAGGCCACAGTTAAATCGGTTAAGCCACTTAGATCACGCATAGTTTCTCTGCTGCTTCACGCAGCGTCTCCTCGCGTTTTGCAAAACATAGACGAACCAGCCGCTGCCCTTCGGGCGGGGTCTGGTAAAACACCGAAACCGGGATTGTCGCCACACCGTGTTCACGGGTCAGCCACATGGCCATGTCGACATCATTAAGATCCGGGCGAATAGGGGAATAGTCCACTAACTGAAAATAGGTACCCGCTACCGGCGTGAAGGTAAACCGTGAGGGCTTCAATACATCACAAAACAGGTCGCGCTTGGCCTGGTAAAACGCGGGTAACGCTTCAACGTGCTCAGGGTGTGCGGCCATAAAATCGGCCAGCGCGTACTGCAACGGCGTTACACCGCAAAAGCTGACGTATTGGTGAACCTTACGCAGCTCTGCCGTCAATGCCGGCGGTGCCACCACATAACCGGTTTTCCAGCCCGTGACGTGATACGTCTTACCGAACGAACTGACCACGAAAGCGCGATGGTACAACTGCGCATGTGACAAAACACTGACGTGAGGCACGCCGTCAAACACCAAGTGTTCGTACACCTCATCGCTGATCAGGTAGATGTCACGGTTTTCGATAAGCTTGGCCAACTGGTCCAGCTCGGCCCGTGTAATCAACGCACCGCTGGGGTTATGCGGGCTGTTAAGAATGATCATGCGAGTGCGCGGTGTCAGCGCGTCTTCGAGCTTCTGCCAATCGATGGAGAAATCACTCAGGCCCAATTGCACATGCACGCACCGACCACCCGCCAATTCAACCGCAGGTTCGTAACTGTCATAGCAAGGGTCGAACACAATAACTTCGTCACCGGCGTGGATCACCGCCTGAATGGCACAAAAGATCGCCTGGGTCGCACCCGGGGTGATGGTCACTTCAGTATCGGCGTTGACCTGTACCCCGTAACTGCGGGCAATCTTGGCCGCCACTTGCTGGCGCAAGGCGGGTAGACCGGTCATGGGAGAATATTGGTTATGGCCGCTGGCGATATATTGGCCAACTGCATCAAGCAGTGCTTGCGGGCCATCAAAGTCAGGGAAGCCCTGAGACAGGTTAAGCGCGCCGGTTTCAGCCGCGAGCTGCGACATGCGCGTAAAGATAGTGGTGCCGACATTCGGCAACTTGCTGGTAATCATGAACGTGGACCCTTTTAGGGAGCTGCAAGTAGTAAGCCTCAAGCTGCAAGCTAAAAGCATATCTGCTCTAACTTACAGCTTGCAGCTCAAAACTTACAACTAGCGCATCAGCGCTTGTCTCTACGTTTTTTATCCGCTTTCTTGTGGTGCGACATCATGCGGCGCTTCTTGTTTACCTGACGGTCAGTCAACGAGTTTTTGTTGGCTTCGTAAGGGTTCTCACCGCCTTTGAACTCGATGCGGATCGGCGTACCGACCAGCTTCAAGACACGACGGTACGTGTTTTCAAGATAACGAACGTAGGACTTCGGAACCTTTTCAACCTGGTTACCGTGGATCACGATAATCGGCGGGTTAGCGCCACCCAAGTGCGCATAACGCAGCTTGATCCGGCGGCTGTTGACCATCGGCGGCGCATGTTCGCTGACCGCGTCTTCAAGGATCTGGGTCAGGCGGTTGGTCGGCCAGCGCGTGACAGCCGATTTGAAGGAGTTCTGCACCGACTGATACAGGTTACCCACGCCCGTGCCGTGCAAGGCCGAGATAAAGTGGATATCGGCAAAGTCGACGAAGAACAAGCGACGCGTCAGTTCCACCTTCACGAAATCACGTTCGCTCGGGGTCATGCCGTCCCACTTGTTGATCGCGATGACCAGCGCACGACCGGCCTCCAGCGCAAAGCCCAACAGGTTGAGGTCATGGTCTACCACGCCTTCGCGGGCATCCATCACAAAGATCACCACGTTAGCGTCTTTGATCGCCTGCAAGGTTTTGACCACGGAGAACTTTTCAACTTCTTCGTGGATCTTGCCGCGCTTGCGCACACCGGCGGTGTCGATCAGCGTGTACTTCTCGTCATTACGCTCAAACGGGATGTAGATACTGTCACGCGTGGTACCCGGCTGGTCATACACGATCACCCGGTCTTCACCGAGCATGCGGTTAACCAGGGTCGATTTACCGACGTTAGGGCGACCAATGATGGCGATCTTGATGCCGTCTTTTTCGCTTGGGCCCGGAATGCGCTTGGCTTCCTCACCCTCAAGAACAACTTCTTCTTCGCCGTCTTCCGGCTCTTCTTCATCACGCGGGAAGGTGCCCAGGGCAATTTCCAGCAACTGCGTGATACCCCGGCCATGTGCGCCAGCGATGGGAATCGCGTCGCCCATACCCAAGGGTGCAAACTCGGCACGCGCCATGTCCGGGTCGATGTTATCGACTTTGTTGGCCACCACGTAGGAACGCTTGTTACGTTTGCGAAGGTGCTCGCCGATCATCTGGTCCGCGGCCGTGAAACCCGCTTTGGCATCAACCAGGAACAGAACGACATCAGCTTCTTCAATGGCCAGCAGCGATTGCTCAGCCATTTTTTCGTCCATACCGTGCTCGTCACCGGAGATACCGCCGGTGTCGACCAGAATGTAGGAACGCCCTTGCCACTTGGCCTCACCGTATTGGCGATCACGGGTCAGACCGGACAAGTCGCCGACGATGGCGTCACGAGTCCTGGTCAGGCGGTTGAACAAGGTGGACTTGCCGACGTTAGGTCGGCCCACCAGGGCGATTACGGGAACCATGCGGCTCTCCACTTCGTTAATTCAGAAAATACAAAAGCCGCTGCAAGGCAGCGGCCAGAGTTCGGAACAGCACAAATGTGCCGCAAACCTTGCCAGAGCAAGGCTGCTCAAGGCCCTAGAGCCTCAAGCATAGACGCCTTAGCGAATGGTCAGGGCTTCCAGTTTGCCGCTGTTACCAAACACGTAAATCATGTCACCGACCACCAGCGGACGAACACGAAGGCCGTCACTGTCAATACGGGTACGACCCACGAAACGACCATCAACCTGGCTCAACAGGTGCAGATAGCCTTCCATGTCGCCGACAGCCACATAGCTGGAGAAGACCTCAGGTGCCGACAATTGACGGCGCGCCAATGCGTCGTTACTCCACAAGGTGGTGGTGGAACGCTCATCTACACCTTCAACCGTACCGGACGCCAGGCTGACGTAAACGCTGCCAAAGCCTTGAGCAACCCCGGCGTAGCTGGAAGCGTCACGCTGCCACAGCACACGCCCGCTTTCCATATCCAGCGCAGCCATGCGGCCTTGATAGCTGGCAACGTAGAGCGTGCCGCCAGACAGCAGCAAGCCGCCGTCAATATCGACAATACGCTCAAGCTCAGAACGCCCCTGAGGGATAGCAACACGCTGCTCCCACACAGGCACACCGTTTTGAATGTCCAGGGCGACAACTTTACCTGTCGACAGGCCGGCGATAGCCAGGTGATTGCTGACCAACGGGGCACCGGTGCCACGCAAGGTCAACACACCCGGAGTACTGTCGTAGATCCAGCGCTGATCGCCCGTGGAAGCATCCAGGCCAATCAGGTGATCGTCCTGGGTCTGTACCACAACGATATCGCCGTTGTTGGCCGGCGGTGCAAGCACTTCACTGTTGACACGAGCACGCCACTTTTCTTCACCGGTGCTGGCATCCAGAGCAATAACATCCCCCTTCAAAGTACCCAGCATCACCAGCCCATAGCCCACGCCGATAGCGCCAGAGACAGGCTGTTCGAGGTCTTTTTTCCACTGAACGTCGCCGTTCATGCGGTCAAGGGACATCACGATGCCGGTCACATCGGCGGCGTAGAGGGTGTTGCCTTCAACCGCTGGAACCAGCAGGTTGTAGTTCTTGCCCTGACCATCACCGATGGAACGACTCCACTGCTTTTGCAGCACGACTTCTTCTTTGAAGTCGGTCAGTTCAGCGGGTGGAAGTTCTTTTTTGCTGTTGCTGCTGCAACCCGCGGCCAAAACGACCAGAGCCAGCAATGCTGCATGTTTCCATCGGATCACTTCACGCATCCCCTTTGGCCAGGTCGTCCAGCTTGATTTGTAAGCCACCTACTGCCGCTTCATCCGACAGCGCAGCCTTGGCTTTCTCGTAGGCAGCACGTGCGTCTTCAGCACGGCCTTGCTGAACCAGCAAGTCGCCCTTCAGTTCTTCACGGCTGGCCAGGAATGCTTTGTCCGAATCGCCTTCAAGCAGCTTCAGGGCTTCATCGACTTTGCCCTGGGCAGCCAGAACCTGTGCCAGACGCTGACGCGCGACCTCGCTCAGGGTAGCGTTGGCCGGCTTGTCGACAATGATTTTCAGCTCGGTCACTGCATCATCGAGCTTGCCACTCTCCACCGCCACTTTGGCCACAAACAAGCCGCCAAACTGAGCGTAAGCCGAGCCGCCGTATTCGCTTTTCAGCTTACCGGCCAGATCGGCCACGCGAGCCATATCAGGCTGGCCGTTAGGCGTCAGCGTGGTTTCAAGCAACTGTTGGTAGAGAATCGACGCGCCTTGCGACTGATTGCTCTGATATTTGTGCCAAGCCTGCCAACCGAACACCACCACCAGCGCCAACAAGCCGCCTGTGACCAGGGGTTTGCCGTTGCGCTGCCACCAGTCTTTCAACTCGCCCAGCTGATCATCATCGTTACTCGACACCCCAACACTCCTTATTCGCTAAATCGGCTGTTTTACAGCTTCAAGCCTGCACGATGCAGGTGGCCAAGTGCTCTGAAAGAGCATCCCAGGCAATCGTTTGTTGTTCGCCCTGGCCTCGCAGCGGCTTGACGCCTACCACGTGCTGAGCCAGTTCGTCGTCACCCAGAATCAGTGCGTACAACGCACCGCTCTTGTCGGCCTTTTTGAACTGGCTCTTGAAGCTGCCAGCACCGGCATTGATCTGCAGGCGCAGGTTGGGCAGTTGGTCACGAACGCGTTCGCTCAACGCCAGGGCCGCCAGTTCAGCGGCTTCACCGAAAGCGCACAGGTAAACGTCTACCTGACGTGCGATCTCCTCGGGGATTTGTTCAAGGGTTTCCAGCAGCAGGATCAAACGCTCGATGCCCATTGCAAAACCAACACCTGGGGTTGGCTTGCCACCCATTTGTTCAACCAGACCGTCGTAACGGCCACCCGCGCAAACGGTGCCCTGAGCGCCCAGTTTGTCGGTGACCCATTCAAAGACGGTCTTGCTGTAGTAATCGAGCCCACGCACCAATTTTGGGTTGATGACGTAGGGGATACCGGCAGCGTCCAGTCGAGCCTTGAGGCCTTCGAAATGCACGCGCGACTCTTCGTCGAGGTAGTCCACCAGTTTCGGCGCATCGACCAGAACAGCCTGGGTATCGGCATTCTTGGTATCGAGCACACGCAAGGGGTTGGATTTCAAGCGACGCTGGCTGTCTTCGTCCAGTTCGCTCAGGCGCGATGACAGGTAGTCGACCAACGCAGCACGGTAACGGCCACGCGCTTCGCTGGTACCCAGGCTGTTGAGTTCGAGCTTGACGGCATCACGGATGCCCAACTCGCCCCACAGACGCCAGGTCAACACTATCAACTCGGCATCAATGTCCGGACCATCGAGGTTGAACACTTCGACCCCGATTTGGTGAAACTGACGATAACGGCCTTTTTGTGGACGCTCGTGGCGGAACATCGGGCCGATGTACCACAACTTCTGCACCTGGCCGCCGCCTGTAATGCCGTGTTCGAGAGCTGCGCGCACGCAGGCTGCCGTGCCTTCCGGGCGCAAGGTCAGCGAATCGCCGTTGCGGTCCTCGAAGGTGTACATCTCTTTTTCTACGATATCCGTCACTTCACCGATCGAGCGCTTGAACAACTCGGTGAACTCGACGATAGGCATACGAATTTGCTTATAACCGTAGTTATCCAGCAAGCGCGATACCGTGCCTTCAAAGTAACGCCACAACGGCGTCTGCTCCGGCAGGATATCGTTCATGCCACGAATGGCTTGCAGTGACTTGCTCACAAAAAATCCTTAATTCGTTTGATTAGCCGCGCGCGATAACCGCAGCATCAGCTTCGACCTTTTCGGCCGCTTTCTGGCGGATAAGCCTCTCGAGTTCATCCACCAGATTGTCATTCGTCAGTTTTTGCGACGGTTTTCCGTCGATATAAATCAGGTTTGGCGTTCCGCCTGTCAGGCCTACATGCGCTTCCTTGGCTTCACCGGGGCCGTTTACCACACAGCCAATCACAGCGACATCCAGGGGTACCAACAAGTCTTCAAGACGAACTTCAAGCTCGTTCATGGTTTTCACCACGTCGAAGTTCTGCCGAGAGCAACTGGGGCACGCGATAAAGTTGATGCCTCGCGAACGCAGGTGCAGGGACTTGAGAATGTCGTAACCGACTTTGACTTCCTCAACCGGGTCTGCGGCCAGCGAGATGCGAATAGTATCGCCAATTCCTTCGGCAAGCAGCATACCTAGGCCCACGGCAGATTTCACTGTGCCCGAACGCAAACCACCGGCCTCGGTAATACCCAGGTGCAAAGGTTGAACGATTTCCTTGGCCAGCAAACGGTAGGCTTCAACGGCCATGAACACGTCCGACGCCTTTACGCTGACCTTGAAGTCCTTGAAATTCAGACGCTCAAGGTGCTCGACATGGCGTAACGCCGACTCCACCAACGCCGCGGGTGTCGGTTCGCCGTATTTCTTTTGCAGGTCTTTTTCGAGCGAGCCGGCGTTAACCCCGATACGAATCGGAATACCCCGATCACGGGCGGCATCCACCACCGCGCGCACACGGTCTTCGCGCCCGATATTGCCCGGGTTGATGCGCAGGCAGTCGACCCCCAGCTCCGCAACGCGCAGGGCAATGCGGTAATCGAAATGAATGTCTGCCACCAGAGGCACTTTAACCAACTGTTTGATACGACCAAACGCTTCTGCTGCGTCCATATCCGGCACGGAAACCCGCACGATATCGACGCCCGCTGCTTCAAGCCGGTTGATTTGTGCCACGGTCGCAGCGACATCGTTGGTGTCACTGTTGGTCATGCTCTGTACCGCGATGGGCGCATCGCCACCGACGGGTACCGAGCCGACCCAGATTTTGCGCGATTCGCGACGTTTGATTGGTGATTCGCCGTGCATGACTTATTGACCTAACTTCAGACGAGCAGTCTCGCCACTGGTGAAAGGAGCCACATCCACAACCTGACCGTTGTAGGTCACTTGAGCACCACGGGCATAACCCAGGCGCAAGCTCAGTGGAGGTTTGCCGCTCACATCAAGATTCTCGCCCTTGCGCTTCAAGCCACCAAACAGCACCTTGCCAGTGCTATCGGTCACCTGAGTCCAGCAATCAGCGGTGTAGTGCACAACGACCTGACCAGCCCCCGCGACCGGCGCGCTCGCCGGGGTTGCGGGAGCCGCTACCGCCGCCGGCGCGGCAGGAGCGGCAGACGCAACCGGTGCGGTTGCCGTTGTGGCGGGTTGAGTCACAACCGGCGCAGCAGCAGGCGCGGCTGGCAGTGCCAGCGGCGTTGCCACGGGCTGGTCGGCCGCAGGCTCGCCTTCGGCCGGCGGGCTGGCTTCCTGGGACTCGCTGACCGCTTGATCTTCAGGCTCGTCCAGCGGATGGATCTGCGTTGTTCCGTCCGCCCCTTCCACTTCGACATGCTCAGGTGTCAGGCCAATCAGATCTTTGGCGCGCATGGACGTTTGATCCTGCCACCAGATAAAACCGCCACCGATCACCGCCACCAGCAATAGCAGGCTGACGATGCGCAAAATGGTGTGGGAGACACGCACAGGTTCTTCTATTCGCCCCAAGCTGTGTACGTTGCTGCCGTTGGCATCCGTACCGGTGCACTGGTCAAACTCTCGCACCAGGGCCGCCTGGTCCATGCCAAGCAACTTTGCATAGGCACGGATATAGCCGCGCGCAAAGGTATGGCCTGGCAACTTGTCGAACGCACCCGCCTCAAGGTTGCTCAATGAGCTGACCGTAAGGTTGAGCTTCAAGGCAACTTCAGACAACGTCCATCCATTGTGCTCACGGGCCTGACGCAAGGTCTCACCGGGATTGCCACGGGTCGCTGCTGGAACTTCGGGTTGCGCCGCTTTCATCATTGCTCCGACAGGTATTGCTGATATTCCGGCGTGCCGGGATAGAGTCGTTTAAGTTGCTGGCCATAATCGGCAGTCGGGCTGCGTTCGTCGAAGACATTCGCTAGCCGCGCACCGAGCAATAGACTACGTGCATTTTGCCCGCTAAGCAGACTAAAACGAGCGTAAAAATCACGTGCTGGCACATAATGCCTGTCTTCGTAAGACAACTCAGCCATTTCAAGCAACGCCCGAGGTTGCTGACCGTTCAAACGCAGCGCTTTTTCCAGCTGCTGACGCCCTTCATCGCGCTCGCCCAACTTGAGCGAGGTGACCCCCAGGTTCTCGTAGACGCGAGAACGCTCGGGGTACAAGTCATCCGCCACCGCGCTCAGAAACTGCTCTCGGGCCTCCTGATAACGTTGCTGGCCGAACAGAAAGCTGCCGTAATTATTGCGAATGCGCGCATCGGCAGGTCGCCCGTTTAACGCCGTACGAAACGCTTGCTCGGCGAGGTCGAACTCCATCTGCGACTCAAACACCAACGCCAGTGCAGCGTTGGCGTCCGGATCAGACTTGTCGAGCTCAAGGGCCTTACTCAAGGGAATTTTAGCCTGCTCGGTCATTCCCTGCTGAAGGTAGCCTAACCCCAGCTGCACATAAGCCTGACGCGCCTCGTCTCGCCCCGTGTCGGTGGACATCGGGCCTGAATCGCCCGATGACACGCAGCCAGCCAGCAGGCTGGCCCAAACAACAGAAAGCGCGGCGCGCAAGATCATGGATGTCCTCTCTCAGGGAGCCGACGCGGCGTTTTGCACTGGCTCGCCATCAGCCTGGAGTTCACGCGCCGCGATGATACGCGAGCTGCGACGGGTACGGTCATTGACCTGCCCGACCAACTGCCCGCACGCCGCATCGATGTCTTCGCCACGGGTGGTGCGCACGGTCACGTTATAACCGGCCTGCTGCAACAGCTCCTGGAAGCGGCGAATGGCGTTATTGCTTGGACGCTCATAGCCCGAATGCGGGAAGGGGTTGAACGGGATCAGGTTGATCTTGCAAGGAGTGTCCTTGAGCAACTCGATCATTTCGCGGGCGTGATCAACATGGTCGTTCACGTCTTTGAGCAAGGTGTACTCGACGGTCAACACGCGTTTCTCGCCCAAGGTCGCCATATAACGACGGCAAGAATCAAGCAGCATGGCCAGCGGATACTTCTTGTTGATCGGTACCAACTGACTGCGCAGTTCGTCATTCGGTGCATGCAGCGACAATGCCAGCGACACGTCGATGTGCTTGGCCAGTTCGTCGATCATCGGTACCACGCCCGATGTGGATAACGTCACTCGGCGCTTGGAAATGCCATAGCCCAGGTCATCCATCATCAGATGCATGGCGGCGATCACATTGTCGAAATTCAGCAGCGGCTCACCCATGCCCATCATCACCACGTTGGTGATGGCACGGTCGATGGTTGCCGGAACACTGCCGAAGGATTTGTTGGCAATCCACACCTGGCCGATGACTTCGGCGGCGGTGAGGTTGCTATTGAAGCCTTGCTTGCCGGTGGAGCAGAAACTGCAATCCAGGGCACAGCCAGCCTGGGACGAAACGCACAAGGTGCCGCGCTTGCCCGAGGGAATGTATACGGTCTCGACGCAGCTGCCGGACTCTACACGTACCACCCATTTACGGGTGCCATCGCTGGAGATGTCCTCGCTGACGACTTCAGGCCCACGAACCTCAGCAATAGCCTTGAGCTTGTCACGCAAGGCCTTGCTGACGTTAGTCATGGCGTCGAAATCATCGACGCCAAAGTGGTGAATCCACTTCATGACCTGACCGGCACGGAAACGCTTCTCCCCGATTGAGTCGAAGAATTTCTCCATTTCCGGTTGAGTCAAACCCAACAGGTTGGTTTTGCCAGTCGTTGCAATCATGTCTTCACCCTCACTCACAAGCCAATACTTAGCGAGTGGTTACTTCAGTAGCTGCGAAAAAGTACGAGATTTCGCGTGCAGCAGCGGCTTCCGAATCGGAACCGTGAACAGCGTTAGCGTCGATGGAATCAGCGAAATCAGCACGGATGGTGCCAGCAGCGGCTTCTTTAGGGTTGGTAGCGCCCATCAGTTCGCGGTTCAGAGCGATAGCGTTTTCGCCTTCCAGAACCTGAACAACCACAGGACCGGAGATCATGAAAGCAACCAGGTCGCCGAAGAAGCCACGCGCGCTGTGCTCAGCGTAGAAGCCTTCAGCTTCTGCTTTGGACAGTTGCTTCATTTTCGAAGCTACAACCTTCAGGCCGGCTTTTTCAAAACGAGTAGTGATCTCACCGATAACGTTTTTTGCAACAGCGTCAGGCTTGATGATGGAGAAAGTGCGTTGAACAGCCATGGTGTAACTCCAGAAACAGTGATTTAAGCGAAAAATTAAACCCGCGAATTATACGCGGGTTCTTGGGTCTTGCATAATTACGTCGATTACAAGCTTAGTCAGCTTCTTCGATCCACAAACCCTGAATGGCTTCGAGAACCTTTTCACCCCCGCGATCAGGGATATCGTCAAATTCTGGCAGTGCCATGACCAAATCGCGCAATTTGACGAAGTTCACCGACAGCGGATCGACATCCGGGTGAGCTTCAGCCAGTTGTATGGCGATTTCCTGTACATCAACCCATTTCAGGCTCATGACCCTTCCTTATCAGTGCGGCGCTTCTGCGGCATGGTTGAGCGAGTACTTTGGAATCTCGACCGTGAGGTCTTCAGTACCCACCTTGGCCTGACAGCTCAGACGCGATTGCGCTTCAAGACCCCAGGCACGATCCAGGTAGTCTTCTTCCAGCTCATCCGCTTCTTCGAGCGAGTCAAACCCTTCACGAATGATGCAATGGCAGGTCGTGCAAGCACAGACTCCACCACACGCACTTTCGATCTCAATATGGTTTTCGTGGGCGACTTCGAGAATGGACTTGCCGGTCTCAGCCTCTACAACCATACCGTCCGGGCAATGCTCGGCGTGGGGCAGAAAAATGATCTGCGGCATCAGTTATTCCTCAATTTCATTCAGGTTGCGACCCGACAGGGCAGCCTTGACGGTCAAATCCATGCGGCGGGCAGCAAACGCATCGGTCACCTGCGACAAACGCTTGGTCTGCTGCTCGATGGCATAACCATCGGAGCCTTTCAACAACTCGGACAATTCCTGCATTTGCAGCTCGATGACCATGCGCTCTTCAGCATCCAGCAGTCGCTCGCCATCGACATCAAGAGCCGCCTGCACCGCTTCGATCAGGCGCTGCGCATCCACCTGCTGCTCACGCAACACCCGGGCAACTTTGTCGTCACTGGCGTATTGGAACGAATCCTTGAGCATCTTGGCGATTTCGCCGTCGGTCAGGCCGTAGGACGGCTTGACCTGAATATTTGCCTCAACGCCCGAGCCCAACTCACGGGCCGATACATTCAGCAAGCCATCCGCATCCACCTGGAAGGTCACGCGGATTTTTGCCGCACCCGCCACCATCGGCGGAATGCCACGCAACTCAAACCGCGCCAGGGAGCGGCAATCACTGATCAGCTCACGCTCGCCCTGCAATACATGAATCATCATGGCCGTCTGGCCATCTTTATACGTCGTGAAATCTTGCGCTCGCGCCACAGGAATCGTCGTATTGCGCGGAATGACTTTCTCCATCAGGCCGCCCATCGTTTCCAGGCCCAACGACAGAGGAATAACGTCAAGCAGCAGCAATTCGCCACCTTCACGCTTGTTGCCCGCCAAGGTATCAGCCTGAATGGCCGCACCAATGGCCACCACCTGGTCCGGATCAATGTCCGTCAACGGCTGGCGACCAAACATATCGGCCACCGCTTCGCGCACACGCGGTACGCGGGTTGAACCGCCCACCATCACCACCGCCTGGACTTCATCCAGCTCAATGTTCGAGTCACGCACCGCACGACGGCAAGCCTTGAGGCTGCGCGCGATCATTGGCTCAATCAGGGCATCGAAGGCCTCACGGGTCAACGCGGCATGCCAATCGCCATAAGCAACCGTCACCGAGGCCGCATCAGTCAGACCCTCTTTGGCCGCGCAAGCGATTTGCAGCAGCTCGCGCTGAGCCCCCGGAGCCAGATCCGCAGACAAACCTGCCTGCTCAACGATCCAGTTTGCGATGGCGTGATCGAAATCATCGCCACCCAACGCACTGTCGCCGCCGGTTGCCAGAACTTCGAAGACGCCCCCGGTCAAACGCAGTATCGAAATATCGAACGTGCCGCCGCCCAGGTCATAGATAGCAACGATACCTTCGGCCTGCTGATCGAGCCCATACGCCACGGCAGCAGCCGTAGGCTCATTGAGCAAACGCAGCACATTCAGGCCTGCCAGCTTGGCCGCATCCTTGGTCGCTTGACGCTGAGCGTCATCAAAGTAAGCCGGAACGGTAATGACCGCCCCCACCAACTCGCCACCCAAGGCTTTTTCGGCCCGTTCGCGAAGCGCCATCAAAATATCAGCTGACACCTGCACCGGGCTTTTAGGCCCCTGGACAGTGTCGATAAACGGCATGTGCGACTCGCCGCCGACAAAACGGTACGGCAACTGCTCGCCAAGCTGCTTGACGTCGGACAGACCACGACCCATCAAACGCTTGACCGACAGCACGGTATTGAAAGGGTCGCTTGAAGCCGCCAGACGAGCAGATTCACCCACCTCAATGCGGTCGGCGTGATAGCGCACCGCCGAAGGCAGGATGACCTTGCCATCCGCATCGGCCAGCGGCTCGGAAAGACCACTGCGCAATGCAGCGACCAGCGAATTGGTGGTGCCCAAGTCGATCCCCACAGCCAGACGTCGCTGGTGCGGTTGAGGACTTTGGCCGGGTTCGGCGATCTGCAGTAGGGCCATCGTTATCAGGACTTATCTGTAATCAGGCGTGCAATCAGGAAAGCACGGAGTTAATCGTCGAGGCGCTCTTCTAACTGGCGCACTTCGTAAGTGAGCTTGTCGAGGAACTGCATGCGGCGCATCAGGCGTTCAGCCTGTTCACGCTGGGCAGCATCATTCCAACAAGCAGCGAAGCTGTCGTTCAATTCATTCTGGGCCAATTTCAACCGGCGCTTGAATGCAGCAACACCGTCTATATCGGCGCTGTCCTGCAGATCTTCAAGCTCTTCGCGCCACTGCATCTGCTGCAGCAGAAACTCGGGATCGTGCACCGTGACTTCCAGCGGCATCTCACGCCCATTCATCGCAAGCAGGTAACGCGCGCGCTTGGGTGGGCTCTTGAGCGTCTGATAAGCCTCGTTAAGGCTCGCGGATTGCTCTAGCGCCAGTCGTTGCTCACGTTCGGAAGCATCCGCAAAGCGGTCAGGATGTACGCCACGCGCCAACTCACGGTAACGCGCGGCCAACTGCTCGAGGTCCAGCGTAAAGCTCGGTTGCAGTTCAAATAGAGCGAAATGACAAGGAGTACCCACGAGTTGCCTCAGATGTTGAAGCTTTCGCCGCAGCCACATTCACCGCGCACGTTAGGGTTGTTGAACTTGAAGCCTTCATTGAGGCCCTCCTTGACGAAGTCCAGCTCTGTACCGTCAAGGTAGGTCAAGCTCTTGGGATCGATGATCACTTTTTCGCCGTGGGTTTCAAAGACCTGGTCTTCCTCGCCCACTTCATCGACAAACTCCAGCACATAGGCAAGGCCGGAGCAGCCCGTGGTGCGAACACCCAGACGAATCCCCTCACCTTTACCGCGCCCGTCGAGGGAGCGACGAATGTGCTTGGCCGCCGCTTCTGTCATGCTGATAGCCATCGTGACTCCTTACCTATCGCCAGTATCATCAGCCCGCTCATGCCACCAGGGCATGGGCCGGGATCAGATCAAACCTTTCTTCTGCTTGTAATCGCGCACAGCTGCCTTGATGGCATCTTCGGCAAGTACCGAGCAGTGAATTTTCACCGGTGGCAAGGCCAGCTCTTCGGCCAACTGAGTGTTCTTGATGGTCTCTGCTTCATCCAGAGTCTTGCCCTTCATCCACTCGGTCGCCAAAGAGCTGGAAGCGATTGCCGAACCGCAACCATAGGTCTTGAACTTGGCATCTTCAATGATGCCCTGCTCGTTAACCTTGATCTGTAGACGCATCACGTCGCCGCACGCGGGTGCGCCAACCATGCCGGTACCGACATCCGGGTCTTCCGCGTCCATCTTGCCGACGTTGCGCGGGTTCTCGTAGTGGTCAATGACCTTTTCGCTGTAAGCCATGGTACTCATCCTCACTCATCAGAGAGTCGCTCTTGAGACGCTGTAAAGCTGCTTTCGCTGCACTTACAGCGCCTGTCTACGGCGACTTGAAATATCAGTGCGCCGCCCACTCGATTTTCGAGATGTCGATGCCGTCTTTGTACATGTCCCACAGCGGCGACAGAGCGCGCAGCTTGGTAACGGCCTCGCACACTTTCTGCGCGGCGTAGTCGATTTCTTCTTCGGTGGTGAACCGGCCGAAGGTGAAACGAATTGAGCTGTGCGCCAACTCGTCGTTGCGGCCCAGGGCGCGCAACACGTAGGAAGGCTCAAGGGAAGCGGAGGTGCAAGCCGACCCCGACGACACAGCCAGATCCTTGAGCGCCATGATCAGCGACTCGCCTTCAACGTAGTTGAAGCTCAGGTTCAGGTTGTGCGGTACGCGGTGAATCATGCTGCCGTTCACGTAAAGCTCTTCAAGGTGTTCGACCTGCTTGAAGAAACGGTCGCTCAACGCCTTGATGCGAATATTTTCAGCGGCCATTTCTTCTTTGGCGATCTGGAACGCTTCGCCCATGCCCACGATCTGGTGAGTGGCCAAGGTGCCCGAACGCATGCCGCGCTCGTGACCGCCACCGTGCATGGTGGCCTCAATACGTACGCGAGGCTTGCGGCTGACATACAGCGCGCCAATGCCTTTAGGGCCATACGTTTTGTGGGCCGAGAAGGACATCAGGTCAACTTTCAGCTTGGCCAGGTCGATTTCAACCTTGCCCGTGGACTGGGCCGCGTCAACGTGGAACAACACGCCACGCGAGCGGGTCAGCTCACCAATGGCCGCGATGTCGTTGATGGTGCCGATTTCGTTGTTCACGTGCATGATCGACACCAGAATGGTGTCTTCGCGCATGGCGGCTTCAACCATGGCGGGCGTCACCAGGCCGTCTTCACCCGGCTCGATGTAGGTCACTTCGAAGCCTTCACGCTCCAATTGGCGCATGGTGTCGAGGACAGCCTTGTGCTCAATCTTGTCGGTAATCAGGTGCTTGCCCTTGGTCGCATAGAAATGCGCTGCGCCTTTGATAGCCAGGTTGTTGGCTTCGGTCGCACCAGAGGTCCAGACGATTTCGCGCGGGTCGGCATTAACCAGATCAGCAACCTGACGACGACCGTTCTCAACCGCTTCTTCCGCTTTCCAGCCGAAGACGTGGGAGCGCGAAGCCGGGTTACCGAAGTTCCCGTCAACCAGCAAGCAGTCGCTCATTTTTTGAGCAACACGCGGATCAACCGGGGTGGTGGCTGAGTAATCAAGGTAAATCGGCAATTTCATGGACTATCTCCTAAATCAGGCTGGCTGGCGCACCGTCGTTTTTATGCAATCACTCGACGGCGGACGCTTCGATCTTATCCAGGTGCGGCGCCTTGCTATTACAACGGCGCTGATCCTGACGCTGGGCTACTTCTTGCACCTCACGGCGAGTGACAAGATCCGCCAAGCTGATACCGCTGAGAAACTCGTGGATTTGCAGGCTCAGGTCGCACCACAAATGGTGAGTCAAGCACGTATCGCCAGCATGGCAGTCGCCAAGGCCCTGGCAACGCGTGGCATCGACAGATTCGTTCACGGCATCAATGACCTGAGCCACTTGAATACCTTGCATATCGCGCGACAACTGATAACCGCCACCTGGGCCACGCACACTGGAAACCAGGCTGCTGCGGCGCAACTTGGCAAACAGTTGTTCCAGGTAAGATAAAGAGATGCCTTGGCGCTCGGAAATGTCAGCCAGGGACACCGGCCCGTGCTGTGCGTGCAACGCCAGATCAAGCATTGCAGTAACGGCGTAACGGCCTTTTGTAGTCAGTCTCATGGACAGGTACCACGGAGTTCGGAATGAGGGCGAGTATGCTATTCCCGACCATTTAAGTCAACTATTAGACCTAGTACTTTAGTCAGGAATACCCGCAAAAGAGCGCGCGCATTATAGCAGGGTCTGCGACGTAATGGCACACATGCAACCCTGCGCGGCGCGGCCGCAGGCCGGGATTAACCCCAACCATTCGCAGCCCGACAGCGAGACACCCGAGAACGTCAAACCACCCTGTTCTCATCCTTGCCCTTAACGCAGGCGAAGTCCTCTTCGCGCAACTCGGGCAGATCCTTGGCGCAATAGGTACTACCCAAGTCCTTGAGCGCACCGCACATACCCTCAAGCTTGCCATCAACGGCCTGCAGATGATCCAGCAACTGCGCAATGGCGCGCGCCACCGGGTCCGGCATGTCTTCACCCACGCCGTAAGCATCAAAACCATACTTCTCAGCCATGGCCTTGCGCTTGGCATCCGCCTCATCGTCATGCTTGATGATGATTCGACCCGGAATACCCACCACCGTCGCACCCGCAGGCACGGCCTTGGTAACCACCGCATTGGAACCCACCTTGGCACCGGCACCGACGGTAAATGGCCCAAGCACTTTGGCACCAGCCCCCACCACCACACCATTCTCCAAGGTGGGATGGCGCTTGCCCTTGTTCCAACTGGTGCCTCCCAACGTAACGCCCTGATACAGCGTTACGTCATCACCGATCTCTGCCGTCTCTCCGATCACAATGCCCATACCGTGATCAATGAAGAAGCGACGCCCCACCTTCGCCCCGGGATGAATCTCGATCCCGGTCAACCAACGACCGAAGTTGGACACCAGGCGCGCCAGCCACTTCCAGCCCATGCCCCACAACAAACCGGACAAACGGTGTATCCAGATGGCATGCATACCGGGGTAGCAGGTCAACACCTCAAATGCGTTGCGCGCTGCTGGATCACGATGGAACACGCTTTGAATATCTTCACGCAGACGCTCGAACATCATTAATCCTTGCGCTTGAGCAGCTCGCCACGGGCCGCTTTTTGGGTTTCGGTAAGAATGCCACGCAAAATATTCATTTCGGCACGGCTGACCGAACTGCGCCCGTACAAACGACGCAGTCGAGCCATCAAATGGCGCGGCTTTTCAGGGTCCAGAAATTCAATCGCCACCAGGGTTTGCTGCAAGTGCTCATAAAAGCGCTCAAGCTCATCCATCGTTGCCAGCTCGCCACTTTTGGTGGAGGCCACTTCATCTTTTTCGACTTTGCTCGGCTGCCCTTGCGCAGCCAGCCAGGCCATACGAATCTCGTAACTCAGCACTTGCACGGCAGCCCCCAAGTTCAACGAACTGAATTCGGGATCAGAAGGAATGTGCACATGATAGTGACAGCGCTGCAGCTCTTCATTGGTCAGGCCGGAGTCTTCACGGCCAAACACCAATGCAATTTCAGCCCCCTGGCCTGCTTCTTCGACGACTTTTTGCCCGCATTCGCGCGGATCCAGCAGCGGCCAGGGAATACGACGATCACGCGCACTGGTACCCAGTACCAGATTACACCCGACCAACGCCTCTTCGAGAGTGGCGACGACGTGCGCCTTCTCCAGAATATCCCCGGCACCCGAGGCTCGCGCATCGGCTTCATGATGCGGAAACACCCGAGGCTCGACCAGCACCAGCCGCGACAGCCCCATGTTTTTCATGGCACGCGCAGCACCGCCGATGTTCCCGGGATGGCTGGTATTGACCAGAACGACACGAATATTAGGCAGCAAAGGAAGCGCTCACAGACCAACAAAAGGGAGCAAATATTACCTAAGCAATACGCCATAAGCTACGAAAGCTCACGCGAACCTTCATCTAACAAAATTTTCTGATAGAATATTCGGCTTTCTTTAACAACCTTAGGTGAAACGTCCATGCAGCCCATGCTGAATATCGCGCTGCGCGCCGCCCGCAGCGCCAGTGAATTGATTTTCCGCTCCATCGAGCGCCTGGATACCATCAAGGTTGACGAAAAAGACGCCAAAGATTACGTGTCTGAAGTTGATCGTGCGGCCGAACAGAAAATCATCGACGCCCTGCGCAAAGCCTATCCGACCCACGGCATTCTCGGTGAAGAAACCGGCATGCACCCTGGCAGCGGTGAAGGTGAAGACTACCTGTGGATCATCGACCCACTGGACGGCACCACCAACTTCCTGCGTGGCGTTCCGCACTTCGCCGTCAGCATCGCCTGCAAATACCGCGGCCGCCTGGAGCACGCTGTTGTTCTCGACCCGGTTCGCCAAGAAGAATTCACCGCCAGCCGTGGCCGTGGCGCTCAACTGAACGGTCGCCGCCTGCGTGTCAGCGGTCGCACCAGCCTTGAAGGCGCTCTGCTGGGCACCGGTTTCCCGTTCCGCGACAACCAGATGGACAACCTGGACAACTACCTGGGCATGTTCCGCAGCCTGGTCGGCCAAACCGCAGGCATCCGCCGCGCAGGCGCTGCCAGCCTGGACCTGGCCTACGTGGCCGCCGGTCGTTTTGACGCCTTCTGGGAGTCGGGCCTGTCCGAGTGGGACATGGCGGCAGGCGCACTGCTGATTCAGGAAGCAGGCGGCCTGGTCAGCGACTTCACCGGCAGCCACGATTTCCTTGAAAAAGGCCACATCGTTGCCGGTAACACCAAATGCTTCAAAGCCGTACTGACGGCAATTCAGCCGCACCTGCCGGCCTCGCTGAAGCGCTAAGCGAAAACCGCAGACCAAAAAAAGCACCCTTCGGGGTGCTTTTTTTTGGCGCACTTCACGCCATCGGTAGAAACGAGCTTGCTCGCGATCTCTTGATTTCCAACAACAACAGATCGCGAGTAATCGAGCGTCGACCGGCTGCCCCTACCGACAGCCGGGCGGTTTAATTCAGGATCAGCTTGCCCTGCTTGTCGACGGCAATTTCCTTGCCCGGCTCACGATCCATGCGCACTTTGCCTTCCTTGCCATCAAGGGAGTAGCGCACGTCGTAACCCACAACCTTGTCGCTGATGTCGTTTACGGTGTTACAGCGAGTCTGGGTCGTGGCGTAGGTATCTCGCTCCTGCATACCTTCCTGCACCTTGTTGCCCGCATATCCCCCGCCAACCGCACCCGCCACTGTCGCAATCTTCTTGCCGCTGCCGCCACCGATCTGGTTACCCAGCAAACCACCCGCCACCGCACCAATCACGCTGCCGACGATTTGATGCTCATCCTTGACCGGGGCTCGACGCGTTACCGTCACTTCTTTACAGACTTCACGCGGCGTTTTGATTTGTTGCGTGACCGGCTGTACCGCCAGCACCTGCGCAGACTCAGGGGCCTTAACCAGGCTATAGGTCGCAAAAGCACCCCCGGCAGTGACACCGACAGCACCCAATACAGCACCCACCAGCAAAGACTTGTTCACTTGAATCTCCTGACCATCACAGATGGGAAAAATCCCACACCAATCCTGATGTTGGAGCACAAAAAAAGGCGCGAGTTCAATACTCGCGCCTTTTAGGAAACCGCCTGCCAGGATCTAACCTTTAAGGGCGGTCATCAACCTCTTTTTCACTCGCTGCAGGAGGGATCAAATCTTCTGCACTGAGGTTCAGCCAGATCAACACCACGTTGGCAATGTAAATCGAGGAGTAAGTACCCGCCATCACACCCACGAACAATGCGATGGAGAAGCCCCACAGGTTGTCACCACCGAAAATCAGCAGCGCCGCAATCGCCAACAAGGTGGAGATTGACGTTGCCATGGTGCGCAACAGCGTTTGCGTGGTCGAGATATTGATGTTTTCAATCAAGCTGGCCTTGCGCAGAACCCGGAAGTTCTCACGCACCCGGTCAAACACCACAATGGTGTCGTTGAGCGAGTAACCAATCGTTGCCAGCACCGCCGCCAGCACCGTCAGGTCGAAGGTGATCTGGAACCACGACAGCACGCCCACGGTTACGATAACGTCGTGAACCAGAGACACGATTGCACCGACCGCGAATTTCCACTGAAAGCGGAAAGCCAGGTACAGCATGATGCCGCCCAGCGCCATCAGCATGCCCAGCCCGCCCTGATCGCGCAGTTCTTCACCCACTTGCGGGCCAACGAACTCAACACGCTTGATCACGGCAGGGTTGCCGGCATCAGCCTGACCCAGCGCCGCCGCCACCCTGTTACCCAGCAGAGGATCATCGCCCGGCATACGCACCAGTACGTCAGTGGTGGCACCGAAGCTCTGGACCACAGCATCCTCAAAACCGGCCGCAGACAGCTCGTTGCGCACCTTGGTCAGCTCAGCAGGCTTCTCGTAGGTCAGCTCAATCAGCGTACCGCCGGTGAAGTCCAGGCCGTAGTTCATACCCTTGTGGAACATGCTGAACAAGGCCAGCACGGTAAGCAGCACAGTGACGCCGAACGCAACGTTGCGAACGCCCATGAAGTTGATTGTACGTAACATGGCAGCCCCTTAAATCCACAACTTCTTGAAGTCCCGACCGCCATAAATCAGGTTGACCATTGCGCGGGTCACCATCACGGCCGTGAACATCGAGGTAAAGATCCCGAGGGACATGGTGACCGCAAAGCCTTTAACCGGCCCGGTACCCATGGCAAAGAGAATCCCGCCGACCAACAGTGTTGTCAGGTTGGAGTCGACAATGGCCGTATAGGCACGATTGAAGCCCTCATTGATTGCCCGCTGCGGCGTCATGCCATTGGCAAGCTCCTCTCGTATACGCGAGAAGATCAGTACGTTGGCATCAACCGCCATCCCCATCGTCAATACGATACCGGCAATACCTGGCAGGGTCAGCGTTGCACCCAGCACCGACATCAAGGCCAGCAGCAAGACCATGTTACCGGCCAGCGCCACTGTCGCAATCAAACCGAAGAAGCGGTAGATCGCGATGATGAAGATCGATACGAACAACATGCCCCACAACGAAGCATCGACACCCTTGGTGATGTTGTCAGCACCCAGGCTTGGGCCGATGGTACGTTCTTCCGCGAAGTACATCGGTGCCGCCAGACCACCAGCACGCAACAGCAGCGCCAATTCGGAGGCTTCACCCTGACCGTTCAGGCCGGTAATGCGGAACTGGCTGCCCAGCGGCGACTGGATAGTCGCCAGGCTGATGATTTTTTTCTCTTCCTTGAACGCCTGAACAGGTACTTCTTTCTCGACACCGTCAACCATTTGCTTGGCGTACGTGGTCACCGGCTTCTGCTCGATGAAGATCACCGCCATGCTGCGACCCACGTTGCTACGGGTCGAACGGCTCATCAACTCGCCGCCATGGCCGTCGAGTTTGATATTCACCTGCGGACGGCCCTGCTCATCAAAACCTGCCTGAGCATCCGTGACCTGGTCGCCCGTGATAATCAGACCACGCTCGATTTGCGCGGGAGGACGATTGCCTTCGCGGAACTCGAAGGTCTCGGAAGTGGCTTTCGAAGCGCCCGGCTCGGCGGCCAGACGGAACTCAAGGTTGGCCGTCTTGCCCAGAATACGCTTGGCTTCGGCAGTGTCTTGCACGCCCGGCAATTCAACCACGATGCGGTTGGCACCCTGACGTTGAACCAGAGGCTCGGCAACACCCAACTCGTTGACCCGGTTACGGACCGTTGTCAGGTTCTGCTTGATGGAATATTCACGGATTTCCGCCAGCTTGGCCGGGGTCATCGCCAGACGCAGAACCGGCTGGCCGTTGAGGTCCGCCGTCGTTACGTCAAAATCGGTAAAGCTCTTGCGAATCAAGCCACGCGCTTGCTCACGGGCAGCTTCATCAGTGAAGCCCAACTGAATGGCCCCATTGAGTTGCGGCAGGCTGCGGTAACGCACTTTCTCTTTGCGCAGCAGGCTTTTGACATCGCCTTCGTACACTTTCATGCGCGCGTCGACGGCCTTGTCCATGTCCACTTCCAACAGGAAGTGCACGCCACCCGACAAGTCCAGACCCAGCTTCATGGGGTGAGCCCCCAGGCTGCGCAACCATTGCGGCGTGGTCTGTGCCAGGTTGAGCGCGACAACGTAGTCATCACCCAGCGCCTTGCGCACGACATCCTTGGCCGGCAACTGATCGTCTTTGTTGACCAGACGCAGCAAGCCGCCTTTACCGCCTTGAGACAAGGAAGCGCCCTTAACGGCAATGCCTGCTTGCGTCAGCGCCTTGCTCGCACGCTCCAGATCAGCTTCAGTGACTTGAAGTGCTGTGCTCGCACCCGACACCTGGATAGCCGGGTCATCAGGGTACAGATTGGGAGCGGAATAAATAAAACCGATCGCCAGCACGGCCAGGATCAGTATGTATTTCCACAGAGGGTATTTGTTCAGCATCAATCACGCCGCCCGCTTAAAACGCGGGGCGCCTTGCGCGCCCCGTCGATTGTTAAAAGTTGAAACTTAGATCGCTTTCAGCGTGCCTTTCGGCAGCGTGGCTGCAACCGAGCCCTTCTGAATTTTCAGCTCGACAGTGTCGGACACTTCGATGACAACAAAAGCATCGGTCACCTTGGTGATTTTGCCGGCGATACCGCCAGTGGTGACAATTTCGTCACCTTTTTGCAGATTACCCAGCAGGGCTTTCTGCTCTTTGGCGCGCTTGGCCTGTGGACGCCAGATCATCAGATAGAAGATGACCAGGAAGCCGACCAGGAAAATCCACTCGAAACCAGTACCGGCTGGGCCAGCAGCAGGTGCAGCAGCGTCCGCGAAAGCGGGAGAGATGAAAAAGCTCATTAAGCACTCCAGTTGCAAAAAGTATTTCTTAGGGTCCGTAAATCAGTCCAAAGGCGGCACAGCAAGCCCGCGCTTGGCATAGAAGGCGTCGACAAAGGTGGCCAATGTACCCTGTTGAATAGCCTCGCGCAAACCAGCCATCAGCACCTGATAGTGCCGCAAATTGTGGATGGTATTGAGCATGCTGCCCAACATTTCGCCGCACTTGTCCAGATGATGCAGATAAGCGCGAGAGAAGTTCTGACAGGTATAACAATCGCAGGTCGGATCCAGCGGCGAATCATCATGGCGATGGAACGCGTTGCGGATCTTCAATACACCGGTGTCAATAAACAGATGCCCATTGCGGGCGTTACGGGTTGGCATCACGCAATCAAACATGTCCACACCGCGGCGCACACCCTCCACCAGATCTTCTGGCTTGCCAACTCCCATAAGGTAACGAGGTTTGTCAGCCGGCATCATCGCGGGCAGGTAATCCAGCACCTTGATCATTTCATGTTTGGGTTCGCCCACCGACAGGCCGCCGATGGCCAGGCCATCGAAACCGATCTTGTTCAGGCCTTCGAGCGAGCGTTCACGCAAGTTCTGGTGCATGCCGCCCTGGACGATACCGAACAACGCCGCCGTGTTATCGCCATGGGCGTTCTTGGAGCGCTGAGCCCAGCGCAACGACAGCTCCATGGAAATGCGCGCCACGTCTTCGTCAGCCGGGTACGGCGTACATTCGTCGAAAATCATCACCACGTCAGAGCCCAGATCACGCTGGACCTGCATCGACTCTTCCGGGCCCATGAACACTTTCGCGCCATCCACCGGGGACGCAAAGGTCACGCCTTCTTCTTTAATCTTGCGCATGGCCCCCAGGCTGAACACCTGGAAACCGCCTGAGTCGGTCAGGATCGGGCCCTGCCACTTCATGAAATCATGCAGGTCGCCGTGTTTCTTGATCACCTCGGTGCCCGGGCGCAGCCACAAGTGAAAGGTGTTGCCCAGAATCATCTGCGCGCCAATGGCCTCGATATCCCGGGGCATCATGCCCTTGACCGTGCCGTACGTGCCCACCGGCATAAAAGCCGGGGTTTCAACCACACCACGGGGAAAGGTCAGGCGACCGCGACGCGCTTTGCCATCAGTGG
The DNA here is from genome assembly GCF_030150285.1 of Pseudomonas sp. GTDB lineage: Bacteria > Pseudomonadota > Gammaproteobacteria > Pseudomonadales > Pseudomonadaceae > Aquipseudomonas. Next base: position 51,641 of record NZ_JASLGE010000076.1, on the reverse strand, counting down.
CAAGCAGCTCGAAGGACATACGACAGTTGCTCATGCTTGATCCTCTGGGGCCGGGGCAGGAGCCGTCGGCGCGGGATTGCGGGTGATGAACATCGCATCACCGTAACTAAAGAAGCGGTACCCCTGTTCAACCGCAGCCTTGTAGGCCGCCATGGTTTCGGGGTAACCGGCGAATGCCGACACCAGCATCAACAGCGTGGATTCGGGCAAGTGGAAATTGGTGACCAGGGCATCGACCACGTGAAACGGCCGGCCCGGGAAGATAAAGATATCGGTGTCGCCACTGAACGGCTTAAGCACGCCATCACGCGCAGCACTCTCCAGCGAACGCACGCTGGTGGTACCCACGGCAATCACCCGGCCGCCCCGCGCACGGCACGCCGCCACGGCATCGACCACGTCCTGGCCGACTTCCAGCCACTCGGTGTGCATGTGGTGGTCTTCGAGACGCTCAACCCGCACCGGCTGGAACGTACCGGCACCGACGTGCAACGTCACGAACGCCGTTTCAACGCCCTTGGCGGCGATAGCCTGCATCAGCGGCTCATCGAAATGCAGGCCCGCGGTAGGCGCGGCGACAGCACCCAAGCGCTGGGCGTAAACGGTTTGGTAACGCTCGCGGTCAGCGCCTTCATCGGGGCGATCGATATAAGGAGGCAACGGCATATGCCCGACACGGTCCAGCAGCGGCAACACCTCTTCGGTGAAGCCCAGCTCGAACAACGCATCATGACGCGCCAGCATCTCGGCTTCGCCGCCACCCTCGATCAGGATCTTCGAGCCGGGCTTTGGCGACTTGCTGGAGCGCACATGCGCCAGTACCCGATGACTGTCGAGCACCCGCTCAACCAGAATTTCCAGCTTGCCGCCCGACGCCTTTTGGCCGAACAACCGTGCAGGAATCACCCGGGTATTGTTAAACACCATCAAATCGCCCGAGCGTAAATGCTCAAGCAAATCAGTGAATTGACGATGTGCCAACGCCCCGCTCTGCCCATCGAGGGTCAGCAGGCGGCTGTTGCGGCGCTCCGCCAAAGGATGGCGTGCGATGAGTGAATCGGGGAGCTCAAAAGTAAAGTCAGCAACGCGCATGATAGGTTTCGTCTAGCAGGGCCGGGGAGTTTAACGGACTTAGTAAAAATAGACCAATAAGTTGTTGACCGACCTAAACCTCATCTCTATACTTCGCCGCCATTGAGCCCTGATGGCGGAATTGGTAGACGCGGCGGATTCAAAATCCGTTTTCGAAAGAAGTGGGAGTTCGATTCTCCCTCGGGGCACCACCTTTAAAAAAGACCTTGATTATCAAGGTCTTTTTTTTCGCCTGTCGAAAAGTGGCGCGAAGCCAAAAGCCCATCTGTCGTTGCTGACGAAGAATGAGGCTGCGACAAGGCGAAGCCCCCTCTGAATGGCGGTGTAATCAAAGGGTCGCGAACAAGCTCGCTTACTCAGAAGACGCTCCACGAGCCTGCCGATAGCACTTCGACCTGCACAACCTTCTTGCGCAAATCCGACGCGATATAGACAATGCGACTCATTATCAACGGATGATGTTGGTTTGCCACAATGCCCGCTCCCGATCCCTGCGCCCTGCACGTGCTGTACAGCGAACACAATGGCTGGCTCAAAAGCTGGTTGCGTGCCCGTATCGGGAATACCAGTGATGCGGCCGATTTGGCCCAGGACACGTTTGTGCGCCTGTTGGCTTCGCGGGATGTGGGGAAAATCCGCGAACCTCGCAGCTACCTGAGCACCATTGCTCGCGCCTTGATGATTGACAAGTTCCGCCGTCGCGCACTCGAACAGGCCTATCTGGAGGCCTTGGCACTGCGCGCGGAGCCGCTGGATATTTCCCCTGAAACACGCTTGATGATTCTTGAAACCCTGGTGGCCATTGATACTACGCTGGACGGCCTGGGCGCGCGCACGCGGCAGATTTTCCTCGCGGTGCAGTTGGAGGGTTTGAGTTATGTGGCCATCGCTGAACGGATGGGCGTGTCGGTGACCACGGTCAAGAAGCACGTGATCCGTGCCATGACCCACTGCCTGCTGCTGACGGAAGACTGATGGCCGCGCCTCTGGATCTGCCCACTCTGGAAGCCGCTGCCACCTGGTATGTGCGCCTCAATAGCACGCCACGCTCTGCGGCCGATCAACAAGCTTGGCGACAGTGGCTTTCGGCCAGCCCGCAGCATGCACGGGCGTGGGCCCGCGTCGAAAAAATGCAGAGCCAGTGGGCCGGGTTACCCGCCGATGTGTCGCTCTCAACGCTGTCCGGGGTGCACGCCCATCGCCGCGCGGTGCTCAAGACCCTAGGCCTGTTGCTGGCGGTAGGCGGCAGTGGCTGGCTGGCCACTGAGCATTTGCCCTATCAGGCCCTGCTCGCCGATCAGCGCACCGCCACCGGTCAGCGCCGGCATTTGCGCCTTGCCGACGGCAGCCAAATCGACCTCAACACCGACAGTGCCGTGGACATTGCCTTCAGCGCCGACCAACGCCTGATACGCTTGCTGCGTGGCGAAGTTCTGGTACAAACCGCCAGTGACAGCCGGCCTTTTATCGTCCAGGGCCCCCAAGGCAGTGTGCATGCCCTCGGCACTCGCTTCATCGTGCGCTGCGCAGGGGCACACACCGACGTCTGCGTGCTGGAGAAAGCTGTCGAGTTGCACCCCTTGAATCACCCTTCGCGGGTACAGCGCCTGGAGGCCGGCCAACGGGCCTGCTTCGACCGCAATGAAGTCAGCGCCATCACCCCCGCCCCGGCAGGTGCAGGGGCCTGGAGCCAGGGGATGTTGACAATCATTGATTGGCGCCTGGGGGACTTTATCGCTGAGCTAGGCCGTTACCGGCAAGGGGTGCTGCGCTGCTCTCCCACAATTGCCAACCTGCGGCTAAGTGGTGCGTTCCGCATCGATAACACCGATACCATCCTGGAAAACCTCAGCCAGTCCCTGCCCGTTGCCGTGCACTTTGTGACGCGTTACTGGGTCAATGTCGAAGCGGTTTGATTTTTTGCGAATAATTCCCATCCAGGGTTGCCGATTCCAACCTTTGTTCGGCCATGTACAGAAAGCAGCGTTCGCGACTGCTGCCCTGTCTGCCAACGAAAGGAAACCTGTATGTCACGATTCACCCTCAGCGCCGTCAGGCCACTCGCCCATGCCGTCCACCTGACCGTAGCGCTTGGCGTTTTCTCGGCGTTAACGCTGGCACCGGCTCACGTGCTGGCAAACAACTCGACGCATGCTTACCAGATCAGCGCTGGCTCGCTCGGTGCCGCCCTGAGCCTGTTTGCCACCGCCGCGAATGTCACCTTGTCGTTCAGCGTCGAGCAGACCCAAGGCATGACCACGCAGGGGCTGACGGGCAACTACGGGGTCGATGAAGGCCTCGCGCATCTGCTGGCCGGTAGCGGCTTACAGGCTCAACGCCAGGCTAACGGCACTTATGTGCTATTACCCGCTGTCACGGGTGACTCACTGCAATTGGGGGCCACTACTGTTTCCGGGCTGACATTGGGGGCTGTGAGCGAAAACACGGGCTCCTACACCACAGGTTCCACTACCACCGCCACCAAACTGAACCTGAGCCTCAAAGAAACGCCGCAGTCCGTCAGCGTCATGACCCGCCAGCGCATCGACGACCAAAACCTCAACAGCATTGGTTCGGTGCTGGAGCAAGCAGCCGGGATCAACGTGCAAAGTCCGGGCAGTGACCGTTTGTATGTGTTCTCCCGTGGCCTGGCCATTGATAACTATCAATATGACGGCATGCCCACGACCTCATTTGCGTTCAGTCAGGCATTGCCTCAAGCGCTATCGGACATGGCCATTTATGACCACGTCGAAGTGCTGCGCGGCGCTTCGGGCCTGATGTCGGGGACGGGCGATCCTTCCGGCACCATCAATATGGTGCGCAAAAAGCCAACGTCGACGTTTCAGGGTTACGTCAGTGCGGGTCTGGGTTCCTGGGACCTCTACCGCACCGAAGTGGATGTGTCTGGCCCGCTGACCCCGACAGGTAACGTGCGTGGGCGCGCGGTGGCGGCTTACCAGCAATCCAATAGCTTTGTCGACCACCTGCAGCAGGAAAAAACCATTCTGTACGGTGTGTCGGAAATCGACCTGAGCGACAGCACCTTGCTGACAATCGGAGCCGAATACCTCTACAACGACCCACGCGGGTTCTCTACCACCGGCCTGCCAATGCTCGACAACAAGGGCAACCAACTGCACCTGTCGCGCAGCACAAACCCCGCCAGCCGCGACAGCACCAACCGCCAGGAATCTGTAAACGCCTTCGCGTCGGTTGAGCAGAGACTGGACGACGACTGGGCGCTAAAGGTCTCGGTCAACTCCCTGTACGGCACCCGCGAATACGATTCGATCATCGCGGGCACCACCACCGGCTTTGTCAACTCGCAGACGGGGGCCGGCCTGGGATACACCGCGACCAAAGGCGACAACACTCAGAAGCAACAAGGCCTGGACGTGATGCTGTCCGGCCCGTTCCAGTGGCTGGGGCGAGCGCATGAACTGGTGGTGGGTTTCAACTTCCAGAGCTACGAAAACCGCCGTAACGGCTTTGGCAACCTGCTGGCCAACGGCACCAGCAACAATGGTGTCAGCGGTAAGCCGGTGAATATTTACACCTGGAACAACCATGCGCCCTACGCGACGTACAACTTCAACCGTGAAGACGACAACATCGATCAGTGGCAAAACGGCCTCTATCTGGCTACCCGTCTCAAACCGACCGACAACCTTTCAGTGATCCTCGGTACGCGCATCAGTAATTACCGGTACGACGCCATGCTGCATTACAACGTCGCGAGCCTGAAACCCTATGAAACCGACGATGCCCTGCGCAAAAACGGCAAGGTCACCCCGTACGCGGGCGTGGTCTATGACCTGACGCCCAACCACTCGGTCTACGCCAGCTACACCAACATCTTCAAGCCGCAGCCCTACCGCGACACGGCCGGCAACCTGCTGGAGCCGCGTGAAGGCAACAACTACGAGCTCGGCCTCAAGAGTGACTACGCCGACGGTCGTTTGAACACCGCCCTCGCGTTGTTCGAAGTCGAGCTGGAAAATGACGCGATCGCCGATGGCACCGTTATCGGCAACGACAACTTGACGGCCTATAAAGCGAAGAAAACCAAAACCCGTGGCGTCGACATGGAAGTCAGTGGCGAACTGCTGCAGGACTGGAACCTGAGCGCCAGCTACAGCCATAGTGTGGTCAAAGACGCCGACAACAAACGCGTGAAGACCATTATCCCGGCCGACATGCTCAAAGTCTGGACCACTTACCGCCTGCCAGGCGAACTGGACCGCCTGATCGTGGGCGGCGGGGTGAACTGGCAAAGCGGCATTCACATGACCGTGGACAGCTGGCAGTTGCCTGCGCCTGCCAAAGTCAAACAAGGCGACTACGCCATTGCGAACCTGATGGCCCGCTATCAACTGACCGCACAGTGGTCGGCCACCGCCACGCTCAACAACCTGTTCGACAAGAAGTACATCAGCTCACTGGACGAGAACTTTCGCAGCGGCTCCTATGGCGCGCCACGTAATGTCATGCTGACGACCAAGTACGCGTTCTAGACAGCACCCGGAAAAACCGGCCTGCGAGCCGGTTTTTTTTCTGCCCGCCTCGCTCCTGCCGTTACAGGCCTGTACGACCGTCTGCCCATTTCTGGCAGCGCAGTGCACCGCGCAAACACACGCGCCCTAATGGCTGATACGATCGCCGCCGCCTTCGTATCGCACACCAGGAACCCGCACATGGAACAGCCACTGGAAACAGTCGCCCTTTACGCACTCAAATTGGCCTATGAACCCGAGGGATCAAGCCCGCTGTTGCGCGATGACCCGGCCATGGGGGATTACCAGCGCGAGGTCTTTGCCTTGTTGGTGCGCCAGGGCGATGTCGGCGCGATACAGCTCAAGGTGAATCAATGCCTGGAGGTGGCGCTGCACGCGCTGGGCGGTGCGCACACGGTAATGGGCCGCGAGCTATACACGCTGAGCACGGCATTCGCCGGGGCGCAGACACTCGAACAACTGGCCGAGCCTCTGGCGCATCTCACGCGCTACCTCAAAGACATTCAATGATTACGGCTGGTTCTGAAACGTCGCCATGTACGCCAGCAGGTTTTCAATTTTCTCTTGGTCGCTGATACCCCAGAAAATCATCCGCGTGCCGCTGACGACTTTCTTCGGGGCCTCGATATACGCCGCCAGCTTCTCGCGCGTCCACACAATGCCTGAGTTTTTCATTGCGTCGGAGTACAGGTAGTCGGTGGTGGTACCGGCGGGCCGCCCGATAATGCCGTTGAGCTGCGGGCCAAATCCGCCACGGGCACCGTCTCCGATGCTGTGGCACCCGCCGCACATCTTGGTGAACAGCTTTTCACCGGCTTGCGCATCCCCCGCTGCGGTGGCCGAAGCACTGAAAAGCCCGGCACTGACAATCAGGGCAAGCGTCGATAAAGCAGCGTGTTTCATGAAGACTCCACATCAGGTTCTACAGGTGGCCAATACACAGACCGTAATTATGCCTGTTTGAACCCCGTTGCAACCCTTTAGCCTGCGAACCCACCACTGTGCAAGAACGCCCGCTCGGCTTCGGTGGTCGTGCGCGCCAAAGCCTCATTGCGATGAGGAAAACGGCCAAATCGCTCGATGATGTCCGCGTGCTCCTTTGCCCACTTGAACGCCTCAGGCCCGAGCGCCTTGTTAAGAGTCAGCGACCGTTGTTGATCGGCCCTGTCTTCGGAATGCTCGAACGGCAGATAGCAAAACTGTCGCAAGGCCGGATCAATCAACTGATCCAGACCCGCGTCAACCATCTGCCGGGCATAGCGCAACGCCAGCGGGTCGGTGGCGAACATATGCGCCGTGTCGCGAAAGGCGTTGCGTGGGTACTGGTCGAGCACAATCAGCAGTGCCAAGGCCCCTGGCGCGTCGCTCACCCAATGCTCCAGCTCGCGCCGGGCCGCCTGAAAGTGCAGGGTTAAAAAGGTCTCGCGAAAGGTTGCGTCAAATGCTTGATCCTTGGCGAACCAATGCTTGGGGCCGGCCTGCTGCCAAAATTCAATCACGGCTTGCGGGGTGTTTTGAGTCGTTGTCACGGGCTATTCCTCAATCGTCAGATTGCACACCAAACGGTATAGCCTTTGCCCTGCGCGTCAAGGTCAAAGCTAAAGGCTCTGACTAGCGTAGACGCTATTGCGCCACGACTTGTTCCGCCAGCAACACCACCGCAATCACGATCATGATCACGCCCGACACACGGCTGACGTTTTGCGCCGCACGGGGTCGCGCCTGCAAAACAGCTTTGGCACCGAACCCGACCATCAGGTACACCACACCACAACTGAACGCGTGCAGCGCACCCAAGGCCACAATTTGCACAGGGATCGGCCATACGGATAACGGGTCGGTGAACTGAGGCAACAATGCCAGAAACAGCAAAAACACCTTGGGGTTCAAACCACTGACGCAAAGCCCCTTCCACGCCCAACGCAGGCCAGAATCGGTCACCAGCCCAGCACCAGACGCTGGTACCGATGGTTGGCGAATCATACTGACGCCCAGCCACAGCAAATACCCGGCCCCCGCCAGCGTCATCACCGACAGTACCATCGGATTACTGGCCACCAGCCCACCCACACCGGCTGCCACCACCACGGTGGCCAGCAAATGCCCCGACAGAAGCCCGGCCACCGCAGGCGTAACCCAACGCCCGCGCATGCCCGCTGAAATGGCGTAGGCCCAATCAGCTCCGGGGGTAATGACGAATAAAAACGACACCGCCCAAAAGGCGGCCACAATGCTAAGAGTCACGAAATACCTGCCTTCTACACGCTAACCAGGAAAGGTTCACCGTGTGCTGTACCGCGCACACGCTGCGAATAGAAGAATAGGGAAATGCTGGTAGGATTATCTTTCGTTTATCCCCTACAGCCATGACCCAGGCAGAAGGTTCTTCCAAGTGGATCGAATTGACCGAAAGATTCTTGCTGAGCTTCACGCGGACGGCCGCCTTTCTCTCACCGAACTGGCTGACCGCGTAGGCCTGAGCCTCTCACCCTGCCATCGACGGGTGCGGGCCCTTGAAGAGTCCGGGGTGATTTTGGGCTATCGCGCCCTGTTGGCACCCAAGGAACTGGGCTTGGGGTTTTCAGCCATCGTGTTCGTCAGCTTGCGCGAGGTGACCCGCCAGGCCGTCGCTGATTTCGAGGCCGCGTTGCCGCATATTCCGCACATCATCGAGGCGCAAAGGCTGTTTGGCGACCCGGACTACCTGTTGCAGGTCATCACCAAAGACTTGCAGGCCTTCCAGCGCCTGTACGATGAGCAGCTCACGTCACTGCCCAACGTACAACGGCTGGTGTCGACCCTGGTGATGAAAAACGTGATCCATGACCGTGTATTGCCGTTATAAGACGGGCTGCAGGCCTGCCGCCAGCGCTTCGAGCATCGCCCGGACCTTGGGCAGGCCCTCACGGTTTTTAGGCCACACCAGATTGATCGCCAGACCTTCGCTCGCCAAGTGCGGGAGCACTTCAACCAAAGCGCCCTCACGCAGTTGGGTGTGAATTAACCAGGTGGGCAATTGGGCAATGCCGCAGCCTGCCAACACCGTGATCACCTGCGCCTCACCGTCGCCCACGATGCAGTGCGCCGGCATTACCCTGCGCTCCATTTCTGCACCGCAGGTGCCTGCAAACCGCCACGGGCTGACCGTACCATCCGCCCGCCCGTACACAACGCAGCGATGCTGATCCAGCTCGCGATCAGTCATGGGTTCACCGTGCTGCTTGAGGTAAGCCGGCGATGCGCAAAACACATGCCGTTCGCTGCCCACATAGCGATGCCCCCAAGCCGCCGGCCAAACGTCCGGGCCGCCTACGCGCACGACAATATCAACGTCCTCTTCTACCGGGTCTATAAACCGGTCCGAGAACGAAATGTTCGGCTGCAACTGCGGGTGCTGCCTGGCAAACGCCAGGATCACCGGCAAGGCCTGCAAACGCCCGAAGGCGGCGGGCAGGTCGATACGAATCCGACCTCGCGGCTCGTGGCTTTGCGCGTGAAGAGACAACTCGGCCTCTTCCAGTTGCCCCAGCACCCCGGTGCAGGTGCGGTAAAACGCCACCCCGGCATCGGTAAGTGACAAGCGCCGGGTGGTGCGGTTGAACAGCCGCACCTGCAACCTGCTTTCCAGGCGGGCGATGCCTTTACTGACCGCAGACGCCGTGAGGTTCATGCGTTCGGCGGCGGCTTTGAAGCTGCCTGAATCGCTGACGCAGACAAAGACATCAATGCCCTTCAAGCGCTCGGATGAAAACATGACGGCTCCTGATTAATGAATTAAATTCATTCAATTCAGTAAAATCTATCGTAAATGCGCTTTCACTTCACCCGTAAGCTTTGGCGTTACGATTTCGCAACGACAAAGGCACCTGTATGACCTCCCCCAAGCCCACTGTCTTAATCACCGGCGCTACTGGCCAGATCGGCGGCGACACGCTGCGCAGGCTGTTGGCCGACGACAGCATTACCCTGGTCGCGGCGGTTCGCTCAGCGGCCAAGGCCGAACCCTTCGAAGCCCAAGGGATTCGCACCGTCATCCTGGATTTCGACAAAGAAGAGACGCTGGCACCCGCCTTACAAGGTATCGATCGCGCCTTGCTGGTGACCGGTTACACCGTAGACATGCTGCGCCAGAGCAAAGCGTTTCTCGATCAGGCGAAAAAAGCCGGCGTGCACCACATCGTGCACCTGGGGGCTTGCGGGCGTGACGATGCCACCATCGGCCATTGGGCCTGGCATCAGTTTGTAGAGCGTTACATTGAGTGGTCGGGGTTCTCGTTCACCCACTTGCGCCCGGAATGCTTTATGCAAAACCTGTTGAGTTATGACGGCACCCAAGCCGTCAAATCCGGTGTTATCGAGCAATACACGGGCGATACCGCGTTCAGTTGGGTGGACGGCGAAGATGTGGCGCGCGTGGCGGTACAGGCGCTGCTGCACCCGCACAGACATACGGGCCAAACGTATCGACTCGGCTACGATGTTCAATCCTATGGCGACGTGGCAAGAATTATGACCCGAGTGCTGGGCCAACCTTTTCGCTACGCCCCGCAACCTGCGCAGGTGTTTCTAGAGAAAATGCGCGCAGCAGGTGCCGAGATGGCCTACATGAGCTGCGTGCATGACAACTTCGTGCGCATGGCCGCAAACACCATCCCGGGGGCTCAGGACACGTTTGATAACTTCGAAGCGATCACCGGGCACCCGCCGGTACGCTGGGAAGACTTTGTGCAAAAACACCGGCATGCTTTCGCGTATTGAACACCGCTGGAAACCTGTGCGCTTGAGCCTGCGGCGCTTAAACGAAAAAAACCCGCGCTTCTGACGAAGGGCGGGTTTTTTCGAACAGGTCTTCTTAGTGCGCGTAAGTCAGCAATAACTCAGCCGGCACTTTGAAGTCCAGGGACATCATGACGCTCAGGGCGGTAATGGTGAAGATCGAAAACACGAACAGCTTGCGTGCCCAGACCTTATCGTCGACGGCCTTGTAGCCGGTCCACGCCATGTACAACCAGTACATGCCCATCGCGGCTGCCACGGCCATGTAGCTCATGCCGGCGTAACCGCCGAGGGTGAGCATCAGGGTCGCGATCAGGAACGCGAGGATGTACAGCAGGATGTGCTTCTTGGCCACTTTGATACCGCGTTTCACTGGCAACACCGGAATCGAGGCGGCCAGGTAATCGTTGAAGCGGAAAATCGCAATGGCGTAGGAGTGCGGCATCTGCCACAGGCTGAACATCACCAGCAACGTCATCGCGGCCATGTCAAAGCTGTTGCTCACAGCCACATAGCCAATGACGGGTGGCATCGCACCCGACAGGCTGCCAATCAGCGTGCCGTGAACCGACTTGCGCTTGAAGTACAGGCTGTACAGGCCCACGTAGATCACGAAACCAATCGCCGCGAACAGAGCCGCCAGCGGGTTGGCCACGCGATACAGCAGGTAAAGGCCAGCAGCCCCCAGCAACGTGGCATAAACCAGTGCCGCCTTGAGGGAGATGAGGCCTTGAACCAGTACGCGGTTCTTGGTGCGATCCATCTTGATGTCGATGTCACGGTCGATGCAGTTGTTAAACACGCAACCGGACGCAACCACCAAAGAGGTGCCGATGACCGCGGCCAGGAAGAGGGCAAGGTCAAAATGCCCCTTCGAGGCCAGGAAGAACCCGCCTGCCACAGAAAGCACGTTACCGAAAATGATCCCCGGTTTGGTGATTTGGATAAAGTGCTTAAAGGACATCGGGTTTAACCTCACTTCGCCATCATTTCAGCGTGGATGCTGAACATGATCCACAGGGACAAGCCCACCAGCAGAACAATAACCAGTACCGAGAAGATCAGCGCTGCAACGTTGTTGCGTTGCGCTGCCGAACGGTCCAGGTGCAGGAAGTACACCAGGTGAACAACCACCTGGATCACTGCGGTCAACAACACGATCGCCAGCGTGGTCGATTTGGCCAGGATCGGGTTCATCACCAGCCAAAACGGAATTGCGGTCAGGATCACCGACAAAATGAAGCCAGTTGCGTAGGACTTCACGCTGCCGTGGTTCGCGCCGTCAGAATGTGCGTTAGCCATTTACAGAGTCCCCATCAGGTAAACAACGGTGAAGACACAGATCCACACCACGTCCAGGAAGTGCCAGAACAGGCTCAGGCAGCTCAGGCGCGTTTTGTTGGTCGAAGTCAGGCCGTGTTGGTTGACCTGATACATCATGATCGCCATCCAGATCAGACCGCAGGTCACGTGTAGACCGTGGGTACCGACCAGGGTGAAGAACGCCGACAGGAAGCCGCTACGGTGTGGGCCGTAACCTTCGGAGATCAACAGGTGGAATTCGTTGATTTCCATGCCGATGAAGCCGGCACCCAGCAGGAACGTCACGCTCAGCCAGGCCAGCACACCGCTTTTGTTGCCTTTGTAGAACGCGAGCATGGCAAAGCCATACGTGATCGAACTGAACAACAGCAGGGCGGTTTCACCCAGCACGTAAGGCAGTTCGAAGATGTCGTGGCCCGACGGGCCACCCGCTACGTTACCCACCAGTACTGCGTATACCGCGAAGAGCGATGCAAAGATGATGCAGTCGGTCATCAGGTACAGCCAGAAACCGAATACGGTTGTCTCGCCTGCATCGTGGTGGTGATCATCGTGCCCATGATCATCATGGGCGTGTCCAGCATTGGTCGCTATGTTCGACATGGTTTATGCCTGCCCCAACTTGGTTTCAACACGGTCGGCCGGTATTACTTTGGCGGCCAACAGACGCTTGTGCTGCTCGGCTTCGATGCGCTCGATGGTTTCCACCGGCACCATGTAGCCTTGGTCATCACGGGCAGCGTGTATGACGAAGTACACAACCGTGCCAACCAGGCTCGCGATAGCCAGCCACCAGATGTGCCAGATCATGGCAAAACCGAACACGGTCAGCAGTGCGCCCATCACGACACCGGTGGCGGTGTTGCTAGGCATATGGATCGGCGAGTACTTGGCCGGTTTCTTGTAAGCCGTACCGTCTTCTTTCGCTTCGGTGAACGCGTCAATACCGTGAACGGTTGGCACGACAGCAAAGTTGTAGAACGGAGGTGGCGACGAAGTCGACCATTCCAGGGTGTGGCCATTCCACGGATCACCAAACTCAGTGTTGTTTTCTGGTTTTTTGCGATCACGAATCGACACGTACAACTGGATCAACTGGCAAGCAATACCGACAGCGATCAAGATCGCGCCGAACAGTGCAACGTACAGGTAAGGCACCCACTCAGGGTTGGTGCTGGCGTTCAGACGACGGGTCATGCCCATGAAGCCCAGTGCGTAGAGCGGCATGAACGCGATGAAGAAGCCCACGATCCAGAACCAGAACGCTGCCTTGCCCCACCCTTCGTGCAGTTTGAAACCAAACGCTTTCGGGAAGTAGAAGCTGAAACCTGCGATGTAGCCAAAGACTGCGCCGCCGATGATCACGTTGTGGAAGTGAGCGATCACGAACAGGCTGTTGTGCAGTACGAAGTCAGCACCCGGAATGGCCAGCAGTACGCCAGTCATGCCGCCGATGGCGAAGGTCACCATGAAGCCCAGGGTCCACAGCACTTGGCTGGTGAAACGCAGACGGCCCTGGTAGATGGTAAACAGCCAGTTGAATAGCTTCACACCCGTCGGGATGGAAATCAGCATCGTCGCCAGGCCAAAGAAGGCGTTGACGCTCGCACCCGAACCCATGGTGAAGAAGTGGTGCAGCCAAACCATGAAGCCCAGCACCGAGATCGCGCCGGAGGCGTAGACCATCGAGTGGTGACCGAACAGACGCTTGCCGGTGAAGGTCGAGATAACTTCAGAGAAGATACCGAACGCCGGCAGAATGAGGATGTACACCTCAGGGTGACCCCACGCCCAGAACAGGTTGACGTACATCATTGGATTGCCACCCAGCTCGCTGGTGAAAATGTGGAAATCCATGTAACGGTCAAGTGTCAGCAACGCCAGGGTAGCGGTCAGGATCGGGAACGAAGCCACGATCAGAACGTTTGCCCAGGTGCAGGTCCAGGTGAAGATCGGCATGTCCATCAGCTTCATGCCAGGAGCACGCATTTTCAGCACGGTTGCCAGGAAGTTAACCCCGGTTAACGTCGTACCTAGCCCCGATAGCTGTAGCGCCCAGATGTAGTAGTCCATCCCCACGCCCGGACTGTACTGCAAGCCGGACAGCGGCGGATAAGCAACCCAACCGGTCTTGGCGAATTCGCCAACGCCCAGCGACAGGTTGATCAGCACAACGCCGGACACCAGCAGCCAGAAGCTCAGGGAGTTCAGGAACGGGTAGGCCACGTCACGTGCGCCGATCTGCAGCGGCACTGCAAGGTTCATCAGGCCGGTGAAGAATGGCATCGCCATGAAGATGATCATGATCACACCGTGAGCGGTGAAGATCTGGTCATAGTGTTCAGGCGGCAGGTAGCCAGGTGAACCCTCGGTGGCCATGGCCAACTGGGTACGCATCATGATGGCGTCGGCAAAGCCGCGCAGCAGCATGATCATCGCCACGATGATGTACATCACGCCGATTTTCTTGTGGTCGACTGACGTTAGCCATTCGGTCCACAAATAGGTCCACTTCTTGAAGTAGGTGATTGCTGCAAACAGCGCCAGACCACCCAGCGCGATCATGGCGATGGTCACCATTACGATCGGCTCGTGGAATGGGACCGCTTCCCAACTTAATTTACCAAACATCGTTTACTCCTCTGCCCCGGCAGCTGAATTCGAACCCTGTTCCAAACCTTCGGTCCCGGCCACTGCTTTCTTCTCGTGCTTCACCGGCTTGCCTGGTGTCATGCCTTCATACTTATCGATGATGACCTGGAACAGGTTGGCGGGTGTAACCGAGGAGTAGAGTTCAACGGGGTTGTTCTGGCTTGGCTTGGACAACGCAGCGTATTCAGCGCTATCAAGCTGTTTTGGTGATGCTTTGACTTCACTTACCCAAGCGTCAAAGTCTTCTTGGGAAGTCGCGATTGCCTTGAATTTCATGCCGGTGAAGCCCGCACCGCTGTAGTTGGCAGAGATGCCATCCAGCTCGGCGTTTTTGTTGGCAATCAAATGCAGCTTGGTGGTCATACCGGCCATGGCGTAGATCTGACCGCCCAGGCCTGGAATGAAGAACGAGTTCATGACCGTGTCAGAGGTGACGCGGAAATTGATCGGTGTGTTCGCCGGGAACACAATCTTGTTGACCGTGGCGATGCCTTGTTCCGGGTAGATGAACATCCACTTCCAGTCCATTGCCACCACGTCGATGGTAATCGGCTTGACGTCAGACACGAGCGGACGATACGGGTCCAGCGCGTGGGTCGACTTATAGGTGATCACGCCCAGGGCGATGATGATCAAAATAGGCACGGTCCAGATCACAACTTCGATCTTGGTGGAGTGCGACCATTTCGGTGTGTAGGTAGCGCTGGTGTTGGACGCGCGATATTTCCACGCGAAGATGAAGGTCATCACGATGACCGGCACCACAACCAGGAGCATCAGCAATGTCGCTGTGATGATCAGATTTTTCTCATCGATCCCGACCTGGCCTACCGGATCCAGCAATATCATGTTGCAGCCTCCCAGCAGCAACATGCCGAAAAGCGGCAATAAGCCAAAGAGTCTGGGGTACCTTTTTTTAGTCATCTCACGACCTCTAAAACAGCTTGCACAATGCAGTTGGTTTTTTCGCCAACACTTCACCCTGCCAAGGGTTGGCTCTTTTCCGGAATTGAATAAACACCTGCTCTATCACCCTAAGGTGAATGGGCACATCCCGGGCTAGCAGTGATTTCTTATTCGATACGGGTTAATGGCCTTACTACAGACCAAGTCCATTTGGTGCGGAACTTAGAAGGGCTACCAGTACCTGGGAGTCGCATGGGACGCCTGTCATGAATGCCCAGACGACCGTCGATTAACCGCTTGGGCTCAGGGACGAGCAGGCTGGACGTTCAGTGCGGGCGATTGTAGTTAGGTAGCTCACTAGAAACCATGTCTCATCCCGAAATAATTCTTCTCGGAGGTGGTAACAATCGGCCACTATTCTTACACCACGCAATAAAACCCCCACCTTATTCAGATCTGTAGCACGCCGTTAACACGCTCTCGAGTGCCCCTTTTTAGCGCATGCAGCACACACCTCGAACCCGCCTGAACGCCCACATAAAAAGGGCTACAGCCGATTTCCATTGAGCCCCCAGGGGCCACGTTCAAGGCCAACACGTGTACTCGAAAGCGTCGTACCCTCGGAACAAAACCCACACTATCCTGTCTTTCTCATGCATCAACTGCCCCAGGTGCGACACGCTATCCGTGACAATATGTCGCAGCGATGCACACCCGATGCCCACCTTCAATTCACAGCCTGTTGACATTTGCGTGCAGACATAAAAAAGCCCCGCACATCCAGGATGAAAGCGAGGCGCTTAAGGCTAAAGCTAAACCTTAGCCGGTTTTTTTCCGATTGCGATAAATCCCGACGGGCACCAGCACTGCGGTCAACACAAACGCGGCCAGCGCCCATTGCGCCAACGACAGGCCGAACACCGGGGGGTAAGGGGTTGAACAGAAACCATCCACCTGGAACCCCAACGGGAATACCGTGGCCAGCGGCAGGCCATCCACGATTGGCTGCAACACATCGAGGCCACAGCTCACCGCCGGGTTCGCCAAGATAAAGACATGGCGCCCTGCAGCGACAATCCCGCCGATCGCGCTCAGCACCACCAACCCTTCAAACACGGTGAGGCTGCGCCGACTTGGCATGGCCGCACCGATAAAAGCGAAAATGGCGATCAGCAGCAACGCATAGCGCTGCAAAATGCACAGCGGGCACGGAGCCTCGCCAAGCACGATCTGCATATACAACGCCCCTCCGATCAACGCCAGGCAGATCAGCCCCAGCAGAACCAGGTAACGCTTCTCCCGGCCCAATCGCATCATGTCATCCGTCATCCCGCGTACCTTTACCTGATTATCAATGGGGTTCAGCTGCGCTCGCAGAACGCGCAGTTTACACCCAGCCCTTTCACCGGGCGGTATATGAACATTGTAGGAAAAGTGCCGAAGTTGGATTAAAGGGCTATTAACGAGTGGGATTGCCACTGTAATAGCCACAGAAGCGAATGAGCCCGGCGTCGGAACGCTCAGTTCACTCCAACGCGGCAGCCGGGCCGAAGAACTCGTAGCGGCTCTGTGCCTCGGGTACGCCAAGGGCCTTGAGCTGACGCTTGACCGCGCTCATAAAGCCTTTGGGGCCCAGGAAATAGGCGTCCACATCACGATTGTCGGGTAACCACCGCGCCAGCACGTCTTCGGTCAACGGGCCAGTATGGTCCGCCGACGTATCGGGCTCGTCATAGCAGTAGAAGCGCTGCAATTGCGGGTGCTGCGCGGCCAAGTCATCGATCCAGCCCCGGAACGCATGAACAGTGGCATTGCGCGCGCAGTGGATAAAGTGAATCGGGCGCCGGGTCGCCAGCGCGGCTTCCAGCATGGCCAAGGTTGGCGTAATGCCCACCCCGCCACTGATCAGCACCAGCGGCTTCTCACTGTCGGTCAAGGTGAACTCACCCGCAGGCGGGAACAGCTCAAGGGTATCGCCGACCTGCAACCGGTCATGCAGGAAGTTGGACACCACACCGCCCGCTTCGCGCTTGACGCTAATGCGATAGCGGCCCGCCGTGGGCAGCGCCGACAATGAGTAATTGCGGCGCACTTCCTGGCCATCAATCATCAGTTTCAAGCCGATGTACTGGCCAGGGGTGAAACCCAGGATCGCGCCCTGGTCCACCGGGCGAAAAAAGAACGAGGTGACTTCTGCGCTTTCCTCACGCTTGGCGACCAGCGTGAACGCACGCGCCCCACGCCAGCCCCCGGGGGCGGCCGCTTTTTCGTCATAGAGGGCGGCTTCGGCACCGATCAAAATATCGGCCAGTTGAGTGTAGGCCGCCCCCCATGCCGCCAGCACTTCAGGGGTGGCAATATCGCTGCCCAGTACCTCTTCAATCGCCCGCAACAAGCAACGACCGACAATGGGGTAATGCCCGGGCAGAATCTGAAGCGCGACATGTTTGTTGATGATTTTGGCCACCAGGTCGCCCAACTGATCAAGCTGGTCAATATGCCGTGCATACATCAGCACCCCATTGGCCAGCGCACGGGGCTGGTTACCGCTGGCCTGGTTGGCCTGGTTAAACAGCGGGCGCACCTCGGGGTACTCGGCAAGCATCATGCGGTAGAAGTGGGTGATCAACGCTTCACCGCCGCTTTCCAGCAGTGGCACGGTGGATTTGACGATGGCACGATCCTGAGCAGACAACATAAGGTAACTCCTGGCACGTAAGTACTAACTGAATACCTCATGACTTATCAGGAAACGTGCCAACATTAAAAACCTTTAAAATCAGTCAATTACACACAAAATAGTCAATATGACACGACCTGTTCTATAGTCACTTCGACAACACGAGGTCAAAATGACTGCAAAACTGTTGCTGACAACCTTGCTACCGCTGGTGGCTGATCTGGCCCGCGAGCTGCCGGAAAGCGAGCGCTACCGACGCTTGCTGCACGCCTTGCGCACTTTGTTACCGTGCGATGCGGCGGCCCTGCTGCGCCTTGATGGCGAATGGCTGGTGCCCTTGGCGGTGGACGGTTTGAGCCCCGACACCCTGGGCCGCCGCTTCAAGGTGAGCGAGCACCCACGCTTTGACGTGCTGCTCAGCAGCCCGGGGCCTACGCGCTTCCCCAGCGACTGTGAGTTGCCCGACCCCTATGACGGGCTGGTCGACGGCCTCGCCGAACACCTTGAAGTGCATGACTGCATGGGCTGCCCGTTGTTTGTCGACGAACGCCCATGGGGGCTGCTGACCCTGGATGCCCTTGACCATGAGCGCTTCGAGCCGGTCGCCCTTGAAGACCTGCAAGCCTTTGCCAGCCTGGCCGCAGCCACCGTCAGGGTCGCCCAGCGTATCGAGCGGCTGGCCTTGCGTGTCGAAGACGAACAGCAAAAAGCCGAGTGGTTTCGCCAGGCGCACCGTTCGCCAGACAAGGAACTGATCGGCCAGAGCAAGCCGCATAAGCGTTTGCTCGAAGAGATTGCACTGGTGGGCGGCAGTGACCTGACGGTGCTGATTACCGGCGAAACCGGCGTCGGCAAAGAACTGGTGGCCAACGCCATCCATGGTGCCTCGCCACGCGCCAACAAGCCATTGATCAGCCTGAACTGCGCCGCCCTGCCCGACACGCTGGTCGAAAGCGAACTGTTCGGCCATGTGCGCGGTGCATTTACCGGGGCCACCAGTGACCGGCGCGGCAAGTTCGAACTGGCCAATGGCGGCAGTTTGTTTTTGGACGAAGTCGGCGAACTGTCACTGACCGTCCAAGCCAAACTGCTCCGCGTGCTGCAAAGCGGTCAGTTACAACGCTTGGGGTCGGACCAGGAACATCAGGTCGATGTACGCCTGATTGCCGCCACCAATCGCGACTTGGCCGAAGAAGTGCGCAGCGGCCGCTACCGCGCCGATGTTTATCACCGCCTGAGCGTTTACCCGCTCAAGGTGCCGGCCTTGCGTGAGCGCGGGCGCGATGTATTGCTGCTGAGCGGTTTTTTCCTTGAACAGAACCGCTCCCGCATGGGCCTGGGCAGCCTGCGCTTGAGTGCCGACGCACAAGCGGCACTGCTGCATTACGACTGGCCCGGCAACGTGCGTGAGCTGGAACACCTGATTGGCCGCAGCGCGCTCAAGGCCTTGGGTCGATGCGCCACGCGGCCGCGCATCCTGACCTTGACCGCGTACGACCTTGACCTGCCCACCCACACCGCGCCGGCGACGCCGGAACCGGCCATCGCCCTGCCTACCGCGCTGGGTGACTTGCGTCAGGCGACTGAAGCATTCCAGCGCCAGGTCATCAGCGCCTGCCTGGAGCGCCACTCGCACAATTGGGCCAGTGCGGCCCGCGAGCTGGGGCTGGACCGGGCGAACCTTGGCCGAATGGCCAAGCGGCTGGGCTTGAAATAATGTCTGCCCCTACCACTCGGTGCCTCGCTGGGGCTCGGCATGCCCTCACCACAGGCTTTGCTCCGTGGGCCGCCGCGATCGGCCAGCGCGATTTAAGGGGGCCCTTTTAGATCAAAAGCCAGATCAAAAGATCACGAGCAAGCTCGTTCCTACAAACGCTGCCATCCGTGATCCGCAGGAGCGAGCTTGCTCGCGATCTGTTGATCTTTAAAAGCTTTATAACGCCGCGCTGTCGTGCAGCAATCCTATCCATTGCTGCGGTGACGGCCACTTAAGGTTCCGGCTTTACGCGGTGGGCCCGCCGCGATCGGCCAGCGTGGTTTAAGGGGGCCCTTTTAGATCAAAAACCAGATCAAACGATCACGAGCAAGCTCGTTCCTACAAACGCTGCCATCCGTTGGAGCCGCCAGCTCTTCCTACAGCATTTTGTATTCAGGTCGATAACCTGGTAACGCTCCCTCTGACCTTTAGAAGGTTTATATGTCGTCAAACGCCCGTGCAGATTCATTGTCGCTGCTGCTGTTTACCCTGCGCAGCGGCAAACTGATGGCGATCAACCTGTTGAAAGTCAGCGAGATCATCCCCTGCCCAACGTTGAGCACTCTGCCCGCATCTCACCCCCATGTGAAAGGCATCGCCGTGTTACGCGGCACGCCCCTGTCGGTCATCGACCTGAGCCGCGCCATCGGTCAGCAACCCTTGTTGGACCCCAACGCTGGCTGGCTGATTGTCACCGATGTCAGCCGCTCCAGGCAGGGGTTGCAGGTGCAGAGCGTGAACGGGATTGTGCATTGCCTGAGCACGGATATTCGCCCGCCGCCTTACCGGTCAGGCACACGCTCGTACATCACGGGCGTGACTCAGGTCGACGGTGCGCTGGTACAAGTGCTGGACATCGAAAAAGTCATTCATGCCATCACCCCCGCCCGCAATGAAGCCCCTCCTGAAGCCCTCAGCCGTGACGAAACGCAGCTCTTGGCCAATGCTCGCATTCTGGTCGTCGATGACAGCCAGGTGGCGTTACAACAATCAGTGCTGACCCTGCGCAGCCTCGGGGTGCATTGCCACACGGCGCGCAGCGCCAAGGAGGCCATCGAGCGGCTACTGGAACTGCACGGCACGCCGGAGCAGATCAATGTGCTGGTGTCTGATATCGAAATGTCCGAGATGGACGGCTACGCGTTTACCCGCACCCTGCGTGAGACTCCGGACTTTGCCCACCTGTATGTGCTGCTGCACACGTCACTGAACAGCGTGATGAACAGTGAGAAAGCGCGATTGGCCGGGGCCAATGCGGTGCTGACCAAGTTCTCGTCGCCGGAGTTGACGCAGTGCCTGATCCTCGCCGCCCGCACGGTGACCGAGCAGGGCCACGGATGAACGAAGACTGCCTGCTATTGCGCAAAGACCTGAACCGCCCGCTCCACCCGGCGCAATGGCCTGAGGGCGTAAGCGTGGTGACCTTGACCCCGGCCCTGCTGCAACCGGTACATACCTTACTCCGCCAGGGCTATGCCGACGGGGCCGGCAGCGTCGAATCACTCGAACACTGGCAGCAGTGCCTGTTGCACGACGCCGACTACGACCCGCACCTGTGCTTCGTCAGCCTGTTGGACGGTGAGGTGGTGGGCGTTGCCCACGCCTGGACCAGCGCTTACCTCAAGGACTTGGTGGTGCACCCGCGTATGCAAGGCCGGGGGCTGGGCCGTGCACTGCTGAGTCACGTGTTCAGCGTGTTTCATTCACGCGGCGAGGCCAGCGTCGACCTCAAGGTCATGCGGCACAACCACAAGGCCCGGCACCTGTACCACGCGCTCGGCATGACCGAGGTCAGTGCGGGGTCGGCCTTAATAGCCTGGCCAGCGCGTCACCCGCGGGCTTAGCGTTTACCCATTGTTTTACGGGTGCCATGGGGTGGCGCGCCTGGTGTCTTATCGTGACCGCCGAGGCCGCTCTTCTGGTAGTACGCCTTGCCCTGGGACTTGGCCTTGGCAAACTCGGAAGGCTTGAACGGGAAGGTAAAAGCAGGAATGACCGGCTTGGCCGGCACGGCCTCGGTGTCACCCGGCTCGGTGCCCACCGCTTCGGGAGCGGTCGTTTGTGTGGGAGAAGTCATGAAAGCTCCGAAATGCAGAGAATAATCAGGCCAGATGGCGCAAGACCGCAAAGTATACCTGTGCGCCGGGTAGACGTTGCACTCACAGGTCGGAAAATTCCATGCCGCGACACAAAACCGCCGTCGCAGGCCTCGTAAAACACGTGACGCGGCACTCCGATTTTGCGATCGCTGCGCAATCGATCACAGCCTGCAACAGCGACTACGCCGTTAACTGTCAGCAATGTCAGTTAGCCGTCACGCTGCTGACCGGTTCTACGGGTTATAACACGCGCACGAGCTTCTCCCTTTTCTCACGCACACGGCGTCTTTTCGGCATGCGCACTCAAACCAAAAACATCTGCCTCGCCACCGTGGTCATCGTTCTGGTCGGCGCGGGCCTTTGGCTGTATCAGCGTCCCGCGCCCGCCAAAATGGCCATCAGCGCAGTGGTGCCCGTGCGGGTTGTGCAGGTTGCACAGCGCGATGTGCCACGTTTCGTCAGCGGCATAGGTGCCGTGCAGTCATTGCACAGTGTGATGATCCGGCCGCAAATTGACGGCATTCTGACGCAGTTGCACGTCAAGGAAGGCCAGACGGTCAAGGCTGGGGACTTGCTTGCCAGCCTGGATGACCGTGGAATTCAAGCCAGCCTCAATCAGGCCAAAGCCCAATTGGGGCAGAACCAGGCGCAGTTGCAGGGAGCCCTGATCGACCTCAAGCGTTACCAGTTGCTGAGTGTCGACAACGGCGTGTCCAAGCAGACCCTTGATCAGCAACAAGCGCTGGTCAACCAACTCAATGCCACGGCGCAGGGCAATAAAGCCGCTATCGACGCAGCACAGGTGCAATTGTCGTACACCCAGATTCGCTCCCCGGTGAGCGGGCGCGTCGGGATTCGCGCAGTAGATCCGGGCAACTTCCTGCGGGTCAGCGACGCACAAGGGTTATTTTCCGTGACCCAACTCGACCCGATTGCGGTGGAATTTTCGCTGCCCCAACAGCAGCTCCCCACCTTGCATCGCCTGCTCGAAGCCCCGGAGAAGGCCTTGGTCAACGCCTACCTGGATGACTCGGCTCCTGACGCCGCGCCGCTGAGCCAGGGCCACCTGAGCTTGATCGACAACCAGGTGTCGGCCACCACCGGCACCCTCAAGGTCAAGGCGCAGTTCGACAACCCACGGCACACCTTGTGGCCAGGCCAACTGGTGAATATCCAGATTCAGACAGGGCTGGAGCGCAACGCACGGGTGGTGCCACCTGCGGTGGTACAACGCGGGCTGGATAATTACTTTGTCTACCGGGTCACAGGCGACACGGTTGAAAACGTGCCGGTGCAAGTGGTCTACCAGGACACCGCGCTGAGCATCATCACAGGCGTCAATGTGGGCGACACCCTGGTCAGCGATGGGCAGTCGCGGTTAAAACCCGGAGCGCGCATTGAAGTGCTGGGCGAGCCCGTCTTGGCCAATAGCGCCCGCCAGCCCGCGGTGCAGCCATGATCCGCAGCCGATCGCTGTCGGCGTGGTGCGTCGACCACCCGGTAGCCACTGTGCTGCTGACCTTGGCCCTGGTACTGGTGGGGCTGATCGCCTTCCCGCGCTTGCCCATCGCTCCCTTGCCTGAAGCGGAGTTCCCGACAATCCAGGTCTCGGCGCAACTACCCGGTGCCAGCCCCGACACCATGGCGTCATCGGTGGCCACGCCACTGGAAGTGCAGTTCAGCGCCATTCCCGGCATGACACAAATGACCTCCAGCAGTGCGCTGGGCTCCACCACGCTGACCCTGCAATTCACCCTCGATAAAAGCATCGATACCGCCGCCCAGGAAGTGCAGGCCGCCATCAACACGGCCTCCGGCAAACTGCCCAAAGACATGCCGACGTTGCCCACCTGGAAAAAGGTCAACCCGGCGGACAGCCCGGTGTTGATTCTAAGCATCAGCTCCCTGCACATGCCCGGCACGCAATTGAGCGATTACGTCGAAACCTTGCTGGCCCGTCAGATCAGCCAGATCGACGGCGTAGGCCTGATTAACATTACGGGCCAGCAGCGCCCCGCCATTCGCGTGCAGGCCAGCGCCGACAAGCTGGCCGCCATCGGCCTGACCCTGGCCGATATTCGCCTGGCGATTCAGCAAACCAGCCTCAACCTGGCCAAGGGTGCGTTGTACGGGCCCACAAGCATTTCAACACTCTCCACCAACGACCAGTTGTTCAATGCCGAGGAATACGGCCAGTTGATCGTCTCGTACAAAGACGGCGCGCCGGTGCAACTGCGCGACGTGGCGCGGGTCATCAACGGGGCCGAAAACGACTACGTGCAAGCCTGGTCCGGGCATCAGCCGGGGGTCAACCTGGTGATTTCGCGCCAGCCGGGGGCCAATATTGTCGACACCGTCGACCGCATTCAGGCCGCCCTGCCCGGCTTGCAAGCCATGCTCCCGGCGTCGGTGGAAGTCACCGTGCTGAGCGATCGCACCAAGACCATCCGCGCCTCGCTGCATGAAGTCGAAATTACCCTGCTGATTGCCGTGCTGCTGGTGATCGCGGTCATGGCACTGTTTCTGCGCCAATGGTCGGCCACGCTGATTGTGTCGGCCGTGCTGGGGGTATCGCTGATCGCCAGTTTTGCGCTGATGTATGTGTTGGGGTTCAGCCTGAATAACCTGACGCTGGTGGCGATTGTGGTGGCTGTGGGGTTTGTGGTGGACGATGCCATCGTGGTGGTGGAAAACATCCACCGCCACCTCGAAGCGGGCGAAAGCATGCGCGATGCGGCGATCAAAGGAGCCAGTGAAATTGGCTTTACCGTGGTGTCCATCAGCCTGTCACTGGTGGCGGCCTTTATTCCGCTGCTGTTTATGGGCGGCGTGGTCGGGCGGCTGTTCAAGGAGTTCGCCCTGACGGCCACCTCGACCATTTTGATTTCGGTCGTGGTATCACTGACCCTCGCCCCCACACTGGCGGCGCTGTTCATGCGCGCGCCGGTACACGATGCCCACGCCAGACCCGGCTTTGGCGAGCGCTTACTGGCGCTGTATGAAAAAGGCCTGACCCGCGCCCTGGCCCACCAGCGCCTGATGCTAGGGGTGTTTGGGGTGACGCTGGCGATGGCGGTTGCAGGTTATGTGCTAATCCCCAAAGGATTCTTTCCCGTGCAAGACACCGGTTTTGTGCTGGGCACCACCGAAGCCGCCGCCGATGTGTCGTACCCCGACATGGTGCAAAAGCATTTGGCGCTGGCCACCATCGTCGGTGCCGACCCGGCGGTGCAGGCTTTCTCGCACGCGGTGGGTGTCACCGGCAGCAACCAGACCATCGCCAACGGCCGCTTCTGGATTGCCCTCAAAGACCGCAGCGAGCGGGACGTGTCGGCCAGTGAGTTTATCGACCGCATTCGCCCGCAACTGGCCAAGGTACCGGGCATCGTCCTGTACCTGCGCGCCGGGCAAGACATCAACCTGAGTGCCGGGCCCAGCCGCAGTCAGTACCAATATGTACTCAAGAGTAACGACGGCCCGACGCTGACCACCTGGACCCAGCGCCTGACTGAAAAACTGCGCGGTAACCCGGCGTTTCGCGACTTGTCCAATGACCTGCAACTGGGCGGCAGCATTACGCACATCAGCATCGACCGGAGCGCCGCCGCCCGCTTTGGCCTGACCGCCACCGATGTCGATGAAGCGCTGTACGACGCCTTCGGGCAGCGCCAGGTCAACGAGTTCCAGACCGAGGTCAACCAGTACAACGTGATCCTGGAAGTGGACGCGGTGCAACGCGGGCAGGCTGAAAGCCTCAATTACTTTTACCTGCGCTCCCCGCTGAGCGGCGAAATGGTGCCGCTGTCAGCGCTGGCCAAGGTCGATGCGCCGGTCAGCGGCCCCCTGTCGATCAGCCATGACGGCATGTTCCCGGCCGCCAACCTGTCCTTTAACCTCGCCCCCGGCGTGGCGCTGGGCGACGCGGTACTGATGCTCAACCAGGCGAAAAATGACATCGGCATGCCGAGTACCCTCAGCGGCAATTTCCAGGGCGCAGCGCAGGCGTTCCAAAGCTCGCTGGCCAGCCAGCCGTGGCTGATTCTGGCGGCGCTGGTGGCGGTGTACATCATTTTGGGGGTGTTGTATGAGAGCTTCGTTCACCCGTTGACCATCATTTCGACCCTGCCTTCGGCGGGGCTGGGCGCGCTGTTGATGCTGTGGATCTGCGGCCAGGACTTTTCGATCATGGCGCTGATCGGGCTGGTGCTGCTGATCGGTATCGTCAAGAAAAACGGCATTCTGATGATCGACTTCGCCCTCGACGCCCAGCGCACACGCGGGCTGACGCCCGAAGCGGCCATTTATGAAGCCTGCCTGACGCGGTTCCGCCCGATCATCATGACCACCCTCGCCGCCCTGCTGGGTGCCTTGCCACTGATGCTCGGTTATGGTGCCGGTGCCGAACTGCGCCAGCCGCTGGGCATCGCCGTCGTGGGCGGGTTGCTGGTCAGCCAGGCGCTGACGCTGTTCACCACGCCGGTCATATACTTGTGGCTTGAACGGTTGTTCCACCGTTCCAAACCCGTCAGCTTGCTGGCGACTGAACACTGAGGCGGGTTATGCGCGTTCTGATTATTGAAGATGAAGAGAAAACCGCCGACTACTTGCACCGCGGGCTCACTGAGCAAGGCTATACGGTGGACGTCGCCCGGGACGGCGTTGAAGGGCTGCACCTGGCGCTGGAAAACGACTACGCGGTGATCGTGCTGGATGTCATGCTGCCGGGGCTTGATGGCTTTGGTGTGCTGCGCGCCTTGCGTGCGCGCAAGCAAACCCCGGTGATCATGCTGACCGCCCGCGAGCGGGTAGAAGACCGGATTCGCGGGTTACGCGAGGGGGCCGACGACTACCTGGGCAAACCGTTTTCATTCCTGGAACTGGTGGCACGCCTGCAAGCCCTGACCCGGCGCAGCGGCGGCCACGAGCCGGTGCAGGTGACCGTTGACGACCTGTGGATCGACCTGATCAGCCGCAAGGCCAGCCGCGCCGGCAGCCGCCTGGACTTGACCGCCAAGGAGTTCTCCCTGCTCAGCGTACTGGCTCGACGCCAGGGCGAGATCCTGTCTAAAACCGCCATCGCGGAAATGGTCTGGGACATCAACTTCGACAGTGACGCCAATGTGGTCGAAGTGGCCATCAAACGCCTGCGGGCCAAACTGGACGGGCCCTTCGAACACAAGTTACTGCACACCATTCGCGGTATGGGCTACGTGCTGGAGCGGCGCAATGCCTAAGCGGCCCCATCGTTTTAATGCCATCGCCCTGCGCCTGAGCGCCATGTTTACGTTGGTGGCCTTGCTGGTGTTCATGCTGATCGGTGGCGCGCTGTACCAGCAGGTTGATAAAAGCATCGGCCTGTTGCCCACGGCGGAACTCGACGCGCGCTACAGTGTGCTGGAATCATCAATCAACCGCTTCGGCAACCCCGAACACTGGGGCAAGATCAGCGCCAAACTCAAATTGCTCAGCGAAGAAGACAAACGCATCCGCTTTTGGGTCATCAGCGAAGACCCTGCCTATGAATACGGCCACCCGGATGCGGCCGTGCGGGCTTTGGCCGAAGGTCCGACGGGCGTGCAGGCGTTGAAAGTGCCGGGGCAGGCTTACCCGTTCAAAGTGCTGGTCAGCGAAATGCCGCCCAAGGATCAACGCCCCGCCCTACGTTTTCTGATTGCCATCGACACCGAAACCTTCCGCCATACCCAGCACCACTTGTTGGTGGCCCTGATCAGCCTGGCCATCATTGGCGTGCTGCTGGCATCGGCGCTGGGCTATTGGGTGGCCAGGATCGGCCTGAAACCCTTGATCCGCTTGTCTGAAGAAGCACAAAAACTGGCACCACCGCGCTTGTCCCGGCGCCTGCATCTGGCCGCATTACCACCTGAACTGGATCAACTGGTCAGTGCGTTCAACGCCACGCTGGACCGGGTCGAACAGGCCTACACCCGCCTGGAATCCTTCAATGCCGACGTGGCCCACGAACTGCGCTCCCCCCTCACCAACCTGATTGGCCAGACCCAGGTCGCGTTGACGCGCGGGCGTTCAGCCGAGCATTACTTCGAAGTGCTGCAGTCCAACCTTGAAGAGCTGGAACGGTTACGCAGCATCATCAACGACATGCTGTTTCTGGCCAGTGCCGACCAAGGCAGCAAGGCCAGCAAGTTGAGCCGCGCGTCATTGGCTGACGAAGTCGCCACCACGCTGGATTACCTGGAGTTCATTCTGGAGGACGCCCAGGTGCACGTCCGGGTCAGCGGTGACGCTCAAGTCAATATCGAAAAGGCCCACCTGCGCCGGGCGCTGATCAACCTGCTGAACAATGCGGTGCAACACACCGAAGCGGGCCAGCGGATCGATGTGCACATTGAACAGACCCCACAGAACGTCAGCATCAGCATCAGCAACCCAGGCCCTGCCATTGACGATGAGCACCTGCCACGGTTGTTTGAGCGCTTTTACCGGGTGGATGCCGCGCGGCATAACAGCGGGGCCAACCACGGTCTGGGGCTGGCCATAGTCAAAGCCATCGCGCATATGCATGGCGGCGAAGTGTTTGTGCACAGCGGCAAGGGGCGCAATACGTTTGGGTTGTATTTGCCGCTGTAGGTGCGAGCATTTAAATATCCACAGATCACGATCACACTCGCGCCCGCAAGCCTTCCCACAAGAGCGCCCTGTCTTCAGCGTGCTTTGTTACCTGATACGCAAAAGTCCTTGTACGGATCATGGCTTTTTCAG
Organism: Pseudomonas sp.; assembly: GCF_030150285.1. Classification (GTDB taxonomy): domain Bacteria; phylum Pseudomonadota; class Gammaproteobacteria; order Pseudomonadales; family Pseudomonadaceae; genus Aquipseudomonas. The sequence continues at coordinate 23,102 of NZ_JASLGE010000076.1, read as the reverse complement.
CCGGGCCCGACGCTATAAATTGCACGCATCACACAGCACTTGCTCAGCAAGAAGGTCTTTGAAATGTCCAGCACTATGGGTATGGCTAGCGTTTTCGTTTTGTCGTCTTTGATGTTGTCGCCCTTGGCAATGGCGGAAGAATCGCCCGCCTTTGTTGCGCAGAATGCCGCCCGCGCAGCCGCCTTTGAACAACACCAGGCCGAACTGACAGCGCAGCATCGTAACGATGCACAGCACCCGCAAGCACAGGCTAAAACCAGCATCCCCGCCGATCGCAAAGACAGCTGACTGCATGCCTTGAAACTTCCCGACCCAATCAATCCCGGCCTGCACAGGTGATTGATTGTTTCAAAAGCCGCTAATCCAGCGGCTTTTTTTTATGTTGAAAAAGTCGTCATCACGGCTAATGTCACTGCGCAGGTACTGGAAGTCCTGAAGAAAACAAAAACGGCCATCACGTTAAAAAGGAGCCACACAACAGTGAACCATTCATTCAAGCTCAACCCGCTACTCATCGCGCTGGCTGCAACGATCCCGACTTACGCTCAGGCAGAAGACACCTCCAAAGACGGTTTCATTGAAGGCTCCAGCCTCAACGTTCATGCCCGCAACTACTACATGAACCACGACATCCGCAGCCCGCACGCTGATGACAGTAAAGAGTGGGGGCAAGGGTTTGTCGGCAAGTTCGAATCGGGCTTCACCCAAGGGACCGTCGGTTTCGGTCTGGATGCCAACGCCATGCTCGGCCTTAAACTGGACGCGAGCGGTGGCAATAACAGCAGCGGCATTCTGCCGCTCAACCATAACGGCAAAACCGGGTCGTCGCTGTCCTCAGCGGGTGCCACCGTTAAAGCGCGGGCGTTCGACACCGTGCTCAAGGCAGGGGACCTGTTTCTCAGCAACCCGGTGATTGCCGGCGGTGAATCGCGCATGCTGCCGCAAACCTTTCGCGGTGTCAGCCTCACCAACAACAGCTTCGAAGGCTGGATGTTCGAAGGTGGCCAGGCCAGCTTTAACAAACTCTACAACCAGAGCGGCATGCGCCGCATGACGACGGCATACGGCGATCTGGACGGTCAGAACAGCCAGCACATGACGTGGGCAGGGGCTTCGTGGAGCGCCATTCCTGCGCTCACCAGCAACCTCTACGCCGCCCAGCTCAAAGACATCTGGAACCAGTACTACTTCGACCTGGATTACACCTACGATTTAAGCGAAAGCATCAGCCTGAACCCAGGCTTGCATTACTACTACACCCGAGACAGCGGCAAAGCGTTGCTGGGGTCCATCAACAACAACGCCTTCAGCCTGCACCTGGCCATGACCCTCGCCGAACACACCGTGACGGCCGTGATGCAGCAGATCAACGGCAACACGCCGTTTGACTACATCAACCAGGGCGACAGCATTTTTCTCGACAACTCACAGCAATACTCGGACTTCAACGGCCCGAACGAACGCTCGTGGAAGTTGCAGTACCAGTACGACTTTGCCGGTCTTGGCCTGGCAGGCCTGACGTCCAGCGTGTCTTATTCGCACGGTGAACTGAACCTGACCAAAGCCAGCTCCAACAGCATCGGTTACAGCAACTGGTACAACCCGCAAGGCAAGAACGCCAGCCACTGGGAACGTGACGTTGACCTCAAGTACGTGGTTCAGGAAGGCAAAGCCAAAGACCTGGGCGTCACCCTGCGCTGGGCAACCCATCGGGGAAACACGGCCTACCAGACGGTGGACAACAATGTGGATGAGTACCGAGTGATCATCGACTACCCGCTGAATGTGTTTTAAACAGCAATTAAAAGGCCAGCTTTTTAGCTGGCCTTTTAATATGATTGCGTTCATTTTGTAACAACGGCCCTACGACAAGGCTTACAGGGCACACCTTACGTTAACCGTGATACCGGCACGGGCTCATCATCTGTGAGGAGATGGCTATCGAATACTCCCCATCTCACGCCTTTACACGGCGCATGCTCAAATGCACCACCCTCTTTTCGGTGCTCAGTATCTTGTGCATCGTGAGCTACCTGCTGGTACGCGAGTACCGTAGTACCGAGCAGGATGCGACGCGCTCAGCGCTCAACATCGTGCAGTTAATAGACCGCGATGTGCGCAACACCTTTACCATTTACGACTCCACGCTCATCAGCCTGATCGAACTGCTGCAAAGCAAGGCACTGACGGCGCTACCCCCCACCGTTCAACATTCGGTGCTGTTTGACCGGGCCAATGAGGCCCCTTCAAACAATGGTTTTTATGTGTTTGATGCGTCAGGCAAACTGATTGCCCATTCACGCGCCTCAATGCCTGACAGCGTGACGGTCACAGAGCAAGACTGGTTTGTAGCGCATCAATCCATGACGACCCACGCGCTGTATATCAGTCGTCCCTTCCAGACCGGCCCCGACCTGGATGACTGGTGCCTGATTCTGAGCCGCCGCATGACCGGCCCCAACGGCGAGTTCGCGGGTGTCGTGGCCGCTCAAATGAAACTGAGCTATTTCAGAAACCTGCTGCGTGGGCTGGATGTGGGCCCGGATGGCAACATCAGCCTGGTCAGTACCGACGGCATTTTGTTGATTCAAGACCCCGCCAACCACAAAACCTATATCGGCCAGGACCTCAGCCATGCACCCAATTTCATTCGGTTTCTCAATGAGCGCTACGGCAGCTTCATTGCCATGTCCGGGCTATATCACGTCGAACGTCTGTACAACTTTTCACAGGTTCACGAGCTTCCCATCGTGGTGGTGGTTGCCCTGTCCACCGACACGATTTTCAGTAACTGGCGCCACACAGCCCTGTTAATCGGCACCGCCACGCTGTTGCTCTGCCTGGGTCTGGTCTGGCTGACCGGGTTACTGTTGCGTGAACTGCGCTTGCGTCAACTCGCCGAGCGCGAGCTGGCGGGGCTGGCAGCAGCCGACCCGCTGACCGGGCTTGCCAATCGACGCACCCTTGACCGTCACCTCGATCGCGAGTGGCGGCGGGCACAACGGGCGGGCACCCCGCTGTCATTACTGATGATTGATATTGATCACTTCAAGGCCTTCAATGATGCCTACGGTCATCAAGCAGGCGATGTGGCTATACGCCGTGTGGCGCAACTGATCAAAAACCACTTGCACCGCCCCACCGACCTGGCGGCCCGTTACGGTGGCGAAGAGTTTGCCGTGGTGCTGAGTGAAACCGGCCCCGCAGGCGCGCATCAAGTGGCCGAAAGAATTCGCCTCGCCGTCGAAGCCATGGAGCCCGTACTTCCCAACGCACAAAAACTCACCATCAGCCTGGGCACCTGCAGCCGGTACACCGCACCGGGTGATGATCAGGAAGCGCTGATTCGCACCGCGGACAATGCCCTGTATCAAGCCAAGAAAAGCGGCCGCAATCAGGTGGTGAGCATCGATGAAACGCCTGGGGCCGAACCGGTTAGCGAGCCTGTAAACCGATAAATTGATCACGTGACGGTGACGCTCAAGGTCCAATAAAAAAGGCCACCCGAGGGTGGCCTTCAAAACTAGAGAAACACGTGATGCTTAAACGGCTGCAACCGGACGCATGTACGAAATCGGTGCAGTGCTGGCATCTTCAAAGGTCACGACTTCCCACGCGTCGGTCTGTTCAATCAGCTTGCGAAGCAGCTGGTTGTTCAGCGCATGGCCAGACTTGAAGCCCTTGAACTCACCAATCAGGCTGTTACCCAACAGGTAGAGATCGCCAATGGCGTCGAGGATCTTGTGCTTCACGAACTCGTCTTCGTAGCGAAGGCCGTCTTCGTTCAGTACACCGTTCGCGTCGACCACGATAGCGTTTTCAACGCTGCCGCCGAGTGCGAGGTTGTGCTTGCGCAGGTACTCGATGTCACTCATAAAGCCAAACGTACGGGCGCGGCTGACTTCTTTTACAAACGAAGTGCTTGAGAAATCCACGCTTGCACTTTGGGTACGGTTACGGAAAACCGGGTGATCGAAATCGATCTCGAAGGTCACCTTGAAGCCTTCGAAAGGGACGAAAGTGGCGCGCTTGTCGCCATCTTCCACGGTCACTTCCCGCAGGATACGGATGAACTTCTTCGGCGCGTCCTGTTCTTCCAGGCCGGCAGATTGAATCAAGAACACGAAAGGTCCGGCGCTACCGTCCATGATAGGGACTTCAGACGCGGAGAGTTCGACGTAGGCGTTATCGATCCCCAGGCCAGCCATGGCCGAGAGCAAGTGCTCTACCGTGTCTACTTTTACGTCGCCGTTGACCAACGTGGTCGACATCGTCGTCTCGCCAACGTTTTCCGCGCGAGCAGGGATCTGCACAACAGGGTCAAGGTCAGCACGACAAAACACGATGCCGGTATCCACAGGTGCAGGTTTGAGAGTCAGATAGACTTTCTCGCCTGAGTGCAGACCGACACCTGTGGCACGGATAATATTTTTCAGGGTGCGTTGTTTAATCATGGCATTGGCCGCTTCAGCGCAAATTGCGAACTGGTATCAACAAAGGCTGGCGATAATAGCAGACCAGACCTTTGCTGAACACCAATCACCTTAATAGCCCTGATACATTCCATCAATCAGCCTGACGACGCAGGAAAGCCGGAATGTCCAGGTAGTCCAGGTCATCTTGCGGATTCAGCTTGGCAGCCGCTGTCGCGCCATGCTGGGCCTGATTACGCATCACCGTCGGGCGATCCAGGTCACGGTAGTTAACCGCTGGCAACTCCTGACGCTCAACCCGCGACTCTTGGCGCGAAGGCGCTGGCTGAGCCGAAGAGGCCGCGTACGACGCCTGAACAGTGTTGTCGATGACTTTGACCGGCTTCTCGATTTTTGCGCCCAGACCGGTTGCAACTACGGTCACGTGCAGTTCGTCGCGCATGTCCGGGTCGATCACGGTACCGACCTTGACCATCGCGTGCTCGGAAGCGAACGCTTCAATGATGCTACCCACGTCGGAGTATTCACCCAACGACAGGTCCGGGCCAGCGGTGATGTTCACCAGGATGCCGCGAGCGCCTTCCAGGTTCACGTCTTCGAGCAACGGGTTGCGGATAGCCGCCTCGGTGGCTTCGCGTGCACGGTTCGGACCGCTGGCGCAGCCAGTGCCCATCATTGCCATGCCCATTTCGCTCATCACGGTGCGCACGTCAGCGAAGTCGACGTTGATCATGCCCGGGCGTTTGATGATGTCGGAGATACCGCGAACGGCACCGGCCAGAACGTCATCGGCCTTGGCGAAAGCCGACAGCAGGCTGGCGTCTTTACCGAGGATGGTCAGCAGTTTTTCGTTCGGAATCGTGATCAACGAATCGACGCTTTCAGACAGCAGACGAATGCCTTCGTCAGCAATCTGCATGCGCTTGCGGCCTTCGAACGGGAATGGACGTGTCACCACCGCTACGGTGAGGATCCCCATTTCCTTGGCCACTTCAGCGATGATCGGCGCAGCACCGGTACCGGTACCACCGCCCATGCCCGTGGTGATGAACACCATATTGGTGCCCTGCAGCACTTCTGCGATGCGCTCGCGGTCTTCCAGTGCAGCCTGGCGGCCGACCTCCGGATTCGCGCCAGCACCCAGGCCTTTGGTCACACCGGTGCCCAGTTGCAGAATAGTACGAGCGCCGATGCTTTTCAGCGCTTGTGCGTCGGTGTTGGCGCAGATGAATTCAACGCCTTCGATATTGCTCTTAACCATATGGTTAACCGCATTACCGCCACCACCACCCACACCGATAACCTTGATTACCGGGCTTTGCGGGATGTTGTCTACGAGTTCGAACATGGTCCCTCTCCTTCCATTTCTCTAGTTTTTTTCGCCTACTTCTACTGCTTTGAATCTGTTACCGCTCAAGCTTTAAAAATTGCCCTGCACCCAGCGCTTAAGGCGCTCAAGCACAGGGGCTTTTTGTTCATCACTGCTGTAGTTGTCGCGGTTGCTAATACCCGATATGGAAATACCGTCTGACTGCTTTTGCAGCCCGTACAGCAACAAGCCCACAGCGGTGGAGTAAATCGGATTGCGCACAACGTCGGTCAAACCCTTGAAGCTGTGCGGTACGCCCAAACGAACCGGCATATGGAAAATCTCTTCGGCCAACTCGACCGCGCCTTCCATTTTCGCCGTACCGCCCGTCAGGACGATGCCGGCCGGGATCAGGTCTTCGTAGCCGCTGCGACGCAGTTCAGCCTGAATCAGGGTGAACAGCTCGTCGTAACGCGGCTCGACCACTTCGGCCAGCGCCTGGCGCGACAGCTCACGCGGCGGGCGATCGCCCACGCTCGGCACCTTGATGGTTTCACCCGCGCCGGCCAGTTTGGCCAGGGCACAGGCGTAACGGATCTTGATTTCTTCGGCGTATTGGGTCGGTGTACGCAACGCCATCGCGATGTCGTTGGTCACCTGATCGCCCGCAATCGGGATTACCGCCGTATGGCGGATCGCGCCCTCGGTGAAGATCGCGATGTCGGTGGTGCCGCCGCCGATATCGACCAGGCACACGCCCAGTTCTTTTTCATCATCGGTGAGCACCGAATAAGCCGACGCCAGTTGCTCAAGAATGATGTCGTCCACTTCAAGGCCGCAGCGGCGTACGCATTTCTCGATGTTCTGCGCCGCATTCACCGCACATGTCACCACATGCACCTTGGCTTCCAGGCGCACGCCTGACATGCCCAGTGGCTCTCGAACACCTTCCTGGTTGTCGATCACGTAATCCTGCGCCAGCGTATGCAATACACGCTGGTCAGCCGGAATGGCGACGGCCTGAGCCGCATCCAGTACACGCTCAAGGTCAGCCGTGCTGACTTCGCGATCACGAATCGCCACGATCCCGTGAGAGTTCAGGCTGCGAATGTGATTACCCGCCACACCGACAAACGCCGAGTGAATCCGGCAACCGGCCATCAGCTGCGCTTCTTCAATCGCGCGCTGGATCGATTGCACGGTGGACTCGATGTTCACCACCACGCCTTTTTTCAGGCCCCGGGACGGATGCGTGCCAATACCGACGATTTCGATCACGCCGTCTTCTGCGACCTCGCCTACCAGCGCAACCACTTTGGAGGTGCCGATATCCAGGCCGACGATCATTTTGCCGCTTTGCACATTTGCCATGGGTCCTGCCTCTTCTTAATTCTTCGCGACTGCGGGTTGGGCTATCGTAGGTGCCACAGGTTCCCGCCAGCCGACGGCCAATCCGTTGGCGTAACGCAAATCAATGCGCGCGATGTTCGTAATCTGTTCTTTCAGCGTTTTGTCATAGATGGCTATGAATCGACGCATTTTCTCCACCAGGTGATCGCGCCCCAACAGCAGCTCGATCCCCGGTCCGGCAGTGCCGGCTCCGGTGGTCAGGAACCAGCTCCCCCGCTCACGCAGTTCCAGCCGGGCAATGGAAAAACCCATTGGCCGCAGCATCTGGCTCAACACCTGATACTGCTGCATGACTTTCTGTTGAGCCCGTTGAGGGCCAAACAGCTGCGGCAGGTGTTCGTAGTTGGCCAGCTCACGTGGCGTGAAGGCCTGCCCCTGGTTATTGAGCAGCGCTTCATCCCCCCAACGGGCGACCGGTAATTGTTCTTCCAGGCGTATCACCACCTGGTCTGGCCAGACACGCCGGACTTCGGCGTGTGCGATCCAGGGCATTTGCTCAAGCTCGGCGCGCATGCCCGCCAGGTCGACAGTAAAAAAGCTGGCGGCCATGTACGGCGCGATTCGCTGCTGCACGGCTTGCTGGCTGATGTAGGTCAGATCGCCCTGCACGTTAATGTTGGTAATTGGGCGGTCTGCATAAGGCATCAGCCGCTGCGCGCCTTCATACGTTCCAAACCCCAGTACCACCAACACCACAGGCCAAAGCAACGCCTTCAGAAAACCAAAGTTGGCTTTGGGCAAACGCACCGACATCGGCTCTTTGGCCACCATTCGACTGGCACCCCGAGGCACCGGCTTGCGGCCGGGGACGGGTGGCTGTTGACGGAGCGATGCGCCTTGCATGTTCTTAACCTCGCAACTCTTGGGTGCCCGCCACACTGGCCGCCAGAATCGATAGCACCAGTTGCTGGAAATCCAGGCCGGCAGCACGCGCGGCCATCGGTACCAGGCTGTGGTCGGTCATGCCGGGAGCGGTGTTGACTTCCAGCAGCCAGAACTGGCCATCGGTGTCCTGCATCACGTCCAGGCGGCCCCAACCGGTAATGCCAATCGCCTCACAGGCTTTTGCCGTAAGGTCCATCAGTTCTTGTTCCTTGGCGCTATCCAGCCCGCACGGGATCCGATACTGGGTATCAGAGGACACATACTTGGCGTCGTAGTCGTAGAACGTATGCGACGTGCCCAGGGCAATCGGTGGCAACACCTGGTCACGCAGGGTGGCGATGGTGAACTCAGGACCGTGGATCCATTGTTCGACCAACACTTGCGAATCGTACTGACTGGCCGCTTTCCACGCGTCGATCAATTCTTGCGCGCTGTTCACTTTGGCCATACCGATGCTTGAACCTTCATGCGCCGGTTTGACGATCAAAGGGAAGCTCAGTTCCTCAGCGGCAGAAATACAATCAGCTTCGCTGCTCAACACCGCATGGCGCGGGGTAGGAATACCCAAGCTGTGCCACACCTGTTTGGTACGCAGTTTGTCCATGGCCAGGGCCGACGCGAGAATGCCGCTGCCGGTGTAAGGAATACCCAGACATTCGAGCAAGCCCTGCATGCTGCCGTCTTCACCGCCACGCCCGTGAAGAATGATGAAGGCGCGATCGATTTTTTCTGCAGTGAGGCGCTTGATGAAATCATCGCCCACATCGATACCAAAGGCGTCTACTCCGGCGCTTTGCAGTGCACCAAGCACGGCACTGCCCGACTTCAGGGACACTTCGCGCTCGGCACTTTTGCCACCGAACAGCACGGCCACACGACCAAAATCGGCAGGCGCAAGGGTCGAGAACAGATTGGCGTAAGCAGCAGTCATTTCAGTTTCCCCTCGCTAGCCGCCACAACAGCACCTGCGAACAACGGACTGTTAATAAGTTGCGGTGCCAGACGGCCGATATCGCCCGCGCCCTGACACAACAGAATGTCGCCCGCCCGCAACAGCGGCTTGACGATCGGGGCCAGTTCAATGCCGCGCTCAATGTAGATCGGGTCCAATTGGCCGCGCTGACGAATGCTGTGGCACAGCTGACGGCTGTCAGCGCCGGGGATGGGCTCTTCGCCAGCCGGGTACACTTCCATCAACAGCAGCACGTTGGCATCGGCCAGCACTTGCACGAAGTCGTCGTACAGGTCACGGGTACGGCTGAAACGGTGCGGCTGGTACACCATGACCAGACGGCGATCCGGCCAACCACCGCGCACGGCTTTTATCACTGCGGCGACTTCGGTCGGGTGGTGACCGTAGTCATCCACCAGCATTACGCTACCGCCTTCAACCGGCAGTTCGCCGTAGACCTGGAAGCGTCGCCCTACGCCCTGGAAGCCCGACAGGCCCTGAACGATGGCTTCGTCGCTGATGCCTTCATCCGAGGCGATGCAGATAGTGGCCAGCGCATTGAGTACGTTGTGATTGCCCGGCATGTTGACCGAAACATCCAGCGGCTCACGGTCCGGGCGCAGCACGGTGAAGAAGGTTTGCATGCCTTGCTGGCGCACATTGATTGCCCGCACGTCAGCCACTTCGCTGAAGCCGTAGGTCACGGTCGGCCGTTTGACCAGCGGCAGGATTTCACGCACGACCGGGTCGTCCAGGCACAACACCGCGAGCCCGTAGAACGGCAGGTTGTGCAGAAACTCAACGAAGGTTTTCTTCAGTTTATTGAAGTCACCCTCGTAGGTCGCCATGTGGTCGGCGTCAATATTGGTGACCACGGCAACCATCGGTTGCAGGTGCAGGAAGCTGGCGTCGCTTTCGTCGGCTTCAGCGATCAGGTAACGGCTGGTGCCCAGTTGTGCATTGGTGCCCGCTGCATTCAGGCGGCCACCAATCACAAACGTCGGGTCCAGGCCACCGGCCGCAAACACAGACGCCAGCAGGCTGGTCGTGGTGGTTTTGCCATGCGTGCCGGCAACGGCGATGCCATGGCGATAGCGCATCAGTTCCGCCAGCATTTCAGCTCTCGGCACCACCGGAATACGGCGTTCCAGTGCGGTGGCCACTTCCGGGTTTGAGGTATTAATCGCGCTCGAAACCACCAGTACATCGGCATTCGCCGCGTTTTCGGCGCGGTGGCCGATAAAGATCTGAGCACCGAACGATTCAAGACGCTCAGTCACCGCTGAGGCGTTCAGGTCGGATCCCGACACGTCATAGCCCAGGTTCAGTAACACCTCGGCGATACCGCACATGCCCACGCCGCCGATACCGACAAAGTGGATGCGGCGAATCCGGCGCATCTCGGGTTGTGGCATTGCGCGTTGATTCTCAACCATTGGCCACCTCCAGGCAGATGTCTACGACGTTACGGGTGGCATCAGGTTTGGCCAGGCGGCGGGCATTGGCCGCCATGCTGTTGAGTCGTTCCGGTTGCATCAAAACCTCTGTCAGGCGTGCAGCCAGTTCGGCTGCGCCAGTTGTCGCTTGCGGCATCAGGAAAGCTGCGCCCTCGCGTGCCAAAAAGTCGGCATTGCGGCTCTGATGGTCATCAATCGCGTGGGGCAAAGGCACCAGCAACGAAGGCAGACCGGCCGCAGCCAGTTCACTGACAGTCAGCGCGCCTGCGCGACAAACCACCAGGTCGGCCCAGCCATAGGCGTGGGCCATGTCTTTGATAAAAGGCTGTACATCCGCCTCGACACCGACCGCGCGGTAGCGCTCGGCGGTTATCTGATCATGCTGTTTGCCCGCCTGATGAAACACGTCAGGGCGCACGTCAGCCGCTACCTTGGCCAAGGCTTCAGGCAACAATTTGTTCAACGGCTCGGCCCCCAGGCTGCCGCCCAGCACCAACAGGCGCGCCTTGCGCCCTTCAAGTGCTGCGCGTGGCGCAAGGGTGAACAGTTCTGGCCGCACCGGGTTGCCGGTGGTGCGCAGTTTGTCCGAGGCCGCGAACGTCTCAGGAAAGGCTTCGCACACACGTTGAGTCATCGGTACCAACAAACGGTTAGCGGTACCGGCCACGGCGTTCTGCTCGTGAATAATCACCGGCACGCCACAGACTTTGGCCGCCAGGCCGCCCGGGCCTGTCACGTAGCCGCCAAACCCCAACACACACACCGGTTTGAGCCGGCGAATGATTGCGCGCGCCTGGAACACCGCGTTCAGCAGTACAAACGGGGCCTTGAGCAGCGACAGTTTGCTTTTGCCACGCAGCCCCGCAACGTTAATGCGGTGCAGGGTGAAACCTGCCGGTTCAACCAGTTCGTTTTCGATGCCTCGCGGCGTGCCGAGCCAGTGCACGGTGTAACCTCGGGCTTCGAATTCACGGGCACAGGCCAGCGCCGGGAAAACGTGCCCGCCAGTACCGCCTGCCATGATCAGCACATTAGCGCCCATGGTTCGGCTCCTCTGCGAAGTCGCTTTCCTTGAAATCGGTCTCTTCACTGCCCAGATGGGTTCGACTTTCCCACTCGATACGCAGCAACAACCCCATACACACACAGCAAATCACCAACGAACTGCCGCCGTAACTGAGGAACGGCAAGGTCAGGCCTTTGGTGGGTAACAAGCCCACGTTTACCCCGATGTTGATCAGGAACTGGCCGATCCACAGGAACGACAAGCCGTATGCCATATACGCCGCGAAATATTGCTTGGCCCGCTCGGCCCACAGCCCGATGTACATGCCGCGCACGCAGACAAACACGAAGAGCGCCACGGTCAGCAGCGAACCCACCACGCCCAGCTCTTCAGCCAGCACCGAGAACACGAAGTCGGTATGGGCTTCAGGCAGGTAGAACTGTTTCTGAACGCTGTTGCCCAGCCCGACGCCAAACCATTCACCGCGCCCGAAGGCAATCAGGGCCTGAGTCAATTGGTAGCCGGAGCCGAACTGGTCGGACCACGGGTCGGTAAAGGTGATCAACCGCGCCATGCGGTAGGGCTGCGCCTGAACCAGCACAAACACGGCACCGACGGCCAGGGCCACCATCAGCGCGAAACGAAACAGGCCGACGCCACCGAGGAACAACATGGCGGCAGCCGCCCCCATCATCACGACCGTGGCCCCGAAGTCAGGCTCCATAAGCAACAGGCCGGCCATGGGCAGCAGCACAATGAAGGGCTTGAAGAAGCCCATCCAGCTTTCGCGGACTTCCTTCTGCTGGCGCACCAGATACCCGGCGAGGTAAATCACCACAAACACCTTGGCAATTTCCGAGGGCTGCACGTTGAAGAAGCTAAAGCCGATCCAACGCATCGAACCATTAACCTCTCGGCCAATACCCGGCACCAATACCATCACCAACAGGCCAAAAGCCCCGATCAGTAACAACCAGCCCAAACGCTGCCAGGTCGCAATCGGCACCATCATGGTCAGCACACACGCAACCAGGCCGAGCACGATGTAAAACAGGTGACGAATCATGTGGTAGAGGGTGTTGCCCGATTGCAACGCGGCCACTTCAGACGAGGCTGAAGTAATCATCACCAACCCCAGGCCCAACAACGCCAGGCAACCTGCCAGCAACGGGAAATCGAGATCAATGCCACGGCCCGTGATCAACGGCGAAGGGTAAGGCTTGAGTATGCCGAAAATCATGCCAGGGCCCCCACTGCACGCGCGAACAGTTGGCCACGGTCTTCGTAGTTTTTGAACATGTCAAAGCTGGCGCAGGCCGGAGCCAACAACACGGCGTCACCGGAGTACGCCAGCGAACGGCTGCGCTCAACCGCTTCATCCAGCGAAGCAACCCGCACTATCGGCACCGCATCGCCCACCGCCTCAGCGATCAACGGCGCATCGCGCCCGATCAACACCACCGCACGGCAGTACTTGGCCACCGAGCCGCGCAAGCCGCTGAAGTCAGCCCCTTTGCCCTCACCGCCAGCAATCAGGACCAGTTTGCCGTTCATGTCCGCACCCAGGCCGTCGATCGCTGCCAGCGCCGCGCCCACGTTGGTGGCTTTGGAATCGTTGTAGTAGCTGACGCCATCCAGCTCACGCACCCATTGGCAGCGGTGCTCAAGACCGGCAAAGGTGCGCAGGGTCGACAGCATCACATCGAAGGGCAAGCCCACCGCATGCCCCAGCGCCAAAGCGGCCAATGCATTGGCCTGGTTGTGGGCTCCACGGATTTTCAACTCGCGTACGGGCAGCAGGTTGTCGAATTCAAAGGCGAGGTATTTTTCGCCATTCACTTCACGCAGACCAAAGGCCTTGAAGTCCGGAACGCCCAGGCCAAAGGTCCAGCACGGCAAGCCCTCACCCATCAAGGGGCGGGTCAGTGCATCCTGGCGATTCACAACCACTTGCTTCGCACCACGGAAAATCCGGTGTTTGGCCAAGTGGTAGGCCGGCAGGCCGCTGTAACGGTCCATGTGGTCTTCGCTGACATTAAGCACGGTAGCCACTTCAGCGCCCAGTTGGTGAGTGGTCTCCAGCTGAAAGCTCGACAACTCCATCACGTACAGCTCGACGTCATCACTGAGCAGGTCCAGCGCAGGCGTGCCCAGGTTGCCGCCAACCGCGACGCGCTTGCCCGCCGCAGCGGCCATTTCGCCCACCAGCGTGGTCACCGTACTTTTGGCATTGGACCCACTGATTGCCACGATGGGTGCTTTTGCGTTACGCGCGAACAGGTCGATATCGCCCGACAGTTTCACGCCACGGGCAGCCGCGGCCTGTAACGCCGGAGTCGCCAGCGCCAGCCCCGGGCTCACGTAGAGCTCATCGGCGCGGCACAGGAATTCGACATCCAGCTCGCCACAACGCACCTCCACTTGCGGGTAGTCACGGCGCAGCGTGACCAGCTCCGGTGGATTTTCCCGCGTGTCCGCCACAGCAAACGACACGCCCTGCTGCGCGAGGAAGCGCACCAGGGACATGCCACTCTTGCCGAGGCCGACAACGATGCGGAAGTGGTCAGAAGCGATCAGAGACACAGGTTCTACCTCAGCTTCAGTGTGGCAAGGCCAATCAGCACAAGAATCACGGTGATGATCCAGAAACGAACGATCACGCGGGGTTCAGGCCAGCCCTTGAGTTCAAAGTGGTGATGAATGGGTGCCATACGGAACACCCGCTTGCCGGTCAGCTTGAACGACGCGACCTGGATCACCACCGACAGGGTTTCCATCACGAACACGCCGCCCATGATGAACAGCACGATTTCCTGGCGCACAATAACGGCGATCGTGCCCAAGGCAGCGCCCAGCGCCAATGCGCCGACGTCGCCCATAAACACTTGGGCCGGGTAGGTGTTGAACCAAAGAAAGCCCAGACCGGCACCAATCAACGCGCCGCAGAACACAATCAACTCACCCGCGCCCGGCACATAAGGGATCAGCAGGTAATCGGCAAATTTCACGTTGCCCGACAGGTAGCAGAAAATACCCAATGCCCCGCCCACCATCACCGTGGGCATGATCGCCAGGCCATCAAGGCCGTCAGTCAGGTTGACCGCGTTGCTTGAGCCCACAATGACAAAGTAGGTCAGCACCACAAAGCCGATGCCCAGCGGAATGCTGGCGTCTTTGAGGATTGGCAGAATCAGGGTGGTTTCAACGGCACTCGGGGCCGTGGCATACAGGAAAATAGCGGCACCCAGGCCAAACACCGACTGCCAGAAATACTTCCAGCGGCTCGGAAGGCCGCGGGAGTTTTTCTCGATGACTTTGCGGTAGTCATCCACCCAACCGATGGCACCGAACAACAGAGTCACGATCATGACGACCCAGACATAACGATTGCTCAGGTCTGCCCACAGCAAGGTACTAACGGTAATGGCTGACAGGATCAACGCCCCGCCCATGGTCGGCGTGCCCGACTTGGACAAATGCGATTGCGGGCCATCGTTACGCACCGATTGGCCAATCTGGCGCGACTGCAGGGTGCGGATCATCCACGGCCCAAGGCAGAGCGACAAAGAGAGCGCGGTCAAGACGCCCAGAATTCCCCGAAGGGACAAGTACTGGAAGACCGCAAAGCCCTTATAGAACTGTTGCAGATACTCCGCTAGCAGCAGCAGCATTAATGTTTCTCCCCGCTGGAACCGCACAACGCCACAACGATGTTTTCCATCGCTGCGCTGCGCGAACCCTTGATCAAAATGGTGGTGTTTGTGTCGTGTTCAGTGCGAAGCGCCGTGATCAGGTCAGCCTGATTGGCAAAGTGACGAGCCTGGTGTCCAAATGCAGCGACGGCATGGACCATCATGGGTCCTACCGCGTAGAGCGCTGAAACCTTGTCGGCGGCATAAGCGCCTACTTCACGATGACCTTGCTCTGCCCACTCACCCAGCTCGCCAATATCTCCGAGCACCAGGACGGTGCGACCGGAAAAGCCGGCAAGTATATCAACGGCCGCGCACATTGAGGTGGGGTTTGCATTGTAGGTGTCATCAATAATTCGCAGCCCGGCCGTGCTGAGCTGAGCCACGGCACGCCCTTTGACCGGTAACACAGCTTCAAGGCCGGTCGTGATGCCCAAAAGCGAGACACCCAACGCATGGGCAGCCGCCGCAGCCGCCAACGCATTGGCAACATTATGGTTGCCCAGCAGGTTGAGTTGCACACGAGCAACCCCCAACGGGGTGTGCATATCAAAACCCGGGCAACCACGAGCATCGCGGGAGAGAGTGCCCGCATAGAAATCTGCCGCAGGGTTTGTCAGCGCAAAGCTGAGCACCTTGCGCCCTGCTGCGCGCGCTTTCCAAATGCCAAATGCCTTGTCATCCAGATTCAGAACAGCGATGCCATCAGCCGGCAGCCCTTCCAGAATTTCCCCTTTGGCTTCAACGATTTTGTCCGGCCCGCCGAACTCGCCCACATGGGCTGTACCGGCATTGTTCAGGACTGCCACATGGGGCTGGGTCATGCCAACGGTGTATGCAATTTCACCCAGGCGCGAAGCCCCCAACTCGATCACCGCCGCCGTATGTTCCAGCGTCAGTTCAAGCAGGGTCAGCGGTACACCCAAGTCGTTATTCAAATTGCCTTTGGTCGCCAGTACCGGGCCACGGGTACGCAGGATGCAGGCCAGCATCTCCTTGACCGTGGTTTTGCCACTGGAACCGGTAATGGCCGCAACGGGTTTGTCGTAACCGGCGCGATTGAGCGCACCCAAGCGCCCCAATGCTTCGCGGGTGTCTTTGACCACCAGCTGTGGCAACGACGACTCGGGCACTTCGCGCTCGACCAGTGCGGCAACAGCTCCCTTGGCAGCGACTTCATTCAGGTAATCGTGGCCATCAAAACGCGGCCCTGTCAGGGCGACAAATAGCGCCCCCTTGGTAATCGCGCGGCTGTCGATGCTGACACTGCTGAAGCGGGCATCCGCGCCACACAAGCGGCCTTCAAGGGATACAACCACGTCGCTTAACAACAAGGGCTTAAGCATGCGCCGCCTCCCATGTGTCCAGGGCTGCCTGAGCAGCTACCAGATCAGAGAAGTCGTGGCGCACGCCATTGATTTCCTGATAGTCCTCATGACCTTTGCCGGCCAGCACAATCACGTCTTCGGCGCGAGCACCGGCAATCAATTGCGCAATGGCGTCGCCGCGACCCGCCACGAAGGTGACGCTGTCGGGTGCGCTAAAGCCCACACGAATATCGTCGAAAATCTGCATCGGTGCTTCTGTGCGCGGGTTGTCATCGGTCACCAGCACGCCGTCTGCCAAGCGTTCAACTACCTCAGCCATCAGCGGGCGCTTGCCGCGATCGCGATCACCGCCGCAGCCGAACAGGCACAGCAACTGACCTTTGGCGTGCGGGCGCAAGGCTAACAAGACTTTTTCCAGCGCATCCGGGGTGTGGGCGTAATCGACCACAACCAAAGGTTTGGCTCCGCCACCCAGACGCTGCATGCGACCAATAGGCCCTTCCAGCTTCGGCAGGACCTTGAGAATTTCATCCAATGGGTAATTCAGCCCCAGCAAGGCACCGACAGCCGCCAGCACGTTGCTCAGGTTGAAGCGGCCCAGCAAACGGCTGCGCAGCAGATACTCACCTTGTGCCGTGATCAGCGTGGCGCGCACGCCCTCATCGTCGAAAGTGGCATCACGGCAATACAACGCCGCATCGCTGTCTTCTAGGCTATAGCTGATCAAGCGCGATTCGTGTTTTTCTGCTGCCAGTTGGCGCCCGAACGCATCGTCCAGGTTGAGTACCCGGCAACGCAGGTCCGGCCAGGCAAACAGCTTGGCTTTCGCCGCCGCATAGGCTTGCATCGTGCCGTGGTAGTCCAGGTGGTCACGGGACAAGTTGGTCAATACCGCCACGTCAAACGCCAAGGCACTGACCCGGCCCTGATCCAGGCCATGGGACGACACTTCCATCGCCACGGCTTTGGCACCGGCTTTTTTCAGGTCGGCCAACATGGCCTGAACGGCAATCGGGTCAGGGGTGGTGTGGCGACCGCTGTGCAGCGCGCCATAAAAACCGGTCCCCAACGTGCCCACAATGCCGCAGTGCTGGCCCAGCAAGTCCAGCGCTTGCGCCACGAGCTGGGTGACGCTGGTTTTACCGTTGGTGCCGGTCACGCCCACCAGATTGAGGTGATGGCTCGGCTCGCCATAAAAACGGCCGGCCAGATCGGACAATTGGCCAAGCAGACCTTTGACCGGTATCAGCGGTACAGGGGTGATGGGCAGAACCTCTGCGCCTTCCACTTCATAGGCGACCGCTGCCGCGCCGCGCGCGAGGGCATCAGCAATGTGATCACGGCCGTCAAGCTTGCCGCCAGGCACGGCCAGGAACAGATCACCGGCCCGCACATTGCGGCTATCCAGTGTCAGTTCGCGAATCAGCAGGTCGTGACCTGCATGAGGGAAAATCTTGTTCAGGCTCAGGGGCATTATCCGCGCCCTCCTTTGGCTGCCGCAGCAGTGGCTGCCGCTTGTTGCTCTGCGGCTGTCGGCAGGTTATCTGGCGACACGTTCATCAGACGCAGGGTTCCGGACATGACTTTGCTGAAAACCGGGGCCGAGACCAAGCCACCGAAGTAGCCTGCTTTGCTGGGTTCATCGATCACGACAACAATGGCGTAACGCGGGTCGCTCATGGGGCCAAAACCGGCAAACAACGAACGGTAAGAGTTCACTGCATAGCCTTTGACGCCACCGGACGAGGTTTTGCGCGCCGTACCCGACTTACCGCCAACGTGATACGCCGGCACCTTGGCACGCCACACACCGCGCGGGTTTTCGATCACTTCCTGCAGCATGCCCTGCAATGTTTTGGCGACCTGCTCCGGCATGACCTGAACAGCCTGTACCGGCTTGTCCTTGTCCCCTTTAAGCAGCGTCAATGGCGCGAGCTTGCCGTTGTTGGCCAATGCCGAGAAGGCATGAACCAACTGGATAGCGGTCACCGACACACCGTAGCCGTAAGAAAGGGTCGCGGTTTCAGCCTTGCGCCATTCACGGTAGTTCGGCAGGTTGCCTACACGTTCGCCCGGAAAGCCCAGACCGGTGTCTTGCCCCAGCCCCATCTTGGCCATCTGACGGAAGATCGCTTCACCACCGATATCGAAGGCCACCTTGCTCATGCCTACGTTACTGGAGTTGATCAGAATGCCTGTCAGGTCAAGCACCGGGCCTTCAGTACGCGATACGTCACGGATGGTGTACTTACCGATTTGCAACGTACCCGGGTACACCTCGACCTTGTCGGTGGGTTTCCAGCGACCGGTTTCCAGCGCTGCGCTCATCGAGATCGGCTTCACCGTGGAGCCCGGTTCAAACACGTCGATCATGGCGCGGTTACGCATCATCGCCGGCTGCAGGTTGCGGCGGTTGTTCGGGTTGTAGGTCGGCTGGTTGACCATCGCCAGGATTTCACCGGTCTTCACGTCCATGATGACCAGGCTGCCGGCTTTGGCACCGTTCTCGACCAGCGCATTGCGCAGCTCACGGTTGGCCAGGTATTGCAGGCGCAGGTCAATCGACAATGCCAAGGTCTTCCCTGCCTTGGCATTTTTAGTGACCTGAATGTCTTTGATCAGACGCCCTCGCCGGTCCTTGATGACTTGCCGCTTGCCGGGCACACCGGCCAGCCATTCGTCATAAGCCAGCTCGACACCTTCACGGCCTTTATCGTCAATATCGGTAAAGCCGACCATGTGCGCGGTGACTTCACCGGCCGGGTAGAAGCGGCGGAACTCTTCAATGCCATAAACACCTGGCACTTTCAGGTCGAGCACGATTTGACCCTGTTCAGGGGTCAGGCCGCGAACCAGATAGATGAATTCTTTGTTGGCCTGCTGCTCAAGACGCGCAGTGAGTACCTTCGGGTCTTGCCCGAGGGCACGCGCCAGTTCTGGCCAGCGGTCTTTGACCGCTTGCATTTCCTTGGCATTGGCCCACAGGGTTGTCACCGGCGTACTGACAGCCAAAGGCTCGCCATTACGGTCGGTGATCAGCCCACGGTGTGCCGGAATCTGGATATGACGCAAGCTGCGAGCATCGCCTTGACCTTTAAGGAAGTCGTGGTCGATTACCTGCAGGTAGACAATTTGGCAAGCAATAGCACCCACCAGCAGTGCAAGCAGTGCAAGCACCACACGAAAACGCCATGGATACAGCGCGCCTTCGAGTTTAATCATGGCGCCACCATCCGGACTTCTGCTGCGCCAGGGATATGCATCTTCAGTTGCTCACTGGCCAGTGTTTCGATGCGGCTATGGGCAGTCCAAGTGCTTTGCTCAAGAATTAAACGCCCCCACTCGGCCTGCGCCTTGTCGCGCACACTCAGCTCGCCGTAAAGGGTATTGAGCAGTTGACGGTTCCAGTGCGCGCTGTAAGAAACGCCCACCGCAGAAACCAGCACGGCAACAAACAGCAGCAGCATGAAAAAGCTTCCGCCGGGAAGTGGCTTGGCGAAGAGCTTGTTCAACGAAGCTTCTCCGCAACACGCATGACAGCGCTACGCGAGCGCGGGTTGGCTTTGAGCTCTGCGTCTGAAGCAAACTGCGCCTTGCCATGAATTTTAATTTTGGGAACAAACGTGGTGTGCTGAACGGGCAAACCACGCGGCAAATTATCGGGCTCACCCTTGACCAGTTTGCGCATGAACAATTTGACGATACGGTCTTCCAGGGAGTGGAAGCTGATCACCACCAGACGGCCACCCACTTCAAGCGACTCAAGTGCAGCTTCAAGGCCGGCTTCCAGGTCACCCAACTCATTGTTGACATGAATGCGCAGCCCCTGGAACGTACGGGTTGCCGGGTGCTTGCCCTTTTCCCAGGCCGGGTTGGCGACCTTCAGTACTTCAGCCAGGTCGGCGGTACGCTCAAACGGTTTAATTACCCGACGCTCAACGACCGCACGCGCCATACGACCCGAAAAACGCTCTTCGCCATACTCTTTGAAGACGCGGGCAATTTCTTCCTGAGACGCCGTATTAACGAATTCGGCCGCGCTGATGCCGGCATCCGGATTCATGCGCATGTCCAGCGGGCCGTCATTCATGAAGCTGAAGCCGCGCTCCGGGTCGTCCAGTTGGGGCGAGGAGACACCCAGGTCGAGCAATACGCCGTTGACCTTGCCAGCCAAGCCACGGGAAGCAATTTCGGATCCCATTTCAGCAAAACTGCGCTGCACAATGACAAAGCGGCCGTCTTCGGCCGCTAACGCTTGCCCGGTGGCAATCGCTTGGGGATCTTTATCGAACCCGAGTAGCCTGCCGCCGGGGCCCAACTTCTGGAGTATCAGGCGGCTATGCCCGCCACGGCCGAAGGTGCCATCCAGATAGCATCCATCAGGACTTACGGCGAGAGCCTCTACAGCTTCGTCGAGCAGTACAGTGATGTGGTTGAAGCCGCTATCTATAGTCACAGAATTAAATCACGCAGTTCGTCAGGCATCGCGCCCGGTTGTTGAATGGCTGCAAGGTCAGCGGCAGAAACAGCTTCCCAAGCATCCTCGTCCCACAGTTGAAACTTGTTTAACTGGCCAACCAACATCGCGCGCTTGTCCAACTTGGCATATTCACGCAGACGCGGCGGTACCAGAAAACGGCCACTGCCATCGAGCTCAAGGTCGACGGCGTTCCCAATCAACAGGCGTTGTAGACGGCGGTTCTCTTCACGCAACGAAGGCAACGCCCGCAGCTTGGTCTCAATCAATTCCCACTCATCGAGCGGGTACACACATAAGCAGGGATCTACCGCATCAATGGTCACGATCAGTTGCCCGGAGCTTCTCGAAACCAGCTCGTCACGGTACCGGCTCGGCATTGCGAGACGGCCCTTGGCGTCGAGACTGATTGCATTAGCTCCGCGAAACACGAGGCGATACTCCAAATATTAGCGTTTTACGTCTGAAAAACCCACTTTCTGCCACTTTTCTCCACTTATGCACACTATAGGAATGCGCCTACCACACCGTCAAGGCGCGGCCCCAAGGAAAATCCTTACATTACGGAGATTTAGGTCGGTAAATAGACGTACAGCAATAAGCGGAGAGTGATTTCGACAAGCAATGCGCAACAAACTCAAAGCCCTAGACTTCAAACTTAAAGTAGTTTGTTAAGACTAAGATCTTTTCGGCATTATTTATGAGGTCTTACTTGCGAATAGTACAAAGAGGGTGAAGCTGGCGCTTCGGTTTACGACCTGCTTGCAGCGCAAGCAGAGGGAAAAAGGTGGAGAGTCGATCTGTAAGCCGGGTTCTGTCTTGAACAGTCATTCGTCTACGATGGCCATCACTGGACATCTTTAGCAACCTACCCGGTCCCAGCGCGGGCCACGCCTTGAGACCCTATTTGGTCTTGCTCCAAGTGGGGTTTACCTAGCCACGAACTGTTGCCAGACGTGCGGTGCGCTCTTACCGCACCTTTTCACCCTTACCGGCACCGAAGCGCTTAGGCGGTTATTTTCTGTGGCACTTTCCGTAGGCTCACGCCTCCCAGGCATTACCTGGCACTTCGCCCTATGGAGCCCGGACTTTCCTCCCCCCCCTAATTTTCATAGAAGGCAGCGACTGTCCAATCGACTCTCCGCCGCGCAGGTTAACGGCACGGCGGCTTGAGGACAAGTATTAAAAGTGCGGCATTGCCATCACGTTCAGACGAAATACAGATTTGCCCCTGGAACTATTCGGCCTTCTGCTTATCGAGCGCGACCTGATACAACACATTCTTGCGCACGCCGGTAATTTCCGCTGCCAGGGCGGCGGCGCGCTTGAGTGGCATTTCCTTGAGCAACAAATCGAGGACGCGCATCGCCTCGCTGCCCACCGCATCTTCATTCTCCGGCGCGGTCCAGCCTGCTACCAACACCACGCATTCGCCACGTTGCTGATTGCTGTCGCCCTCGACAAACGCTCGCAGCTCCTCCAGCGGCAACCCCTTGAGGGTTTCGAAGGTCTTGGTCAACTCTCGGGCCAGCAAGGCCAGACGCTCACCGCCGAACTCCAGCTCCATGTCTTGTAGGCATTCAAGGATACGATGCGGAGCCTCATAGAAGATCAAGGTGCGCGGTTCTTCTTTAAGTGCCTGCAGACGCGCCCGACGCCCTACAGCCTTGGCGGGCAGGAAGCCTTCGAAGATAAAGCGGTCCGAGGGCAACCCGGCGGCCGATAATGCAGCAATCAGCGCGCAGGCTCCCGGAACAGGCACTACATTGATACCTGCGGCACGGGCCTGGCGGACCAGGTGGTAACCAGGATCGGAAATCAGGGGCGTGCCCGCGTCGGAAATCAGCGCGACGTCATCACCCGCCAAAAGACGTGTGATAAAGCGGCTACCCTCTTCACGTTCGTTGTGTTCGTGGCAGGCCGCTAATGGCGTGCTGATACCAAAATGCTGCATCAACCGTTGGGAGTGCCGCGTGTCTTCTGCCGCGATCAATTTCACCTCGCGCAACACTTTCAGCGCCCGGGCACTGATGTCGTCCAGGTTGCCAATGGGCGTCGCCACCACAAAAAGCGAGCCAGCAGTGGAATTCAAAGGACCTGGAGCAGTCAAAGCGCACACCTCGATGGTTGGCAAAAGCCACATTGTAGCGCGT
>NZ_JASLGE010000062.1 GCF_030150285.1 Pseudomonas sp. | reverse complement strand
CCTGCTACGCGTTGGAAGCCATCGAAAATCATGGCGTTCTTCGCGGCGGCTGGCTGACCTTTCGTCGTTTAGGTCGCTGTCACCCGTGGAATCCCGGTGGTTACGACCCGGTTCCACCTATCCCTACCTCCCGTTCTTCTTCGATGGCCGAGTAATCATGGATATTAAACGCACGATCCTGATCGTCGCTCTTGCAGTCGTGTCCTACGTTATGGTTCTCAAATGGAACCAGGACTATGGCCAAGCTGCATTGCCGACTCAGAATGTTGCCGCCAGCAGCAATACCGCATCGGCTTTGCCCGACACGGTTTCAGGTAACAACGCGTCAAACAGTGCTGATGTCCCTAGCGCCACTGCTGATAACAGCACACCGACCGAAACCCCGGTGGCTGCCAGCAAAGACCTGATCAACGTAAAAACTGACGTTCTGGATATCGCAATTGATCCACAGGGTGGTGATATTGCACAGCTGCGTCTGCCGCTGTACCCACGTCGCCAAGACCATCCGGATGTTCCTTTCCAGTTGTTCGATAACGGCAACGAGCGTACTTACCTGGCACAAAGTGGCCTGACCGGCGTTGACGGTCCGGATGCTCGCCCTGCAGGTCGTCCGGTTTTCAGCGCTGAAAAGAAGACTTTCGAACTGGCCCCCGGCCAGGATGAGTTGGTCGTTGACCTGAAATTCAGCGAAAACGGCATCAACTACATCAAACGTTTCACGCTTAAGCGTGGCCTGTACGATGTTCAAGTCAGCTATCTGATCGATAACGAGAGCGATAAGCCGTGGAACGGTAATCTGTTCGCGCAACTGAAGCGCGATGCCAGCTCCGATCCGTCTTCCAGCACCGCCACCGGCACTGCGACTTACCTGGGCGCTGCCCTGTGGACAAGTGCAGAGCCGTACAAAAAAGTGTCGATGAAAGATATCGACAAGGCGCAGTTGAAAGAAACCGTTCAAGGCGGATGGGTCGCTTGGTTGCAGCACTACTTTGTGACCGCGTGGATCCCGCAGAAAGGCGATAACAACGTCGTTCAAACCCGCAAAGACAACCAAGGCAACTACATCATCGGTTTCACCGGCCCAACCTTGACGGTTGAACCGGGCAAAACCGCTGAAACCAGCGCGACGTTGTATGCCGGTCCAAAAAGCCAGGGCGTACTCAAAGAGTTATCCCCAGGCCTGGAACTGACGGTTGACTACGGCATTCTGTGGTTTATTGCACAGCCTATTTTCTGGCTGCTGCAACATATCCACAGCCTGGTGGGTAACTGGGGTTGGTCGATTATCTTCCTGACCATGCTGATCAAAGGGATCTTCTTCCCTCTGTCGGCCGCCAGCTATAAGTCGATGGCTCGCATGCGCGCTGTGGCACCAAAACTGGCCGCTCTGAAAGAGCAGTTCGGTGATGATCGCCAAAAAATGTCGCAAGCCATGATGGAGCTGTACAAGAAAGAAAAGATCAACCCGCTGGGTGGCTGCTTGCCGATCCTGGTGCAGATGCCGGTCTTCCTGTCCTTGTACTGGGTACTTCTGGAAAGCGTTGAAATGCGCCAAGCGCCGTTCATGCTCTGGATTACCGACCTGTCGATTAAAGACCCGTTCTTTATTCTGCCGATCATCATGGGCGCAACCATGTTTATCCAGCAGCGTCTGAACCCGACACCGCCGGATCCGATGCAGGCCAAGGTAATGAAGCTGATGCCGATCATCTTCACCTTCTTCTTCCTGTGGTTCCCTGCTGGTCTGGTGCTGTACTGGGTTGTGAACAACTGCTTGTCCATCGCTCAACAGTGGTACATCACGCGTAAAGTTGAAGCCGCTACCAAAAAAGCAGCTGAGTAACTTACTCTGATACGCACCACTCAAAACGCCCCCTAGTGGGGCGTTTTGCTATTCGTCACTTTTGTTTTCGAGGCCTGTTTTATGAGTGTTCCGGCTGAAACGATTGCCGCTGTGGCAACCGCCCAAGGGCGAGGTGGCGTGGGAATCGTACGAATTTCCGGTCCCCTGGCCAGCAAGGCGGCACACGCGTTCAGTGAGCGCGAGCTGAAACCGCGTTACGCCCACTACGGGCCTTTTTATGGCGAAAACCGCGAAGTATTGGATGAAGGCATTGCTCTGTATTTTCCAGGGCCCAACTCCTTTACGGGCGAAGATGTGCTTGAACTGCAGGGGCACGGCGGCCCGATCGTCCTCGATATGCTGCTGCAGCGGTGCATTCAACTGGGTTGCCGTTTAGCGCGCCCGGGCGAATTCAGTGAGCGTGCATTCTTGAATGACAAACTCGATCTGGCACAAGCCGAGGCCATTGCCGACCTCATTGAGGCAAGTTCTGCACAGGCGGCGCGTAACGCACTGCGTTCTTTGCAGGGGGCTTTCTCACACCGTGTGCATAACTTGACCGAGCAACTGATCGCTTTGCGTATCTACGTTGAAGCGGCGATTGATTTCCCGGAAGAAGAAATCGATTTCCTGGCCGATGGCCATGTACTGGGCATGCTCGACAAAGTGCGCGAAGAGTTATCCACCGTTAAACGCGAGGCTGGCCAAGGCGCTTTGTTGCGCGATGGCATGACGGTGGTGATTGCCGGTCGACCGAACGCGGGCAAGTCCAGCTTGCTCAACGCGCTGGCCGGGCGTGAAGCGGCTATCGTGACGGAAATCGCCGGTACCACGCGCGACGTGTTGCGTGAACATATCCACATCGACGGCATGCCCCTGCATGTGGTGGACACCGCCGGGCTGCGGGATACCGAAGATCAGGTCGAGAAAATCGGCGTGCAGCGGGCCCTCAAAGCTATTGGTGAGGCCGATCGCGTGCTGCTGGTGGTGGATGCGACGGCACCCGAGGCGGATGACCCTTTCGCCTTATGGCCCGAGTTTTTGCAACAACGCCCGGACCCGGCCAAAGTCACGTTGGTTCGTAACAAGGCGGACCTGAGCGGTGAGCCTGTCAGCCTTGAGGTCAGTACCGATGGCCATGTCACGATCAGCCTGAGTGCCCGATCAACGGAAGGTCTGGATTTGCTGCGTGAGCACCTCAAGGCCTGCATGGGCTACGAGCAAACCTCCGAAAGCAGCTTCAGCGCACGTCGTCGTCACCTGGAGGCATTGCAGCACGCCAGCAATGCCCTTGAACATGGCCGGGCACAACTGACGCTGGCGGGTGCCGGTGAATTGCTGGCCGAAGATTTACGCCTGGCGCAGCAATCGTTGGGCGAGATTACCGGAGCATTCAGCTCGGATGACCTGCTGGGGCGGATCTTCTCCAGCTTCTGTATCGGTAAATAATGCCCAGCAATCTGTAGGATCGAGCTTGCCTCGCGATCTTATGATCTGTTAAAAGATCGCGAGACGAGCCCGTCTCTTACAGGTATTAGTCCAATGCGCCATTGATGCCGCCGCGAAGTTTGCGGCCAGTTCTTGATTCCCCTGCAACAGGGGGTAGATCTGTGCATCTCTGGAGTACGTATGACTCACGCTACCTGTGTAACGCTGGAAGGCGTTTCTTATCAGTTGCCCGATGGCAGCCCGTTGTTTTCTGACCTCAACCTGCATCTCGATCAGCGCCACACCGGCCTGGTCGGCCGTAATGGTGTGGGTAAAAGTGTATTGGCTCGTCTGATTGCCGGGGATGTATCTCCTACCGCAGGGCGCTGCCTGCACACCGCAAAGGTGTATTACCTCAAGCAGCACATCACCCATGCCACCGGGCAGACGGTCGCTGATTTGGCCGGTGTGCAACCCATCATCAACGCGCTGGAACGCATCGAGCAGGGCAGTACCGCACAAACGGACTTTGACGCGGTGGGCGAGCAGTGGAACATTCGCCAACAGTTGCTCGACCAACTGGCCCACAACAACCTCCAGCACCTCACGCCTTCGACCCCGACCCTACGGCTCAGCGGCGGCGAAGCCATGCGTGTCGCACTGATGGGGGCGTTTATGTCACACGCCGATCTGCTGATTCTGGATGAACCGACCAATCATCTGGACCGTGAGCAGCGCCTGGCACTGCAGGCGCAACTCAGCCATTGGCCCAAGGCGTTGCTGGTGATCAGCCATGACCGAGAGTTGCTGGAGACGATGACGCGCATTCTCGAACTCTCAGCCTTGGGGCTGACCAGCTATGGTGGTGGTTATTCGTTTTATGCACAGGCCAAAGCCCAGCAGCAATCCGCCGCCGAACAGCAACTGGCCCACGCGAAACTGGAACGACACCGGCAAGAACAACGGTTGCGCGCGCACGCTGAACAGCTTGAACGCAGACAGGCACGGGGCAACAAATCCGCCGGCACCCATAATCAGGCGAAGATTTTGCTGGGCCGCCAAAAGGAGCGCAGCCAAAACAGCCGCGGCAAATGGCAGCAACATCAGCAAGCCGCGCGCGAGGCGTTGTCGGTACGCGTCAGGCAAGCTGCCAGCCTGGTTGAAGAGCAGCAGGCCGTGTTTGTCTATGCCCCCACAACGAGCCAGCACAACGCTGCCCATATCGCCGAGTTGGTTGAAGCACGCTTGCCGTATGGCTTCGAACCGTTGCGCACACTCAGCCTTACGCTGAGTCGGGGCCAGCGGGTTGCCTTGCTTGGCCCCAATGGCTGCGGTAAATCAACGGTACTCAAGGTGTTGGCTGGGCAAGTACCGATCCTGGCTGGGCAGGCGGATGTCCGTGTGAAAACAGCTTATCTTGATCAGCACCTGGCCTTGCTGAACCTTGAATGTTCGGTGCTGGAGCAGTTGCAGGCACTCAATCGGCAACTCACGGAGAGTGAATTGCGTACCCGGCTGGCGCAATTAGGGCTCAGCGCCGAGCAGGTGAATCGACCCTGTGCACAACTCAGTGGTGGTGAACGGCTGAAGGCGGCAATGGCCTGTGTGTTCTATGCCGAACAACCTGCGCAGTTGTTATTGCTCGATGAGCCCGCCAATCACCTCGATCTGGTGTCCTTGCTGGCGCTGGAAAATAGGCTCAATCAGTACACCGGCACGCTGGTTGTGACCTCACACGACCAAAGGTTTCTCGACGCTATTGGAATAACCCACAGGCTTATCGCGAGTGCCAAGGGCTGGTTGAGCACCGCTGTTTAAGTACCCGATAAGCTGCCGTTCATCACATTTATTCCCTTTGAAGCTGCTGGCCGCAGGATGACGTGTTCGTCCGGGCGGCTTTCGGCTGCCTTTTTGTTGGCTTGAAAGGCAGAATTCCGGCGAATAAGCTCTGTGCATAACTGGGCCTTAGCTCAGTGGGTAAGTGGGCTTGAAAACTGAAGATAAACCCCTCTGTGGATAACCGTATGATTTACCCACAGGCTTAAGTCACTTACTAACGCCCCTCATTGGCACATGACCACAGCCTTTTGAATCTCTGTACAGTACGTAAAATAAGGCTATTAGCGATCTATCCACAGAAAGGTGCCTCTATAGAAATAAACATAAAAACAAAGCTTTAATAAATTTCTTCTTTATTTATATTTCTATCTTGGCTTATCCACAAGCTGGTTAAATTTTGTGCAAAGGGTTCTTTAAGGAAGGCGAAGTCCCTATACTTCGCGGTATATCCAAAAAACCCCTAGTAACAGGCACGAGGTGCGTGGTGAATTTCCCTTCCCGTTTTGCAGTGATCGTCATCGGTGGCGGTCACGCCGGAACCGAGGCTGCACTTGCTTCAGCACGCATGGGCGTAAAAACCCTGTTGCTGACCCACAACGTGGAAACCCTCGGGCATATGAGCTGCAACCCTGCGATCGGCGGGATTGGTAAAAGCCATCTGGTTAAAGAAATCGATGCCCTCGGCGGCGCGATGGCGACAGCGACGGATAAAAGCGGTATCCAGTTCCGCGTACTCAATGGCCGTAAAGGCCCGGCGGTGCGGGCAACCCGCGCACAGGCCGACCGCGCTATTTACAAGTCGGTGGTACGCGAAATGCTGGAAAACCAACCGAACCTGTGGATATTTCAACAAGCGGCGGATGACCTGATTGTTGAAAACGATCAAGTACGCGGTGTTGTCACCCAGATGGGCCTGCGTTTTCTGGCAGATTCGGTGGTGTTGACCACCGGTACGTTCCTGGGTGGACTTATCCACATCGGTTTGCAGAATTACTCGGGCGGGCGCGCCGGTGATCCACCTTCGATTGCCCTGGCACACCGTCTGCGTGAACTGCCTTTGCGTGTCGGTCGCCTGAAAACCGGCACCCCGCCACGCATTGATGGCCGTTCGGTTGATTTCTCAGTGATGACTGAACAACCGGGTGACACGCCGATTCCGGTCATGTCGTTTATGGGCAACAAAGAACAGCACCCGACTCAAGTCAGTTGCTGGATCACCCATACCAATGCGCGCACCCACGAAATCATTGCGTCCAACCTTGATCGCTCGCCGATGTACTCAGGTGTGATTGAGGGGATTGGCCCGCGTTATTGCCCGTCGATTGAAGACAAGATTCATCGTTTTGCTGACAAGGAAAGCCATCAGGTGTTTATCGAACCGGAAGGTTTGAACACCCATGAGCTGTACCCGAACGGCATTTCGACCTCGTTGCCTTTTGATGTTCAGTTGCAACTCGTGCAGTCGATCCGCGGCATGGAAAATGCCCACATCGTGCGACCTGGCTATGCCATCGAATACGATTATTTCGACCCGCGTGATCTCAAATACAGCCTTGAAACCAAAGTGATCGGCGGTTTGTTCTTTGCCGGGCAAATCAACGGCACCACCGGTTACGAAGAAGCGGGGGCACAAGGTCTGCTCGCCGGAACCAACGCGGCCTTGCTCGCACAGGGCAAAGATACCTGGTGCCCGCGTCGCGACGAAGCCTACATCGGCGTGTTGGTTGATGACCTGATTACGTTGGGGACTCAAGAGCCGTATCGCATGTTTACCTCCCGCGCCGAATACCGTTTGATCTTGCGCGAAGACAACGCCGATATGCGTCTGACCGAGAAAGGTCGCGAGCTGGGGCTGGTCGATGACGCCCGTTGGGCGGCGTTCTGTACCAAGCGCGAAAGCATTGCGCTGGAAGAACAACGTTTGAAAAGTACGTGGGTGCGCCCGGGTACTGAGCAAGGTGAAGCGATAGCCGCCAAATTTGGCACGCCGCTGACCCATGAATACAATTTGCTGAGTTTGCTGACACGTCCGGAGATCGACTACGCCGGTCTGGTCGAAGTGACTGGCCAGGGGGCAGAAGATCCACTGGTTGCGGAACAGGTTGAGATCAAGACCAAGTACGCCGGTTACATTGATCGTCAACAGGATGAAATTGCCCGCCTGCGTGCCAGTGAAGACACCCGTCTGCCTGTGGATATCGATTACACGACTATCTCGGGGCTGTCCAAAGAGATCCAGAGCAAGCTCGGGGCAACACGTCCCGAGACGTTGGGTCAGGCTTCACGGATTCCCGGTGTGACTCCAGCCGCGATTTCCCTGTTGATGATTCACCTGAAAAAACGCGGCGCTGGCCGCAAGTTGGAGCAAAACGCTTGAGTTCGCTGGTGACTG
Source organism: Pseudomonas sp. (assembly GCF_030150285.1). Taxonomy (GTDB): domain Bacteria; phylum Pseudomonadota; class Gammaproteobacteria; order Pseudomonadales; family Pseudomonadaceae; genus Aquipseudomonas. The sequence goes on along the minus strand of NZ_JASLGE010000062.1, from coordinate 3,657 downwards.
CACAACACGCTGAAGAGTTATCAACAGGTGCACGCCAACTGGGCGTCGCATTGACCCAAATCCAGCATGAGCTGCTGCTGGGCTATCTGGCCCTGTTGATAAAATGGAACAAGGCTTACAACCTCACGGCTGTGCGTAACCCGGACGAGATGGTTTCACGGCATTTGCTCGACAGCCTGAGTGTGATGCCGTTTATCGAAAATGGCCGCTGGCTGGATGTCGGTAGTGGCGGCGGGATGCCCGGTATTCCCTTGGCTATCCTGTTCCCTGAGTCTCAAGTCACTTGCCTGGACAGCAACGGTAAGAAAACCCGCTTTTTGACCCAGGTTAAACTTGAGCTCAAGCTGGACAACCTGCAAGTTATCCACAGCCGTGTTGAAGAGTTTCAGCCTGAACTGCCGTTCAATGGAATTGTTTCCAGGGCTTTCAGCAGCATGGAGAATTTCAGCAACTGGACGCGGCACCTGGGCAACAGCGAAACGCGCTGGTTGGCAATGAAGGGCGTTCATCCGGCTGATGAGCTGGTAGCATTGCCGCTTGATTTTCGTCTAGATAGCGAACACGCCTTGACCGTCCCGGGTTGCCAAGGCCAACGCCATCTGCTGATACTGCGCCGCACGGCATGATTGGGAACACAAGCAAGAATGGCTAAGGTATTCGCTATAGCGAACCAAAAGGGTGGTGTGGGTAAAACCACCACCTGTATCAACCTCGCAGCATCGCTGGTCGCTACCAAGCGCCGGGTACTGCTGATCGACCTTGATCCACAAGGCAACGCCACCATGGGTAGTGGTGTGGATAAACATGGTCTTGAGAATTCAGTGTATGACCTGCTGATTGGCGAGTGTGATTTGGCTCAGGCCATGCACGTCTCCGAGCACGGCGGTTATCAACTGCTGCCCGCAAACCGCGACCTCACCGCCGCTGAAGTGGTGCTGCTCGAAATGCAGATGAAGGAAAGCCGTCTGCGTACAGCGTTGGCTCCGGTGCGCGAGAGCTATGACTACATCCTGATCGACTGCCCGCCGTCTCTGTCGATGCTGACCTTGAACGCGTTGGTCGCGGCCGATGGGGTGATTATCCCCATGCAGTGTGAGTACTTTGCACTCGAAGGTTTGAGCGACCTTGTGGATAACATCAAGCGTATCGCCGAGTTGCTGAACCCGAACCTGAAGATCGAAGGTCTGCTGCGCACCATGTACGACCCGCGGCTGAGCCTGATGAACGATGTGTCGGCCCAGCTCAAGGAGCATTTCGGTGAACAGCTTTATGACACCGTAATCCCGCGCAATATTCGCCTGGCTGAAGCCCCGAGCTACGGCATGCCAGCGTTGGCGTATGACAAAAATTCCCGTGGCGCGATTGCTTACCTTGCCTTGGCTGGCGAGCTGGTTCGCCGCCAACGTCGTACCCCCCGCACTGCTCAGCCAACTTAAGGAAATTCCATGGCCGTCAAGAAACGAGGTCTCGGACGCGGACTGGATGCACTGCTCAGCGGTCCTACAGTCAGCTCGCTGGAAGAGCAAGCGGTCAAGGTTGATCAAAGCGAGCTGCAGCATTTGCCGCTGGACCTGATCCAGCGTGGCAAATACCAGCCACGGCGTGACATGGACCCGCAAGCCCTTGAAGAGCTGGCCAGCTCGATCAAGGTCCAAGGTGTGATGCAGCCGATCGTGGTGCGTCCTATCGCGGGCGGCCGGTTTGAGATCATTGCGGGTGAACGCCGCTGGCGCGCCAGTCAGCAGGCTGGCAAAGAAACCATCCCCGCGATGGTCAAGGACGTGTCGGACGAAACAGCCATTGCGATGGCGTTGATTGAAAACATCCAGCGCGAAGACCTCAACCCGATCGAAGAAGCCATCGCGTTGCAGCGTTTGCAGCAAGAGTTTCAGTTGACTCAGCAACAAGTGGCCGACGCTGTGGGTAAGTCCCGTGTGTCTGTGGCTAACTTGTTACGGCTGATTTCTCTACCGGAAGTGATCAAAACCATGCTGTCTCACGGTGACCTGGAAATGGGGCATGCGCGTGCATTGCTCGGTTTACCCGAGAACCAGCAGGTTGAAGGGGCGCGACACGTTGTCGCACGTGGCCTCACGGTACGTCAAACCGAAGCCTTGGTTCGGCAGTGGTTGAGTGGCAAACAAGCACCTGTTGAACCGGTTAAAGCTGACCCGGACATCGCCCGATTGGAGCAGCGACTGGCCGAACGCCTAGGCTCTGCGGTGCAGATCCGCCACGGAAAGAAGGGAAAAGGCCAATTAGTAATTGGTTACAACTCTCTTGATGAGCTTCAGGGAGTGCTCGCACACATCCGCTGAAACATTTCCTTATGTAGCGCGCAGTCGGAAATCACTACCTGACAGTTGAATAGGGGCTTAAGCGCCCCTATACTCTGCGCGCATTTTGTCGGCACAAATTATGCCAAGTTTTTTCTATTGGATGCCGACTTTTGAGGAGCAGTTGTGATGGAAACCCGCACGCCAAACCGCTTGCCGTTCCATCGCTTGGCGGTTTTTCCGGTTTTGCTGGCTCAATTTGTCGTTTTATTGCTGGCTGCTCTGGGGCTCTGGCAATGGCATGGAGTCGTTGCCGGATATTCAGGACTCTGCGGAGGCCTGATAGCTTTGCTACCCAATGTGTATTTTGCTCACAGGGCTTTCCGGTTTACCGGCGCTCGAGCAGCGCAAGCCATCGTTCGGTCGTTCTACGCCGGCGAGGCAGGCAAATTAATTTTGACGGCAGTGCTGTTCGCGCTGACGTTTGCAGGTGTGAAGCCATTGGCGCCGATAGCAGTATTCGGTGTCTTCGTGTTGACCCAACTGGTCAGCTGGTTCGCTCCCCTGCTAATGAGAACAACACTTTCGAGACCTTAGGGCGTTTGAGGCAACCATGGCAGAAACAACCGCTTCGGGCTATATCCAGCACCACTTACAGAACCTGACCTTCGGGCAGCTACCTGATGGCGGCTGGGGCTTTGCTCACACCGTTGCAGAAGCTAAAGCAATGGGCTTTTGGTCATTCCACGTCGATACCCTCGGCTGGTCTGTATTCGTAGGCTTGCTGTTTATCTTCATTTTCCGCATGGCGGCCAAGAAGGCAACTTCCGGTCAACCAGGCGCACTGCAGAACTTCGTTGAAGTGCTGGTGGAATTCGTTGATGGCAGCGTAAAAGACAGCTTCCATGGCCGTAGCGCCGTGATTGCTCCGCTGGCGCTGACAATTTTCGTCTGGGTTTTCCTGATGAACGTCATCGACCTGATCCCGGTTGACTGGATTCCTCAGTTGGCCATCCTGATCACTGGCGATGAGCACTTCCCGTTCCGTGCCGTACCGACGACCGATCCTAACGCTACCCTGGGCATGGCCCTGTCGGTATTCGCGTTGATCATCTTCTACAGCATCAAAATCAAGGGCATCGGCGGTTTTATCGGCGAACTGACCCTGCACCCGTTCGGCAGCAAGAACATCCTGGTTCAAGCGCTGCTGATTCCGGTGAACTTCCTGCTCGAATTCGTGACGCTGGTTGCCAAGCCAATCTCGCTGGCACTGCGTCTGTTCGGCAACATGTACGCTGGCGAACTGGTATTTATCCTGATCGCCGTAATGTTCGGCAGCGGCCTGCTTTGGCTTAGCGGTCTGGGCGTGGTGCTGCAATGG
>NZ_JASLGE010000060.1 GCF_030150285.1 Pseudomonas sp. | reverse complement strand
TGCCGCTGGCTTCTTGAGTTTTCCTGCCGGCGGCTGCCGGCACCAAGTTTGCGCGAATGAGGACAAGTGTTATGGGTAAGAATGTCGTAGTCCTGGGCACCCAATGGGGTGATGAGGGCAAAGGCAAGATCGTTGATCTGCTGACCGAACATGCTGCCGCTGTAGTGCGTTACCAGGGTGGCCACAACGCGGGTCACACACTGGTGATCGACGGCGAAAAAACCGTATTGCACCTGATTCCGTCGGGCGTGTTGCGCGAAGGCGTGCAATGCCTGATCGGCAACGGTGTCGTGGTCGCTCCCGACGCCCTGCTGCGTGAAATCATCAAGCTGGAAGAGAAAGGCGTACCGGTGCGCGAGCGCCTGCGTATCAGCCCATCTTGCCCGCTGATCCTGTCGTTCCACGTTGCGCTGGACCAGGCACGTGAGAAGGCTCGTGGCGAGCTGAAAATCGGTACCACCGGTCGTGGTATCGGCCCGGCTTATGAAGACAAGGTGGCACGTCGTGGCCTGCGCGTCGGCGACCTGCTGAACATGCCGCGCTTTGAAGCCAAGCTGCGTGAATTGGTGGATTACCACAACTTCATGCTGGTGGGTTACTACAAAGAGCCGGCCATCGACTTCGAAAAAACCCTGGCCGAGTGCAAGGAATACGCTGAGCTGCTGAAGCCGCTGATGCTGGACGTGACGGCTGAGCTGCATGACTTGCGTCGTGCTGGCAAAGACATCATGTTCGAAGGCGCTCAAGGGTCGCTGCTGGACATCGACCACGGTACCTACCCGTACGTGACCAGCTCCAACACCACCGCCGGTGGCGTTGCGACCGGTTCGGGCGTTGGCCCGATGTTCCTGGACTACATCCTGGGCATCACCAAGGCTTACACCACGCGCGTGGGTTCGGGTCCTTTCCCGACTGAGCTGTTCGACGACGTTGGCGCTCATTTGGCCAAGCAGGGTCACGAATTCGGCGCTACCACTGGCCGCGCCCGTCGTTGTGGCTGGTTCGACGCCGTTATCCTGCGCCGCGCGATCGACGTGAACAGCATTTCGGGCATCTGCCTGACCAAGCTGGACGTGCTCGACGGCCTGGAAACCATCAATATCTGCGTGGGCTACAAAGACGCCGAAGGTAATGATGTTGCCCCGACCGACGCTGACAGCTACGTAGGTTTGCAGCCAGTGTACGAAGAAGTACCGGGCTGGACCGAGTCGACTGTGGGTGCCAAAACCCTGGAAGAACTGCCAGCCAACGCGCGTGCTTACATCAAGCGCGTTGAAGAGCTGATCGGTGCACCGATCGATATCGTTTCGACCGGACCGGATCGCAACGAAACCATCGTACTGCGTCACCCGTTCGCTTAAGACGCTTCGAGCTTGCGGTGTAAAGCAAAGGGCCCTTCGGGGCCCTTTGTGATTTCTGGCTGCCATGCGGCACGACCCTTGCTGTGAAAACCGCCAATAAGGTGCCATCAATATAATGGCACCGATGTGGAGGGGTTTTCTGTGTCTGCCGTTCTCTCATTGTTACAAAGTCGGTTGTTGCGTCCTGTATTCGTTACCCTTGGTATCGCTCTTTTGGTGCAGGTATTAGTGGCTGTTGCCTTAACGCGGAGCACGGTCACGGCGCTGGAGGCGGACCTGGACGCGCGCTTGGGGGCTGACAGCCAAACGTTGACGGCCGAGCTGGAGCAGGCGGGGCGTGAGGTCAAGAGCAGCCTGGAAGGGCTTTCCGCCAGCACCCGTCAGCGTTTGACGGCAGGCCTTTCACCGCGTTTGAAGGAAGAACAGGCTCAGGTGCGTGCCGCACTTGAGAAGAGCTTGATGGATTCGGCCAACGACATGGCGCAATTGCTGGCGGCCGTGGCCCCTCGGGCCATGTGGGACAACGATGTGCCGGCGTTATCTGAGTTCTCTCGTCGTGCGCAACGCAACCCTAACGTATTGTTCGTGGTGTATGACGATGCGACGGGCCAGCACCTGACGCGCTACCTCAACCGCGATAACCCGATCAACAAGGCGCTGCTGGAAAAGGGCAAGGGCGAGCGGGCGCTGGACAAGGTGCTGGACGCGGCACGGCACGATGCTGCGGTGTATTACCTCGAAGCCCCTATCAGCCCCAATGGGGTCGAGATCGGCCGCGTGCTGATGGGCGTTTCCACCGCTTCGGTTGAACGCGACCTGGCCGCGCTGGATCAGCGTTTTACCACGCTGATTGCCAGCAGTGACCAGTTGGTGGGTGACAGCTTGCAGGGCGCTGCGAGCGATAGCTCGTCGGCGTTGAGTGCGCGTTTGGAGTCGGCTCAGGCGGCGGCAGCGAAGATGCAGGCCAATACGGCGCAGGCCGTTCAGGAGGCGGCGGACACGCTGCGCTGGCGCATCGGGCTGGGCCTGGCGGTGGTGGGCTTGGGCGTGTTGCTACTGATAGCGGTGGTGTTGGGCCGGCGTGTGGTTAACAAATTGCTGCTGTTGATTGCCGCGTTGAACGACCTGGCGGCGGGCGAAGGTGACTTGACCAAGCGGGTCGGCCTGAACAGCAAAGATGAAATTGGCGATATGGCGGCGGCGGTCAACCGCTTTGTCGACAAACTGCAGCCGATTGTGCGCGAGGCGGGTGATGTCGCGCAGCGCACCGGCATCGAGATCGGTGCCATGACCTTGCGCAACGCCGGCGCGGATGCGGCTGCGCAATTGCAGCGCGATGAAGTGGCGCGAAGCCTGGAAGCGCTGTCGACCATGGCCGATGACGCCCAGTCTGAAAGTCAGGCGATGCAAGCAGCGCTCAAGCAGGTGCTCGATATCCGTGAGGCCACCGATGACAACACCCGCACCTCGGCCCAAGTGGGTGGCTTGATCGAAGCGCTGGCCGGGCAGGTCGGTGTGGGAGCCAAGGTAATCGAGCGACTGGCTGAGCAGAGTGAGCAGATCGAAGTGGTATTGACGGTGATTCACGGCATTGCCGAGCAGACAAACTTATTGGCCCTGAACGCGGCGATTGAGGCAGCCCGGGCTGGCGAGACGGGGCGCGGGTTTGCCGTGGTGGCGGATGAAGTGCGAGCTCTGGCCAGCAAGACGCAGAGTTCGACGGGGGATATTCAGGCGCACATCGTGGCCCTGCAACAAGGCGCGAAAGAAGCTGTTGCGGCCATTGGGCTGGCGGGGCGGCAGGCGAATGAAGGGCTGGCGGTGTTGCGTGGCAGCGTGCAATTGCAAAAAACCGTGCAGGCTTCGGTTGAGCAAGTGCACGCGGCGATTGGCGATGCGACCCGAGCGGCCGAGCATCAGGCCAAAGGTGCCCATGCAGTGCGCGGGCGGGTCGAGGTGATTCACGCGCAGGCCGAGCGAGCGGCCCAGGCGGTGAACCAAACGACGGCCAGTGGCAAAGTGCTGGATGGTTTGGCGGCGCAGCTTAAAGCCAGTTTAGGGCAGTTCAGGGCCTAGCAGACCTCGCAGCCTTCGGCAGCGGCTACAAATCTGTAGCCGTTGCCGAGCCTTGCGAGGCTACGTCCGGCGACGCAGTCGTCGTAAAGTCAGGCAGCGCGGAGTGGCTGTCTGATCCGGGCGCCAGGTTTACGATGGCTGCGATAAGAAGGCTCAGCGGCTCAGGTACATCCGGGTGGTGAGCAGGTACACCGGCAACCCTGACACCAGAATCAGCAGCGCCGCATAAGGGGCCGCGGCGGCAAATTCGATGTTCGAGGTGTGCGCCCAGACTTGTGTTGCCAAGGTGTTGAGCCCGGTTGGGCTGAGCAGTAACGTGGCGGTCAGTTCTTTCATGGCATCCAGAAACACCAGGGCAAACGCGGCCCCGAGTGCCGGGAAGATGATGGGCAGTGTGACCCGGCAAAACGCCGAGAACGAGGACGCCCCCAATGTGCGCGCCGCCTCTTCAAGTTGCGGTGCGGCCTTGTTGAGGGCGGTGCGAATCGGCGCTTGTGCCAGCGGCAGAAACAACAAGGCGTAGGCAATCAGTAATAACGCCGAGGTCTGGTACAGCGCCGGCACGAAGTGCAAAGCGAAGTACACCAGTGACAGTGCAATCACCAGCCCCGGCAAGGCATGCAGCAAGTACGGCAGGCGCTCGGCCCAGATCGCCAGTTGACCTTTGTAACGCACCACCAGCAGGCCAACGGGCACGGCCAGCACCAGGCACAAGGCTGCGCCGCCCAGCGCCAGTGACAACGACGCCAACAACGCTTCGCCAATCGCTGCCATCGGGAAGGCCGCCGATGAGCCCTTGACCAGCCAGTACACCAGCATGCCCAACGGAATGCCGCTGCCAATAATCGCCAGCGCCAGGCAGTACAACTGCCCCAGCAGCGACCATTTGCCCAGGCGCACTTGCTCGGCACGTCGCGCTGCGCCCTGGCCGATACGAATGTGGCGGCCTTTGCCACGGACTTTGAGTTCCAGCCACAGCAGGCTGAGGCACATCACCAGCAGTACGGCGGAGAGCATCGCGGCGTTGGCGTTGCTGAACTCCAGTTCGAACTGTTGGTAAATGGCCGTGGTGAAGGTTTGCAAACCGATGATCGACAGCGCACCAAATTCCACCAGCATATGCAGGGCAATCAGCAGTGAGCCGGCCAGCAGCGAGGGCCATAGCAGCGGCAGGGTGATTCTGAAGAACACCCCCCAGCGGTTCTGCCCCAGGGTGCGTGCCGACTCTTCCAGGGCCGGGTCGAGGTTGCGCAGGGTGGCGGCCACGGGCAGGAAGATCAGCGGGTACTTGGACAGGCTCATCACCAGAATCGCTCCGCCCAAGCCTTCAAAGCTGGCGCTCAGCGACACCCAGGTAAAGCTGCTGACAAACGCGGGCACGGCGAACGGCAGGCACAGAATGACGCCCCACAGGCGTCGCCCCGGCAAATTACTGCGCTCCAGCAGCCAGGCCAAAGACAACCCGACCAGCGCACAGGTCACGGTGACGCCGACCATCAGCAACAGCGTGTTGCGCATCAGGCCAAAGACATAGGGCCGCCACAACAGGTGCGCCGCTTGCGCCCACCCGGCTTGCCAGGCCTTGGTGCCGACATACAGCAGCGGCAACAGGCTCAGGCCGACCAGCAGTAGAACAGGCAGCAACAGCCACACAGACGGCTGTTTGCGTTTCACCGTGAAGCGCGCGGGTTGGGCGGCCGAACGCATCAGAGCAGGCCAACGTCGCGTTCGATTTCCAGCGCTTCTTCGGCGTTACCCAGGTCGGCGGGTGTCACGTCAGGTGCCTGCAGCTCTTCAAACGGCTTGAGGTCGCGCTCCGAGACCATGCCTTTGCGCATCGGGTATTCAGCCGTGGTGTTGGTGATCACCCGCTGGCCTTCTTCGCTGGCCATGTAGGCCAGCAATTGCTGGGCTTCTTTGGGGTGCTTGCTGGCCTTGACCACCCCGGCACTGGACACGGTAATCAAACCGCCCGCATCGCCGTCGGTGAAGTAGTGCAGTTTGGAGTCCAGTTCGCCTTTCTCTTTCTTCAGGGCAAACCAGTAGTAGTTGTTGACCAGAACGGTGGCCACTTCGCCATTTTCGACGGCTTTGAGCGCCACCATGTTGTTGGTATAGGTCTTACCGAAGGCGCGCAGGCCGGTCAGCCATTCTTCGGCCGCATCACGGCCGTGCAGCTTGATGATGGCTACGGCTTGTTCCTGGAACGCACCGCTGGTAGGCACGAAGCCGACTTTGCCTTGCCATTCAGGGTTGGCAAAGTCCAACACCGACTTGGGCAGGTCTTCTTCTTTGATCAGCTTGGGGTTGAATGCCACGACGCGGGTGCGCGCGGTCACGCCAATCCACGTGCCATTGGCAGCCACGTATTGTTTGGGCAGCACCTGCAGCGTGCTGTCATCCACTTGAGCCAGAAAGCCTTGCTCGCCCAGGCTGTTGAGGGGCGGCGACTCTTCGGCATAGAACACATCGGCAGGCGAACGGTCGCCCTCTTCAACGATCTGGCTGGCCAGCTGGTTGCTGCTGCCCTTGCGCACGTTGACATGAATGCCGGTTTTGGCTTCGAAAGCTGCCGCGAGGTTATCGCCGACTTCTTTGTGCTGGCCGTTGTACAGCGTCAGTGACACGGGGTCGGCAGCGTAGGTGGGTGTGGTCAGTGCAAAACTGATGAGAGAAAGAGACAGGCCACGCGCTAGGCACAGTGCAAGCCGGGTAGTTCGGAGCATCATTCGCTGGGTTCCTCGCTGGGGCACTACAAAACTTGTAACAATAATAAACGATATTGTTTCTCAAGTGCACTTGACCCAGCGTTGAATTGCGGATGTGCGACGAACCGTGCTGCGGTGTCGGTTAAAGCGTGTCGAGAAAACTGCGCAAGGCCCGTAGCTCGTCCTTGTCCATATTCAACACTTTCAGGCGGTCGCTGGTCTTGGGGAACAGCGGGTCGTTGATGTGTTGTGCGCTCGGTTGCGGGCGCGGCATGCCCATGTTGTAGAACGCCAGTGTGCCTTCCATGTTCACAAACAAACCGTTGTGCATCCACGGGCCGGTTTTCATCACCAGCCGCAAGGACGGCGTGCGGAACGCGCCAACATCTTCGGGCTTGTGGGTGACCTCGTAGCGGCCCAAATCCTCATACTTGCGCCCGTAGTAGCTCAGGCCGACGTTATGAAACTGATCGTCGCTGAGTGCCGGGCCGAAATGGCAGTTCATGCAGCGTGCCTTGGTGCGAAACAGGTGCAGGCCATTGAGCTGTTCATCGCTCATGCGTTGCGGGCGGCCGCGTAGCAGTTGTTCGAAGGGCGTGTTGCGGGTGGCAGTGACCAGGGAACGCTGAAAAGTGGCCAGCGCCTGGGAGGCGTGCTCCAGGGTAATGGGCCCCGGCCCGAAGACCTCGGAGAATCGCGTGCGGTAGTCGGCGGAGGCGTTGAGGTGTTGCAGCAACTGCGGGATGTTGAAGGCCATTTCCACCGGGTCGATGATGGGGTGATGGGCCTGTTGCTCAAGGCCACCGGTGCGGCCATCCCAGAACAGCGCTTGGCTGTAACCGCTCATGACCAGGCTGGGGGCGTTGCGTCGACCGCTTTGGCGGTCATGCCCGAACGATACACGGCGGCCGTCGGCAAACGCCATGTCGGCCTCATGGCATGAGGCGCATGCGATTTGCCCGGAGCTGGACAGTTTGGGGTCGTTGAACAGTTGCTTGCCCAGATCAGCCTTGGGCTGTGTGAAAGGGTTGTCGGCCGGTGCAGGCGCATGGGCGGGCAGGGCGGCCATTTCTTGCCAGTCGATATCGGCATCAATGTGCGGGGCTGGCCACCGCTCGACAGGTTGGCGATACAAGCGCGCGATGCAGGCGCTGTAGTCGGCTGCTTTCTCATCGCAGGCGGGGCCTGCGCTGACGCTGAGCGACAGGCCGCCCATGCCTGAGGCGACGCAAAGGGCCAGGGCCAGGCGCTTCAAAATTTGTACCCCACTTCCAGCATGAATTGGCGGCCTACTTCAAATGTTTGGATGCCGCTGCTTTCAGAGGTGCTGACAATATTTTTGTCCAGCAAGTTGGTCACGTCCAGGTTGACGAATACCGCTTGCTCCTTGGCGGTGGGCATTTCCCAGGCCAGGCGCGTGTCCCAGGTGAGTGCGCCGGCGAAGGGTGTTTCAGCCCAGATATAGGCCGTCTTGCCTTCGAATTCAGTTTTCTTGCCGGTGGCGGCAATACGGCGATAACCGTCGCGATAACGCAAGAAGTTGCTCCACGTCAGGTGCAGCGGTTCCACCTCGGTGACGGTGGTCAGGCGGGCTGTCCATGGGCGGTTGTAATTGCTGGCCGGCATGTCGGAATAGCGCATGAACTTGCCGTCGTACTGGATCACGGGGTCGTCGACGTAGGTGGCCCCGATGCTGGCGGTGTAGTTCGACAGCCCGGTGTTATTGACCTTGCTCCAGTCCATCGCAAACTGGCCGGTGGTGCGGGTACTGCCCAGCGTGAAGGCTTGCAGCGGGGTGATGGTCAGCGTGTAGATGTCGGCATCGCTTTTGCCACCGTTGTAGTAGGTGTAGTAGTTGGCGGCCAGGTCGGCGGTGTCCGCCGAAGGCTCCCCGATCTGTGAGCCCCAGGCCCGGCTGATTTGCTGGCGGCCTTTGCGGTTGACGTACTTGACCGCGAACTCGGTGTCCCATTGCACATGGCTCAGGCCGAGTGTCAGTTCGTCGTCATAGGGCACGTTCAATTGGTTGAACTTGCTGTCGTTGGGCACGCGTCTGTTCAGAGCCCAATCAGCCGTTTGATCAGCGCGTGTGTATTCGGTGCCCATGGCCGCGACTCCGTCGCGCAAGCGGTAGGCATACAAGTTGCGCCCGTAATAGCGGTTGGCACCGCCGGTAATGCGGGTCTGGCCGTTGCCAAACACGTCCAGTTCGATGGCGAAACGCGGTGCCACGGTGATCTGATTCATGTAGTTGTCGCCATCGACGCGCAGGCCGGGCCTTACGGTCAGGCGCTTGTAGCGCATTTCATCCTGGGCATAGAGCGCCCATGACCGCGCGTCGACTTCGGTCTTGCCCTGAGTGACGGTCATTTTGTTGGCGTACTGAGCCGCCCAGCCATCGTTGGTCGGGACCGATGAGCACAACGGGTCATTGCCCTGGCAGGATGGGGTTTTGCCCACGGCGTAGCTGCGGTGCGGGGTGGCGCGCTCATAGCGGGCGTCATTTTGTGACAGCTCAAGCCCCGTTTGCACGGCGTGGTCTATGCCTAGCCAGTTAACGCTGTTCCAGTCGGCCTTGAGTTTGTAGGCCAGGGTTTTTTGCGTTTCCTCGATCTGCCCAAAGCCGCCTTCGGTGGCCGCTGGGCTGGTACTCCAGTTTTTTTCGGCCGAGGAGCGCCAGACGATCATGTAGTCGCTGTCGGAGTAGCGCGCGGTGTTCAGCTTGCTCCAGCTCAGGTTCTGCTCGACCCGGGCCAGCGGTGCGTTCCAGGTCAGGCGGGCGTTGAGGCTATCCCCGCCGGATTCCATGTCGCGCCCGGACAGTATGGCGGCCGGGCCATAGGTGCGGGCTGTTTCAGGGGCGTGGGTAAGGCTGGTGTCGAGCTTCCAGTCGTCATTGATCTGCCACACCGCTTTGAGAAAGTAGTTGTCGATGCGCCGGCTTTGCGTCTCGGTGATGTTGGCGGTGTCGGTCTGATTGGACACGGCAAACACCCGTGTGGGCATGGTGGAGTCCTTGCGCGAGAAACTGCCCAGCAGGCCGAAGTTCTCGGTCAGATGCCCTTCCAGGGTGGCGCGGGTGATGGTTTTCTTGAAGTCGGGCTGGCTGTTGTTGCCGAACCCGGCTTCGAAATTCTCGAGGTTGGGGTCATCTTCGTCCAAGTGGTAGCGGGTCCACTCCGAGCGGGCCATTTGGACGGAAATTTTGCCGTGCAGCTCGGTGCTGGGGTCGCGGGTATTGGCGTCCACCACGCCACCATTGAAGCCACCGTAGGACGCGGGCACGTTGCTGTCATACACCTTGATGTCGCTGAGCAGGTCCGTGTCCAGCGCCAGGCCTTGGCTGCGGCCGGGGATCTCATTGAAGTTGTCGTTTGAGTTGCCGGGGTCCAGGTCGTTGTTCATGCCCATGCCGTCGACAATAAACAGGTTTTGCCAAGGGCGCGCGCCGTTGATGCTGATGTCGGCGGGAGCAATCTCCCCCGGTGTTTTGCTGCTCAGTTGGCTGTTTTCAAACTGCACGTTGGGGTTGGTTCGCAGCAGGCTAGTGATATCGCCGTTACCTGAAGGCAAGCGCTCGATCATCTGCCGGCTGATCACTTGCTCGCCCTGAAACGTGGAGTCCATGGCAGTGATCGGCGTACTTTTGATCATCAGCACGTCGCTTTCGGCTGGCGGCAATATCGAAACGCTGTCCTCTGAGGTGATTTCCCATTGCAGGCCGCTGCCTTTGAGCAGGCGGGTCAACGCCTTCGCGGGTGTCAGGTTGCCGTCTACTGGCGAACTGCTCAGAGGGGTCAGCAAGGCACTTTCCGCACTGACCTGCCACCCGGATTGCTGAGAAAACACAATCAGCGCGCGGGTCAAGGGTTGTGCCGGGATCTGGAAGTGACTGAGCTGTTGCTGGCCGAGCGCAGACCGGGGCGAGGTCGGCTCGGCAAGGGCCAATGAAGGCAACGCCAGTAGCAAGGCCAGAGACAGCGAACGGTGGTGAGCAAGACTGACGCAACGCAAACGCGGAAAGTGCATGGGGTGGCCTACGAAATAAAACGCCTTGTCACTAATGCGAATCCTTATCAGTGACGTTCGTAGGTAAAGACGCCCCAGCGTTGTTAATTTCCAGAAATAAATGAAATAACTTTCACACAGCTCACCGTGGACCGAGAAATCAGGGTGCCAGCACGGTGCAAATCAGCGTTTTGCCGAGACGATCAGCGCGTAGGGGACGGCGTCTTCCAGGTGCCCGCCCAGCGGGGCGATAGCGGCCTGCAATGCGCGTTTGGGTTCGCGCAGGTTGAGCGCGGCAGTAATTTTGCGCTGGCCGAGGGCTTTGTCTGTAAGAAGAATCAGACCGGGCTGGTAGCGACGTAGCTGAACGAGAATGTCATCGACGGACTGGTCGATGACCACCAACTGCCAGCGTCGCCAGGGGGCGATTTGTTCGGCGGGTAACTGTGACTGTCGAATGCCCTGATCATTGAGGCTGTAGCGCAAGTGGTCGCCGCGGTGCAGCACATGGCTTGAGGGGGCGCGGGCCTTGGGGGTTTGCACGGCAACCGTACCGCTTTCAACGCTGACTTCAACCGCATCGCCCGCCATGCTGACGGCAAATGCGGTGCCGGTGACGCGTACGCGCACCTGGCCTGCGTTGACGTAGAACGCCCGGTCGGGGTCAGGCTTCACCGAGAAAAAAGCCTGCCCGCGCAGCAGGGTGACCTCTCGTTGTTGCGGGTTGAATTGCACGTCGGCCAAGCTGTTGCTGTCGAGTTGCAGAAGGCTGCCATCGGCCAGTGTCACGTTGCGGTGTTCGGCGATCGGGCTGGAAAAGTCGGCCTGCAGGGCTTGCCAGTCGGGGAGCAGCACCAGCAGTGCACAGGCGGCCATGGCGGCACTGATCAGCGAGCGTTTGTGGCGATTGAGGCGTGATACCGGGTGCCGGGGCGTAGGCAGTTGAGCCATCAAGGGGGGCGGGGCGGCCGCCAGACTGAGCGCTTCCCCGCTCAGGCTCCAGACTTTCAAGGCCTTGCGGTAAGCCGCGTCGTGTTCGGGCGCACTGGCGCGCCAATGATTGAGCCGTTCGGCCAGTTCCGGGTCGTGCGGGTTTTCCTGGGCCAGCAGCAGCCAGTCCAGCGCGGTTTCCCAGATCGGGTTGGGGGCGTCAGTCATCACTCATTTGTTCCGCGCAGTAGGTCAGGGCGTCGCGGACCAATTGATGGGCCAGGCTTACGGATATTCCTAGCTCTGTGCTGATGTGCTGGAACGTCAAGCCTTGCAGTCGATGCAGCGTAAATGCCCGGCGAGTGCGTTCCGGCAGGCGGGACAGAGCATGTTGCAATTTGCGCAGTTCGTCCAGATGCAACGCCTCCTGTTCAGGGGACGGTGTATGGGAGACATGCTCATCCAGCAACTCATCGCGGGAGGTGTGACGGTTCTCGAGGGTGACACGGCGGTTAAGGTCAAATGACAGGTTGCGCACGATTCGATAGAGGTAGCCGACCGGTTGCAACAAGGGGCTGGCGTTGTCTGCGCCTTGACTGAAGCGCAGCCAGGCATCCTGTACCACATCTTCAGCTTTGGCGCGGCAGCCGACGATAGGGGCTGCATAGTCCACCAAGGCATGTCGATGCGTGAGGTAGAGCTGTAGCCTTTCGTTGGTGTCGGACACAGGAATCCAGGAAAACGCGAATGCGATTTGGTAAACCGGATATTAGTGCGATTGAGACAGATTATCAAATGCGGCATCAAGGCTCAGATGGACGGCCTTGCGGGGGGAAGGGCGGGGGGCGGAAACTAAAAAGCCCGCTTTCGCGGGCTTTTTGAGTTGATCAACAGTGTTGAACTGTCAATCTGAATTGGTGCCCAGAAGAAGACTCGAACTTCCACGACCTTGCGGTCACCAGCACCTGAAGCTGGCGTGTCTACCAATTTCACCATCTGGGCAGTATCAGCAGCGTTGCCGCGGTTGATGTGGCGCACTATACGGAGCGCTTTTAAATCTGTAAACCCCTGTTTTAACTTTATTAAATCAGAGGCTTAGAATGCAAAAACCCGCTTTCGCGGGTTTTTGTGTGAGTCTGCAGATTGTACTAATCTACAACTCTGAATTGGTGCCCAGAAGAAGACTCGAACTTCCACGACCTTGCGGTCACCAGCACCTGAAGCTGGCGTGTCTACCAATTTCACCATCTGGGCAGCATCTTCAACGTTGCCGTTGTCGATGGCGCGCACTATACGGACGAGCCATTGCCCTGTAAAGCGTTGTTGATAAAAATACTGGAAATATTTCTCGAACGGTTGGCAGGCCGCAACAAAGCGGGTCAGAAAGGGCTAATACGGTGTTGAGTGAGCCCGAAATTTCCCGTTTCAATACGTGTATGCCAAACTAACCCGTATATAGACAAGGTGAAAACTATCTAATGGCCGATTGGCAGACCCTCGATCCCGAGGCCGCACGTGAAGCGGAAAAATACGAAAACCCTATCCCTAGCCGCGAACTGATCCTTCAGCATCTGGCCGAGCGTGGCTCGCCTGCTGCTCGTGAACAGTTGGTGGAAGAATTCGGTCTGACGACTGAAGACCAGATAGAGGCCCTGCGCCGTCGCTTGCGTGCGATGGAGCGTGATGCTCAACTGATTTACACCCGCCGCGGCACTTACGCGCCGGTGGACAAGCTTGACCTGATTCTCGGCCGCATCAGTGGTCACCGTGATGGTTTCGGTTTTCTGATCCCGGATGATGGCAGTGATGACCTGTTCATGAGCCCGGCACAAATGCGCCTGGTGTTCGACGGCGACCGTGCGTTGGCGCGTGTTTCCGGGCTGGATCGCCGTGGCCGCCGTGAAGGTGTGATTGTCGAAGTTGTCTCGCGTGCTCACGAAACCATCGTTGGCCGCTACTTTGAAGAGGGTGGCATTGGTTTTGTTGTTGCCGACAACCCGAAAATCCAGCAGGAAGTGCTGGTTACGCCGGGCCGCAATGCCGGGGCCAAAGTGGGCCAGTTCGTCGAGGTGAAGATCACTCACTGGCCGACGCCTCGCTTCCAGCCGCAAGGTGATGTGCTCGAGGTCGTGGGTAATTACATGGCGCCGGGCATGGAGATTGATATCGCCCTGCGCACTTACGATATCCCGCACGTCTGGCCTGAAGCCGTGGTGAAAGAAGCTCGCCGTCTCAAGCCGGAAGTGGAAGAAAAAGACAAAGAGAAACGCATCGATTTGCGTCATCTGCCGTTTGTCACCATCGATGGCGAAGACGCGCGTGACTTCGATGATGCGGTGTTCTGCGAAGCCAAGCCGGGCAAGCTGCGCCTGTTCTCGGGTGGCTGGAAGCTGTATGTGGCCATTGCCGACGTTTCCAGTTATGTGAAGCTCGGCTCCGCACTGGATGCTGAAGCGCAAGTGCGCGGCAACTCGGTGTACTTCCCGGAGCGCGTGATTCCGATGCTGCCCGAGGAGTTGTCCAACGGCCTGTGTTCCCTGAACCCGCATGTCGATCGCCTGGCTATGGTCTGCGAGATGACCATCTCCAAAACCGGCGAGATGACCGACTACCAGTTCTATGAGGCGGTGATTCACTCCCAGGCGCGCCTGACCTATAACAAGGTCAGCACCATGCTTGAGCACGCCAAAACCGGCGAAGCCAAGCAACTGCGCAGCGAATATGCTGACGTGGTGCCACACCTCAAGCAGCTGTACTCGCTGTACAAGGTGTTGCTGGCGGCCCGCCACACGCGGGGTGCGATCGACTTTGAAACGCAGGAAACCCGCATCATTTTCGGGTCTGAGCGCAAAATCGCCGAAATTCGCCCGACCACTCGTAACGACGCTCACAAGTTGATTGAAGAGTGCATGCTGGCGGCCAACGTGGCCACCGCAGAGTTCCTCAAGAAGCACGAAATTCCTGCGCTGTTCCGTGTGCATGATGGCCCGCCGCCTGAGCGTCTGGAAAAACTCCGCGCCTTCCTGGGCGAGCTGGGTTTGACCTTGCACAAAGGCAAGGACGGCCCTTCGCCGAAGGACTACCAAGCCTTGTTGGCCAGTATCAAGGACCGTCCGGATTTCCACCTGATCCAGACCGTGATGCTGCGTTCGTTGAGCCAGGCGGTGTACAGCGCTGATAACCAGGGTCACTTCGGCCTGAACTATGAAGCCTATACCCACTTCACGTCTCCGATTCGTCGCTACCCGGACTTGCTCACGCACCGCGCAATTCGCAGCGTGATCCATTCCAAAATGGACACCCCGCATGTTCGTCGTGCGGGTGCCATGAGCATTCCCAAGGCGCGCATCTACCCGTACGACGAAGCCGCTTTGGAGCAGCTCGGCGAGCAGTGTTCGATGAGCGAGCGCCGTGCCGATGAGGCCACGCGTGACGTGACCAACTGGCTCAAGTGCGAGTTCATGAAAGATCGCGTGGGCGAATCTTTCCCGGGTGTGGTGACAGCCGTGACCGGTTTTGGTCTGTTTGTCGAGCTGACTGACATCTATGTCGAAGGCTTGGTGCACGTGACCGCCTTGCCGGGTGACTACTACCACTTCGACCCTGTGCACCATCGCCTGGCGGGCGAGCGCACCGGTCGTAGCTTCCGCTTGGGTGACACCGTGGAAGTGCGTGTGATGCGCGTTGACCTTGATGAGCGCAAGATCGACTTCGAAATGGCTGAGAAAACCCTCAGTGCACCGATCGGTCGTAAAAAACGGGGTGCTGATGCGCCGGCCGCGACCAAGGCCACTGAAAAGCCCGCCGAGCCAGCGGCGAAAGCCAGTCGTCGTAGCGCGCCAGCCAAGGCTGAAAAAGCGTCAGATGGCACCTATCGCCCCGGCGACGCCGCAGCAAAAAATGCCGAAGTGCGCAAAAGCCGTGAATTGAAGCAGGCGCTGCTGGCCGATGCGAAAAGCGGCGGTCGGACATCGGCGCCGGGAAAGCCGGGGAGGGCAGCACCCGCTAAAGACGCGGGCAAGCCTTCCAAGCCAAGCAAACATCGTAAAGGCCCGCCAAAAGCGGGCGCAGCACCGGCTGCTAAAAGCAGCGGGTCGCGTAAACCTAAGGCCAAGTCATGAGTCAGTTGGAAAAAATCTACGGCATTCACGCCGTAGAAGCGTTGCTTCGTCATCACCCAAAGCGCGTCAAGCAAGTGTGGTTGGCTGAAGGTCGTAGCGACCCGCGTGTTCAGACCTTGATCACGCTGGCCGACGAGAGCCGTGTGCCGGTCGGCAGTGCCGAGCGCCGTGAAATGGACGTGTGGGTCGAAGGCGTGCACCAGGGCGTTGTTGCGGATGTCAGCCCAAGCCAGGTGTGGGGCGAGGCCATGCTCGACGAGTTGCTCGACCGCACCGAAGGCGCGCCGTTGCTGCTGGTACTGGACGGCGTGACCGACCCGCATAACCTGGGTGCTTGCCTGCGTTCTGCGGATGCGGCGGGTGCTTTGGCCGTTATCGTGCCTAAAGACAAGTCTGCAACCTTGACCCCGACGGTGCGAAAAGTCGCGTGCGGCGCTGCGGAAGTGATTCCGTTGGTGGCGGTGACCAACCTGGCGCGCACGCTTGAGAAGCTCCAGCAGCGCGGCCTGTGGGTCGTGGGTACGGCGGGCGAGGCCGAGGTCAGCCTCTATGACCAGGACCTGACCGGCCCTACCATCCTGATCATGGGAGCAGAAGGCAAAGGTATGCGCCGTCTGACCCGTGAGCATTGCGATTACCTGGTGAACTTGCCGATGTCTGGCAGCGTCAGCAGCCTGAACGTCTCGGTCGCAACCGGCGTGTGCCTGTTTGAGGCACAGCGTCAGCGCAGCGTCAAAGCATCCGCTGCGCGGAAGAAGAAGTAGAAGAGGCGTTGCCAGCGGCTAGCTTGCAACTGTTTCACCTACCACTTGTAGCGTGCCGCTTGCAGCTTTCCCTCTGCTTCACTACTATTGCGCCCCTTGCCATCATGGCGGGCGCATATGTGCCTCTCTAGGCAAGACACACCAGTGTCATTCACTCCTTGTCTGACCGCTTTCAGTTAGCGGCAGGCTACAACCCGTAAGGAGCATTCATGCGTCATTACGAAATCATCTTTTTGGTCCACCCGGATCAAAGCGAACAAGTCGGCGGCATGGTAGAGCGTTACACCAAGCTGATCGAAGAAGACGGCGGCAAAATCCACCGTCTGGAAGATTGGGGCCGTCGTCAACTGGCCTACGCAATCAACAATGTTCACAAGGCTCACTACGTGATGCTGAACGTTGAGTGCACTGGCAAAGCCCTGGCTGAGCTGGAAGACAACTTCCGTTACAACGATGCTGTGATCCGTAACCTGGTCATCCGTCGCGACGAAGCCGTAACTGGCCAGTCCGAGATGCTCAAGGCTGAAGAGAACCGCAGTGAGCGCCGTGAGCGTCGTGACCGTCCTGAGCATTCTGACAGCGCCGATGGCGATGACAGCGATAACAGCGACGCCAGCGATAACGCTGACGAGTAATCCACGGACCTTTTGAGGAGCCAATTACATGGCACGTTTCTTCCGTCGTCGTAAATTCTGCCGCTTCACCGCAGAAGAAGTGAAAGAGATCGATTACAAGGATCTCAACACTCTGAAAGCTTACGTATCCGAGACCGGCAAAATTGTTCCAAGCCGCATCACCGGTACTAAAGCTCGTTATCAGCGTCAGCTGGCTACCGCTATCAAGCGCGCCCGCTTCCTGGCCCTGCTGGCCTACACCGACAGCCACGGCCGCTGAGACCGGGCAGTCGATACGCAGTAAGGGATTGAATGCATGCGCGCCTTAGCTGAGTTCATCATGCGCGGACGTGTGCAGGCCACGCTGGTTGTGGCCGGATTTGCAGCATTGCCGTTGTTGTTTTGGTTGAGTGCCGCCGCGGGTTGCCTTGTGCTTCTGCGGCGCGGGTCGGACGCCTTGAGCGTCCTGGGTTTGGGGCTGTTGTCAGTGTTGGTGAGCTGGCACTTCCTGCAAGACCCGACAGCCCTTCTGGTGCTGATCGGATCATGCAGTCTGGCGCTGGTTTTACGCGCCGGCCATACCTGGAACCGCGTGCTGCTGGTCAGCATGGCCGTGGGGTTGTTGTGTGCGGCGAGTCTGGGAACCGTCTTCGGTTCCTTCATCGAGTCACTGGCGCAGACGTTTGAACGCGTTTTGCCGATGGCGATGGGTGAGCCTTACGAGAAACTCTCGGCAGGTCAGAAAACAGCACTCGCTTCAATGACAGTTCCATTGTTGATCATTTCGACAGCGGTTTCGGTGCAGGTCTTTAGTGTGTTGTGCCTGATTCTTGGGCGCTATTGGCAGGCGTTGTTGTACAACCCCGGTGGTTTCGGAAGCGAGTTTCGCGCTATCCGGCTCCCCAAAGGCGTAGCGCTGTCACTGCTGGCCGTCATGTGTGTTGCCCCGTTTATCGGGTGGCACGCCTTGATCCTGTTGCCGTTGTGCAGTGTTCCGCTGTTCTTTGCGGGTCTATCCCTGGTTCATGGGCTGGTCGCACAGAAAAAACTGGCCGGTTTCTGGTTGGTAGGGTTGTACGTCACGCTGTTGCCTTTTATGCACTTGATTGGTCCGTTACTCGTGGTTTTGGCCATTGTCGACAGCCTGATTGATTTTCGCGGACGCCTGGCGGCGAAAGACGCCAATAAAGGTTCTGCGGACGGTGAAGGTTAAAAGTTAAGAGGATTTTCACATGCAACTGATCCTTCTGGAAAAAGTCGCGAACCTGGGCAACCTGGGCGACAAAGTAAATGTTAAGGCCGGTTACGGTCGTAACTACCTGCTGCCATACGGCAAAGCCACCGCTGCAACTGCTGCCAACCTGGCTGCATTTGAAGAGCGTCGTGCTGAGCTGGAACAAGCAGCAGCAGACAAGAAAGCCTCGGCTGAAACACGTGCTGCCCAACTGGCTGAGCTGGAAGTGACTATCACTGCCACCGCTGGTGACGAAGGCAAGCTGTTCGGTTCGATCGGTACGCACGACATCGCTGACGCACTGACCGCTTCTGGCGTTGAAGTGTCGAAAAGCGAAGTTCGTCTGCCGAACGGCACTATCCGTAACGTGGGTGAATTCGACGTGGCCGTGCACCTGCACGCCGAAGTTGAAGCCACCGTACGCGTTGTCGTGGTAGCTGCTTAAGCAGTCTTGACTGACTGGCACCTTGTGTGTCGGACGGTTAACATCGGGCACGATCCTGTTTACAGGTCGTGCCCTTTGTCTTTCTGCAGTCTCTGTTTTTCCCCCTGCTTTTCCTAAAGAATCAAGTGGCCATGAACGATATCTCCGCTCCTGAGCAATATGACCTCCAAACCGCTGCCCTGAAGGTGCCGCCGCATTCCATCGAGGCCGAACAGGCAGTACTCGGCGGTTTGATGCTGGACAACAACGCCTGGGAACGCGTGCTGGATCAGGTATCAGACGGTGATTTCTATCGACATGACCACCGGCTGATCTTCCGTGCCATTGCCAAGTTGGCTGACCAGAACTCCCCGATTGACGTCGTGACCCTGGCCGAGCAATTGGACAAAGAAGGTCAGACCTCTCAAGTCGGTGGCCTGGGTTACTTGGGCGAACTGGCCAAAAACACGCCATCGGTGGCGAACATCAAGGCCTATGCGCAGATCGTTCGTCAACGCGCGACCTTGCGGCAACTGATCGGCATCAGCACCGAAATTGCTGACAGTGCATTCAACCCGGAAGGCCGCAGCGCCGAAGAGATCCTCGACGAAGCCGAGCGCCAGATCTTTGCGATTGCCGA
Organism: Pseudomonas sp.; assembly: GCF_030150285.1. GTDB lineage: Bacteria > Pseudomonadota > Gammaproteobacteria > Pseudomonadales > Pseudomonadaceae > Aquipseudomonas. The sequence continues at coordinate 3,535 of NZ_JASLGE010000060.1, read as the reverse complement.
GGCCCGGCCTAAAACCGGCGGCCCGGTCAGCGTCAACGACCTGCTGACCAAGGCGATTGATCGCATCGACACGCTGTTCAACACCGACAACGCCATCACGGGCCTATCCACCGGCTACACCGACCTCGACAACATGACCAGCGGCCTGCAGCCGTCTGACTTGATCATCGTCGCGGGCCGTCCATCGATGGGTAAAACCACCTTCGCGATGAATCTGGTGGAAAACGCTGTGCTGCGCAGCGAAAAGGCGGTACTGGTGTACTCCCTCGAGATGCCAGGCGAATCGCTGATCATGCGGATGCTGTCGTCCCTGGGGCGTATCGACCAGACCAAGGTGCGGGCCGGTCGCCTGGAAGACGACGACTGGCCGCGCCTGACCTCCGCCGTCAACCTGCTCAACGACCGTAAGCTGTTTATCGATGACACGGCCGGCATCAGCCCTTCCGAGATGCGCGCGCGCACCCGACGCCTGGTGCGTGAGCACGGTGACATTGGCCTGATCATGATCGACTACCTGCAATTGATGCAGATCCCGGGGTCGGGCGGCGATAACCGGACCAATGAAATTTCCGAAATCTCCCGCTCCCTGAAAGCGCTGGCCAAGGAATTCAACTGCCCTGTGGTTGCCCTGTCGCAGCTCAACCGCTCCCTTGAGCAGCGCCCCAACAAGCGTCCGATCAACTCCGACTTGCGTGAGTCCGGGGCCATCGAGCAAGACGCCGACGTCATCATGTTCGTGTACCGGGATGAGGTGTACCACCCCGAGACCGAACACAAGGGTGTGGCCGAAATCATTATCGGCAAGCAGCGTAACGGCCCTATCGGTACAGCGCGCCTCGCGTTTATCGGTAAATACACGCGTTTTGAAAACCTGGCACCGGGCAGTTACAACTTCGACGACGAGTAACGCCCGCTCGGGTAACGCCCATGACACCAATTCCGACCGCTACCGTCGGAATTGGTTATTTTTTGTGCTATATTCCGCGCCCGCGAATTTCATCCGTAAATAGCGCGCCTTCTTTTTTTGCACTTAATACCGGTCATCGACATGCAAGCAGCCAAGCCTTTATTTGACTATCCCAAGTACTGGGCCGAATGTTTCGGGCCAGCGCCATTCCTGCCTATGTGCAGGGAGGAGATGGATCAGCTTGGCTGGGATTCATGCGACATCATCATCGTCACCGGTGATGCGTATGTCGACCACCCGTCGTTCGGCATGGCCATCATCGGCCGCTTGCTGGAGTCCCAGGGCTTTCGCGTGGGCATCATTGCTCAGCCTAACTGGCAGTCCAAAGACGACTTCATGAAGCTGGGCGAGCCGAACCTGTTTTTCGGCGTCGCTGCCGGCAACATGGACTCGATGATCAACCGCTACACAGCGGATAAAAAGATTCGCTCCGATGATGCCTACACCCCCGGTGGCATGGCTGGCAAACGTCCGGATCGCGCCAGCCTGGTGTACAGCCAGCGGTGTAAAGAGGCTTACAAAAACGTACCGATCGTACTCGGTGGTATTGAAGCCTCGCTGCGCCGTATCGCCCACTACGACTACTGGCAGGACCGTGTGCGTAACTCGATCCTGATCGACGCCTGTGCCGACATCCTGCTGTATGGCAACGCCGAGCGCGCCATTGTCGAAGTTGCCCAGCGCCTGTCCTATGGCCACAAGATCGAAGACATTACCGATGTGCGCGGCACCGCGTTCATTCGTCGCGATACGCCCAAAGACTGGTACGAAGTGGACTCCACCCGTATCGATCGTCCAGGCAAGATCGACAAGATCATCAACCCGTACGTGAACACCCAGGACACCCAGGCCTGCGCGATCGAGCAGGAAAAGGGCCCGGTTGAAGATGCCGATGAAGCCAAGGTTGTTCAGATCCTGGCCAGCCCACGCATGACCCGCGACAAAACGGTGATTCGCCTGCCGTCTGTCGAAAAAGTCCGTGCCGATGCCGTGCTTTACGCGCACGCCAACCGCGTGCTTCACCTCGAAACCAACCCGGGTAACGCCCGCGCCTTGGTGCAGAAGCACGGTGAAGTGGATGTGTGGTTCAACCCGCCGCCCATTCCGATGACCACCGAAGAAATGGACTACGTGTTCGGCATGCCTTACGCCCGTGTTCCGCACCCGGCGTACGGGAAGGAAAAAATCCCCGCCTACGACATGATCCGTTTCTCGGTGAACATCATGCGTGGCTGCTTCGGTGGCTGCACCTTCTGCTCGATCACCGAGCACGAGGGCCGCATCATCCAGAACCGTTCCGAAGAATCGATCATTCGCGAGATCGAAGAGATCCGCGACAAGGTGCCAGGCTTTACCGGTGTTATCTCCGACCTCGGCGGCCCGACCGCGAACATGTACCGCATTGCCTGCAAAACGCCGGAAATCGAGTCTGCGTGCCGCAAGCCGTCCTGCGTGTTCCCGGGCATTTGCCCGAACCTGAACACCGACCATTCGTCGCTGATTCAGTTGTACCGCAGTGCCCGTGCGTTGCCGGGTGTGAAGAAGATCCTGATTGCGTCCGGTCTGCGTTACGACCTTGCGGTTGAGTCGCCGGAATACGTCAAGGAACTGGTGACCCACCACGTGGGGGGTTACCTGAAGATCGCGCCGGAGCACACCGAGGAAGGCCCGCTCAACCAAATGATGAAGCCGGGCATTGGCAGCTATGACAAGTTCAAGCGCATGTTCGAGAAGTACACCAAGGAAGCGGGCAAAGAGCAGTACCTGATTCCGTACTTTATTGCCGCGCACCCGGGCACCAAAGACGAAGACATGATGAACCTGGCCCTGTGGCTCAAGGGCAACGGTTTCCGTGCGGACCAGGTGCAAGCGTTCTACCCCTCGCCGATGGCCACCGCGACCGCGATGTACCACTCGGGCAAGAACCCGCTGCGCAAGGTCACGTACAAGAGTGACGGCGTGACCATCGTCAAGAGTGAAGAGCAGCGCCGTTTGCACAAGGCGTTCTTGCGCTATCACGACCCGAAGGGGTGGCCGATGCTGCGTGAGGCCCTGACGCGTATGGGCCGTGCCGACCTCATCGGTTCGGGCAAGGACCAACTGATCCCGTTGCATCAGCCGGCGACCGACAGCTACCAGAGTGCCCGCCGCAAAAACTCGACACCGGCGGGCAGCCACAAAGTGGCCGGAGAGAAGACCACCAAAATCCTCACCCAGCACACCGGTTTGCCACCGCGTGCCAGTGACGGCGGTAACCCGTGGGACAAACGCGAACAGGCCAAGGCCGCTGCCTTTGCCCGCAACAAACAGGCGGCCAAAGAACGGCACGAAGCGGCGAAGGGTGGAAAAGGCAAAAAACCGACCCGCAAGCCGGTAGTGCCGCGTTAAGCCCCACTGAATGTTGGGGTTAGCCCCAATTGTAGGAGCGTTTGTAGGAACGAGCTTGCTCGTGATCTTTTGATCTGGCTTTTGATCTAAAGGGCCCCCTTAAACCACGCTGGCCGAACGCAGGTTTTGCGCAGTGGGTAACCCGGCAGGACGCCGGGTTAGCCGCGACACGGCCAAGGA
>NZ_JASLGE010000030.1 GCF_030150285.1 Pseudomonas sp. | reverse complement strand
TTGCTCGTGATCTTTTGATCTGGCTTTTGATCTAAAGGGCCCCCTTAAACCACGCTGGCCGAACGCAGGTTTTGCGCAGTGGGTAACCCGGCAGGACGCCGGGTTAGCCGCGACACGGCCAAGGATGGCCGATCGCGGCGGGCCCACGGAGCAAAGCCTGTGTGAGGGCATGCCGAGCCACAGCGAGGCACCGAGTGGTAGGGGCATAAGCGTTTGGCCACTTTGCGCTTTTCAAAGTGGCACGGCGTAAGGCCGGAACCGCAAGTGGCCGTGACCGCAGCAAGGGATAGGATTACTGAGCGACAGCGCGGCGTCATTGAGCGTTTAAAGATCAAAAGATCGCGAGCAAGCTCGCTCCTACGCGTGAGTACCGTGCTTTTGATCTGAGGGCCCCCTTAAACCACGCTGGCCGATCGCGAAGTGGCACGGCGTAAAGCCGTAACCTTAAGTGGCCGTGACCGCAGCAATAGATAGGATTGCTGAACGACAGCGCGGCGTCGAAGACGGGGCGGCCCCTCCTGCACTGCGTAATTTGAAAGCCACCAAGGTGAGTATTGATGGCCTGCGAAAATCCTGTGGGCCAGGTTGTGGATAACCGGGCCGAGTGGGTTACGCGCTTGGCGCTTTGTCTTCTGCTACGTCGCTTTCTTGCTCGACGTTTTCCTGTTCGGTATCGACATCCAGGTCCTGGTCGACGGTGCCGCTTTCAATCGCTGCTTTCTTGCGTGCAGCCTTTTCCTCTTTCTTCTGCTCTTTAGCCAAGTCTCTTTGACGCTTAGCGAAGTTATAGTTTGGTTTGGCCATGGGCGATCCTCTGGGCTCGAAGGGGAGGTTGAGCGGCGCGTATTCTGCCCTGTATTGGCGCGTAGCCGTTAGCTGGGTTTTACAAGGCTGCTTTCGGCGCTGTGAATCCGACTTTACACCCGGAAAAAACAGGATGTGGATTTAATCTCGTTGCGTGCTACTTATTCCTACAAAGTTGAAAAAAATGGCCTATGGTTATAAGCCCGATAATGGCTTAGCTGAAGGGGTGTTCGATTAGATCGATAGATCCTGACATGGATCATTGGAATTTCAGGTGTAATCGGGCAATCTGTATACAAATTTATGTTTTTTTGTACCCTGTGCCTTGGAGATAGACCATGTTTGCCAAAGTTGTTGCGGTATCCCTGTTGACTCTGGCCAGCGGCCAATTGCTGGCGGCTGAATGCAAAGTGACGGTCGATTCGACCGATCAGATGACTTACACCACCAAAGCCATCGAGATCGACAAATCGTGCAAGACCTTCACCGTTGAGCTGAAACACTCCGGTAGCCTGCCAAAAAACGTGATGGGTCATAACTGGGTGCTGAGCAAAGAAGCCGATGCCCAAGGCATTGCCACTGACGGCATCAGCGCTGGTATCGACAAGAGCTACCTGAAAGACGGTGACACCCGTGTGCTTGCCCACACCAAAATCATTGGTGCTGGCGAAACAGACTCTGTGACCTTTGATGTGTCCAAGCTGGACCCGGCTGAAAAATACCTGTTTTTCTGCACCTTCCCAGGCCACATCGGCATGATGAAAGGCGCTGTTACGCTGAAATAAGCGCAACCGTCCTACAGACAGCCCTGACGCACCGTGTGCGGTCAGGGCTGTTTGCGTTCAGGTTCAGGCTTTTGAGTCTGTCATCTTGAAGATGCCCTGGGCATTGCTGCTGTCGAAATTCAGATCGATTCGACCGCTTTCAGGGTCGACCTTGCGCTGAATAAACTCAACAAACGACCCCGGTACGCAATGCTCACGCCACTGCCCCTGCTCGTCCAGCAGGCCGCGTGTAACCGTGCACGCGCGGTAGGCGGTTTGCATCACCCGGCCTGAAGCCGACACTTCAATGCTGTCCTTCATGGGCCGTTGAAGGTCACGCTGCTGAGCCACACAGGCCGCCAGGTCTTCCACGCGATCTGTCAGGTGATTGAAGCTGTTGCCCTCGGTGGCAATCCACGCCATCTCGGCGCTTTCGTTGAGCAAGCACTGATAATCGCTTTCAAGCACTACGCCGTGCTGGCGGTCGAAGGCCTTATACAGCGCGGGCAGCAACGTGCGGGCTTCGCTTAGCCTGCAATGGCGGGTCAGGCTCAAACGCTCGAGAATGCTGCGGTGGGCCGCCTGTAGCGGGTCTCGGCTGGAACTGACCACGCGAGTGACGGCTTGCTGGAACCCTTCGCTGAAACGGCCCGGGTGCAATTCCGACACAAAAAACTGCGCAATGTCTTCGGGCAAGTCCATTTGTTGGTACCCCCAGCCCGTCATGTTCAACTTGGTTAGCGGGTAAGTACGCACATCGGTAAAGCCCAATGGCTCCAGCAGCCGGGCAAACGCCTGACGCCCGCGAGGCAATTCGCCATTGGCTGGCCAGTCAACAGTACGAATCGCACCGTGATCAAACACCACTTTGCGACCTTGGCGGGCTTGTTCTTCAACGTAGCGGCGGCCGTCCGGTACGGCGTTCACCAGTTTATGCAACAGGCACAGGTTCAGAGCTTCGGCGAGCCAGGCGCGGTGAAGGGCTTGCTCGTGCCAGTTGAAAGCCAGCAGTGCTTGAGGCACCTCAACATGCTCATGCAGCCATTGCGCTGCCGGTTGATCAAGGACAGCTTCGACAAGCAGGAACAAACCATCGAAAGAAGACATGGGGCTGGGCTCTGGCGACAAAGTAGACCGCTATCAAAGCGTTTGAACGCTGACGCGACAAGCGAAAAAAATTGTGGGGTTCATTCCGTTTATTCGTACAGCAAAGGCGTAGGAGCCAACGGGCTCGCGATCTTTTAACCCTCAACAGATCGCGAGCAATCGAGCGTCGACCGGCTCCTCCTACCGTTAGGGATCAAGGCGCGAACGGCATTTCGCGTTTATGGTGGGTTTTTTCGTAGGTGTTTTTGATGATGGTAAACGCCTCTTCACTCACCGGTTCGCCGTGCAGGAAGGCGTCAATCTCGGCGTAGGAAACGCCGTGGGAGGCTTCGTCCGGCTTGCCTGGCGCAAGGTCTTCAAGGTCTGCCGTGGGCACTTTCTCCACGAGCGATTCCGGCGCACCGAAGTACCGCGCAATGGCCCGGACCTGGTTTTTCACCAGCCCGCTGAGGGGGGCCAGGTCGCAGGAGCCGTCACCAAACTTGGTGAAAAAACCCATCACGGCTTCCGCCGCGTGGTCTGTGCCTATCACCAGCCCGCCTGTAGCCCCGGCGATGGTGTATTGCGCCACCATGCGCATGCGCGCCTTGGTGTTGCCCAGCACAAAGTCCACGGTGGCCGCAGGCTTGCCGTCGAACGCGGTGACTTCGGCGGCCAGCGCTTTGACAGCCGGGCCGATGTTCACGGTTTGGCGTTCATCGGGGTTGATAAAGTCGACGGCCGCCGTGGCGTCGACTTCGTCATGTTGCACGCCATAAGGCAGGCGCACGGCGATAAAACGGTAAGCGTCGTCGCCGGTTTGCTCGCGCAGTTGCTGGATGGCTTTTTGCGCCATCAGGCCGGCGGTCAGCGAGTCGACCCCGCCACTGATACCCAGCACCAGTGTCTTGAGCCTGGCGTTGTGCAGGCAGCACTGAATAAAGGTGATGCGTCGGGCGACCTCGGCCTCTAGGGCGTCGAGGTCTTTAAACGGCGGCTGGACCTTGAGGTCTGTAGCGATCTGGCGCTGGACGGCCTGCATGATTCACTCCTTGGGCGACTGTTCAGGAACATGGAAAACGTGGCGCAAATAAGCGGCGAAGTTGGGGTCGGAGCAATGGGTCTTGCCCGGCTCATCTGAGATTTTTGCTACCGGTGAGCCATTACAGGCGGTCATTTTAAGCACGATACTCATGGGCTCAACCCCCGGAATGTCGCAGGTCAGGTTGGTGCCGATGCCGAAGCTGACATTGATCCGGCCGCGCAGGACCCGGAATATTTCCAGCGAGCGGGGCAGGGTCAGGCTGTCGGAAAACACCAGGGTTTTGCTCATCGGGTCAATGCCCAGCCGATGGTAGTGGGCGATGCATTTTTCAGCCCACACCACCGGGTCGCCCGAGTCGTGCCGCAGCCCGTCAAACAGTTTGGCGAAGAACAGATCGAAATCTGTGAGGAACGCATCGGTGGTGATGCAGTCGGTCAGGGCAATCCCCAGCAGGCCACGGTACTCACGTACCCAGCAATCGAGCGCAGCGCTCTGGCTGTCGATCAGCCGCGGGCCCAGTTGCTGGTGGGCCATGATCCATTCGTGGGCCATTGTCCCCAGCGGCTTCATGTCCAGTTCGCGGGACAGGTGCACGTTACTGGTGCCCACAAACCGCCCTGGGAAATCGTGCTTGAGCACACTGACGACTTCTTCTTGTACGCGGTATGAAAACCGACGACGGGTCCCGAAATCGGCCACTTGCAACTCGGCCAGTTCTTCTGTGCTGGCGTTGGCCTGCAACCAGTCAAACTTGCGGTACAACTGCTCGCGGGCCTGAGACAGTACCGTGTCGGCGTAGCGCGAGCGGTTGCGCACTTCGCTGACAATCGCCAGCAAGGGCACCTCAAACAGAATCACATGCAGCCACGGCCCGCGCAGGCGGATAAACAGCTCGCCGTTCTCGATGCCGGTATGCACATAGCGCGGGTTAAAGCGAAACAGGCCCAGGAAGCGAATAAAGTCCGGCTTCATAAACGTGATGTGTTCCAGAAACCCCAACTGATCCTGAGTCATGTTTAACTCGGTCAGGCGCTCGATCTGCTGGCGGATTTCATTGAGGTACGGGCGCAAGTCTTCGCTGTTGCGGCAACGGAACTCCCACTCGACTTCAACGTTGGGGTAGTTGTGCAGCACCGCCTGCATCATGGTCAGTTTGTAGAAGTCGGTGTCGAGCAAGTTCTGCACGATGCGATCGGCAAACACACTCTCGCTCATGGGGCGCAATCTCCATGCTGGCCGTGCCTGATTGCCACGACGTTCAGCTCTTATCAATGAATGGCACTAGTGGCTCATATCCGTAGACTGTTTTGCCAGTAGTTTTTTACATCCTTGGCCGTAGGCGTGAGCGGGCTCGCGATCGTTTGATCGTAGAAACGCTCGCCCTTACACGGTCAGGTGTCGTCGATGTGCTCCATCATCCAGTTTACAAAGGCTTTCACCTTCGGCACGCCCGCCGAATGCTCCGGGTAGGCCAGGTAATACGCATCACGACTCGGCATCGGGTGCTGCCAGGCAATGACCAGCTTGCCCTCGGTCAATTCTTCTTCCACCAGAAACCTCGGCAGCAAGGCCACACCGCAGCCTACTTGCGCAGCGCGTATGCACATATAGAACGTTTCGAAACGTGGCCCGTGATAGCTGTGGTCGGTGTGATAGCCCTGGCTTTCAAACCATTCGTGCCAGGCCTGCGGGCGTGAGGGGTTTTGTAGCAGCACCAGGTCGGTCAACTGCGTGGGATCGGTGAACGGCTGTTTCGGCAAGCTCGACGGTGCACACACTGCCACCAGTGCTTCGCCGAACAACCTCACGGATTCGGTGCCGGGGCGTGACCCCTGGCCAAAATAAAAGGCCAGGTCACTGCGCCCCTGCAGCAAGTCGTCGGCCGGCTGTTCGTTGCACACGTCCAGATGAATATGCGGATAACGCAGGCGCCAGCCCTTGAGGCGGGGGATCAGCCAACGTGCGCCAAACGTCGACGGCGTTGACACGCGTAACACCTCGGTTTCCCCCCCGTAGGAGCGCAGCGTGTGGGTCGACATTTCGACTTGAGTCAGGATTTTTCGGACTTCTACCAGGTACAACTCCCCGGCCGGGGTCAGTTGCAGGCGGCGGCGAACCCGCCGAAACAATAAGTGCTGTAACAGTTCCTCCAGTTGGGCGACCTGTTTGCTGACGGCACTTTGGGTCAAGTTCAGCTCTTCAGCGGCGCGGGTGAAGCTCAGGTGGCGGGTGACGGCCTCAAAACACTGCAAAGCGGTGATGGATGGCAGGTAGCGCTTATTAAGCATGAACAGCCTCCTTGTTCTTGTTGTCAGGCGACGTTGCCGGCGCAGCATGAATTTTCGGAATGATATCTCGCTTAATGGTCGTTTGTTGGGGCGTTCTGAGCCAGCTACAAATAGGGGACAGCGCCGCTACTGGCGGCCCCTCTTTTTCTGAGCTCAAGGAGTGCCCTTATGTTGGCCGCATTACTGGATCGGCTGGGTGTAAACCCGGCGCTTTACCAACACGGCAATCAGCCGGTCTACACCCCGATCGATGGCAGCCAGGTGGGTGCCGTGCATTGGGAAGGTGCGGCCGAGGTCGAGCAACACGTGACCCGCGCCGAGCAGGCTTTCGACGCCTGGCGCAAAGTGCCGGCACCGCGCCGGGGTGAACTGGTGCGCCAGTTCGGTGACGTGTTGCGCCAGTACAAGGCCGACCTGGGCGAGCTGGTGTCGTGGGAGGCGGGCAAGATCACCCAGGAAGGCCTGGGCGAAGTGCAGGAAATGATCGACATCTGCGATTTTGCGGTCGGCCTGTCGCGTCAGTTATACGGCCTGACCATCGCCTCTGAGCGCCCTGGCCACCATATGCGTGAAACCTGGCACCCGCTGGGCGTGGTGGGGGTGATCAGTGCGTTCAACTTTCCGGTCGCGGTGTGGGCGTGGAACACCACGCTGGCGCTGGTGTGCGGTAATGCAGTGATCTGGAAACCGTCCGAGAAAACCTCGCTGACCGCGCTGGCCTGTCAGGCCCTGTTTGACCGTGTACTGACTGATTTCACCGATGCGCCCCCGTACCTCAGCCAAGTGATCATTGGCGGCCGTGATGCCGGCGAAGCGCTGGTGGATGACCCGCGCGTGGCCTTGATCAGCGCCACTGGCAGCACCCGCATGGGCCGCGAAGTCGCGCCAAAAATTGCCGCGCGGTTTGCCCGCAGCATCCTTGAACTGGGCGGCAACAATGCCATGATTCTTGGGCCGAGCGCCGACCTGGACATGGCCGTGCGGGCCATTTTGTTCAGCGCCGTGGGCACGGCGGGCCAGCGTTGCACCAGCTTGCGCCGCCTTATTGCCCACGAATCGATCAAGCAAGAGATCGTCACCCGCCTCAAGGCGGCCTATTCCAAAGTTCGTATCGGCCACCCGCTGGAAGGCAACCTGGTGGGGCCGCTGATCGACAAACACAGCTTTGACGCCATGCAAGACGCGCTGGAGCAAGCCTTGAGTGAAGGCGGCCGCGTGTTTGGCGGCGAGCGTCAATTGGCCAGCCAATACCCGAACGGTTACTACGTCAGCCCGGCCATTGTGCAAATGCCGGAGCAGAGCGAGGTGATGTGCAGCGAAACCTTTGCGCCGATCCTGTACGTGGTGGGTTACCGCGACTTCAGCGAGGCGCTGCGCCTGAACAACGCCGTGCCACAAGGCCTGTCGTCCTGCATCTTCACCACCGACGTGCGCGAGGCTGAGCAGTTTATGTCAGCCACTGGCAGTGACTGCGGCATTGCCAACGTCAACATCGGGCCAAGCGGTGCAGAGATCGGCGGGGCATTTGGTGGCGAGAAAGAAACCGGTGGCGGCCGTGAGTCGGGTTCCGACGCGTGGCGCGGCTACATGCGGCGCCAGACCAATACCGTGAACTACTCGTTGGAACTGCCGCTGGCGCAGGGCATCACCTTCGACTGAGTGGGTACACAATGGCGTGTAGTCGCTGCCGAAGGCTGCGATAGGTCGCGCAGCACACCTGCTTTTTAAGGTCCTGCGGCCCTTATCGCAGCCTGCGGCAGCGACTACAGGTGATTTGCGTTTGGTTAGGTTTCATCTCTGGAGCTTGGCAATGCCTTTACGCGAACAATGTCTGTGGGAATACCTGACACCGCAACGCCCAAAATCACCCGCCTTCAAGGGTGAATTGAACGTTGATGTGTGTGTGATCGGTGCCGGAATCACCGGCCTGTCCGCCGCCGTTCATTTGCTCGAACAGGGCAAAAGCGTGTGTGTGCTTGAAGCCCATCGCACCGGCCATGGCGGTTCCGGGCGCAATGTGGGGTTGGTCAACGCGGGCATGTGGATCCCGCCCGATGAGATCGAAGCCGGGTTTGGCGAAGCCATCGGTAGCCAACTCAATCGCATGCTCGGTGCTGCGCCCGCGCGGGTATTCGGCCTGATCGACAAGTACCACATCGACTGTCAGTTGCGCCGCGAAGGCACGCTGCACATGGCCCACAACGCCAAAGGCGAAGCTGATTTACGCAGCCGCGAAGCCCAATGGAAGCGCCGGGGCGCACCCGTAGAACTGCTCACCGGGGCCGCCTGCGAGGTGGCCACCGGCACCTCAAAAATCGCCGCTGCCTTGCTTGACCGGCGGGCGGGCACCCTCAACCCGATGGCCTACACCTCAGGCTTGGCCACAGCGGCCAGCGCGCTGGGCGGGCGGTTGTTCGATCATTCGCCGGTCACCGGGCTGGAGCGTCAGGGCCAACGCTGGTCGGTGCACACCGCACACGGCGCGGTGAACGCCGAGCATGTTGTGCTGGCCTCCAACGCCTACACCGAAGGCGAATGGACGGATTTGCGGCGCAATTTTTTCCCCGGTTATTACTACCAGGTTGCGTCCAAACCCCTGACCGATGACACGGCCAACCGTATCTTGCCGGGCGGGCAGGGCTCGTGGGACACCCGCCAGGTATTGAGCAGTATTCGCCGCGATGCCGAGGGCCGTTTGCTGTTGGGTAGCCTGGGCAATGGCAATCAAAAGCCCGCATGGTTTCTCAAGGCCTGGGCCGACCGTGTGCAGCAGCACTATTTCCCGTATTTGAAAGGGGTGGAGTGGGAATGCACCTGGACCGGCTGCATTGCGTTTACCCCCGACCATTTGATGCGCTTGTTCGAGCCCGCGCCCGGTTTGGTCGCGGTTACCGGCTACAACGGCCGGGGCGTCACCACCGGCACGGTGGTGGGCAAGGCGTTTGCCGATTACCTGTGCCACGGCGATGCCAAGGCACTGCCCATTCCGTTCTCGCCGATGCAGCCCGTGGCAGGCGCAGCGCTGCGCAGTTGCCTGTATGAGGCCGGTTTTTCGCTGTACCACGCCGGGCAGTGCCTAAGAATCGTGATTTAAACGTTTTCAGGCGTTACGTGTGGGGGCGGCTTGCGCACCGACTTTACGTTTAGGGAGCAGCGTGTAGCACTTGTGCACCGACAGTGTGCAGATCGGTGACGCAGTGGGTTACCGGGCTGTCGCCTGGTGCAGGGCAACCCGGTTGCGCGGCAGGGCTTGCTCGGTGGCGCTCAATGGTAACAAACGGTTTCACCCTCCTCGGTTTAGACGGTTGCACGCTCAATAAAAATGGGCCCGAAACAGTCGATTGATCACAGCCAGACCACGACTTTCCAAGAATAAAAAACCAATGGCACGCCGCTTGCTCTGCGTTTTAAGTGAAGTCGAAGTGCCATCTAATAAAACCTCAGGAGCACCACCTCATGTCGCAGACGTTCTATAAGAAAGGTTTTTTGGCTCTCGCAGTGGCTGCTGCGTTGGGCGTTTCTACGTTTGTCCAGGCTGATCTGAAAATTGGTGTGGCGGGCCCGATGACCGGTGCCAACGCGGCATTTGGTGAGCAGTACATGAAGGGCGCGCAGGCGGCGGCGGACGAGATCAACGCCAAGGGTGGGGTGAACGGCGAGAAGATTGTGTTGGTCAAGGGGGACGACGCGTGTGAACCGAAGCAGGCCGTGTCTGTGGCTAACCGTCTGGTCGATCAAGACAAGGTCGTGGGTGTGGTCGGGCATTTCTGCTCATCGAACACCATTCCAGCCTCTGAGGTGTATGCCGATGCCGGTGTGATCATGATCACCCCCGGCTCGACCAACCCTCAGGTCACCGAGCGCGGCCTGGATGCGGTATTCCGTATGTGCGGGCGTGATGACCAGCAGGGCATCGTGGCCGGCGACTACATCGTTGATGTGCTCAAGGGCAAAAAAGTGGTCGTGATCAACGATAAGGACACTTATGGCAAAGGCCTGGCCGATGCCACCAGCGCACAGCTGACCAAGCGTGGCGTGAAGCCGATTCTTGAAGAAGGCCTGACCCGCGGCGAAAAAGACTTCAGCGCCCTGGTGACCAAGATCCGTTCACTCGGTGCTGACGTGGTGTACTTCGGCGGCCTGCACCCTGAGGCTGGCCCGTTGGTACGTCAACTGCGTGAGCAAGGCCTCAAGGACGTGAAGTTTATGTCTGATGACGGTGTGGTCACCGATGAGCTGGTGAGCACCGCTGGCGGCAAGCAATATGTTGAAGGGGTGTACATGACCTTTGGTGCCGACCCGCGCCTGCTGCCAGACAGCAAAGCCGTGGTCGACCAGTTCCGTAAAGCGGGTACTGAGCCAGAAGGTTACACCCTGTATGCCTACGCTTCGGTCCAGGCCCTGGCCGAAGCCTTTGCCGGTGCCAACTCCAACAAGGGTGAAGAGGCTGCCAAATGGCTAAAGGCCAACCCGGTGAAAACCGTGATGGGCGAAAAAGCCTGGGACAACAAGGGCGACCTTAAAGTCTCCGACTACGTGATGTATCAGTGGGACGCCAACGGCAAATATCACCAACTGGAAAAACAGCAGTGACATGAACCACTGGCCTGAACGGCGCTTCGGCGACCGTTCGGGTGGGTGGGGTTGCTATCACCTGTCTTCTTTTCCATGAACCGCGCAAGTCGTGTGCTCCGGGCCGTCCGTTGACGGCCCGGCGGTTACGCGTTTGCGCCCGGGTTCAAGTGCGTGAGATTGCGTTATGGACGGTATATTCCTGCAGCAACTGCTGAACGGCCTGACCCTCGGGTCTGTTTATGGCCTGATTGCCATCGGCTACACAATGGTCTACGGCATCATCGGCATGATTAACTTCGCCCACGGCGAGGTGTACATGATCTCTGCTTACCTCGCGGCGATCAGTCTGGCTCTGCTGGCGTACTTCGGTATTGAATCCTTCCCGCTGCTCATGTTGGGCACGCTGATTTTCACGGTGGTGGTCACCGGCGTGTATGGCTGGGTTATTGAGCGTGTGGCTTACAAACCCCTGCGAAATTCCACTCGGCTGGCACCGCTGATCAGCGCCATTGGCATCTCCCTTATCCTGCAAAACTACGTGCAAATTGCTCAGGGCTCGCGCCAGCAAGGCGTGCCGACCCTGCTGAGCGGCGCTTGGCGTGTCGACATCGGCACAGGCTTTGTGCAACTCACCTACACCAAAGTGTTCATCCTGGTCGCCGCCTTTGTCGGCATGGGTCTGCTCACTTACATCATCAAGTACACCAAGCTGGGCCGCATGTGCCGGGCCACTCAGCAAGACCGCAAGATGGCCTCGATTCTGGGCATTAACACTGATCGAGTCATTTCCTACGTGTTTGTGATCGGTGCCGCGATGGCCGCACTGGCCGGTGTACTCATCACCATGAACTACGGCACGTTCGACTTCTATGCCGGCTTTATTATCGGGATCAAGGCGTTTACCGCTGCCGTTCTTGGCGGGATTGGCTCGCTGCCGGGGGCCATGTTGGGCGGCATTATCCTGGGTATTTCCGAGTCGCTTTTTGCCGGGTTGATTAACTCGGACTACAAGGACGTGTTCAGTTTCTCACTGTTGGTGCTGATCCTGATTTTCCGTCCTCAAGGCCTGCTGGGTCGTCCTCTTGTGGCGAAGGTGTGAGTATGTCTGCAGCCATTAAACCGATTGATATCAAAAAGAGCGTGATCGATTCGATTCTGGCCGGGTTGATTTCATTGATTGTGTTCGGGCCTATCGTGGGGGTCGTGCTCGACGGCTACACCTTCAACCTGCAACCGGCGCGTGTGGGCTGGCTGGTGGCGATTGTGATGGTGGGGCGTTTTGCCCTGAGCCTGTTTTTGCAAACGCCCAAGGGTTTGAAAATATTGCAGGGGTTTGAGTCCACGAGCTCTGGCGTGCATGTACTGCCGCCCGATTACAAATCGCGGTTGCGCTGGATCGTGCCGCTGCTGATCGTGATTGCCATCGTGTTCCCATTCTTCGCCAACAAATACCTGCTGACGGTGGTCATTCTGGGCCTGATCTACGTCTTGCTCGGCCTGGGCCTGAACATCGTGGTGGGGCTGGCGGGGCTGCTGGACCTGGGCTACGTGGCCTTCTACGCCATTGGTGCCTACGGGCTGGCACTGGGCTATCAATACCTGGGGCTGGGGTTCTGGACGGTGCTGCCGCTGGCGGCGATTGCGGCGGCCATGGCGGGGTGCATCCTGGGGTTTCCCGTGTTGCGAATGCACGGTGACTACCTGGCCATCGTGACCCTGGGTTTTGGTGAAATCATCCGGTTGGTGCTCAATAACTGGCTGTCGTTTACCGGTGGCCCCAATGGCATGCCGGTGCCATCCCCGACCTTTTTGGGCCTGGAATTCGGGCGTGTGGCCAAGGACGGCGGCGTGCCGTTTCATCAATTCTTTGGCCTGGACTACAACCCCAACATCAAATTCCTGTTTATCTACATCGTGCTGTTTCTGGTAGTGCTGCTGGTGCTGTACATCAAGCACCGCTTGACCCGGATGCCGATCGGCCGCGCCTGGGAAGCCCTGCGTGAGGACGAAATCGCCTGCCGTGCCATGGGCTTGAACCATGTGCTGGTCAAGCTCTCGGCGTTCACCCTGGGTGCCTCGACCGCTGGCCTGGCGGGGGTGTTTTTCGCCAGCTACCAAGGGTTCGTCAACCCGTCCTCGTTCACCTTTTTTGAATCGGCGCTGATCCTCGCCATTGTGGTGCTCGGCGGCATGGGCTCGACGGTGGGCGTGGTGATTGCAGCATTTGTGTTGACGGTGGCCCCCGAACTGCTGCGCAGCTTTGCTGAGTACCGGGTGCTGCTGTTTGGCGTATTGATGGTCTTGATGATGATTTGGCGACCGCGGGGCCTGATCCGTATCAGCCGTGTCGGGGTCACACCGCGCAAGGGAGTCGCGCCATGATGAAAGATGAAGTCGTGCTCAGCGTCGACAACCTCATGATGCATTTCGGCGGGATCAAGGCCTTGAGCGATGTCAGCCTCAAGGTCAAGCGCAACTCGATCTTTGCCCTGATCGGCCCGAACGGGGCCGGTAAAACCACGGTGTTCAACTGCCTGACCGGCTTTTACAAAGCCACCGGCGGCAAGATCGAAATCAACGCCCGTGGCACTCACACCAACGTGATCAAGCTGTTGGGTGAACCGTTTCGGTTCAGTGATTTCATCTCGCCCAAAACATTCGCCAGCCGCTTGTTTTACAAAATGTTCGGTGGCACCCACCTGGTGAACCGTGCTGGCCTGGCGCGCACCTTCCAGAACATTCGCCTGTTCAAGGAAATGTCGGTGCTGGAAAACCTGTTGGTCGCGCAGCACATGTGGGTCAACCGCAATATGCTGGCGGGCATCCTCAACACCCAGGGTTATCGTCAGGCTGAAAGCGATGCGTTGGACCACGCGTTTTACTGGCTGGAAGTGGTGGACCTGGTGGACTGCGCCAACCGCTTGGCCGGTGAATTGTCTTACGGCCAGCAGCGGCGTCTGGAGATTGCCCGGGCCATGTGCACACGCCCGCAAATTATCTGCCTGGACGAACCGGCGGCAGGTCTCAACCCCCAGGAGACCGAAGCGTTAAGCGCGATGATTCGCCTGCTGCGCGACGAACACGACCTGACGGTGGTGTTGATTGAGCACGACATGGGTATGGTCATGAGCATTTCCGATCACATCGTGGTGCTCGACCACGGCAACGTGATCGCCGAGGGCGGGCCTGAAGCGATTCGCAATGACCCCAAAGTGATTGCCGCCTACCTGGGTGCCGATGAAGAGGAGTTGGTATGACGAGCACGATCCTCGAACTCAAGGACCTGGACGTTCACTACGGGCCTATCCAGGCGTTGAAGAAAGTCTCGATGCACATTGAAGAGGGCGAAACCGTGAGCCTGATCGGCTCCAACGGCGCGGGCAAATCCACGTTGCTGATGTCGATCTTCGGCCAGCCCCGGGCCAGTGGTGGGCAGATTCTTTATCAGGGTGTGGATATCACACAAAAGTCTTCGCACTACATCGCGTCCAACGGCATTGCCCAGTCGCCGGAAGGGCGCCGTGTGTTCCCGGACATGTCGGTTGAAGAGAACCTGCTGATGGGCACCATTCCCATTGGTGACAAACACGCCGCTGAAGACATGCAGCGCATGTTTGAACTCTTCCCCCGGCTTAAGGAGCGGCGTAACCAGCGGGCCATGACCATGTCGGGTGGCGAGCAGCAAATGCTCGCCATCGCCCGCGCCCTGATGAGCCGCCCCAAGCTGTTGCTGCTGGATGAGCCCAGCCTGGGGCTGGCACCGATTGTGGTGAAACAGATTTTCGCCACCTTGCGTGAACTGGCGAAGACCGGCATGACCCTCTTTCTTGTGGAGCAAAACGCCAACCACGCGCTGCGTCTTTCAGACCGAGCCTACGTGATGGTCAACGGAGAAATTCGCCTGAGCGGCACCGGGCAAGAACTGCTGAGTAACGAAGAAGTGCGCAACGCCTACTTGGGCGGGCATTAAACCTCCCTCGTAGGCGCGAACGGGCTCGTGATCTTTTAGAAAGACTCAAAGATCGCGAGCACGTTCGCGCCTACGAACGGGGTGTTGTTTTGTTCGACAATTTGCACGCTTGACACCGCATTTCCAAATTGTGGAAAACAATATTGCAACCCGACTAAAGCGCGACATAAAGCCGCTGTAAATCCCTGTTTTGTCATCATTTTGACTTGTCCCCGTTTGCTGTGGAGGTGGCTGTGGGTAACGTGGGAGTAGTTGGCTGAAGCCCTTTGTTTACGTGGCGTGCAGAGGTGTGGTTGTTTTTTGATCAGCTGCTTTTTCTTGGCCTTCCAGACAATTTGTCAACAGGTTTATGTTTTTTTATCCGCGACTTTAGGCCAGGTACTAACCTGTGGATAAGTCTGTGATTAAACTCTGGAAAGAACGCTCGGGACGGCGTAAGAACTGGCCTGTGGCTATCTATCCGTTTTCTCTGCTTCGCCCTGTTTTGAAGCCGCTGCATGGCCGACCTGCTCAGGTCAAGCTAAAAAAACCCTCTACCTTCCTCCCAGGCCTTGTGTACCAAGGCTTTGGGTATTTTCGAGTTGCCCCCAAAGACTGTGGACGGGGCTGTGGATAAGGTGCGTGCATGTCGCGCCAGCCCTTATGTGACGTGGCCTTGCGCCGGTTGACTGTTTTTTATACAGCGGCAGGCTGGCTAACGCGCCGGGTTGCCGCCGGATCGCGACCTAGGCATGCTGCTGAACGTCTAATTCAATGGCGGTCGACGCCCGCCAGCCAAGGAGAACATGATGACTTCCACCCTGTTTATTACGGGCGCAACTTCTGGGTTTGGTGAGGCCTGTGCACGCCGGTTTGCGCAGGCAGGCTGGAAATTGGTGTTGACCGGTCGACGTAAGGATCGTCTGGATGCACTGTGCGAAGAGTTGTCCAGCCAGACCGAAGTGCATGGCCTGGTGCTGGACGTGCGAGATCGTGCGGCGATGGAAGCGGCGATTGCCAACCTGCCGGAGTCGTTCAGCACACTGCGCGGCCTGATCAACAACGCGGGCCTGGCCCTGGGCACCGACCCTGCGCCCAAGTGCGACCTGGATGATTGGGAAACCATGGTCGACACCAACATCAAGGGCTTGCTGTTCAGCACCCGCCTGCTGTTACCGCGTTTGATCGCTTATGGGCGCGGTGCCGGTATCGTCAACCTGGGCTCTATCGCGGGCAGCTACCCTTACCCGGGCAGCCATGTGTACGGCGGCACCAAAGCCTTCGTGAAGCAGTTTTCCCTGAACCTGCGCTGTGACTTGCAGGGCACAGGGGTGCGGGTCAGCAATATTGAGCCGGGCCTGTGCGAAAGTGAATTCTCGATGGTGCGTTTTGGCGGCGACCAGGCGCGTTACGACGCCACTTACCAGGGCGCTGAGCCGATCCAGCCGCAGGACATTGCCGAAACCGTGTTCTGGGTACTCAACACACCGGCGCATATCAACATCAACCGCCTTGAGCTGATGCCCGTGTCGCAGTCCTGGAACGGTTTTGCCATTGAGCGCAACGCCAAGGCGTAGCGCTTTGGCACTGGGCGTCAGCCGAAATACTTGGCCAGCCCGCTGTAGCACGTTGCCAAGTGGTACGGCGTGGTCGACGGCATGTCTTCACGGCTGACATTGCCCTCGCTATCGCGGCACTCATACCAGCCGGCCGGCTGCAAAAATTGCTGCTGCAACGCCAGTAGCTGGCGTTGCAGGCGGGGCAGCGGCTCGGGGCGCAGGGTCAGGGCGCGCAGGTATTCAGCCTGGGCCCAGATGCGCTGAGTGCCGTCACGCAGGCGGCCATCCGGGGCCAGCATGCCGCAGACCGCGCCGGTTTGCGGGTTAACCCCCACCTGCTCGGCAAACCCGAAGGCGCGTTCCAGCGAGGCGTGCAGGGGGGTGTCGCGCAGCAAGGGTGAAGAGGCAAGCAAGAAAAACCACTCGAACTGATGCCCCGGTTCAAACCAGTTATCCACAGCCCCGCGCGGCTTTTCCAGCATCACGTTATGCACAGGCTCGATAAAGCGCTGTTGCATGCCTTTGACCAGCGCCAGCAGTGCGGCTTGCACGGGGGCGTCTTCGCGCACCGACACGGTGGCCAGAAAGGCTTCGGCCAAGTGCATCAGCGGGTTTTGCAACGGGCCGCTGTTCAGGCTCGACCAGTCCCGGTTCAGGCTGGCGTCGTACAAGCCGTTGCCATCGCTGAAGCGTTCGGCCACCACTTGCAGTGCCGCATCGAGCGTCGAGGCCACCAGAGGCTCGCGCACTTTGGCCCAGTAATGGGCGCAGGCGAAAATAATAAAGGCGTGGGTGTAGAGGTCTTTGCGTTGATCCAGCGGTTGGCCCGCAGGGTCGATGCTGTAGAACCAGCCGCCGTGCTGCGCGTCGTGAAAATGGCTTTGCAGGGAGCGAAACAGCGCCGCTGCACGCTCGGCGGCCAGGGGGAAGTCAGGGTCGCCGATCAGGCTGGCGAACACATACAACTGCCGCGCACAGGCCATGGCGCGATAGCGCTGGGGTGCCAGGGGCTGATGCTCGGCGCTGAGTGCCTCATAGGGCAGCGCCAGTTCGGCGTTCCAGCCAGGGCCTTGCCACAGCGGCACAATGACCTGACGGAAATGCTGTTGCACGGCCGCAAACGTGGCGGTCAACTCAGGCGCAAAGGTGGAGCGGGCTACATCAGGCATGGGCAGGCGTCGTCACGGCGGGGGCGATGCGCGACATGATACACCGTGATGCCCTGAACGCTGTAGGCGCAGCCGTTTGACGCTCGAGTGTTCGCGATCGTTTAAACGATCGCGAGCAGGCTCGTCCCAGCCGCTGTTTTTAAGTCACCAACATTCCCTGTTGTTCGATAAACGCCACGATGCTGTCCAGCCCGTGCCCGGTCTTCTGGTTGCTGAACACAAAGGGTTTGTCGCCGCGCATACGGCGGGTGTCGCTGTCCATCAGTTCCAGCGATGCGCCCACCAGCGGAGCCAGGTCGATCTTGTTGATCACCAGCAAATCCGACTTGCAGATCCCGGGGCCGCCCTTGCGCGGCAGTTTGTCGCCCGCTGATACGTCGATCACGTAGAGCGTCAAGTCAGACAGTTCCGGGCTAAAGGTGGCCGACAAGTTATCCCCACCCGATTCCACCAGAATCAGGTCCAGCCCTGGGAAGCGACGGTTCAACTGGTCGACGGCTTCGAGGTTGATCGAGGCATCCTCGCGGATTGCCGTGTGCGGGCAGCCGCCAGTTTCAACGCCGATGATGCGTTCCGGGGCCAGTGCCTGGTTGCGCACCAGAAAGTCCGCATCTTCACGGGTGTAAATGTCGTTGGTCACCACCGCCAGGTTGTATTTATCCCGCAGGGCCAGGCACAGGGCGAGGGTTAACGCGGTTTTGCCGGAGCCCACCGGGCCACCGATCCCAACGCGCAGAGGTTGTGTATGCATTGCATTCTCCTAGGAACGAAACAGGCGGCTGTACTGGCGCTCGTGGGCCATGCTCGCCAACGACAGGCCGAATGCGGCGCTGCCCATGTGGGAAACGTTAAGGGTGCTGGCCTGCTGTTGGGCGTGCTGTAGCGCCGGTGACAACTCGCTGGTCATGCGCTGTGCGGCTTGCTGGCCCAGTGGCAGGGTTTTCATCAACACGGCCAATTGGTTTTCCAGCCAGCTCCACAGCCAGGCCGCCAGGGCATCCTGTGGGCAGATGCCCCAGGCGCGGGCCGCCAACGCCCAACTGAGAGCCAAGTGCGGCTCGGTTTGCTGAGCGAGAAAGCTTCGGGCAGGCGCATCCAGTTCGGGTAAGCCTGTGAGCAACTGCTGCAAGGAATAGCCCATTTGCCGACTTTCCTGATGCAGTTCGCGGGTTTCGCGGCTGGCGCGGTGCTCGTCGCACCAACGCTGCAAATCGCTCCAGTGCTCGTCGGCGGCCGCTTGGCAATGAGCCAGCAACAACGGTGCTTCAAAGCGGGCCAGGTTCAGCCGCAACTGGTCGTGGATCCAGCGCGCCGCCGTGCTCGGGTCACTCACGCGGCCTTGTTCCACGGCCATTTCCAGGCCTTGGGAGTAGCTGTAGCCACCAATCGGCAATTGCGGGCTGGCCAGGCGCAGCAGCGCCCACGCGGGGTTCACACCCGCACGCCGAACTGATGCAGGCGCGGGGCGTAGTTGAAGTCTTCTTCACCGGCCCGAGAGTGATGATGACCGCCGCCATAGGCACCGTGTTCCGGCTGAAACGGTGCCTCAATGGACTCGGTGTGGGCACCCAACTGCTCCAGCATGGCCTTGAGCACATAGTCATCAAGCAGGCGCAGCCAGCCATCCCCGACCTGCAAGGCGACATGGCGGTTACCCAGGTGGTAGGCGGCACGGGTCAGTTCAAAGGCATTACTGCACGTCACATGCAGCAGTTTTTCCGGGCTGGCGCAGACGCGCACAATGCGCCCGTCCTGGGCTTGCAGGTACTCGCCGTCCTGTAGTGGCGTCTGGCCGCGCTCAAGGAACAGGCCGACATCTTCGCCATCACGGCTGAAACAGCGCAGGCGGGTTTTGCTCCGGGCTTCGAAGTTCAGGTGTAACTCGGCGCTCCACACGGGGTGGGCGGCGATTCGACGGTGAATGACCAGCATCGGAAGGCTCCTGCAATGAACAATACAAAGCACAGAGCAAGGGGCTTGCCAATCGGGTTCAAGCGCGCAAAAACAGGGTCATAACGGGGCAGGCCAAGGCGCGCGCGGGCAAAAAAAGCGCGCCGGGGCAAGGTCGGCGCACCGGTTTGGGGCGATTGCACTTATTCGGTGCTGCCCAAGCCTTTCCAGTGCTTGAGCCCGATAAAGATGAAGCGCAGTTGCTGGCTGATCTTGGCTTGTGCTTGCAGATAGTCCGGCAGCGGGCTGGCGGGCGGGTCGATGACATCGGGCAATGCCGCGAACACACTTTTGACCACCAGATCGGCGATTACCGTGAGTGCGGCGTGGTTCAAATGCTGCAACTTGGGTTTGGAGCCCAGGTCTGCTGCCAGGTCCGAGGTAATGTCTTCACGCAGCGCACCAATGGCCTGGCGAACCGGCTGTGAGCCACCGTATTGCTCGCGGGCCAGAAACAGGAACTGCGAGCGGTTGGCTTCGACCACGTCCAGAAAAATACGCACCGACGCGTTGATCACGCCGCCCATAAACAGTTCGTTGTGACGCACCAGGCGAATGGTCTCGCGAAAGGTCTGGCCCACTTCACTCACCAAGGCCAGGCCCAGTTGATCCATGTCGCTAAAGTGGCGATAGAAACCAGTGGGCACAATGCCGGCCGTTTTGGCGACTTCTCGCAAGCTCAGGCTGCCAAAGCCGCGACCCGATTCCATCAAATGGCGGGCAGCATCCATCAGCGCTAGGCGGGTCTGTTGTTTCTGTTCGGCGCGAGGCAGCATTGGGGCTGAGGTTCCAGACAAGTACAGCCGCGCACTCTAGCAAATCGGCTTTGACGGCGTCGAACGGTGCGTTGGAAGGGCGACGCTTTCGCGAGCACGTGGGTTGCTGAAACCCCTGACTTAGCTGGCCCGTTGATTTCTTTCTGCCAGACGGTCCGCGCCACCTTCAGCTATGAAGTTGCTGCTGCGCGTGCGACTGTAGCCGTCTTCAGCCACGGGATTTTGCTGGTTCAGCGTGCGCTGTGCGCCGTCTTCGGCCACACGGTTTTGCTGGTTCAACGTACGTTGTGCGCCGTCTTCGGCCACGCGGTTTTGCTGGTTCAGCGTGCGTTGTGAGCCGTCTTCAGCCACAGGGTTTTGCTGGTTCAGCGTACGCTGTGCGCCGTCTTCGGCCACAGGGTTGAGGGGTTGGCTCAGGGTGCTCGAGGCAGGCTGAATCATCGGTGTCGCTTGATCGTCTGCTGGCAGGGCGTAGGCATTGATAGCCAACAGTGAAAGAGTCAGGCCAAGCAGTACTGGGCGTTTCATGAGGTGTGTTCTCCGTAGCGGTGCAACTGGGTGGTAGTGGTGCCAATGCTACGCTTGCCTATTTATTATCAAAGTTCATACGGCCGATGGTCATCATCAACCAAATTGATTTCCCAGGTTTGAGCGCTCTAGCCTGAGCCTTTAAGGGCTGCTTCTGCGAAAGTGGACGCCGGGTTAAACCTTGGGGGGCCTTTGTCAGTCGTATCGTTATCAACGTCTAGAATGGACGTTTAATTGTCATCAAGGAGCCGTGGCATGACACGTACCCGTAAAGTCCTTGCCTGGGTCATTGGCCTGTTTGTCCTGTTGGTGGTCGTGTTGCTGGTGATCCTCGCAACGTTCGACTGGAACCGCATCAAGCCGACCCTCAACGCCAAAGTGTCTGAAGTGCTGCATCGCCCGTTTGCCATTAATGGCAACCTGGCAGTGCGCTGGCAGCGTGAAGAAGGTGAGGGTGGCTGGCGGGCCTGGGTGCCGTGGCCCCATGTGATTGCCGAAGACCTGACCTTGGGCAACCCCGACTGGTCGAAAACGCCGCAAATGGCCCGTTTGAAAAAGGTCGAGTTGCGGCTGTCACCGCTGCCACTGCTGGCCCACACCGTGGCCATCCCGCGTATCGACCTGACTGAGCCCACTGCGCACCTGGAGCGCCTGGCCGATGGCCGGGCCAACTGGACCTTTACCTTTGACCCCCAAGACCCGAACGCCGAGCCTTCCGCTTGGCGTATGGACATTGGAGCCATCGGCTTTGACAAGGGCCAGGTCACCCTGAACGACCAGCCCCTGAACACCCGGCTCGACGTGCTGATCGACTCCTTGGGCAAACCGGTGCCGTTTAAAGACATCGTGGGTGAGAAAGAAGCCGAAAAGGTTCAGGAGAAGGGGGCCGCGCCGCAAGACTATGCGTTTGCCCTGAAGGTGAAAGGCCATTACCACGGTCAGAAACTCGACGGCACTGGCAAGATCGGCGGTTTACTGGCCTTGCAGGACGCCTCACAGCCATTCCCGCTGCAAGCGCACGTCAATATTGGCGACAACCAGGTGTCATTGGCCGGCACCCTGACGGAGCCGTTGAACCTGGGGGCGCTGGACCTGCGCCTGAAACTGGCGGGTACCAGCCTGAGCAACCTGTACCCGTTGACCGGCGTGACCTTGCCGGACTCACCGCCTTACGCCACCGACGGGCATTTGACGGCCAAGCTGCGGGAGTCGAGCGGGGCGCAATTCACCTACGACAACTTCAACGGCAAGATCGGTGACAGCGACATACACGGCAACCTGAGCTACACCGCCAGCCAGCCGCGCCCGCTGTTGAAGGGCGTGCTGGTGTCCAACCAACTGCTGATGAGTGACTTGGCCCCGCTGATCGGTGCCGATTCCAACGCGAAGCAGAAGGCCCGGGGTGGCGAAAGTAAACAGCCCGCGGGCAAGGTGTTGCCGGTGGAAGAGTTCCGCACCGAGCGCTGGCGCGACATGGACGCCGATGTGGAATTCACCGGCAAGCGCATCGTGCAGAGCGCCGAGTTGCCGTTTACCGACCTGTACACCCACCTGGTGCTCAAGGACGGTGAATTGAGCCTTGAGCCGCTGCGGTTCGGCATCGCGGGCGGCAAGCTGGATGCCCAGATCCGCCTCAATGGCCGTGACACCCCGTTGCAGGGCCAGGCGCGGCTGACCGCGCGTAACTTCAAGCTCAAACAGCTGTTCCCCACGTTCGAGCCGATGAAAACCAGTTTCGGTGAGCTCAATGGCGATGCCACGATTGCCGGCACCGGCAACTCCGTCGCCAAGCTGCTGGCCACGGCCAACGGTGACCTGAAGATGATCATCAACGACGGGGCTATCAGCCGCAGCCTGATGGAAATTGCCGGCTTGAACGTGGGTAACTACCTGGTCGACAAAATCTTTGGCGACGAAGACGTCAAGATCAACTGCGCGGCCGCCAACTTTGGCATCAAGCAAGGCCTGGCCAGTACGCACCTGTTTGTGTTCGATACCGAGAACGCGATCATCTACATCGACGGCACGGTCAACCTTGCCACCGAGAGGCTCGACCTCACCATCACCCCTGAGTCCAAAGGCCTGCGCCTGTTTTCGTTACGTTCGCCGTTGTACGTGCGTGGCACATTTGCCAACCCGTCAGCGGGGGTGCAAGCCGTCCCGTTATTGCTGCGCGGTGCGGGCATGGTGGCGCTGGGCGTGATTGCCGGCCCGGCCGCGGGCCTGTTGGCCCTGATCGCCCCCAGCGGTGGCGAGCCGAACGAATGCACGACGCTGTTGCAGCAAATGCAGCAGGGTAAAGTGCCCAAAACCGTGAAGTAATGCCCTGGATGACACCGCACCCATACCGTACAGACCACTCGCCTGTCGGGTCAGGGTGGCCAGGAGGTGTAACGAAATTTGTCTACACTTCATCCATGCCCGCCGCCTTTCGGTGCGGCAAAAAGGAGAGACGCCATGAAAATGCGCTGTATTCCAGTTTTGCTGCTGGGCGTGTTGCTGAGTGCCCAAGGTTTTGCGGCCACGGCCCAGCAAAACAAAATGACCCAATGTAATGCCGATGCCAGCGGCCAGGCGCTCAAGGGGGATGAGCGCAAGGCCTTTATGAGCACCTGCCTGAAAGCCAAGCCCGCCACACAACAGGACAAAATGAAAACCTGTAACGCCACGGCCGGCGAGCAGGCGCTGAAGGGCGATGCGCGCAAAGCGTTTATGAGCGATTGCCTGAAGAAAAAATAAACGGGGTCGACGCTCGATGGCTCGCGACGGGTTAAAGGTCAGAAGATCGCGAGCAAGCCCGCTCCTGCGCGATGGGGGCGGTGTGCTTGTTCTTGGCTGTCACATTTTGTAGTGATCCTGGTTGAAGGCTGGCAGACTGCCTGTCCTTTCGCGCTGCTTGTTTTGAGGCTGTATGCCATCGTTTTCCCAGCGTCACATTGTTCTGGCCAGCTACGTGATCATTGCCGTTGGCCTGTTGCTGGTTTTTCCATTGCGGTTGTTGCCCAGCCTGCTGGCCGGTTTGCTGGTGTTCGAGCTGGTCAATATGCTGACCCCCCAATTGCAGCGGCTGATCGCCGGGCGGCGCGCGCGCTGGCTGGCGGTGGCTTTGTTGGGAACGTTGGTGGTCAGTGCGCTGGCGTTGATCTTCGCCGGTGCCATCAGTTTTCTGCTGCATGAGGCCGAGAACCCGGGTGCCTCGCTGAACAAATTCATGGCCGTGGTCGACAGGGCGCGCGGGCAATTGCCGCCGTTCCTGGACAGCTACCTGCCGGCCAGCGCGGCGGAGTTTCGCGTCGCCATTGGTGATTGGGGTAACAAACACCTCAGCGACCTGCAACTGGTGGGCAAGGACGCGGCGCACATGTTCGTCACCCTGCTGATCGGCATGGTGCTGGGCGCGATCATTGCCCTGCAGCGCATCCCGGACGTGAGCCGCCGCAAGCCGCTGGCGGGTGCTTTGTTCGAACGGTTGCACCTGCTGGTGCAGGCGTTTCGCAACATCGTGTTTGCCCAGATCAAAATCGCCCTGCTCAACACCGTGTTCACCGGCATCTTCCTGGCGGTGATCCTGCCGCTGCTGGACGTCCACCTACCGCTGACCAAAACCCTGATTGTGCTGACGTTCCTGCTGGGCTTGCTGCCGGTCATCGGCAACCTGATCTCCAACACCTTGATCACCATCGTCGGGTTATCGCTGTCGATCTGGGTGGCGGTGGGCGCGTTGGCTTACCTGATCGTTATCCACAAGCTGGAATACTTTCTGAACGCGAAAATCGTGGGCGGGCAAATCAGCGCCAAATCGTGGGAATTGTTGTTGGCGATGTTGGTGTTCGAAGCGGCCTTCGGCCTGCCCGGCGTGGTGGCCGGGCCGATCTACTACGCGTACTTGAAGAGCGAACTCAAGCAGATGGGTTTGGTGTGAGGCGTGAACAGGTTCTGTAGTCGCTGACGAGGTACGAAGGCTGCGATTAGTGTCACTGCCGGATCGCAGCCTTCGTGCCTCGTCAGCGACTACGAGAGCTTCGGCTTCTAGCCATAACGTTTTTTAGCGTCAATCGCCAAGCCGCTGCCGATGCTGCCAAAGATGTTGCCTTCTACGTGGTGGGCGTTGGGCAGCATGGCTGACACGCTCTGGCGCAATGCCGGGATGCCGCTTGAACCGCCCGTAAAGAAGACCGTGTCGACCTGTTCGACCCCCACGCCCGCGCTGTTCAGCAACTGGGTCACGCTGTTGCGGATGCGTTCCAGTTGGTTGTCGATCGACGCTTCGAACATGGCCCGGCTCAGGTCAACGCTCAGGCCCGTTTCGATGCGGTCCAGCGGCAAATGGCGGCTGTCGTTGTGGGTCAGTTCGATTTTGGTTTCTTCAATTTCCATCGCCAACCAGTGACCGGCACGTTGTTCGATCAACTTGAACAGACGGTCGATGCCGCCGGTGTCTTCGATGTCGTAACGCATGTTGCCCAAGGCCAGTTGGGTTTTTTGCGCGTACACCGAGTTGATGGTGTGCCAGGTCGCCAGGTTCAGGTGATGGCTGGTGGGCATGTACGCGCCGCTTTTCATGCGGCTGCCGTAGCCAAACAGCGGCATCACGCCTTGCAGGCTCAGTTGTTTGTCGAAGTCGGTCCCGCCCACGTGTACGCCGCCGGTGGCCAGGATGTCGTCCTGGCGGTTGTCCAGGCCTCGGCGCTCGGGCGACAGGCGCACCAGCGAGAAGTCGGACGTACCCCCGCCGATGTCGACAATCAGCACCAGTTCTTCGCGCTCGATGGTCGACTCGTAGTCGAAGGCCGCCGCAATGGGTTCGTACTGGAACGACACTTCCTTGAAGCCGATGGCGCGGGCCACGTCGGTCAGGGTGTTTTCGGCTTCCTGGTCGGCCAGCGGGTCGTCATCGACGAAAAACACCGGGCGCCCCAGTACCACTTCTTCGAATTCGCGACCGGCGGTCGCTTCGGCGCGCTTTTTAAGCTGACCGATAAACAGGCCCAGCAGGTCCTTGAACGGCATCGCCGTGCCCAGCACGCTGGTGTCGTGCTTGATCAGCTTGGAACCCAGCAGGCTTTTGAGCGAGCGCATCAGGCGGCCTTCATAGCCCTCCAGGTACTCATGCAGCGCCAGACGACCGTACACCGGGCGGCGTTCTTCAATATTGAAGAACACCACGGAGGGCAGGGTGATCTTGTCATCCTCCAACGCAATGAGCGTTTCCACGCCCGGGCGAAGCCAGCCGACAGTGGAGTTGGACGTGCCGAAGTCGATGCCGCAGGCACGTGCTGCAGAGGCGCTTTTCATGTCTATCGTGTTCCGGTTAAAAAACGGCCGCGCAGTGTATGCCAGACGCTCAGAGAATCGAAGGGCGAGTATTCGTTAATTCGCAGGTTTTAATGCTCTTGAAAGACTATCCTTGACCCCCAAACTTCAAGGCATTGGCTTGAGGGGTGGCAGGCGATTCAGAGAAGCCCGTTGACTGCCGATAAACTTTTGCAGCGCCGTTCAGTCACACGGTTGAGATCGCTCGATCGACAGGCCCGGCCCGCGCATTCCGGGTACCTGAACGGCACGACATTGATAACGGATGGTGATCCTTACATGGACTTCAAAGACTATTACAAGATCCTGGGTGTCGAGCCTACGGCAGACGATAAAGCGATCAAGACCGCTTATCGCAAGCTGGCGCGCAAGTACCACCCGGATGTGAGCAAGGAAAAAGACGCCGAAGAGAAATTCAAGGACGTCAACGAAGCGTATGAAGCGCTGAAAAGTGCCGAAAAACGCGCGGAATACGATGAAATTCGTAAATACGGTCAGCATGGTCAACCCTTCCAGGGGCCGCCGGGCTGGCAGGGCCATTCGAGCGGCGGTTTCGAGGATCAGGGCGATTTCTCGGACTTTTTCAGCTCGATTTTCGGTTCGCGTGGCAATGGATTCGGTGGCCAGTCGGGCCGCAG
This sequence comes from Pseudomonas sp., assembly GCF_030150285.1. GTDB lineage: Bacteria > Pseudomonadota > Gammaproteobacteria > Pseudomonadales > Pseudomonadaceae > Aquipseudomonas. Next base: position 67,400 of record NZ_JASLGE010000030.1, on the reverse strand, counting down.
CGCAGGTCGTCGTGGCCAGGATGTAGAAATGGAACTGCCGATTTTCCTTGAAGAAACCTTGTCCGGCGAATCGAAGCCCATCAGCTTCCAGCTGGGGGGCGTCAGCAAGACCCTTAACGTCAAGATCCCGGCCGGCGTGACTGATGGCGAGCGCATTCGCCTCAAAGGCCAGGGCGGCCCGGGCGCAGGTGGCGGCGCGAATGGTGATCTGTACTTGATCATTCGCTTTGCGCCGCACCCGATGTTTGATGTTGAAGGCCACGACCTGGTGATCACGGTTCCCGTGGCACCGTGGGAAGCGGCAATGGGCACCAAAGTGGCGGTCCCCACCCTGACCAGCAAGCTGAACCTGACCATTCGTCCTGGCAGCCAGAATGGCCAGCGCCTGCGCATCAAAGGCCACGGCCTGATGGACAAGCAAGGCCAGCGGGGCGATTTGTACGCCCAGTTGAAAGTGGTCATGCCCAAGCACAATGACGAAGCGGCCCAGGCCTTGTGGAAAGAACTCGCTGACAACGCCGCATTTGACCCGAGAGCTCAATGGAGTAACTGATCATGAGCAGCACCCTGATCGTTCAGCTGGACATGGAAACGTTCTGCGAAGAGGCCAATATCCCGGCCACTTACGTGATAGAAATTGTCGAACACGGAATTATCGAGCCTCAGGGCCATGCGCCGCATGTTTGGCGTTTTGACGATTATGAAATAATCGTCGCCAAACGGGCCGTCAAACTGCGCGATGACCTGCATATTGAGTGGGAAGGTGTCGCCCTGGCGCTGGAGCTGATCGATGAGGTGAAGCAGTTGCGCGCCGAAAACCAGCGGCTCAAACAGCAGCTGGCGCGGTTGGTGATGGACTGACCTGGTCGCTCAGCGTGGGTACATAGCTACCGCTTGAGCCCGCCTGCTGCGCGATAACGTGATGACCTGTTTCCATTTTTCAGGTCATCACGATGATAGATCCTCCTCTTTCTTCTGCTGGCGGTACTGCGCCTGAACACGATCAGGCGCTGACCGCCGTAGATGAGTTTTCGGCGCTGGCCCGGGAACGCATGCCGGCCTGGCTGGTACCCGCCGACAACGCACTCAAGCGTCAGGTCATTGAGTCCCTGATCCATCATCACCGTGACGAAACGGCCTTCGCGGCACGCCTGGCAGCGGTCCAGTCACCGGTTGTGTTTGCCCGACCGTTACTGATCAATGCGCTCAAAACCCTGACGGATACGCCTTTTGACGTGGACCACAATGTGCTGGTGCTGATCAAGCGCTTCCCGCTTAACCCGTTGGGCGATGCCATCAAAGATCCGGTGCAGTTTGTGTTGCCCACGGCATTGATTCCCGTCGTCAACATGACGCACCTAAGCTTGCTCGAAGCCGCCCTGCAGAACTTCTCGAGCCAAGAGGTGCGCGATGAATTGGGTGGCGAGGCCTTTATTCTGGAGCGCCACGCCAACCCGAAACGCTCAGGGCTCAACCCGCTGGACTTTGCCCGGATGTGTCGAACGCTGAATGTCGGGCAGCAGTATCAGCGGTATTTGCACACGGTGTTTCCTGCCGTGGAGGCCACGCAGGAGAGTGCGCTCGCCACCAGCCTTCAGCCGCAATTTTTGGCCCATGAAAGAAGCCGCCTTGCATGGCTCAGCCACAAGGCGTACCTGACCCGTGAGATCACCCACGCGGGTTACACCTTGCTGTTGCAATGGTTGCAAGGCGAACCGAACCTGCGCTGGGGCTCGAGGGAGGTGCGGGTGTGCAGCCTCAGCCTGTTGAGCATCAAGCTTGAAAGCGGCACCTACGGGCAATGCCCGTTGTACGGTGCCCTGGTGTTTATCGGCAAGCCCACGGCGGGCGAGACCCAGTTGCCCTGCATGGTGTACATGCCTCATGACAAAGAGCGCCCGCTTTACGAATACCCGTCATTGCAGCACTTCAATGACGCGTTTGCGCTGCGCTTGCGCGAAACGGCTCCACGCGCCGCGCTTAAAAAAACCGTGGAGCTGCGCTACCAGGCGGCACTGATGAAGCAATTGCAGCGGGCATTGCGCTTCAAGGGCCTGACGACATCCGGTGTGCCGGTGATTGAATGGCGCACCGAAGCCCAACTGGACATCACGTTACATGACACGGGTGAGCCGCCCTGGTTTGCCCTGTACCGTCAGTATTCGACGTTGAGCCTGAGTAACGCCCGCACGCTTGCGGTGCCCACAGACCATGAATCGGACGAGTCCTTACTGCAGCGTTTGGTCGCTTTGTTCGAAGCCGGGCAACCGCTGTTCAACCTGGCGGCGTTTTTTGTGCCGGGGTTGGGCGAAGTGGTGCTGCTGGCCGCCGCAGTGCAACTGCTGTCCGAACTCTATACCGGGGTGGAAGACTGGAGCCACGGCGAGGTGACGCAAGCGCTGGAACACTTCGGCTCCGTGGCGCAAAACCTGTTGGTGATGGGCGTTGGCGCGCGGGCCAGTTCTGCGTGGGCGTCGATCAAGCCGCCGCTGCACACGCCCGCACTGTTGGGACGGGTGGAGCCTGTCAGCGAGGCCAATGGTCAAAAAAAACTGTTCAAGGTCGACCTTGCCCCCTATCGCAGCCCGGTGGTGCTGGAGCCAGCGTTGCAACCCGATGCCCACGGCGTCTACCACGTCGAGGGTCATCAGTATGTGCACATTCAAGGCCGCCCCTACGAGGTTGTGCACACTGCCCAGACTCAGCAATGGCGTCTACGGCATCCGGTTCGTCCTGGGGCGTACGCGCCGCTTATCGAGTCAGACAACCACGGTGTCTGGCACTTGGCGCTGGAGCGGCCGGTAGAGTGGAGCAAGTCCCACGCCTTGCACCGGGCATCGCCGCACCGTTTTGCCTTTAGCGAAGCCAAAATCGAGCAAATGGGTCATATCGTTGGCACTTATGAGGCGGCTCTGCGTTGGAGCCATGTGCAGCGCGAGCGGCCGCCGGCGCTGGTGCTCGACACCCTCAAGCGTTTCAACCTGGCCGAGGAAGTTGAGCGCCAGATCGCCCGAGAACAAGCGGCCACCGGGCCGTCCGGTAGCGTTACTGCCCTGACACCTGCGCAGAAAAAAGCCCGCTTCGACCAGCGTTACGCCAGCAGCGAGCGCTTCTCAGAAGGCTTGATGACCACGATTCATCAACAGTACCCCTCATTGCCCGCGAGTGTGGTCAGTGAAGTGGCCGAACGCGCCCACGTCAGCGAAGTGAAAGGGTTTGATCGCCATGGCAAGGTGCCCCTGCGGCTGGCCGAGGAGTTGCGCTTGTATAGCCATGAACTCAAAACGGTCCGGGCGCTGGAAGGCTGTTTTCTGGACGTGGCCGACCCGACACTGACGCTAAAACTGGTTACCGCGTTTTTCTCGCAGACGTCACGCGGCAGGCACTATGTGGACAAGGACCCGGTGCTGTACCGGCGGCCAGACAACCCCGGCATGACCCCGCTTCAGGCGTTGCATGCGCTGGGCCTGATTAAGACCGACCCGGGCCTGCGCAATGAATTCGCACGCCATGTGCACAACCATCCTGAACAAACGCGCACGGCCCTGGGCTTGCAGCCGATCAAACCCTGGTTCAGGTCACCCCTGCGTCTGGCTAATGGCCGTGTGGGGTACCCCTTGGGCGGGGAGCGGGGTGAGGAACGTACCGGTTTGCTGGTTCGCCGGGTACAGAGCATTTACCCGGCCTGCACCCGTGAGCAAAGCCTGGAATTGATCAGTGCGCTGGAGAGTCGCAGGGTCTGGCCGGAGTCTGAATTGGTAAGGCTACAACTGGAACACGAGTCGCTCGAAGATGTGCTGCGAACCTGGTGCAGTGTGCCACTGCCCGAACACTCCAGTGCGGCGCGGCGCGATGTATCGCCCGCCACCATCAAACGTGCCGTCAGCAGTGCCATACGGCGCGCTTGGCGACGCGAAAGCCGTGTGTTGCAGGACGCGAGTGCACCCTCGGCCTACCTGGAGTCCGGCCGTTTATCGCCTGCCGACCTGCCCGACCTGCGCGGTTACTTGCTGGATTTGACCGGCATGCCGGCGGGTGACTTGCCCAAGCTCGCGGGCGACTTCAGCCATGTGTCGGTGCTGGTCATGGATGACATGGCGTTGGACAGCGTACCGGAGCAGTTTCTGCAGAGTTTCACTCGGGTGCGTTGGCTGTCGATGCAAAACAACCGGCTTACGCGTTTGCCGTTAGCCCTGGCCAACATGAAAAGCCTGCAAAAGCTCGACCTGAGCCGCAACGCCATTGAACTGACCGCCGAAGGTGCTGCCCATTTGAGCGAGCTGGGAAATCTCAAGGAGTTGAACCTGCTGGGTAACCCGCTGGGCTTGCCGGTGGATGTCAGCAACATGTCACGCTTGCAATACCTCAACCTGCGCCACACCCAGGCAACCACCTGGCCGATAGGCGTGCATGCGCTGAACACGCTCAAAAGTCTGGACTTGCGTGACAACCGTATTCGCGAAATCCCGGATGCGGCGTTCAGCGCGCCTCAAGACCTCAATGCCGTGACGTACCTGCATGACAACCCGTTAACGCCCGCCGCAGAGGAGCGTCTGGATAGTTATGCCCGGCGCACGGGTATCAACATGGGGTTTGTTTCGGAGCGCGTACACGACCGATTGAGCGACCTGCAACGGCATGCCTGGTTGCTGAGCGGCGACGACGCAACCACGACCCGGCTCATGGCCATCTGGAACAATCTGGAACATGACCTGGCCGCCGATGACCTGCGCCGGTTTTTGGGTGAATTGCGCAGCACCCCTGCTTACGTTAATGAGTCGACTCGCGCAGCATTCATAGAGCGTGTGGGGGGCGTGCTGCAAGCGTTGGGCGAGAACAACGAGTTGCGTGAGTCACTGATTGCGCGCATCCATCAGGGCTCAACCTGTGCAGAGCCGGCGGCATTGACGTTCAGTGATTTTGAACTGCTCGCCGCCGTGGCCATGGTCAAGCTGGAGGCCAGTCAGCCGGGCCATGAACGCAAGCTGTTGCAGTTGCCACGGCACTTGTTCCGGCTCAACCAGGTGGAAGGTTGGGCGCAGTACTTGCGGGATGAACGGTTGGCGTACCGCTTCCTGGACGGTGTAGGGGCCCAGGATGAGGTGTCTTTGCAGGACCTGCGCCTGGTGATGCGCATGGCCTTGGCGCAGCCTTTGGCACTGCCGCGGCAACCGCAAGCCGACGGGTACCCGCATCTGCCCTCCATGCCAGCAATGGGCGTCAACAGCATTCGCAGGCAGGTATTGCTGGAAGAGGCCTCAGGCGACCAATTCCTCCACTTTACTGGCAGCAGAGATTTCTGGGTCACGTTTTTGAAAAACAAATACAGCGACCGGTTTGCCCGGCTTCACGACACGTACATGCGCCAGTCCAACCGGGTAGAGTTCGGCCCGCGCGCGATATCCGACCAGGTTTACCAAAGCAGTCTGGAAGTAATAAAGGCCGCCTATAACGCCGCTGAAAAAGACCTCATCACCCAACTGACCCGCCAGGAAATGACTGACCATCCGCTGTAATGACCGACGAATGACCAAGGGTAGGAGGGGCCGTCGCGGTCGGCTATCCTTGGCCGTGTTGCGCCAAACCTGCGTTCGGCCAGCGTGGTTTAAGGGGGCCCTTTTAGATCAAAAACCAGATCAAAAGATCACGAGCAAGCTCGTTCCTACAAACGCTGCTGCCATCCGTAGGAGCGAGCTTGCTCGCGATCTGTTGATCTTGAAAGATCACGAGCAAGCTCGTTCCCACAAACGCTGCTGCCATCCGTAGGAGCGAGCTTGCTCGCGATCGTTTGATCTTGAAAGATCGCGAGCAATCGAACGTCGACCGGCTGCTCCTACGAGGGGCCGCCCCGTCCTCAACGGTTTAGAACAGAAAGTAACGCTGTGCCATGGGCAGTACATCGGCGGGTTCACACCACAGCAACACACCATCCGCCTTGACCTGGTACGTCTGCGGGTCAACGTCGATGTGGGGCAGGTAGCCGTTATGAATCAGGTCTTTTTTCTGCACGTCGCGGCAGCCTTTGACCACCGCAATCTGCTTTTTCAACCCCAGGGCTTGCGGCACGCCGGCATCGGCGGCGGCCTGGCTGATAAAGGTCAGGCAGGTGGCATGGCGTGAGCCACCGTAGCTGGCAAACATGGGGCGGTAGTGCACCGGTTGCGGCGTGGGGATCGAGGCATTGGCATCGCCCATCAGGCTGGAGGCAATGGCGCCGCCCTTGAGAATCAGTGTGGGCTTGACCCCGAAAAACGCCGGACGCCACAGCACCAGGTCGGCCCATTTGCCGACTTCGATCGAGCCCACTTCATGGCTTACGCCGTGGGTGATCGCCGGGTTGATGGTGTACTTGGCGATGTAGCGCTTGGCACGAAAGTTATCGTTGCCGATGGCGTCTTCAGGCAATGGGCCGCGCTGTTTTTTCATTTTGTCGGCGGTTTGCCAGGTGCGGGTGATGACTTCGCCCACACGGCCCATGGCCTGGCTGTCGGAGCTGATCATCGAGAACGCGCCCAAGTCGTGCAGGATGTCTTCGGCGGCGATGGTTTCACGGCGGATGCGGCTTTCAGCGAAAGCCACGTCTTCGGCAATGCTCGGGTCCAGGTGATGGCAGACCATGAGCATGTCCAGGTGTTCGTCGATGGTGTTGCGGGTAAACGGGCGGGTCGGGTTGGTGGAACTGGGCAGCACGTTGGTCAGGCCGCAGGCCTTGATGATGTCCGGCGCATGCCCTCCGCCCGCGCCTTCGGTGTGGTAGGTGTGAATGGTGCGGCCCTTGAACGCGGCGAGGGTGGTTTCGACAAAACCCGACTCGTTCAGGGTGTCACTGTGAATCGCCACTTGCACGTCGTACAGGTCGGCCACGGTGAGGCAATTGTCGATGGACGCGGGCGTGGTGCCCCAGTCTTCATGCAGCTTGAGGCCGATGGCCCCGGCCTCGACTTGCTCGATCAGGGGCTGGGGCAGGCTGGCATTGCCCTTGCCGGTAAAGCCCATGTTCATCGGGAACGCATCCGCCGCTTGTAGCATGCGCGCCATGTGCCACGGGCCGGAGGTGCAGGTGGTGGCGTTGGTGCCCGTGGCCGGGCCGGTGCCGCCGCCGATCATGGTGGTGATGCCGCTGTTCAGCGCTTCTTCGATCTGCTGTGGGCAGATGAAGTGAATATGCGTGTCGATGCCGCCGGCGGTGAGGATCATGCCTTCACCGGCGATGACCTCGGTACTGGCACCGATGGCGATGGTCACGTTGGGCTGGATGTCGGGGTTACCGGCCTTGCCGATGGCGTGAATGCGGCCGTTCTTCAGACCCACATCGGCCTTGACGATGCCCCAGTGATCGATGATCAGCGCGTTGGTAATCAGCGTGTCGACCACGTCGGCGGCCAGCAATTGGCTTTGGCCCATGCCATCGCGAATCACCTTGCCGCCGCCGAACTTCACTTCCTCACCGTAGGTGGTGAAGTCCTGCTCGACTTCGATCCACAGGTCGGTGTCGGCCAAGCGAACCTTGTCACCCACAGTAGGACCGAACATGTCCGCATAAGCCTGGCGGGAAATTTTCATTGCACGCTCCTAAAACAGTTAGACCGAAGCGGTAGGCGCGAGCTTGCTCGCGATCTTTTGACCTTGAAAAGATCGCGAGCAAGCTCGCTCCTACACGGGGGAAGGGGGTTAATCCAGATTGCCCATCACGCGCCCGGCAAAGCCGAACACGCGGCGCAGCCCGGCCAGTTCCACCAGTTCTACGTCGCGGGTTTGCCCAGGCTCGAACCGTACGGCTGTGCCTGCCGGGATGTTCAGGCGCATGCCCCGGCTGTCGCCACGGTCAAACATCAGCGCATCGTTGGTTTCAAAAAAGTGATAGTGCGAGCCGACCTGAATCGGCCGGTCGCCACGATTGGACACGCTAAGGGTCAGGGTGCGGCGGCCGACGTTCAGTTCGATGTCGCCCGATTCGATGCGGTATTCGCCCGGGATCATTGTGGCTCACTCAAAGTTTTGTAGTAGATGGCGGTCGGACTGTAATGGCCGTCGGGGCTTTGGCAGTAGTTGGGCAGTTCACCCACGCGGGTGTAGCCCAGGGCGCTGTAGAAGTTTTCAGCGGGGGAGCCGGCTTCAGTGTCCAGGTGCAGCAGGCCGCGCTTGTGCTCGCGAGCGCCTTTTTCCAGCGCCTGAATCAGCACCTGGCCCAGGCCCCGGCGGCGCACGTCGTTGAGCACCAGCAGCTTTTGCACCTCGGCGCGGTTCAGGCCGTTGGTCTTTTGGCACAGCGCCAATTGCACGCTGGCCAGCACTCGGCCGCTTTCCACCAGCACCCACAGCAGCAGGCTGCCCTGCGCCAGTTGCGCGTGAACCTCGTCGAAATATCGGCTCGCTTGGGGCGCATCCAGGTCGTTCATAAAGCCCACGGACGCGCCGTGGTGCACGGCATCTACCAGCAAGGCAATCAGGTCGTCGCGGTAGTCGGGCAGGGTGTGTGCGGTGACTTGAATCACCTGTTCGCTGTTCATTGCGGGCACTCCTGTGGCGGTAGCGCGCCGGGGTTGAGCATCAGTTGCATAAAGGTCAGGTCGAGCCAGCGGCCGAACTTGATGCCCACTTGCGGCATGCGCCCGCTGGTCACAAAGCCCAACTGCTTATGCACATGAATTGAGGCCGCATTGCCACCTTCAATGGCGGCGACCATGACGTGCTTATCGCAGGCGCGGGCGCGCTTGATCAATTCGCTCAGCAACTGTGGGCCCAGGCGTTTACCGCGCTGCTCGGGGTGGATGTACACCGAGTGTTCCACGGTATGGCGAAAGCCTTCAAACGGGCGCCAGTCGCCAAACGAGGCGTAGCCCAGCGGTGTGTTGCGGGCGTCGACAATCACCAGAATCGGGTAGCCCTGTGCCTGGCGGGCGTCAAACCAGTGCTGGCGGTTATCGAGGTCGACGGTGTGCTCGTTCCAGATGGCGAGCGTGTTAAGCACGGCATCGTTGTAAATGTCGCGAATGGCGGGCAAGTCGGCGGCCACCGCATCACGAATAACGTACGTCATGGTCCAGCCTCAGGCGATGGGTTGATGGACGGTGACCAGTTTGGTGCCGTCCGGGAACGTGGCCTCGATTTGAATATCGGGGATCATTTCCGGGATGCCTTCCATGACCTGCTCGCGGGTGAGCAGGGTGGTGCCGTAGTGCATCAACTGGGCCACGGTATGACCATCGCGCGCGCCCTCAAGCAGTGCGGCTGAGATATAGGCGATGGTTTCCGGGTAGTTGAGCTTCACACCGCGCGCCAGTCGCCGCTCGGCCAGCAGGCCGGCGGTAAAAATCATCATCTTGTCTTTTTCGCGTGGTGTCAGGTCCATGGTGAAGTCCGTGTTCAATTCAGAAAAATAGGGGCTGTAGGAGCGAGCGTGCTCGCGATCTTTTACTCTTTGAAAAGATCGCGAGCCATCGAGCATCGACCGGCTGCGGCTACAGGTGTTGCATCAGGTGCTCCAGATTCTCGGTGCCAGCGCCTCTCGCCCCAACAGCGCCGGGCGCAGCAGGTGCCATAGCGCAATCAGCCAAGCTCGCGCTTGTAACGCCTCACCGGCCAAACAGCGCGCCACCAGTAAACCCGGTAATTGCGTCAAATCACCGCGCACCGGGTTAGGCAAACGGCGGCAGGTTTCCAGCAACTCGGCGCTGATCTCACCGGTGACCAACAACGTGGCAAACACCGGGTTACCGTCCAGGCCAATGGGTGAATCCAGTAACCCGTCGTTGCCCACAATGCGCTGGCGCTCATGCCAGAGCAATTGGCCATCGCGGCGAATATCCAGGTGTGATTGAAAATACCCCTGCTCAAAACGTTCACCGCTGGCCAGTCGGCCCAAGGCAACCATGTCCCAGTAAAACACCCGCGCATCGCCCTCAAGCTGAATGCAGGTGGTGAGTTCGGCCTGGGCCGCGCTGAACACGATGGTTTCTTGCGGCAGCCATTCCAGGGTTGCGCCCGCCGCCACGTTCAGCTCAACACGCTGGTACGCCGGGCCGGCGGCGCGGTACCACTTGGCCGCACCGGGGCTGGTGAGTTGTGCCCAGGCACCGGGGCCAACGCTGGCGCATATGTTCAGCCGGTCGCCGCCCGCGATGCCGCCGGGCGGGTGGACGATGATGTGTTGGCACACCTGGGGCCCTTCGGCGTACAGGTGCTTTTGCACCCGCAATGGGCCGAGGTGGCGGCGCAGGGTCGGGCGCGTGCTGTCGCCAAAACGACCGTAGGCCAACTCCAGCTCGGCGTGCCAGTTGGGCGTGAACAACGCAGTGTGGGCGGGGAGGTTCATGGGTAGGACTTTTCGCTGAAATGGCTCACAGATTAAATCGTCACCAGCCCGCGTACACCCTCTGTTTGCATATTTTCACCGCGCCCCTGTTGCACGATTTCGCCCCGCGACATCACCAGGTACTGGTCGGCCAGTGCTTCGGCAAAGTCATAAAACTGCTCCACCAGCAAAATGGCCATGTCACCGCGTGCGGCCAGCATCTTGATCACCGCCCCGATTTCTTTGATCACCGAGGGCTGAATGCCTTCGGTGGGCTCATCCAGAATCAGCAACCGTGGTCGGCTGGCCAGGGCGCGACCAATGGCCAACTGTTGCTGCTGCCCACCGGACAAATCGCCGCCGCGTCGGTGTTTCATTTGCAGCAGCACCGGGAACAGTTCGTAGATAAACGCAGGCACTTCGCGGGCTTCGGAACCGGGAAAGCGCGACAAGCCCATCAGCAGGTTTTCCTCCACCGTGAGCCGGCCGAAGATTTCCCGCCCCTGGGGCACATAAGCGATACCGGCCTGCACCCGTTGATGGGGCCTGAGCGTGGTAATGGCGTTGCCTTCCCAGTGCACCTGGCCTTCTTTGATCGGCAGCAAGCCCATCAGGCATTTAAGTAGCGTGGTTTTACCCACACCATTGCGGCCCAGCAGGCAGGTGACTTCGCCTACTTTGACCTCAAATGACAGCCCACGCAGGATGTGGCTACCGCCGTAATACTGGTGCAGCTTTTCGACTTGAAGCATGTTCAGATTCCCCACATTCCTTGTAGGAGCGAGCTTGCTCGCGATCTTTTTAAAAAATCAAAAGATCGCGAGCAAGCTCGCTCCTACACAAAACCAGCGATTTATCGACCGAGGTAGACTTCGATCACGCGTTCATCCGCCTGCACCTGCTCCAGCGAGCCTTCGGCCAGCACGCTGCCCTGGTGCAACACGGTGACGTGGTCGGCAATGGCGCCGACAAAGCCCATGTCGTGTTCCACCACCATCAGCGAATGCTTGCCCGCCAAGCGTTTGAACAGTTCGGCGGTGAACTCGGTTTCGGCGTCGGTCATGCCCGCCACCGGTTCGTCCAGCAGCAACAGTTGCGGGTCTTGCACCAGCAGCATGCCGATCTCCAGAAACTGCTTCTGGCCGTGGGACAGCAACCCCGCCGGGCGGTGGGTCGAGTGGTTCAGGCGCAGGGTGTCGAGCACTTCGCCAATGCGGTCTTTCTGCTCGCCGGTGAGGGTGGCACGCAAACTGGCCCACACCGATTTATCGGTTTTTTGCGCCAGTTCCAGGTTTTCAAACACGCTCAAGGCCTCAAACACCGTGGGCTTTTGAAACTTGCGGCCAATGCCCGCCTGGGCGATTTGCACTTCGCTCATATGGCGCAAGTCCAGGGTTTCACCGAACCAGGCCTGGCCTTCGGTGGGGCGGGTCTTGCCGGTGATGACGTCCATCAGCGTGGTCTTGCCGGCCCCGTTGGGGCCGATGATGCAGCGCAGCTCGCCCACGCCGATGTACAGGTTGAGGTTGTTCAAGGCCTTGAAGCCATCGAAGCTGACGCTGATATCTTCCAGGGTCAGGATCGTGCCGTGGCGGGTGTTCAGGCCCGGCCCGGCGGTTTGGCCCAGGCCGATGGCGTCGCGGCTGCTGCCCGCATCTTTGTTGGGGTCCAGAATAGGTTCGAGCATGACATTCCTCATGGTTCATCCCGTTTTTTCAACAGGCCGATCACGCCTTTGGGCAGGTACAGGGTCACGACGATAAACAGCGCGCCGAGGAAGAACAGCCAGTATTCGGGGAAGGCCACGGTGAACCAGCTTTTCATGCCGTTAACCACGCCCGCGCCTAGTAATGGGCCGATCAAGGTGCCGCGCCCGCCCAGGGCGACCCACACGGCGGCTTCGATGGAGTTGGTCGGTGACATTTCGCCCGGGTTGATAATGCCCACTTGCGGCACGTACAACGCCCCGGCCAGGCCGCACAGCACGGCGCTCAGCACCCACACAAACAGCTTGAAGCCGCGCGGGTCGTAGCCGCAAAACATCAGGCGGTTTTCGGCGTCCCGCAGGGCGGTCAGCACACGGCCAAACTTGCTGCGCGCCAAGCGCCAGCCCACCCACAGGCTGGTAATCAGCAACAGCACGGTGGCCAGAAACAGAGCCGCGCGGGTGCCCGGTTCTGTGATGCCGAAGCCCAGAATGGTGCGGAAGTTAGTGAAGCCGTTGTTGCCGCCAAAGCCGGTTTCGTTGCGAAAGAACAACAGCATGCCGGCGAAGGTCAGGGCTTGGGTCATGATCGAGAAATACACGCCCTTGATCCGCGAGCGGAAGGCGAAAAACCCGAACACCAGCGCCAGTAAACCGGGGGCCAGCACCACCAGGCACAGTGCCCACCCGAAGTGCTCGGTGCCCACCCAGTACCACGGCAATTCGGTCCACGATAAAAAAGTCATGAACGCGGGCAGTTCATCGCCCGAGGCCTGACGCATCAGGTACATGCCCATTGCGTAGCCGCCCAGGGCGAAGAACAAGCCATGGCCCAGCGACAACAGCCCGGCGTAGCCCCACACCAGGTCCAGCGCCAGTGCGACGATGGCGTAGCAGAGAATTTTACCCACCAGCGTCAGGGTGTACGCCGAGACCTGAAACGGGCTGTCGGCCGGCAGCAGCGACAGCAGCGGCAAGGCCAGCAATACCAGCAGCACCAGTGCGCCGACCACGGCGGTGACGGTCGGCCCGGCTTTTTGTGCAGCGGTTACCATCAGAGGCTGATTCATCAGTCGATCACCCTTCCTTTGAGCGCGAAGAGCCCTTGCGGACGCTTCTGGATAAACAGAATGATCAGCCCCAGGATCAGGATTTTGCCGAGCACGGCACCGATCTGCGGTTCAAGAATCTTGTTGGCGATGCCCAGGCCCAGGGCGGCGTACACGGTGCCCGCGAGCTGGCCGACACCGCCCAGCACCACCACCAGAAATGAGTCGATGATGTAGCCCTGGCCCAGGTCGGGGCCGACGTTGCCGACCTGGCTCAGCGCCACGCCGCCCAACCCGGCAATGCCCGAGCCCAGGCCGAAGGCGAGCATGTCCACGCGCCCGGTGGGCACGCCGCAGCAGGCGGCCATGTTGCGGTTCTGGGTGACGGCGCGCACGTTGAGGCCCAACCGGGTTTTGTTCAGCAGCACCCAGGTCAGGAACACCACAGCCAGTGCGAACACGATGATCACCAGCCGGTTGTACGGCAGCACCAGGTTGGGCAGCACGTGCAGCCCGCCCGAGAGCCAGGCCGGGTTGGCCACTTCGACGTTTTGCGCGCCGAACAGTACGCGCACCAGTTGAATCAGGATCAGGCTGATGCCCCACGTCGCCAGCAAGGTTTCCAGCGGGCGGCCGTACAGGTGGCGAATGATGGTGCGCTCCAGAATCATGCCCACGGCAGCGGTCACAAAGAACGCCACCGGCAGGGCCAGCAGCGGGTAATACTCAATGGCACCGGGGGCGAATCGCTGGAAGAGCAACTGCACGCAGTAGGTGGAATACGCGCCGAGCATCAGCATTTCGCCGTGGGCCATATTGATCACGCCCAGCAGGCCGAACGTAATCGCCAGCCCCAAGGCGGCCAGCAACAGGATCGAGCCCAGCGACAAACCACTGAAGGCTTGGCCCAGCAGGTCACCGATCAGCAGTTTGCGTTTGACCTGGCTCAAGCTGGTTTCGGCGGCGGTGCGCACCGTGGCATCGGTTTCAACGCCCGGTTGCAGCAGGGCTTCGAGGCGGGTGCGGGCCAGCGGCTCGCCGGTTTCACCGAGCAAGCGCACAGCGGCCAGGCGCACGGCGGGGTCGGGGTCGACCAATTGCAGGTTGGCCAGCGCCAGGCTCAGGGCGCTGTGCACATCGGTGTCGGTTTCGCCGGCCAGTTGCCGGTCGAGGAAGGCCAGTTGCGCCGGTGTGGCGGTTTTTTGCAACTGTTGCGCGGCGTTCAGGCGCAGCGTTGGGTCCGCAGCGAGCAGTTGATGGCTGGCCAGCGCCGTGTCAATCAGACTGCGAAGGCGGTTGTTCAGGCGAACGGTTTTAGTGTGGCCGTCGACGGTGATCTGGCCTTGTTGCAGGTTATTGATCAGTTCGATGCGTACGGGCTCGGGTTGAGCGGCCCAGCGTTCGAGGAGTTTGACCTGTTGAGGAAGGTTGGCAGCGGCAAAGTCGCTGGCGTCATCGGCATAAGCGCCCAGTGGCAGCAGCACCAGGAGTGCGCAAATAAAACGAAAAAGGGCAGTGGGCATGGTTTTAGCCTTGCGCAATCTGTAGGAGCGAGCGTGCTCGCGATCTTTCAGGCCGATCAAACGATCGTGAGCCAGCTCGCGCCTACAGGGAATTACGGGGGTTAGTTGCTTTTAACCGCGTGGTCCGGCTTTTTGTCGTTGCCCGGAATGTAAGGGCTCCACGGCTGGGCACGGATCGGGCCTTCGGTCTGCCACACCACGCTGAACTGACCGTCAGGCTGGATTTCGCCAATCATCACCGGCTTGTGCAGGTGGTGGTTGGTCTTGTCCATGGTCAGGGTGTAGCCGGACGGTGCGGCGAAGGTCTGGCCCGCCAGTGCTTCGCGCACTTTGTCGACGTCGGTGGACTTGGCTTTTTCCGCCGCTTGCGCCCACATGTGAATGCCCACATAGGTGGCTTCCATCGGGTCGTTGGTCACAGCCTTGTCCGCGCCGGGCAGGTTTTTGGCCTTGGCGTAGGCCTTCCAGTCCGCCACAAATTTCTCGTTGACCGGGTTCTCCACCGACTGGAAGTAGTTCCAGGCCGCGAGGTTGCCCACCAGCGGCTTGGTGTCGATGCCGCGCAGTTCTTCTTCGCCCACCGAGAAGGCAATCACCGGTACGTCGGTGGCTTTGAGGCCCTGGTTGGCCAGCTCTTTATAGAAGGGCACGTTGGAGTCGCCGTTGACGGTGGAGATCACTGCGGTCTTGCCGCCCGCCGAGAACTTTTTGATGTTGGACACGATGGTCTGGTAATCGCTGTGGCCAAACGGGGTGTAGACCTCGTCGATGTCTTTGTCGGCCACGCCTTTGGAGTGCAGGAACGCCCGCAGGATCTTGTTGGTGGTGCGCGGGTACACGTAGTCGGTGCCCAGTAGCACGAAGCGTTTGGCGCTGCCGCCGTCTTCGCTCATCAGGTATTCAACCGCCGGAATGGCTTGTTGGTTTGGCGCGGCACCGGTGTAGAACACGTTGGGCGACATCTCTTCGCCTTCGTACTGCACCGGGTAGAACAGCAAACCGTTGAGTTCTTCAAATACCGGTAGCACTGATTTGCGCGACACCGACGTCCAGCAACCAAACACCACCGCGACCTTGTCCTGAGTCAGCAACTGGCGACCCTTTTCCGCGAACAGCGGCCAGTTAGAGGCCGGGTCGACGACCACGGCTTCAAGCATCTTACCGTTGACCCCGCCCTTGGCGTTGATCTCGTCAATGGTCATCAGCGCCATGTCTTTGAGCGAGGTTTCGGAGATTGCCATCGTGCCGGACAGTGAATGCAGGATGCCTACTTTGATGGTCTCGGCGGCTTGCACCGTCCAGGTCAGGCCCATCGCGACAAGGGATGCGCTCAGGGTGAATGCCTTGATCAAGCTACGACGCTTCATGGTGCGATCTCCAGGGGTCTCGTTTTTTTAATGGGTCGATGCGAACACGGGGAAGGTCTTTAGCAAGGGCTGTGCCGAAGTGGTGCAAAGCGTCTGTTACGGGGCTTTTAATCGGTCTGTTTGATGCGAGCGCACCACAAGGGGACCGCGCAAGGGCGTGCGTGCACGGCTGTGCCCAGCCTTGGTGCTGATTGGTTAATTAAGTACCACCGCCGCAGAGCGGGGGTTGCTGAAGATAAACGGGTGCAGCGTGGCTGCACTGGCCGCGACCTTGTTATCCCGGTCAGAGTTTTGAATAGGGACATTAAAATGATCGACTTTATAACCAGACGCGTTCAACGCAACACAAGGGCTTCCACTGTGCCTTTGCCCGAGTTGAGCCCCGCGTTTTTAACGGCCGATGATGCTGCTCGTTACGCCCATGATCTGATTGGCGAGCAACGTGACGCTGAATATGGGGGGATTATTTTGCGGCGTGCCAATGGCAAGTTTTACGCCACCAAGCCGACCAAGGGCCAGAGCCGTTTATTCGAACCTGAGACGGTGATTTCAACCGATGCCCAGGGTTACTTTATTTCGCCGCCGGGGTTTGTGTGCGTCGGGTTTTACCATTCGCACCCGCTGAACTATGCGGAGATCAAGGGGTACTTTACCGATTGGACAAAAGAAGATGCGGTGACGTCGCTGAGCTTTTTCTCTCCGGGTGATATCGCCTTTACGATTCAACATCGTTATTTCACGAAAACCCATTATCTGTCGGGCCTCAATGGTTCGCTGATCAAATATGTCAGCAGTGGTTCTCGCGAAGAGGCGGAGTATTACCCGAAGTTGACGAATTTGACCGACCCGAATACGCCCTATCCGGTCAAGAAAATGCAGGACTACATTCTGAAAGTCGCGAGCATTGGCCAATTGACTGTGCTGCAAACCAGCGAAATCTGGGGCGGGAAAACCGGCAGGGTCGATCAGAGCTTCACGATCTACAAGGCAGAAGCGCGGTTGGACCTTCCCGAGAAGGTGCTCAACATTCCCGCGTATAGCCAAGTGTATTCAAGCCTCAAGACAGCGTTGAGGCGCATGCGCCAGCGTGTGCTCTCCATGACTGAGCATCAGTACGGGGTGATACTCAAACACCAGACTAAAGATGAGTATGTGCTCACAGAACCTGTGGTGGGCAAAGCCTTCACGTCGCCGATGGACCATATGTTCTTGAAGGGGGGGACCGATGATCTTTCTTATTACGTAGAGCCGGACTTCGATATTTTTGGCATTTACTATGGCTGCGCCACTTACTACGACCCCAGCAAGGTACCCGCTGACGAAAAAAGAATTTTCAAAAGCTTTATTCCGCCAGAGTCCATGAGGGGAGCGCTGAATCTGGCGAGGCTGGCCAGAACGAGCTCGCGGGCAGCTGCGTTACCGATTTATATTGCGAGCCGCGACGGTGCACTGCTGCAGTACAACTCGTTGCTGTCATCCGCCGAGGGCCCGTACCTAGCGCAGGAGCCTGGCAGTGAGGCTGTGATCATGGCGCGCGATGTATTGGCCGGTCATGTCAGCCCTGCCGAGTACATTCGCGGGTTGGCGGGTGCCGGTCAGTTGAGTGTGCTGTACGGCAGCGACCTCTGGGGGGGGCCGGGGCCGGTAACCGGGCAGTGGAAAGCCTATCGCGACTTCCAGCGGCGTACCCATGGCCCGCTGTTTAAATCGGCCGATGATGCCGCCCGTTATGCCCATAAAAAAATCGACAGGCGACACAAGTCCGTGTTGGGCGGGCTGATTTACCAGCGTCAGGATCAGCGTTTTTTTATCACCGAGCCCCTGAAAGTGGAGACCGAGTTTTTTGAGGCTGATGGTGTATTGCCCGGCCCGATGTCGGCTCTTGCGCCAGTGGGGTGCACAGTGGTTGGGGTGTATTTCACGCACCGTGCCAGACCCCTTCAACTGACGTGGACCGACACCGAAAACCAACACTACCGCGCCATGTTTTCCCCTGGCGAAATCTTCGAAGCCATTGAAAATCGAGTGCAGTTTCCCGCCCGTTACCTGTCCTGCTTTGACGGCTCGCTTATCAAGTATTCACCCAGCGGTTCAGTGGGTGAGGGCCAATTGCTGGCACGTGTAAAGCCGCCCGTGAGTACCCCTGAAAAAATCCATCGCAGTGAAACTGAATTGGCGTTGTTCTCCAGTTCGCTCAAACCCCAGGGGTTTATTACTGACGTCGCTCGTACAGGCGATTTGCAGGTTATTGAGCCCAGCCCGGTATGGGGGCCAGCAGGTGTGATCAAGGGCGACACCGTGTTTCCGCGCGTGGGCGCGGCCTCTGAGGATGCCATTGTGCAACCCGCCTGTGGCCCGGTCTTCACACAGGAACAGGACGCCATTCGGTATGCCCACGCACAAATGGGTGGCCGTGACAGCGTGCAGTTCGGCTTTGTTCTTAAAAGCGACGTGAATGAAGAGTACGTGGCGACCCGGCCGGTGCCAAATGGGTACATGACCCTAAGACGGGTCTTTCCCTATGTGAGTTCTACGTCGTCTTACGTTTTGCCTGAAGGGTTCCATCTGTGTGCGATGTACCTTGGGTCGATCAAAAAATCACGGCTGCTGGAGAAGGATGCGGTGTATCAAGACTTCATCTCGCCCGAGGATATTGCCATTGCGTTGGTGACACTGTCGTCGCTCAGGGACTTGCGTTACCCGTTGGCACTCAACCCATCGATGTACCTGTCAACGGCGAGCGGTGCCCTCTTGAGCTATAAACCGAGCAGTATTTCAAAAGCCCTGTTGTTGGATACTTTTCGCGACGCAGGCAGAGGGATGCTCAACAAACTTGCGCGCCTGGAGCTCACGGCGATGAGTTATGTGCGCAAGGTGGCGGCAAGCGGAGACCTGAGCGTGCTGAACGTCAGTGATGTGTGGCGCAACGTGGGCCCGGTGTCGGTGGCATGGCAGCCATATGCGCAAGAGCCGGTTAACCTTAATCCCTCCCGGTATGCCTTGTCCCCCGTGTTTGCGTTTGCAGACGATGCGGCCCGTTATGTCCATCGTCAGCTTAAAACGCCCCACACCTTCAACGTCATGGGCGGTGTGCTGAGCCACTTGAGTACCGATTCCCATGTGGCACTGGAGCCCGAGGTCAGCAGCAGCCTGTACGCCAATGTCGCGGAGCAGGTCTTGAGAACGCACCGCAGCAGGCCTCAAGAACGATGGTCGGGGCCAACTTTTCCAGCGGGTTATGAAATCCGCCGCCTGCACTTTTCCCGCGATATGAGGGCTGTGAAGGCGAGCAGTGTGGGGGAAACATCACGGTTGAAAAACACACCGTGGCCCACGGATCTCTGTTATGCCGAACGTGTGCAGGATGAGCTGTCGGTCCATTTGCCGCTGACCACGACCTACCCCAGTGCGTATGTGTCCACCGATGATGGTGCACTGCTGTTGTACCAAAGTCTGGGCAATGATGGGGCAACGGACACGCTGTGTGGCCCCGCGTACAGGCTTCTCAGCACGTCGCAGGAATATTTTGCCGAGCGGGTGCATGCCACCGGCACCGGCAAAAAGACCGAGCAGATTCTCAAGGAGGTCACGGCTTCGGGCACGCTGTATGTGTTGATCACCAGCCAAACCTGGCCGGAGCCTGGCCGACTTTTTGAGCCGGTGTTTGAGCCGATACCTGACGATGTGTTCGATTGGACCGGCGTGCTACCGCCGTGGCGGTCGGGGCCGGAGCGCGATGAGCTGTGATGCCTGCACCGGGCGGCAAATCGATAACTAAATAGCCCCCTCAAGCCTGGCCTCCCGTGAAAGATGGACAGTGATCGTGCAGTCGCACGGTCACTTTTTCAGACAAGGGTGCCAATCATGAAGAGTGTCAAGGGCGAAGGTGGCCGCCAAAAACGCCAGTTACCGAATCAAACCGTTCAGTTGCCTGATCTGAGTCCCGCCTTTATTAATCCGGATGATGCTGCACGATTTGCTCATGAGCTGATCGGTGATTTTCGCGAAGTTGAATATGGCGGCATGATTTTGAAAGATGCCCAAGGGCATTACGTTGCAACCCGACCCGTGCGGGGTAAAACCAACACCTTTGACCCGGCGCTCGTGGCCTCAAGCAATGCGCAAGGCAAGTTTATTCACCCGCCGGGTTATACCTGCTACGCCCTCTATCATTCGCACCCCAATAATTACGATGTATTGCAACGTTTGTTGCCTGGGTGGAGCCGCGCTGAAATCAATACGGCGGTGCAGTTCTTTTCCTCTTACGACATAGGCTTGAATGCATTTAATGCCTACTTCGCCCCGGTGCACTATTTGTCTGCTGTCAATGGCGTGCTTTTGAAGTACGAGGCCAGTGGTTCCGCTTTCGAAGCTGATTTGGCGAGTCGCCTCTTTATCGATACACAAGCGCACAGGCTGACCTTCGAGTCGATTGAAGACGCTATACAGGCTGTGGCCAAAGCGGGCCTGTTAAGTGTGATCCAGTCTTCTGAAGTCTGGGGCTGGAACGTGGGGAAAGTAGAAAGCACATTCAAACTCTACACCCCGGGCAATACCCTCGATGGGGTGCCGAGTGCGATTCAACGCCCGGCATTCAGCCCGGTGTGTCCCTCGTTGAAAGCGTTGATCAACCATGTACGCAACCGCGCAGAGCGAGTGGTCGACAGTCATTACGGGTTTGTTCTTGAAAACAAGGGATCAGGAACGTTTATTGCCACTGAACCCATGCCCCTGACGCTTGAAACGATAGGCTTGCAAGCGTCTGCCGATACTGAGTTGGCGGCGTCAGTCTTCTCCAGGACACCGGTGTTTTCCACAAACGCACAGGGTGAAGTTGCAGTGCCGCAAGGGTATGACATCGTCGGTGTGTATTGCGGCGAAAATCAGTACCGCCCGCCGAGCAGCTTGCCGGCAGAGGAACCTACCGTCTTTAAGCACTTTATTGACCCCATGTTTATGGCGACGGGGATCACGGCGGCCCGGTCAACGACCCGGCTCAAGCATGCCGACAGTACCCGAGCGATACCACTCTATATTCTGGTTCGCGATGGTGCTGTGCTGGAGTATGTGTCGACATTCTCGGCGCAGGAGCAGCAGTTCCTGAACCCTCTCCATGACCGGGGCTGGATCAGGGTGGCAGGCGACCTGCGCCTGGGCCTTTATAAAACCCGGTTCTATGTTCAGGACATGGCCACGGCTGGTGAGTTGAGTGTGCTGAACACCAGCGATTTATGGAGTACTGCGGGGCGTGTCACTCACCTGTGGCAGCCGTATAAACATTTCTTGCGACGGGCATTGAGCCCGGCTTTTATCAGTGCCGATGATGCCGCGTTGTATGTTCACGGCCGCATTGCGGGCCGGGATAGAAAAGTTTATGGCGGTGTGATTTATCAACGTGCAGACAAGCGTTTTGTCGCGACCGAACCCTTGGCGGTCAGCACTGAAACCTTTGATGTAAAAACCGTTATACCGCCCGAGCTTCAATCATTTGTGCCGCCGGGCTGTACGCGGGTGGCGATGTATCACACTCATCGTGTGTCGCCTTTGCAACTATGGCGCTCAGCACAAGAGGAGCAGTTATACCGAAACATGCTTGAACCTCATGAAGTCAGTGCGGCCATTAATGACCGTAACGAAATCAAGACGCGCTATTTTTCGACACAAGAGGGCGCATTGCTCAAGTATTCCCCTAGCGGCTCGCAGAGCGAGCAGCATGTATTGGGCCTGTTATCGCCCTCTGTTGCTGACTCATGGAGCGTGCGCAAAAACCAGATTCAACAGCGTTTGCGCGCCAACAGGCTGAAACCCAGCGAGTATATTTCGGGAATAGCCGCTACCGGAACGCTGGAAGTGCTCAAGGGTAGCGCCTGTTGGGGGGCACCGGGGGTGGTGGCTACCCGCTCGGTGTTGCCTTTGGCCGAGGGGAACACGCGACTCCCAGCGTGCAGCCCGATCTTCACTCAAGAGCAGGATGCCGTGCGGTTTGCCCATACCCAGATGGGCGCACGCAACGCCGTGCAGTACGGCTTTATCTTGAAAAACACGCAGGCTGACGCCTATGTCGCGACGCTGCCTTGCACCGACAGCTATTTGAGCCTGGCCAAGGTGTTTCCTTATGACCCTGTGACCCTGCGCTACCAGTGGCCCGACGGTTTTATCGCCTGTGCGATGTACCTTGCTGCCCCTGAAACGCCAGCCGTTGCGCTCGCTGACGCGGTGTACCCACAGTTTATTTCCCCCTGCGATATCGCCATTGCGCTGGTGACCCTTTCGGTCCTTGAAGACCAACACCACCCCCAGACACTGAACCCGGTGCTGTACCTCTCGACTGCCTCGGGGGCGTTGTTGAGCTACTTGCCAAGCACGCTTTCAAGGCTGATTTCTGTGGGCATTTTCCGAAACTCCGGCAACTGGATGATGGGGCAACTGACAACCCTGGCGCAGACTGCGGTGGCCTATGTTCGCGAGGTGGCACAGAGTGGCGGGCTAAGCGTCATCAAGACCGGTGGCGTGTGGGTGAATCCCGGCCCTGTGCCGGCGACGTGGAAGCCCAGTGTCAAAGAGTTGTTGGCTGAGCACAATCATCCGCGGGTTGTGTCATTGGGCCCGGTTTACGCTCATCCCGATGACGCTGCGCGTGCGATGCATCGGCAACTCAAACGGCCCCACACCCTCAATACCATGGGGGCTGTGCTGAGTAACCCGGCGCGCGACAGTTGGGTGGCGCTGGAGCCTGAGGTGAGCAGCGGCTTGCAGGCCAATGTCGCGGAGCTGATTGTGATCAGCCATCGGTACAAACCCAGTGAGGACCCCTTGCGCCCGATTTTACCCACCGGGTATTCGGTGCAGCGCCTGCACTTCGCGCGCGACGTCAGGTACGTGACCGCGCAGAGCGAAACGCAGAAAAAACGCGTGCAGAACCTGCCTTGGCCGGTGGACCTCTGTTACGCGTCGGTGGCCATGGAACACATGGCCAACCGCGCTGGCGATGAGCACTATGAGGTCAACGTATATGTGTCGACCAACGACGGAGCCCTGCTGTTGTACTCAGCGGGGGAGGAAGCGCGGGAGGTCCAACTGTGTGGGCCGAAAAAGGCGTTTGCGCGTACCGAGGCGGGCTATTTTGTCGAGAACGCTCAGGCATCGTCTGTGCCCAAAACTTCCAGCCAAATGCTCACTGACATCGCCAAGGCCGGGCAACTGATTGTGTTGGTCGTGAGCCCGGCCTGGCCTGGCCTCGGGTTGTACCGGGCCGCTTACGTTGAACGTGAACCTGAGGGGGGCTTTGAGTGGACCACGCCCAGCCCCTTGCAACCCACCGTCACCCCCAAACCCGGAATATTGCGCGATGAGCTTTAACGCTTGCGCATCAAACCAATAAAGAACAACCCGCCGATGGCGGCCGTGGCCACGCCGATGGGCAGGTCTTCGGGGGCGATCAGGGTGCGGGCGGCGACGTCGACCCACACCAGAAACACGCTGCCCAGCAGCGCGGACACCGGCAATAAACGCCGGTGTTCAGCGCCCACCAGGCGGCGGGCGATGTGCGGGATCATCAGGCCGACAAAGCCGATGGAGCCACTGATGGCCACCAGCACGCCGGTCATCAGCGAGGCGATCAGAAACACCTTGAGCCGCACGTTGCGCGCATTCAGGCCCAGGGTCACGGCGGTTTGCTCGCCGGCCATCAAGGCGTTGAGCGGGCGGGCCATGCCGAGCAACAACCCCAGGCCCAGCAGCACGACGGCGCTGGGCACGGCCAGCAGTTCCCAGCGTGCCAGCCCGAGCCCGCCGAGCATCCAGAACAGCACGGCCGAGCTGGCGCGGTGGTCGCCCATAAACAGCAGGGTGTTGGCCACGGCCATCATCACAAACGACACCGCCACGCCGCATAACAACAGCCGGTCGCTGTCCAGTCGGCCCTGACGGCTGGCGATGACCAGCACCAGCAGCATGCTCAGCAGCGCGCCAATAAAGGCCGCGATCGGCAAGGTCAGCAGGCCGATGATTTCGCCCACATGCAGCACCACAATCACCGCGCCCAACGTCGCGCCACTGGTCACGCCCAACAAGTGCGGGTCGGCCAGCGGGTTGCGCGTCACGGCTTGCAACACCGCACCGATCAACGCCAGCCCGGCCCCCACCAAGGCACCGAGCAGCATGCGTGGCACGCGGATCAGCCACACAATATGTTCCTGGCCAGCGCTCCAGTTCACGTCACCGAGGCCGAACAGTTTGTACAACACAATGTGCCACACCACATCCACTGGCACCCGCGCTGGGCCAAACCCCAGCGACACCACGCACGACACCAGCAACAGTGCGCCCAGCGTAAGCAGCAAGAGGGCGTAGCGGCGAGCCATCATTGTGGGTGGAAGCCTTTGGCGAGGGTTTCAATGGCCAATACATTGTCGATGCCCGGCGTGGCCTGCACGTAGGGGATGACGATAAAGCGTTGGTTGCGGATGGCGGCCACCGATTGCAGGGCCGGGTGGGTTTCCAGGAACTGCTGTTTTTGCTCGGCGCTGACTTCGCTGTAGTCGACGATCACGATCACTTCGGGGTTGCGCTCCACCACGGTTTCCCAATTGATGCGGGTCCAGCTGGCGTCGATATCACTGAGGATATCGTTGCCGCCTGCGGCTTCGATCAGCGCGTGGGGAATGCCCAGCTTGCCGGACGTCATTGCACGGTCTTCACCGCTGTCATACAAAAACACTCGGGGTTTTGACGCCGGAAGGGTCTTTTGCACGTTGGCGATTTTTGCCTGCATCTGGGCGATCAAGGCGTTGGCGCGGTCTTGTACGTCGAAAATTTTGCCGAGGTTGCGCAGGTCGTTGTAGGTGTCTTCCATGCTGGCGGGCGGGCGTTTCATCACAAAGGCGCAGGACTCCGTCAGCTCGTACACATTGATGCCCAGTGGCGTCAGGGTGGCGGGCGTCAGGTCGCCGCCCACGCGCATGCCGTAATCCCACCCGGCGAAGAAAAAGTCGACGTTGGCGTTGAGCAAGGTTTCCACCGATGGGTACTTGCTGGCCAGTTCTGGCAAGCCGTCGAGGATGGCCTTCATCTCGGGCGTGACGGATTTCCAGCCACTGATGCCGCTGTAGCCCGCCATGTGCGGCTTGAGCCCCAGTGCGAGCATCATCTGCGTCATGTTGATGTCATGGCTGACGGCGTGCTGGGGTGCTGCATTGAAGGTCACGTCACGGTTGCAGCTTTTAATCGTCAGCGGGTATTGCGTGGCGTCAGCCTGCGCCCATTGCGCGCTGAGTAATACGCAAAGGCCGAGTGCGAAGCGGGTCAGGTTCATGGTTGGGTTATCCAGGTAATGCGCGGGTAGCCAGAAAGAGGATGGTCGTCGATCAAGGCTTCAACGCCAAATACCTCACGCAACAATTCGACGGTCAGCACCTCGCGCGGGGTGCCGCTGGCGATGATTTTGCCGTGGTCGATCACGTACAGCCGGTCGCAAAAGGCGGCGGCCAGGTTGAGGTCATGGATGCTGGCCAGGGTCGCGATCTTCAGGCGTTTGACCAATTGCAGCAACCCCAACTGATAGCGTGGGTCGAGGTGGTTGGTGGGTTCGTCGAGGATCAGCAGTTCGGGTTGTTGAGTGAGCGCGCGGGCCAGAATCACCCGTTGTTTTTCACCGCCCGAGAGGGTGGCGAAGGCGTGGTCTTCAAACCCGTGCAGGCCCACGGCTTCCAGGGCCTGCCGGATCAGTTCACGGTCGGCATCGGTGTCGCCGTCGAACAGGCCTTTGTGTGGCGTGCGGCCCATGGCCACCACTTCGTTGACGGTCAGGCCAAAGGCATCGGGAAATTCTTGCAGCACCACGGCAATGCGCTGCGCGCACCAGCGCGGTGACTGTTGCCAGAGGTTGTGCGGGCCGAGTTGAACCTGGCCGGCCTGGGGTTTACTGAAACGGTAGGCGCAGCGCAACAGGCTGGTCTTGCCGCTGCCATTGGGCCCGATCAGGCCCACAAACTCACCGGCGGCCACGTACAGGTCGGCCTCACGCAACTGGAACTGGTGATGACAATGGCCGTGGCCCAAGGGCGTCCAAGCGAGTTTGGTGAGGGTCAACTGAGTCATGGCATTCCGGTGTTAACCCGTAGGAGCGAGCTTGCTCGCGATCTTTTGATCTTTAAAAGATCGCGCCTACAGGGGTTTAGAGGGGCTTAAAAGGTGTAATCGGCGGTTACGAAGAACGAGCGCGGCTCACCCATGATCCATTGTTGGCCGTCATTGTATTGGCTGGCGGCGTATTGGCGATTGAAAACGTTATTCAGACGCAGGCCCAGTGTGGTGTCCGGCAATACTTTCCAGCTGGCGGTGGCGTCGACCACGGTGTAGCTCGGCAACTGCACGGTGTTGGCGATGTCGGCGTAGCGGGCGTCCACATAACGCACGCCGGCCCCGGCATTGACCGTGTCGCTGATGCCCTTGCTCACCCACAGGTTCGCCGTGCGGCGCGGTGCCTCGGCCGGGCGGTTGCCTTCGCGCGAGATGCCCCGGTCATCAAACGTGTCGTATTGCGCCCGCACCACGGCGGCATTGGCCTGCACTTGCCAGCGGTTCGGCAGTTGCAGGTCCAGGGTGGCTTCCAGCCCGTTGGACGATTGCTCGCCCACTTGCAGCGATTTGCCCGGGATGTTCGGGTCCGGGGTCAGCAAGTCTTTCTTGATGATGTGGTACGCCGCCAGGGTCCATTCGCCGCGCTGGTCCCAGAACATCTGCTTAAAGCCCACTTCGGTCTGGCGGGCATGGGCCAGGCCGTAAGACTGTTGGCCCGCGCTGAGGCTGATCAAGCCGCCCACGGCATCGACGCTGGTGGCTTGTTGGGCATACACCGACATGTCGGGTGTCAGCTCATACACCAGGCCGGCTTTCCAGCTATTGGCCGAGAAGCTGCGGTCACTGCGCGCGGTGGTGCCGTCGAGGGCGAAGTCATTGCGGTCCAGGTGCACGATGTCGCGGCGCACGCCGGTGACCAGCGACAGTTGCTCCGTCAGTTCGGTGCGGTTTTCCGCGAACAGCGACACCTGTTGCGTGGTGGTGGTGAATTGGTTGCGGTAAGGCGAGACACTGTGCCAGTAGTCACGCGCTGGAGCGTTCAGGTCAATGGGCTCGCCACTGCCGACCACATCGTCATAAGGCGAGTTGCTGTGCAGGTTGAAGTGGATGCGGTTGTAGTCCGCGCCGACCAGGGTTCGGCTGTTCAGGCCGAACAGGTTGTGGTTGAGGGTGAAGGTCTGGCGGTCGCCGGTTTGTTCCTGGTTGTGCTTGATGCTGAAGTAGCCACCGCGCAGCAACGATTGCTGGCCTTCATCCCAGGCATGGTTTTCGGCGTTCTGCCAACGGCGTTGGGCCTTGAGGTAATACAGCTCGTTGCTGGCGCTCAGGGTGTCGTTGATCTGCCATTCGGTGTTCAGGCGCGTCCACTGGTCGTTGTAATGCAGTTTGGCGTCGCGCACGTTGTAGTTCTTGTCCCGCAGGCTTTTGTGATAACGGCCCTTGATCAGCGGTGCGCCGAAGTCGTTCTGCGGCGCTTGGTCGCCATAGTCGTGGCTCAGGGTAAACGCCAGGTCGTCGCTGGCCTGCCAACGCAGGGCGGCGCTGATAAAGGTGTTTTCTGAGTCGCCACGGTCGATCCAGCCATTGCTTTGGGTGTGGTTGATATTCAGGCGGTAGCTCAGGGTGTCGGTCAGCGAGCCGCCGCTGTCCAGCGCCTGTTGCCGGGTGTCATACGAGCCGTAGCCCAGGCGCAGGTGGTTTTCGATGTCGCCGCTGAACGGTTTTTTCGGGATCACGTTGATCACCGCGCCGGTCGCGCCTTCGCCGTACAGCACCGAGGCCGGGCCGCGCAGCACGTCGATACGTTCCACCGACCAGTCGTCCACTGGAAAGGTCACCGTGCCCGCGCCGCTGTACAGGCGGGTGCCGTCGTACAACTGCATGACCGACCCTTCACCGACAAAACCACGGGCTGAGTAGGCCGCGCCGCCGTTGCCGGGGCTGCCGGTGTAACTGATGCCGGTGGTGCGAGTGACAGCGCTTTGTACGCTGCGGTCGCCGCGGGCGCGCATTCGCTCACCGCTCAGGCTTTCGACACTGGCCGGGGTTTGCAGGCCATTGAGGTTCAGGCGCGAACCGGCGCGGGTCGCGGTCTTGAGGTCGATGGCTTCAGCCTCTACCTCGGGGGCGGTGATTTGGGCGGCGGGCAGCATCAGGGACGGAGCGGCGTCAGCCGCGTGCGCGCTGTTGATCGCCAACAGGCAAAGGCTGGAAAACAGGTACGTGTTCATCGGGGCAGTGAGTCGCTTATTTCAAGAGGTGTACCCGCCGCCTTGAGGCGGCGGGTGCTGGCACGAATAGGGTGAGCAGTGCCTTTCACGTCTTCAGGCGTGATAGCGGCACGCCATTGTAGTCTGCCGCCTCGGGTGCGCGCCTCTCGAATGACTCGCGTTGGTTATGAAAGTCCCTCATGTTGCGGCTTGGCCCGCGTCAGCATCAGCACGCGATCCAGCACCCAAACGGCCAGCAACGACGCCCCCACCAGTGGGAACACCACGGCCAGCGCAAGCATGATGACCACACCGGTTTTCCAGGTGGGCAGTTCATGGCGCAAGGGCGGTACCCCGAGCTGGCCCTGCGGGCGGCGCTTCCACCAAATCACCAGGCCGCTGACCGCGCTGAGCAGGATCATCAGGCACACCAGCAAAATGGCAATCTGGTTCAGCGGGCCGAAGAGCTTGCCTTCGTGCAGCATCACGCTCATTTCTGTGGCGCGGGCCACGTTGCCATAGTGTTGCCAGCGCACGTCGGCCAGCACGTCGCCGGTGTATTGATCGACATGCAGGGTCGCGTCGTTGCGCGGGTCGTCGGCAAACACAGCGATGGTGAACACGCCTTCGGCGGTGGTGGGCAAGGTGATGCTGTAACCGGGCTCGACCTTGCGTGCGGTGGCGGTGTCGACCACCTGTTGCAGGCGGATGCCCGGTGCGGCCGGGCCGCTTGAAGAGGCACCGTGGTTCATGTGTTCGGCATGGGCACCGGACACCGGCATTGGCGTGTTTTCCATCGCCCAGGGCACGGTCTGGCGAGCGGCGGTGTTGAGGCTGCGGGCTTCTACATCGGACGTGGGCACGGTGGTCCACATGGCTGCCGGGAACTGGTTCCACAATTGGGCGTATTGCTTGCCCCAGAACCCGGTCCAGGTCATGCCGCTGAGCAGCATGAACAGCAACAGCGCGGCCCCCCAGAACCCGGTGACGGCGTGCAGGTCGCGCCATAACACCCGGCCGCGACGGCTCAGGCGTGGCCACAGGATGCCTGCGGCCGATTGCCCGCGTGGCCACCACAGGTACAAACCGGACACCATCAACACAATGCCCCAACCGGCGGCCAGTTCGATCAACCGGTCGCCCAGGGTGCCGATCATCAACTCGCTGTGCAGGGCGCGGGCCACGGCTTGCAGGTTGAGTTTGGCGTCTTGCTCGCCCAATACCTCGCCGCTGTACGGGTTGATAAAGACATTTAATTCGCGACCGCCATTGCCGACCACGAATTGCCCGCTACGCTCAGGGCTTATCGGCGGCAGGTACTGGCTGATATGGCCTTGCGGGTAGGCGGCTTGTGTGCGGTTAAGCAACTCATCGGCGCTGAGGCTGTGATGCCCGGGTTTGACGTTGATCAGGTGGTCATACATCAGCGGGTCAAGCTGAGGCTTGAACAAGTAAATGATGCCGGTCAGGGCTAGCAGAATCATGAACGGTGCTACAAACAACCCGGCATAAAAATGCCAGCGCCAGGCCAGGTTGTAGAAAGACGGTGTTGGTTGGCTCATATGAGCGGCTCCACAAGGATTTTAAGAGCCTGTAGGAGCGAACGTGCTTGCGATCTTTTGAATCGTTAAAGAATCGCAGACACACTCGCGCCTACAGGGAACAGTCAGGGTTTAGAAGCTCACATCAACCTTGGTCCACAGCGTGCGGCCCGGCTCGTTGATGGGGGTCGGGTCATTGGCCGGGTAGCCATAGCCCGCGTTGCCCGCCATGTTCAGGTGTTCGCTGTAGTTTTTACCCAGCAGGTTATCGACCCCGGCGCTGACCTTGAGGTTGCTGTTGACGCGGTACGCACCATTGAGTGAAAACACGCCAAACCCGGCGCTTTTGGAGAAGTCCTTGCCGACCACGTTGCCCTTGTTGCGATCAATGCGGTCCTGTTGGGCCACAACACGCCACAGCGCACCGGCGCTCCAGTTGTCTTCGCTGTAAGTCAGCCCGAGGCGAGTGTCCAGCGGTGGCATTTGCGGCAGTGCCGCACCATCGCTGGTGTTCTTGCCCCAGGCATAGGCCAACGTTGCATCGGCCTTCCAGTTGGGAGTGAGCTGATACGCTGCCCCCACCTCACCGCCCATCACACGGGCGTTTATATTCTGTGCTTGCGACGCTCCTTTAGTGTAGTCAAACAAGATGTAGTCGCGAACCTCTCCGGCGTACACCGAGGCCCATGCTTCAAGGGTTTGGGTCTTATAGTTCAATCCCGCATCCAGCTGAGTGGTTTTCTCGGGTTTGAGTGCATCAAACGCATTAACGGAGCCGGCGGGACCCGACGAAGGGGAGAATAATTCCCAGTAATCCGGGAAGCGTTGGGCATGGCCCAGGCCTGCATACAGGGTGGTGGGGCTGTCTTGCAGGTCGTGTTCGTAGCGCACAAAGCCGCTGGGCAAGGTGTCGGCGCGGGTTTTATCTTGCGTGGGGTTAGGTTTAGCCATCATGCCGGAGCCGAGCGTGGCGCGGTAATCCTTGGCCGAGGCGCGGTCCAGCCGTGCGCCGGCAATGACCCGGTCGCGTTCGGCGGCGTACCAGGTCAGTTCACCAAACGCGCCGTAGTTGTGGAAGTCGGCGTCTTTGCTCCAGTTCTGCTCCTTGTAGGTGTCGATGCCCATGCCGGAGCGTTTGCGGTGTTCGTTGGTCTGGGCATCGATGCCGCTGATCAACGCATAATCGGCCCAGCGCCACGTGGCCTTGATGCGTGCGCCGAGTGTGCGCCGGTCGACGTTTGACGCCATCGGGCCGCTCATCATGCCGGTGCCGGACGGTGTGCGCAGGCTGTAGTTGTCCATCACATGGTCGGCGTAGTTGTAGTAGACCTGGGCTTCGAGGCTGTCGAGCACTTCACCAAGGTTGGATTGTTTAAAGCGCAAGCCCAGGCTTTCGCGTTGGTACTGGCTGCCGTCCATGCCGCGCCCGGCCGAGCGGGCTTCACCATCGCCCTTGCCCGCCGTGAGTTCGAGCAAGGTGTCGGCGCTGGGGGTCCAGCCCAGGGCGATGTCGCCGTTCCATTTGTCATAGCGCGACGGCACGGTGTCGCCGTTGCCGTCCCGGTAGTCGTCGGCGCGGGCGGTGTTGCCGATCACGCGCACGTAACCCAGCGGGCCACCGGCCGCGGCATCCACGGTTTTGTCAAAACGGCCGTTGGAGCCCGCCAGCAGGCTGGCATTGACCCGCGTGCCCAGTTCACCGAAATGTTCCGGTTCGCGGTCAAACAGAATCGTACCCGCTGAGGCCCCCGGCCCCCACAGCACGGTTTGCGGGCCTTTGATCACGGTGAGGGTGTCGTAAGTTTCCGGCGAGATGTAGGCGGTGGGCGCGTCCATGCGGCCGGGGCAGGCCCCGAGCATCACACCGCCGTTGGTGAGGATATTCAGGCGTGAGCCGAACATGCCGCGCAGCACCGGGTCGCCGTTGGTACCTCCGTTGCGGATCAAAGCAAAGCCGGGGATGGTTTTCAGGTAGTCGCCGCCGTCACTGGCCGGCACCGGCTGACGCGGATCCTTGGGGTTTGTGACCACGGTCAGGGGCGAACTGGGGGCGACGGCGGTGACCACGGTGGGACTTAGCTCGCGGGCGTGGTCAGCGTGCTCGTTGCCAGGGGCGGCGGCCAGCGCGGCGGGTGCAAGCAATGCGCAACACAGCGCGCTCAGGGCAAAGCCAAAAGCCGCCGGGGCATCCGGCAAGCGGGGTTTAGCAGTCAAGCGGGACATAAACATTCCATTAAGCAAGCGAATACAACACGGCCATACGCCTGCCATGGCGCAATCAGCGCCAGCAGGTGAGCCGGGTGAAAAGGGTGTGCGGTTGGCTTAATGGAAGGTCGGCGGGGCGCGTGAGCGAGCACCGGGAAAGACCGGTTGGCGGGCATGGCCCAGGCGCGGCAGAGACGCCCGATACACGGGTACGCGTGGCGCATGCAGCAGGGTCAGGTCAGCGGTGTGGGGCAGGGCCGGGCAACTGAACAGCAGCGTGCAATAGCCGCATTTTTCCCAGAGGGCGTGGTGGTCGGCACTCGGTTCTTGAGGCCCGTGATGATCGCCATGGGCTGACATGCCCATGTCCATCGTCATGGGCATAGACATGCCGGCGTGATGATCCATCGGCACCGCTTGCGAAATCAGCGGGCCGATAAAAATCATCAGCATGGCAAACAGGCTCAGCCAACTGCCGCGAATCGGCGTCATGGCGGGCCTGGCGCGAGGTGCGCGCACGGGCGTCAAAAACCTGAGGGTTTAGTGGCTGTGCGCGTGTTCCGTGCTGGCCTTAGGGGGCTGTTTTTGCACCGCGACTTCCACGTTTACATCGCCAGCCTTTTCAAAGTGTAGGGTCAGCGGGAAGCGCTTGCCGTCTTGCAGGAGGCTGCGGTCTTTCAAGTTGAACAGCATCACGTGGTAGGCCATGGGGGCAAACGTCACCGTGGCACCGGCCGGGAGGTCGAGGGTGGGCACGTGCTGCATTTTCATCAGGTCACCCTGCATGACGTGCTCATGGATCTCGGCATTTTCGGCAATCGGCGTGTCGGCCCCGAGCAGGCGATCGGCACTTTCACCGCGGTTATGCAGGATGAAATAGGCCGCGACAGTGGGGGCATTGGGCGGCAGGGCTTGCGACCACGGGTGAGCGATTTCCAGTGCGCCGCTCTTGTACTCGTGGGCATTGGCAAAGCAGGCAGGCAGCAACAAGGCAGCCGCAATCAGGGCGTGAAAACCCCGTGACAGGTTCAACATGGTCATTCTCCGGAACGATTCAAAACGCAAAGGGGTTGCGAGGCGAAATCAGACCGCAGGGGAGGCGCGAGGATTGAGGCTGGGCCATTGCTGGCGCGGGGTCGGGTGTTTGAGGTGGTCGGGGAGCTGGCTGTGACCGTGCCGGATGGCCGCAAAATGTAGTTCGGCCACCGAGGACGGCAAGGCTACCAGCGGTGCCGAGCCCGAGCAGCACCAACAGTGCTGCATAGTTGAGTGATTATCCGGTTGGCTGTCGGCCGGCTCAAACGTGCCCAGCGACACCTTCACCATCTGCGTGCCCATGGACGTGCAAAAGCTGCTCATCATGAACTGCTCGGTCGGCGCGTTACGGGCCTGCGGCATCGACGACATGGCGAGCAGGTTGAACAGCACTGCGAAGCAGGCGATCCAGGCCAATGCAAACCGTTGTCGGGACATAACGAATTCCGTGAGCGAAGCGATCAAGCCGCCTATTTAGCCTGAAGGATCCGCGTAAGTAAAAAGGCCATTTGTGTGGCGAAATGTCGCGGCAATCAGGGATTAGCGCAATTATGCCGCCGTTGCATGCAGCTTTAGTCCTAAGGCTTTCATGACGTTGATGATCGTCGTGAACTCTGGACTGCCCAGGCTGCCCAGCGGCTTATACAGGCTTTCGCGGCCCCGGCCGGTGGGTCATGCCTTGTGCTTTAAATAGGTCATACGGCGAGTCGTATCGTTGGGGATACCTCATCGCCTGTGATTACACATTCACACATAACCACCCTGCTGGAGCGCGTCCATCAGCGCTTTCTCGGTCCAAAACACCCGCTCTACCGCCGGCAACTCTGGCCGCTTAAGGATCAACACGGGCACGCCGCGTTCGCGGGCGACGTCGAGTTTGGGCTCGGTGGCGCTGCTGCCGCTGTTTTTGCTGATAAGGACGTCGATGTCGCGCTGGGCGAACAGTGCGCGTTCGTCGTCGATCAGGAACGGGCCGCGTGCGCCGATGACGTCGCAGCGCGCGTTGCCGGGGTAAGGGTCGAGGGCGCGCAGGGCCCAGTGTTGATGGGCGGGAATTTCATCGAGGTGGGCCAGCGGCTCGCGGCCCAAGGTAAACAACGGCCGCTTGAAGGGTGCCAGCGCCTCGACCAGTTCGGCCCAGCCCGCCACCTCGCGCCAGTCATCACCGGGGCGTGGCTGCCAGGCCGGGCGGTGCAAGGCCCAGCATGCAACGCCGCTGAGGGCGGCGGCCTGCGCTGCGTTCTGGCTGATTTGCGCGGCATAGGGATGGGTGGCGTCCAGCAGCAGGTCGATACCTTGTGCGCTCAGGTACTCGGCCAAACCCTCGGCCCCGCCGTAACCGCCGACGCGCACTTCGCAGCGCAAATCGGTGGGCACGCGGCCCACGCCCGCCAGGCTGTAAACGTGTTGCGGCCCGAGTGTGCGGGCAATGGCCAGCGCCTCGGTGACACCGCCCAGCAGTAATACTCGCTTCATGTAAACCCTCCCGCGTGGCCGACGATGCCGCCCTGACGGTCAATGGCAAACACTTCGACTTGCACCTGCGCCGGCACCACGCTGCGGGCGAAGTCCAGCGCGTGCTGGCACACCGCATCGCCCAGCGCGATGCCGTCGGTGCTGGCCATGGCCAGGGCTTGCTGGCTGGTGTTGGCGGCGCAGATGGCGGCTTGCAGTTCGGTGCTGGCACCGATGTCTGCCGCCCACTGCGCCAGTTGGGGCAGGTCGATGCTGGAATGGCGGCTGTGCAAGTCCATATGGCCTGCGGCCAGTTTGCTGATTTTGCCGAAGCCGCCGCACAGGCTCAACTTATCCACAGGCACTTTGCGCAAGTGCTTGAGCACGGCCCCGACAAAGTCGCCCATTTCGATCAGGGCAATTTCCGGCAGGTCATAGACCCGGCGCATAGTGTCTTCGCTGGCATTGCCGGTGCAGGCAGCGATGTGCAGGTAACCGTTGGTCTTGGCGACGTCGATGCCCTGGTGGATCGAGGCGATGTAGGCCGCGCACGAGAACGGCCGCACGATACCGCTGGTGCCCAGAATCGACAGCCCGCCGAGAATGCCCAGCCTGGGGTTCATGGTTTTCAGGGCCAGCGCGGCCCCGTCCTGCACGTTGACGGTCACTTCAAAACCGCCGCGGTAATGGTGCTCATCGGCAAGGCGCAGCAGGTGCTCGGTCATCATTTTGCGCGGCACCGGGTTGATCGCCGGCTCACCAACCCCCAGCACCAGCCCCGGTCGCGTCACCGTGCCCACGCCTTGGCCCGCCACAAAGTGAATGCCGGGCAGCGGGGTCAGACGCACCCGCGAATACAGCAGCGCGCCATGGGTGACGTCGGGGTCGTCGCCGGCATCTTTGATCGTCCCGGCTTCGGCACCGTCTTGGTATGGGCGGCAAAACTCCAGGCGCATCGTCACGACTTTGCCTTTGGGCAGGGTGATATGCACCGCGTCGTCGCTGGCACCGCCGAGCAGCAGGCGAGCGGCGGCCAGGCTGGTGGCGGTGGCGCAACTGCCGGTGGTCAGGCCGCTGCGCAGCGGCGCGGGTTGTTCGGCGGTTTCGTCACGCATCGAGGGGTTTGGTCACGTCAAGAAGGGTAATGGGCAACGCCTGACGCCAGGTGTCGAACTCGCCCAGCGGCTGGGCCTGGGCGATATGGATGCGGGTCAGTTCACCGCCGTGCCGGTCGCGCCAGTGCATCAAGTGCATTTCGCTTTGCAGCGTGACCGCGTTGGCCACCAGCCGACCGCCGGGCTTGAGCTGCTGCCAGCAGGTGTCGAGCACGCCTTCGCGGGTGACGCCGCCGCCGATAAATATCGCGTCCGGGCGCTCCAGGCCTTCAAGGGCCTGCGGGGCCTTGCCGCGAATCAAGTGCAAACCGGGCACGCCCAAGGCGTCGCGGTTGTGCTCGATCAACGCCTGGCGCCCGGCATCGGCCTCGATGGCCAGCGTGCGGCAACTGGGGTAGGCGCGCATCCATTCGATGCCGATGGAACCGCTGCCCGCGCCCACGTCCCACAGCAGTTCGCCGGGCAAAGGGGCAAGGCGGGCGAGGGTGATGGCGCGTACGTCACGCTTGGTCAATTGGCCGTCATGCTTGAACGCCGAATCCGGCAGGCCACCCACCCGCGACAGCGGCCGGGTGCTGGCCTCGGCCACGCACTCGATGGCGACCAGGTTCAGTGCGGCCACGGTCGGGTCATTCCACTCATCGGCGCGGGCTTCAAGACGGCGTTCGGCGGGGCCGCCCAGGTGTTCCAGCACGCACAGGCGGCTGGGGCCGAAGCCGCGTTCGCGCAGCAGCGCGGCCATGGCGGCCGGGCTGCTGCCGTCGTTGCTCAACACCAGCAAGCGCACGCCGCTGTGCAGGTGCGCGTTGAGGGCCGCCACCGGGCGCGCCACCACTGACAGCGTGACCACGTCCTGCAAGGCCCAGCCCAGCCGGGCTGCGGCCAACGAGCAGGACGACGGTGCCGACAGCACCTGCAACTCTTCGCGCGGCACCACCCGCGCCAGGCTGGCCCCCACGCCGAACAGCATCGGGTCGCCGCTGGCCAGCACACACACGGGTTGGTGGCGCAGGTCGAGCACCGGGGTCAGGGAAAACGGGCTCGGCCAGGTCTGACGGTGGGCGCGGATGCACGCGGGGAGCAAATCAAGCTGGCGTTGGCCGCCGAACACCTGCGTCGCATTGAGCAGGGCGCGGCGCGCATTTTTGCCCAAGCCGCTAAAGCCGTCTTCACCGATTCCCACAACTGTTAGCCAGGGCGACATGCCGATCCTCTTGATAAACGTCCTTCTGCGCGGTGGCGCAACAGGCCTGCAGATACAGGCCATATGATACGCGCCTTGGCGTCGTGATGCCGGGGTGCATGTGGGCGCTGCCGACGGGCCGACGACATTCCGTCCGGCAGGCTTTTCATGCCGTTGCTCAATGCAGGCATAATGCGCACCCGCAATAGCGCTTTGCCTTCTCTGGACTGACCTTTGACCCTGCCACCCGAGTTACCTGTCACGACGCCCGTGCGCCCAACGGCTTGCCCGGGGTTGCTGCGTATTGTCCAGGCCATGGATGGCGGCATCTGCCGGGTCAAGCTGGCGGGCGGCGTCATCACGGCGGTGCAGGCGCGGGCAGTGGCGGACGTGGCACAGCGCTACGCCAGCGCAGTGATCGAAGCCACCAACCGCGGCAATCTACAGATTCGCGGCGTGGGCGCTGAGCACGCGGCGCTGGTTGCGCCCTTGTTGGCCGCAGGGCTGGGCCCGCGTAACGCGGCCAGCGATGACGTGCGCAACCTGATGCTTAGCCCGAGTGCCGGTTTTGATGCGCACGCCGTGATCGACACATGGCCGCTGGCCCGGCAAATCCTCGATAGCCTTGAAACCACCCCGCGACTGGCCGAGTTGTCGGCCAAATTCGCCGTGCAACTGGACGGCGGCGAAGCCCTGGCGATGCTCGAACATCATCACGACCTGTGGCTGTCGGCCTTTGAACAGGAGGGCCAACCGCTGCTGGCGTTCGGCCTGGCGGGTTGCCCGGCGCACGATACGGCGCTGGCGGCGGTGCCGGTCGAGCACGGTCATGCCCTGGTGCTGGCGGTGCTGACGGTATTTTTGGATGTCGCCCGCCCGGAACACACGCGACTGCGTCATCTGCTCAAGGAAATGCCGGTGGCCCGGTTCGTCGAGTATGTGGCGCAGCGCCTACCAGTCGCGCTAACGCCTTTGAACGGCTGGCAACGCCAACGCCGTTCAGCGGCGGCGCTGCATATCGGCACTTATCCACAGCGCGATGCGAGGTACGTCGCCGTCGGCGCAGTGGTGCCGCTGGGGCGTCTCGATGCTTCGGTGTTGAGGGCGCTGGCGGACCTGGCGCAGGCCTACGGTGACGCCACCTTGCGCTTTACCCCGTGGCAAAGTGTGCTGCTGGCGCAGGTGGCAGCGAGCGATGCGCCGCACGTGACGCAACAACTGCAGGCCTTGGGGTTGCTGTGCGAGGCGGCGAACCCGTTGGCGCATCTGGTCGCGTGCACCGGTGCCAGCGCTTGTGCCAAAGGCCTGGCCGACACCAAACAGGATGCCCGCCAACTGGCGGCGTGCTTGTCGCAACCGCTGAACATTCACCTCACCGGCTGCCCGCGTGCGTGCGCGGCCGCCCATGACGCGCCCGTCACGTTACTGGCCGTGTCGCCCGGTCATTACGACCTCTATTTACGTGCGCCAGAACAGCCCGGTTTCGGTGTTCTGCGTGAGCGCAACCTTACTATTGAAGCGGCAGGTGCCTGGCTTGAGGCCCGCCAATGGAGCAACACCGATGATTGATTACATCCGCGACGGTCAAGAGATCTATCGCAACTCCTTCGCCATTATTCGCGCCGAAGCCAACCTCGACAGCATCCCGGCCGACCTTGAAAAGCTCGCCGTGCGCGTGATTCATGCCTGCGGCATGGTGGATGCGATTGAAGATCTGCGCTTCTCGCCGGGTGCGGGCAAGGCCGGGCGCGATGCGCTGGCTTCTGGCGCGCCGATTCTGTGCGATGCGCGCATGGTGCTCGAAGGCGTGACCCGCACCCGTCTGCCCGCCAATAACCCGGTGATCTGCACCCTCAAGGAAGACGGCGTGGCCGAGTTGGCCCTGGAAAAGGGCAACACCCGCTCGGCGGTGGCCCTTGAGTTGTGGCGCCCGTACCTGGAAGGCAGTGTGGTGGTGATCGGCAATGCGCCGACCGCGCTGTTCTACCTGCTGGAAATGATCGACGCCGGTGCGCCGAAACCGGCACTCATCCTGGGCTTCCCGGTGGGGTTTGTCGGCGCGGCTGAGTCCAAGGCCATGCTTGCCGCTGACAGCCGTGGTGTGCCGTTTGTGATCATGCAGGGCCGTCGTGGTGGCAGTGCCATGGCCGCAGCGGCCGTCAACGCCCTGGCCACGGAGATCGAATGATGACGCAACGTGGACGTCTGTTGGGCCTGGGCGTGGGCCCCGGTGACCCCGAGCTGATTACCGTTAAAGCCTTGCGCCTGTTGCGCGAGTCACCGGTGGTGGGCTACTTCGTGGCCAAGGGCAAAAAGGGCAACGCATTCGGCATCATCGAAGCCCACCTGACAGACGCGCAAACGCTGCTGCCGCTGGTGTACCCGGTGACCACCGAAGTGCTGCCCGCGCCGCTGTCGTATGAGCAAATCATCAGCGATTTCTACGATCAGGCCGCGTTGGAGGTGGCCGCGCATCTGGATGCCGGCCGCGATGTGGCGGTGATCTGCGAAGGCGATCCGATGTTCTACGGCTCTTACATGTACCTGCACGACCGTTTGGCCGAGCGCTACGAGGCGCAGGTGGTGCCGGGTGTGTGCTCGATGCTGGGTGGCGCGTCAGTGCTGGGGGTGCCGCTGGTGTACCGCAACCAGAGCCTGTCGGTGTTGTCGGGGGTGCTGCCCCACGACGAACTCAAGCGTCGCCTGGGCGATGCCGATGCGGCGGTGATCATGAAGCTGGGCCGCAACTTCCCTAAAGTGCGCGAAGTGCTGGCCGAGCTGGGCCTTGCCGAGCGAGCGCTGTACGTGGAGCGCGCGACCATGGGCAACCAGAAAATCGTACCGCTGAGCGAGGTGGAGCCGATGTCGTCGCCGTACTTCTCGCTGATCATCGTGCCGGGCGAACGGTGGCAAGGATGAGCGGCCTGACGCCCGCCATTGTCATTCTAGGCAATGGCAGCCTCGCCACGGCGCAGCGCATTCAGGCGTTGTACCCCGCGTCGCTGATTTACGGCCTGGCCGCGCGGGTGGACGGTGCCGACCGTACCTACCGCGATTTTGGCGAAACCCTGCGCCAGCTGTACCAACAGGACACACCGATCATCGCGCTGTGCGCGGCGGGGATTGTGATTCGCACGCTGGCACCGCTGCTGCTGGAAAAGGGGGCCGAGCCGCCCGTGCTGGCGGTGGCCGAGGACGCCAGCGCCGTGGTGCCGCTGCTGGGTGGCCTGGGCGGGGTGAATGACATGGCGCGGGTGATCGCGGCTGGTTTAGGCGTGGCCCCGGCCATCACCACCAGCGGCGAGTTGCGCTTTGGCACCTGCCTGCTCAACCCGCCGGCGGGTTATGCGCTGGGCGATCTGGAGCTGGGCAAACGCTTCGTTTCGGACTTGCTGGCGGGCGAATCGGTGCGCATCGAAGGCGACGCGCCGTGGCTGGCCCGTGCGCAATTGCCTGAAGATCAGCAGGCGCGGCTAGCGATCCAGGTCAGCCCTGATGCCCGGGAGCCGGACGCCAATGAGCTGCGGATCTACCCGCGTTGTGTGCTGGCCCAGGTGACTGGCGAAGTGACGACGCAGGCGATTGGCGAGGCGTTGCAGGCGGCGAAGCTGGCGCAGCAATCACTGGCCTGTGTGGTCGCTGACGAAACCTTGATGGCCTGCGCGCACCTGCACGAGGCGGCCGCCGAACTGGGCGTACCGCTGCGTTTTGTGCGCGCGGATGAACCGGTGGGTGACGGCACTGTGGCCTGGCGTGACGCTCAGGGTGGCGTGGCGCTGGGCGTGGCGACTGCCCCGCTGGACACCCGGCAAATCGGCCGTGGCCGTGGTCGTTTGGCGGTGATTGGCCTGGGCCCCGGCGCTGCCGATTTGATGGTGCCTGCGGTCAAGGCTGAGCTGGCGCGGGCCAACGATGTGCTGGGGTATGAAACCTATGTGCGCATGGCCGGGCCGTTCCGTGATGACCAAGTGATGCACTGCACCGACAACCGCGAAGAAATGCAGCGTGCGCGGCATGCGTTCGAGCTGGCGGCTCAGGGGCGGTCGGTGGTGGTGGTGTCTTCGGGCGACCCGGGCGTTTTCGCGATGGCGGCGGCGGTGCTGGAGGCCTTGCACGAGTCCGATGACCCGCTGTGGCACAGCGTCGACCTGGAGATGCTGCCCGGCGTTTCAGCCTCGCTGGCGACAGCCGCACAGGCCGGTGCGCCGCTGGGGCATGACTTCTGTGTGATGTCGCTGTCCGACAACCTGAAGCCGTGGAGCATCATTGAAAAGCGTCTCGACCTGGCCGCCGAAGCGGACCTGGCCCTGGCCTTTTACAACCCGATTTCGCGCTCGCGGCCGTGGCAGTTGGGCGTGGCCCTGAAAATCGTCGCCCACCATCGCACCCCGCACACGCCTGTGGTGCTGGGGCGCGACATCGGTCGCCCGGGGCAGACCTTGCGCGTCACCACTCTGGGCGAACTGACGCCGGACCAGGTGGATATGCGCACCATGGTGCTGATCGGCTCGTCCACCACCTGCACCTTCCCCCGTGCCGATGGCGGCGAGTGGGTGTACACACCACGCTGGTATGGCACCAAGCCCTGAGTTCGGGTGCTGTCGTGTCAGCCAAAAGCCGATTGCACCCTGCGAGGTTGCAATCGGCTTGGTTGTTTAAGGGCGGGTAATGCCCAGCCCTAAGCGTGACTCAAGGCAGGCACCGGGGCATGGCGCTCAGGGCACCATGTAACCGCGTACACCGGTGAAGATGATTTGTGCCGCCAGGGCACAGACAAACAGCCCCATCAAGCGGCTGACAATCTGCAAACCCTGCTCCCCCAAAATGCGCTCGATCCGGTTCGACAGGTACAGCACCACCCCCACGGTCAGGCTGGCCAGGGCAATGCTGATAATGGCCATCAGTTTGTCGTCCCAGTGAGGCTGGCTGATCCCCATCACCAGCAGCGCGCCGATGGTGCCGGGGCCAACCGTCAGCGGGATGGTCAAGGGCACGATGGTGACATCTTGCTGCAGGTTGTCGGTCTGCACGACGGATTTACCTTGGGCCATGCCCAAGGCCGAGATAAACAGCACGCTACCGGCACCGATGCGAAAGGCGTCGACGGTAATACCGAAAACATTGAAGATCGTGCGCCCGAACAGATAGAGCAATACGCTTGAGATCAACGTGGCCAGGGCCACTTTCCAGGCCAGGTGGCGGCGTTCCTTGCTCGAATAGCCGCGCGTCAGGCTGATAAAGCACGACAGCACGAAAAACGGGCTGTAGAGCACCAGCATTTTCAAATACACACTGAACAAGACATGCAGCATGGTCTGGGCTCACATCGCAGAAGGGGGCGGCGAAAGTCTATCAGGCGGTTCGTTGTCTGTCGGCCTGATACCCGGAGATTGCCGCTGCTCGCGTTGCATCACCCAAA
This sequence comes from Pseudomonas sp., assembly GCF_030150285.1. Lineage (GTDB taxonomy): Bacteria > Pseudomonadota > Gammaproteobacteria > Pseudomonadales > Pseudomonadaceae > Aquipseudomonas. Next base: position 25,219 of record NZ_JASLGE010000030.1, on the reverse strand, counting down.
ATTCAACCTGCTCGCGCAGTTGCGACAGCTCCACGGGCTTGGCCATGTGGCCGTCCATGCCCGCCTGCCGGGCGCGCTCCTTGTGTTCGGCCAGAATATGCGCGGTCAAGGCGACCACCGGCGTGCGTACCCGCTGATGGCTGACTTCCCAGGCGCGTAATTGCTGCGTCGCTGAAAAGCCATCCAGCACCGGCATTTCGCAGTCCATTAACACCAGGTCATAACGCTGGGCTTTCATGGCTTTCAGGGCTTCTTCGCCGTTGGAGGCGGTGTCGGGGTGCACGTTAAGCTTGCCCAGCATGCCGCGAATGACTTTGGTCGAAATGTTGTTGTCTTCGGCCACCAGAATGCGGAAATCTTCGGGCACGCTTATGGGCGTGGGCGGGCCGCTGGTGAGGGTGTGTGTGCCGATACGGCCGTCACTGCGCTGTGCCAACTCATCGGCCAGTGTCGTCTTCAGGGTGTAGCCGGCCACGGGTTTGGCCAGGATACGTTTGATCCCGCAGTTGCGCGCAACGATCTTGCTGGGCGCATTGCTGATGCCGGTCAGCATCACCAGTAAAATATCGTGGTTGAGGCTGGGGTCTTCCTTGATTTTGGCGGCCAGTTGCATGCCGGTCATGCCGGGCATGTTCTGGTCCAGCAGAACGATATCAAAGTAGTCGCGCAGGTGAGCTTTGGTCCGCAGCAAGGCCAGGGCTTCCTTGCCGGAAGCGGCGGCACTGACGTTCAAACCCCAGGCCGAGCATTGCTGTACCAACACCTTGCGGCAGGTGTCGTTGTCGTCAACCACCAGCACGCGGGCATCCTTGAGCGGGCTGTCGAGGTCTGACGTGGTGCGTTCAAGGTGTTTCGGGTCGAGGGGCAGGGTCAGCCAGAAATTGGTGCCCTTGGTTTGCCCGGCTTTAATGCCGAATTCGCCGCCCATCAGCGTGATCAACTGGCGCGCAATCACCAGGCCCAGGTGCCCCCCCAGGCGTGTGGCGGCGAGGAAGTTTTTGCTGTGCAGTTCAGCGTGCAGCAGGGCATCACGCTCTTGCTCATCCATCGGCTGGCCGGAGTCCTGGATGGCGATACGCAGGTGCGGTTGGCCGCTGCGTTCCTCCAGTGCCACGACCACCAGGATTTCGCCCTCGTCGGTTTTTTTCAACGCGCTTTCGAGCAGGCTCAGCAAGGTTTGGCGCAGGCGTGTCGGGTCGCCGCTGATCACTTGCGGCACTTGCGGCTGGATAAAGCTGATGAGCTCTACGTTTTGTTGTTCGGCTTTGGTGCGGAAAATATTGAGAGAGTCTTCGATGAGCGCATTAAGGTCGAACTGCACGTCATCCAGTTCGATCTGGCCAGATTCGAGTTTGGAAATATCCAGAATTTCGTTAATCAGTGTCAGCAGTTCGTTGCCAGCACTGTGGATGGTTTGCACGTAGTCACGTTGCTTGACGGACAGAGGCGTGCCGAGCAGCAGTTCGGTCATGCCCAACACGCCGTTCATGGGCGTGCGGATTTCATGGCTGATTTTGGCCAGAAACTCGGCCTTGGCGTTGACCTCGGCGTTACTGGCCGCCAAGTCACGGCTGATGCTGAACTGGTCTTGGGTGATGCTGCGGTTGCGCTCGTTCAAGGCGATGCTCATCAGCAGGCCGCTGAGGCACACCACCGCCAGCAGCGCCAAAATGAGCGCTTGCGGTGCGATCAGGCTCAACCCAAGCAGGGCGGGCAGAATCAGCAGGGTGCCGCCCGTGAATATCAGCATTGAGACCACGAACAGGCGGGCAGGGCCGTAGCCGGCCTGCCAGTGATACGCCGAGACCAGCAGCACGCTCAAGCTCGACAGCACGACCAGGCCGTAAGTGATGAGGTTGAGGGGTAACAGGTCAGTAAACAGCAAGATCAGGCTGCCGAGGGTGACGATCACCAGGTCCGCGAGCAGCAGTTTATGCAGCCTGTGAGGGCCTCGGTGCCTGAAGAAACTGTAGGTAAACATCAGCCCGCAAGGGGCCGTCAGCAGCAGCGCCAGGTAAGCGCCGGGAGGCTGGGCGCTGTTCCATGACGGGAGCCAGGGACCGAGGAGGTTCAAAAACAGGGCCGAGCTGGTCAACAGCAGGGCTTCGCAGAGGGCGAGCCACAGGCTGGTGACGGAGCGGGCGGAGAAAAAGTTGATGAGGTTATGCAGCACCAGCATGGCCAGGCACCCCATCAGCAAGCCGTACAGCAAGGGCATGCTGTGATTGGCGGCGACGGTGACGGCGGAACTGAGTGTGATATGCGGGCGCAATTGATGGTCAGAGACCATGCGCAGGTAAACATCCAGTGGGCGATCGCTTTGTGGCAATGGCAGCAGGTAGTCACTGCTGGGCAATGGCTTGGCGATTTGCCCCACGGCATTGCCCGTGCTGACTTCGTTGATGACGGTCTGCTCATCCACCACGAACAGGTCAAGGCGCGACAGGTCGGGTGCAAACACGCGCAGAATTTGCTCATGTTTGTCGGGTTGCAGTTGGAAACGCAGCCACAACGCTTCACCGGGCTCTGCGGCCCTGAGATGGTCGAGGTCGATGGGGCTGAACTGGCTGGCGAACCGGGCCGAGCGGATATCACTCAGTTGCAGGTCGCCCTGGGGGTCTGAAAACACCGACCAGCCATTGCCGTGCGCCGCCTGTAACGGCATGACGCAAAGCAAGGCGATCAGAAAACTGACGGTGATACTTATGGCGATCCTGAGCCAGCGCACGGTGAAATCCCTTCGTAAGTTGAAGCTTTGGACCACTATGCGCGGGGTAGGAATCGTTAGGCAAGATTCGAAAACCTTGCCTGTCCATAGGGATAATTTATTCCTGGGACTCAATTCGTTCGCGTGCAATAGCCCGGTAACCAATGTCATTGCGATAGAAACAGCCGTCCCAATCGATCGTTTTCGCCAGCGCGTAAGCCTGTTGCTGAGCGGCCTCAACGGTGTCGCCCATGGCGGTTGCGCACAGTACGCGCCCGCCCGCCGTGACGACCTGGCCAGCCGCGTTCAGCGCGGTACCGGCGTGAAACACTTTGCCTTCCAATGCAGCGGCGGCTTCCAGTCCGTTGATCACTGCGCCTTTAGTGTAGTCGCCCGGGTAGCCTCCTGCGGCCAAAACAATGCCCAGGCTTGGGCGTGGGTCCCATTGTGCTTCAACCTTGTCCAGCGCCTGAGCCAGAGCAGCCTCGATCAGCAGCACCAGGCTTGATTGCAGGCGCAGCATGACCGGCTGGGTTTCCGGGTCGCCAAAGCGGCAGTTGAACTCGATCACCTTGGGGTTGCCGGCCTTGTCGATCATCAGGCCTGCGTACAGGAAACCGGTGTACACGTTGCCTTCTTCGGCCATGCCGCGCACGGTTGGCCAGATCACCAGGTCCATGACGCGCTGGTGAACCTCGGCGGTCACCACGGGTGCCGGCGAGTAAGCGCCCATGCCGCCGGTGTTGGGGCCGGTGTCGCCGTCGCCAACGCGTTTATGGTCCTGGCTGGTGGCCATTGGCAGCACGTTCTTGCCATCGACCATCACGATGAAACTGGCTTCTTCGCCGTCGAGGAACTCTTCGATCACCACGCGCGAGCCGGCTTCGCCGAAGGCATTGCCGGCCAGCATGTCACGCACGGCGTCTTCGGCTTCGGTCAGGGTCATGGCAACGATCACGCCTTTGCCCGCGGCCAGGCCGTCAGCCTTGATCACGATAGGCGCGCCAACCTTTTGCAGGTAAGCCAGTGCTGGCTCGATCTCGGTAAAGTTCTGGTAATCGGCGGTCGGGATCTTGTGGCGGGCCAGGAAATCCTTGGTGAACGCTTTCGAACCTTCCAACTGAGCGGCACCCGCGGTCGGGCCGAAGCAGTCCAGGCCACGGGAGCGGAACAGATCCACCACACCGGCAACCAGCGGCACTTCCGGGCCAACGATGGTCAGGGCCACGTTCTTCTCGGCAAAATCAGCCAGCTGCTCAAGGGCCAGCACGTCGATAGCGACGTTTTCGCACTTGGCTTCAATGGCGGTGCCGGCGTTGCCCGGAGCAACGAATACTTTAGCGACACGTGGGTCCTGCGCTACTTTCCAGGCCAGTGCGTGTTCACGGCCACCGCTGCCAATGATCAAAACATTCATTTCAAAAACCTCGGATGACGCTGAATTCAATTTATCGGTAGGAGCCAGCTTGCTCGCGATCTTTAAAAGCTCGCGAGCAAGCTCGCTCCTACAGGAAGGCTGCGCTAATCAGTGGCGGAAGTGGCGCATACCGGTGAACACCATCGCAATCCCGGCTTCATCAGCGGCGGCAATCACTTCGCTGTCGCGCATCGAGCCACCCGGCTGGATCACGGCGGTGATACCGGCCTTGGCGGCGTTGTCGATGCCGTCACGGAACGGGAAGAACGCGTCCGAGGCCATTACCGCACCCTGTACTTGCAGGCCGGCGTGTTCTGCCTTGATCGCGGCAATGCGTGCCGAGTTTACGCGGCTCATCTGGCCCGCGCCGACACCGATCGTCTGACGACCCTTGGCGTAGACGATGGCGTTGGATTTCACGTACTTGGCCACTTTCCAGGCGAAGATCAGGTCGTTGATCTCTTGCTCGGTCGGAGCGCGTTGAGTGACCACTTTGAGGTCTTCGCTGCCGATCATCTGGATGTCGCGGCTTTGTACCAGCAGCCCACCGTTAACCCGCTTGAAATCCCAGGCCGGGGCACGGTCTTCGCTCCACTGGCCGCAGGCCAGCAGGCGCACGTTGGCTTTGGCGGCCACGATGGCGCGGGCTTCTTCGCTCACGGACGGGGCGATGATGACTTCAACGAATTGGCGCTCAACAATGGCCTTGGCCGTTTCGGCGTCCAGTTCACGGTTGAAGGCGATGATGCCGCCGAATGCCGATTCGGTGTCGGTGGCGTAAGCCAGTTCGTAGGCCTGGCGGATGCCGCCCTCAGCGTCCGGGCTGACCGCCACGCCGCACGGGTTGGCGTGCTTGACGATGACGCAGGCCGGTTTAACGAAGCTTTTTACGCACTCCAGCGCGGCGTCGGTGTCGGCCACGTTGTTGAACGACAGCTCTTTGCCTTGCAGTTGGGTGGCGGTGGCGATGCCGACTTCGGCTGGCTTGGTTTCAACATAGAACGCCGCGCTCTGGTGCGGGTTCTCGCCGTAGCGCATTTCTTGCGCTTTGATGAACTGGCTGTTGAAGGTGCGCGGGAACTGGCTGCGGCCTTCCGTGCTCAAGGTCTCGGCGGCCTGGTTCACGGTGCCCAGGTAGTTGGCGATCATGCCGTCGTAAGCGGCGGTGTGTTCAAACGCCTTGAGCATCAGGTCGAAACGCTGTGCGTAGGTCAGGCCACCGGCCTTGAGGTTTTCCAGCACGTTGGCGTAGTCGCTGGCATTCACCACGATGGCAACGTCTTTGTGGTTTTTGGCTGCCGAACGAACCATGGTCGGGCCGCCGATATCGATGTTCTCGATGGCTGTCGGCAGGTCGCAACCCGGCTTGGAGATGGTAGCTTCGAACGGGTAGAGGTTGACCGCTACCAGGTCGATCGGCTTGATGCCGTGCTCGCTCATGATGGCGTCATCGATGCCGCGACGGCCCAGAATGCCCCCGTGGATTTTCGGGTGCAGGGTTTTCACCCGACCGTCCATCATTTCTGCGAAACCGGTGTAGTCCGCGACTTCAACAGCGGCAACGCCGTTGTCTTGCAGCAGCTTGAACGTACCGCCGGTGGACAGGATCTCGACGCCGAGGGCTTCCAGTTCACGGGCGAAATCAAGGATTCCGGTTTTGTCGGAAACGCTGATTAAAGCGCGGCGGATCGGCAGGCGGGTAGTCTGATCGGTCATCTCGATTTCCATCAAAAGCAAAGGAGTCAGCAAAAAAGGCGACCTGTTTTACCAGGACGCCTTTCAGGTTTGATTGAATGCTTACAGCAGATCGTATTGTTTCAGCTTTTTGCGCAAGGTACCGCGGTTGAGGCCCAGCAGTTCGGAGGCTTTGGTCTGGTTGCCCTTGACATAGTTCATGACGCACTCAAGCAGAGGGGCCTCGACTTCGGAAAGCACCAGGTTGTACACGTCCGTGACTTCAGCGCCTTCCAGGTGGGCGAAATAATTGTGCAGCGCCTTTTCGACATTCCCGCGAAGGGTCTGACCTTCTTCGCTGGGTGTATTGAGGTGCTGTTTCAAGTTGACGTTGTCGCTCACGGGCGTTGTTCCACTCACTAAAGTCTCGGTCATCATCGTCATGCGGCCACCCATCCCTCGTCCCCTGTTGCCAGGCTCTTGTGTCGTTCGGCGAAAAACGCCTGAACGTTGGCGCATTGTGCTTCCGTATCTTGCAAACGATTGAAGTGGGCGCGGAACTCCTTGGCGCCCGGCAAGGTTGCGAGATACCAGCCGACATGCTTGCGGGCAATTCGCACCCCCAACACCTCCCCATAGAAGGTATGCAACGCGGCCAGATGCTCTAGCAGAATACGTTCCACTTCGCTCATTTCCGGTGCCGGCAATAATTGCCCGGTACGCAGAAAGTGATCCACCTCGCGGAAAATCCAGGGCTGCCCTTGAGCGGCCCGGCCAATCAACAACCCGTCGGCTCCGGTCGCGTCCAGCACGTCGCGGGCCTTTTGGGGTGAAACGATGTCGCCATTGGCAAACACCGGTATCGACACCGCCTGCTTGATCGCGGCGATGGTGTCGTACTCGGCTTCGCCGGTGTACAGGTCGGCACGGGTTCTGCCGTGTACCGCCAGGGCACAGATCCCGGCCTGTTCGGCAATTTTTGCCACGGTCAGGCCGTTTTTGTTGTCCCGGTCCCAGCCGGTACGGATCTTCAGGGTGACCGGCACATCAACCGCAGCCACGACGGCCCGCAGGATCTCGTTCACCAAGACTTCGTCTTTCAGCAATGCGGAGCCGGCGGCCTTGTTGCAGACCTTTTTGGCCGGGCACCCCATGTTGATATCAATGATCTGTGCGCCCAGTTCCACATTGGCCCTGGCGGCGTCTGCCAGCATTTGCGCATCACCGCCGGCGATCTGCACCGAGCGGGGCTCGGGATCACCGTCGTGAATCATGCGCAGGCGCGATTTGCGACTGTTCCAGAGACTCATGTCACTGGTGACCATTTCCGACACAACCAGGCCCGCGCCCATGCGTCGACAAAGCTGACGAAAGGGCTGGTCGGTGACGCCCGCCATAGGGGCGAGAATCAAACCGTTGTGCAATGTGTATGGGCCGATGCGTACCGCCGACATAGGACTTCCCTGTTGTGGGGCCGGATCTTGGGAGTTCGAAAAAGGGTTGGCATGATACCCGCTCTCGATGACCGGATAAAGACGAAATTGGATGATTTTTGAACAATGGGGAGTGAAAGCTAGCTTTCGGCCAGCTATAAGCTTCGAGCTGCAAGCTGCAACACGTCGCATTTTGCGTTTGGCTTCTCACTTGCGGCTTGCCGCTTATCGCTAAAAGCGCAGCGCACTCATTCCGGAGAATGAAAACTCAGGCTGTAGTTCACTGCTTTCGGCCCCGGGTCGAGGATGTCCAGTGCAATGTGGATGGGGGTTTGCGGCGGCATTTCGGCTTTTGCGATCTCCCCGCTCAGGTATTCGCCGGGTTTGAAGCGACGGCTGGCAATCATTTTGCCGTTGAGGTCGGCAAAGCGCAGTTCCAGCAGGGGAAAGGGTTGAGAAAACGGTGCCCGGTTGTACAGGATGGCATCTACCACCAGCGCACCGGCGAACTCAGGGTGGCTGCGCACCACCAGGTTGCTGCTTTTGATGCGGTCGATGTCGACTTTTGACGGCACGGTGCAGCCGATGTGCGGGCACAGTTGTTGAAACAGCGGGCGGTATTGATCCTGGCGCGCCAGTTCTTCGAAGTGGCTGGCAATGTATTGCCCGGCCAGCGCCGCGGCGGCCAGAAGCACCAGCAACCCCCACAGCAAGCGTTTGCCCCACGGGGTACGGCGTTTTTGCCAGTCCAGTTGCAACGGGTCATCCACCAGGTCTTGCAGGACGTCCTCACGCAGGCCGGGCTCGCTGCGTGCCCGCGATTTGCGTTTGTCCTTGGCGAGTGGCGGTGCTGCGAGAGGCTCGTCATCGTCATCCACAGCAGACAATTTCATCAGCGGCGGTTCTGGCTCTTCGTCCGGCCCTAACTGGAGTGGCGGGGTGTCGTCGGGCTCATCGAGGTCCAGGGACAGTGACGGCTCGGTCCGCCCGGTGTTGGCTGGCTCGACCTCGGGTTCTTGCGCCTTTGCCGCGAGCGCTGAGGTTTCGGCGCGTTCGGCGGCAGAGTCGCTGAACAGGCTGTCAGACCACCCGCTTTCCTCGGCCTCAGAGGCGTCACGACGGGCGCTCAGCGCGGTGTTTTTGGCCTTGTGCGGCTGGCCGAAACTCTGGCTGGGCTGGATTTCACGCTCTTCAAGCCTGGCGAGTTCTTCGTCCAGGTCCAGATGGTCGAGGTCCAGATCGTTCGCTGGCCAAGGTGCCGGGTCGGCGGCCTTGGCCATAACCGGCGGTTCGGTGACCGCTGGCGGTACGACTTCCGGCACTACTTGCGTAGGCAATTGCTCGTTTTCAGTGCGCTTGTTCAGCAGTTGCTGTGCGGCATTGAACACTTGCAGGCAAGAACCACAGCGCACCACGCCGCGTGCCGCGCTCAGTTGAGCGGAGTTGACGCGGAAACTGGTGTGGCAATGTGGGCACTGGGTAACGAAGCTATCGCTCATGCGGCCATCCGGATTAGGCAGGCGTGCATTCTAGCGCCGACGGCCACTGATACGCACCCAGCCGTCGCGATTGGCGATGGGGTCCAGGTCGAAGTCGTTGGCATAGGCGGCGGCAACGTCCTCGCCTTGTTCGGCCAGGATGCCCGACAGTGCCAGGCGACCACCTGGTTTGACCAGGCTCGATAATTGTGGTGCGAGTGCAACCAGCGGCCCGGCCAGGATGTTGGCAACCAGCACATCGGCCTGAACCTGCGGCAGATCTTCGGGCAAGTACAGCGGGAACAACTCGGGAGCAATGTGATTGCGCCCGGCGTTGTCACGCGAAGCTTCCAGCGCCTGCACGTCAATATCGGTGCCTACGGCTTGCTGGGCACCCAGCAACAAGGCCGCGATGGCCAAAATGCCCGAGCCGCAACCGAAGTCCAGCACATTGCAGTCTTTAAGGTCCTGACCGTCCAGCCACTCCAGACACAGCGCGGTGGTCGGGTGAGTGCCGGTACCAAAGGCCAGGCCCGGGTCGAGCAGCAGGTTGACCGCTTCAGGCTGCGGAGCGGCGTGCCAGCTGGGTACGATCCACAGGCGCTGGCCGAAACGCATCGGCTCAAAGTTGTCCATCCAGCTGCGTTCCCAGTCCTGGTCTTCGATGACTTCGGCGTGATGTTCCGGCAGCGGCGCGCCGGTCAGCAGTTCCAGGTGAGAGAGCACCAGCTCCGCTTCGGTACCGCCTTCGAACAGCGCCAGCAAATGGGTGTGCGACCACAGCGGGGTGGTATTGAGTTCGGGCTCGAAGATCGGTTGGTCTTCGGCATCCATAAACGTGACCGAAACGGCACCGACTTCGAGGAACGCGTCTTCGTAGGTTTCGGCTTGTTCCGGGCTGATGGCGAGGCGTACTTGCAGCCAAGGCATGGCGGGCACCTTTGAAAATGAGGAGTGTGCAACGGGAGGGTTGCGAGAAGCGCGCCAGTTTACGCGAGCGTGCAGGCGGCGGGTAATCAAAAAGCGATGAAACGTTCGAACCCTGTCGCCAGGACGCATGGCGAGTGAGGTGTTGTACGGCCCATTACGCACATGGCTTTGATATCCATCCGTGATTTTTTGCAGAGCGCTCCTACATACCTTCGACGCCATTCTGTCCACTCTCTTCCCGGTTACTGCGCACGGCAAACGCATTCTTGCGGGTGCCTGCCAGGATTATCAGCGGCGACCTCCGGGTTAAGGGGGCAGACAAAAGGAAGCGCAATGGCTATCGGGTATTTCATTGGTGTGGGTGACAAAACCACCTGCAACGGCACGGTATTGGAGGGGGATCATCGCATCATGATGTTTGGCATCCCTCATGCGCGTGAAGGCGACGCGGTGTCCTGCGGCCGTGACGGCAAAATGTATCAAGTCCTCGGAGGGCTTTCGCATGTTGTCAGTCATGGCAGGCGCGTCGCTGGCACGTTGGACAGCATCAGCGGCTGTGGCTGCAAAGCCCGGTTGATACCCTCGGTTCTCACGGCCACTTATCGCAATCAATCCACGCCTACGCTTAGTGAAACGGAGCCTTTCTCACAGGTATCGACCCAGAGTCACGTCACACAAAGTGGCGGATTCGACGAACGCTTTCGCTTGCTCAATCACCGTGGCGTGCCGCTCGGCTTGCTGGGTTACGCCGTGCTGCAAAACGGCCAGTGCGTTGCGCGCGGCTCGCTGGACGCCCAAGGCCAAAGCTGTATCTGCAAAAGTGCCAGCCCGACACCGCTGAACATCGTCTTCAGCGCCCCGTCCCCCGTTCTGGAGTGATCAACATGTCTTTGAATGATTTTCAGCGTACCGATGCCGTGGGGCCTGACGTGATGTTCGCCCTGCCACAAGCGGCCTCACAGACCTACGCCCCGACGCAGACACCTCCGAAAAAAGTTGTGATCCAAACCCTGGCACTCAGCCGTTTGCCGGGTGCCATGCGCAAGATGGGATGGAACACGGCAGCGGCGCTGATGCAGCGTTGGTTTGACAGCCCAGCTTGGGCGATGCCGGAGGCGTGGAAGCAAGAAGAAACTCAGCCAGATCCTTTGAGTATCAAGCCCATGCAGCGCGATGAAAATATTGTAAAAATGGAGTGGGCTATGGGGTTTGAGCGCTGTCGCAAGGCTGTGGAGGTAGCAGAGTCAAGATTGACTACGCCGAATGGCGTTAAACGTTTGATAGATCTATTAAAAAAAGCCGGATGGTCGGGAAGAGGTTCGCAACTATTGGGTAAGTACCCTATGGCGGCTTTACAAATGGAAGCTGTCTCTCAGGTGAACTTCGCAGTATTTGGTAGCGCGTGGGATATTCTGGATGACATGTATGGAGCTTTAGGCAGTGCAAGCCTAAAAATCGGAGTAGTAGGCGAAGCATTTACTGAAGTAAACCCAGAGACAAATCAAGTTCGTGTTTTGTTTCATGTCGCGCATATGGGCTTCTATATTCGCGATCATTACGATTTCAATGGCCTGCAATACTTGGGCACCTGGACCGAAGATCGGGTGCTGACCAAGGCTGAGACTGCTTTTACGCTAAGCCTTCATGGGCAAGTTGTACTGCGTCTTAAAGAGGGGCCTTTTGCCGCAGTCACCAATGGCGACTTTCGCGACTATCGCGATATGACGGGCAAGGGCGGTGACTTCATCATTTATTCCGATGTACTGTGGAAAAAGTCTGGGCAGATCATTGATCTGGGAAATTGGTCGTGAAGCCCGCCTCACGGCGAATTGCTTTCTTTGTGACCTATGTAACCATCGCGGGCGGGTTGTGGGCTGCTTCGCAATGGTGGGAAAAGGGTTTTGCCACAAGACTTATTGCCCCAATAGTCAGTCCAAATGGTTGTTACCGAGTTGAGAGTTTCAAGCCTTTTTGGGTGTTGCCCAACACCTTTCATCGACGTTCAGACCCTAATGAGGACCAATCGCCAGAGTGGTTTCCATGGTGGGGATATCCTGGGTTTTACCGGCTGTTCGACCACCGCAAAGATGAATTGATTTCAGAAACGAAAATTTATGATCTGGAGTCGGCAGGAGGTAGGTTGAGTTGGGGTGAAGGCTCAGGTCATGTTATGGCAGGTTTGATTGATATTGGCCCTAACCTGCCTGACTGCATCGGTGATGTACCCGGAAAAACAAGGCGCAAGCAATGAAAGCCATGTTTCCACCAATCGCTTCTACGCGGCCTGAATCAATTTTGTAGCCGGGTACCCAAAAACTCGGCACCCCAGACACAACAAAGCCGCTCGAAAGCGGCTTTGTTGATCAGAATACAAACTTACTGGTTAGCCAGTTTGTGTTCCAGGTAGTGAATGTTGACGCCGCCTTTGCAGAAGCCTTCGTCATTCACCAGGTCGCGGTGCAGCGGGATGTTGGTTTTGATCCCGTCGACCACGATTTCGTCGAGTGCATTGCGCATGCGGGCCATGGCTTCGTCACGGGTCGAGCCCCAGGTGATCAGCTTGCCGATCAGGGAGTCGTAGTTGGACGGAACCTTGTAGCCGCTGTACAGGTGCGAGTCGACGCGAACGCCGTTGCCGCCCGGTGCGTGGAAGTGCTTGACCATGCCAGGGCTCGGCATGAACGTCGCCGGGTCTTCTGCGTTGATCCGGCACTCCAGCGAATGGCCGTGAATCTTCACGTCATCCTGGGTAAACGACAGCGTGTTGCCAGCGGCGATGCTCAACATCTCTTTCAGGATGTCGATGCCGGTGACCATTTCCGATACCGGGTGCTCAACCTGTACGCGCGTGTTCATCTCGATAAAGTAGAAACGACCGTTTTCGTACAGGAACTCGAAAGTGCCCGCGCCACGGTAGTTGATATCGATACACGCCTGAACGCAGCGCGCCAGTACTTCCTGGCGGGCCGTTTCATCGATGCCCGGTGCCGGTGCTTCTTCCAGTACCTTTTGGTGACGACGTTGCAGCGAGCAGTCGCGGTCGCCCAAATGGATGGCGTGACCCTGGCCATCGGACAGCACCTGCACTTCCACGTGACGTGGGTTGGTCAGGTACTTTTCGAGGTAGACCATCGGGTTGCTGAACCAGGCACCCGCTTCTTCACGGGTTTGCTTGGCCGCTTCGATCAGGTCTTCTTCACGGTTGACCACACGCATGCCGCGACCACCACCGCCGCCAGCGGCTTTGATGATCACCGGGTAGCCGACTTCACGGCCGATGCGCAACGCGGTTTCCGGGTCTTCGGGCAGCGGGCCGTCAGAGCCTGGAACGGTCGGAACGCCGGCGGCGATCATGGCGTGCTTGGCCGATACCTTGTCGCCCATCAGGCGAATGGTGTCAGCTTTCGGGCCGATAAAGGCAAAGCCGGATTTCTCGACTTGTTCGGCAAAGTCGGCGTTTTCAGCCAAGAAGCCGTAGCCGGGGTGAATCGCCGTGGCACCTGTGACTTCGGCCGCTGCGATGATGGCCGGAATGTGCAGGTAAGACAGGTTGGCGGGTGCCGGACCGATGCAGACGGTTTCGTCTGCCAGACCCAGGTGCATCAGTTCCTTGTCGGCAGTGGAGTACACCGCGACAGTCTTGATGCCCAGCTCCTTGCACGCCCGCAGGATACGCAGGGCGATCTCGCCGCGGTTGGCGATCAGGACTTTTTCCAGCTTCTGAGGCTTCAGCATCATGGGCTCCCCGTGGTTCAAACGATGGTGAACAGCGGTTGGTCGAACTCAACCGGCTGACCGTTCTCTACCAGGATGGATTCGATAACACCGGCTTTTTCTGCCTGGATGTGGTTCATCATTTTCATCGCTTCGACGATGCAGATGGTGTCGCCGACTTTAACGGTCTGGCCCACTTCAACGAAGGCTGGCGAGGTCGGGGACGGGGTGCGGTAGAACGTACCCACCATCGGCGACTTGACCACAAAACCGTTCAGTTTAGGGGCAGCAGGCGCTTCAGTGATGGTCGCCACTGGCGTGGTTGCGACAGGCGCAGCGGCCGCCGGAGCTTGCATCGGAGCCTGTGCGTAGAACTGCTGAGCGGGCGTTTTGCTGTGACGGCTAATGCGTACAGACTCTTCGCCTTCTTTAATTTCCAGCTCGTCGATGCCGGACTCTTCCAGCAATTCGATCAATTTCTTAACTTTACGGATATCCATGAATCGTCAACTCCCAATAGGTCTGTCAGGGGCGTTTAGCTTGTAGTTCAAGCTGTTCCAGGGCGGCCTCCAAGGCCAGTCGATAACCGCTGGCGCCAAGGCCGCAGATCACCCCTACCGCAACGTCGGAGAAGTAGGAGTGATGGCGGAAAGGTTCGCGTTTATGCACGTTCGATAAGTGAACTTCGATAAATGGGATGCTCACCGCCAGCAGCGCGTCACGTAATGCCACGCTGGTGTGGGTAAAAGCCGCCGGGTTGATCAGGATAAAGTCCACGCCTTCATCGCGTGCCGCGTGAATCCGGTCGATCAACTCATACTCGGCATTGCTTTGCAGGTAGAGCAAATGGTGGCCGGCTGCTCGGGCACGTTGCTCCAGGTCCTGATTGATTTGCGCCAGGGTAGTCGCCCCGTAGACGCCCGGTTCACGGGTGCCCAGCAAGTTCAGGTTGGGGCCGTGCAGAACCAGAAAAGTCGCCATCTGCTGTTCCTTGTTATTCATATGCCGTTATCGGTGCCGGGCGACTATGCCGAAAAGAGGAATCAGTGTCCAGTTGTCTGCAATAGCCAGCACGATGACCGATGTTCGCGAAAAGTTTATGACCGGCGCTCTAGATCCGGTCATTCGCGATGACGACACGTTCGGCGAAGTCCGCTGCGGTGATCTCGCCGATGACCCGTTGGTCACTTATTTCGAGGCCGTTTTTACCGAAAAACATCAGTGCGGGCGGGCCGAACAGCCGGTAGCGGTCGAGCAGGGCGCGTTGCTCAGGGTTGCTGGCGGTGATATCAAACCGCACCAGCCGGTAGCCCTTGAGCAGCGCTATGACGCGGGGGTTGTTGAGCACTTCATGCTCGATCACTTTGCAACTGATGCACCAGTCGGCGTACCAGTCCAGCAACACCGGTTGGCCGGCCGCTTTGGCGTCGGCCAGCGCGGCGTCCAGTGCCTGCGGGGTGCTCACGGTGAGCCAGTCACTGGCGGGTTGCACGTTGAGAGCCGCCGGGCTGCCCGTGCCCTGAGGCGGGCCGATGGGGTTGAACGGGTCGCTGCGCCCGCTCAGGGCCCCGAACCAGCACGTCAGCGCATACACGAGCAAAAACAGGCCCAGTAGTTGCGCCAGACGCTGGCGCGGGGGTTTGCTGACCAGCTCAAGGGTGCCCAGAAACACACTGACCCCGGCGGCCAATGCGCCGATCAGCAGCAACGTGACCGGCCCCGGTAGCACGCGGCTGAGCAAGCCGATGGCCAGCCCGAGCAGCAACACGCCAATGGCATTTTTGACGCTGACCAGCCATGGGCCGCTTTTCGGCAGCCAGGCGGCACCGCCGGTGGCCACCAGCAACAGCGGCGCGCCCATGCCCAGGCCCAGGGCAAACAGTTTGAGGCCGCCGCCCAACGCATCGCCGCTGGCACTGATATACAGCAGCGCACCGGCCAGCGGGGCTGAGACACACGGCGACACCAGCAGGCTGGAGACCACGCCCAGCACGGCCGCGCCCCACAGTGAGCCGCCTTGGGTGCGGCTCGCGATACGGTCCAGACGGGTGCTGATGGCCTGTGGCATTTTCAGTTCGAATGCGCCG
Source organism: Pseudomonas sp. (assembly GCF_030150285.1). Classification (GTDB taxonomy): domain Bacteria; phylum Pseudomonadota; class Gammaproteobacteria; order Pseudomonadales; family Pseudomonadaceae; genus Aquipseudomonas. Next base: position 9,779 of record NZ_JASLGE010000030.1, on the reverse strand, counting down.
AACATCGCCAGCGCAAACACCGCAAAGAACAGCGCAAAGGGCACCAGCACCCACACCGATTGCAGGCGTGCCTGCAGATTGAGCTGCGCGCCAAACAGGCCCATTAACGCGCCCAGCACGGCAAAGCACACGGCCATGGGCAGCACATACGCCAGCGACAGGCTAAAACCGCGCAGGCCGCCGACCTGGCCGCGCAGTACCACGCCCGACAAAATCGGCAACATGGGCAGCACGCACGGGGTAAAGGTCAGGCCCAGCCCGGCGAGAAAGAACAAGGCCAGGTCGCGCCAGTTCCACGACGAGGCCGCAGTCGGCTCGGGCGGGGTAATGGCCACCGTCGCGGCGGTGCCCTCAATGGCCAGCCGCTCGATTTCCGGCGGGTAGCACAGCCCTTTGTCGGCACAGCCCTGGTAGCCCACCACGAGGGTAAACGGGCGCGGGTCGTTGGCCGGGCGCGGGATATCGACGTCGATAATGCCGTGATAGACCTCGACATCGCCGAAGAACTCATCGTGCTTTTGCTCGCCGGGCGGCAGTTGCACGGCCTCCAGCGCCCTATCGGCCGGCTCGGCCTTGAAGGAAAAACGGTGTTTGTACAGGTAATACCCTTCGGTGGGCACAAACCGCAGCTTGATCGTCTCGGGCGTGGCCTCGATCAGGTTCAGCTTGAACGCTTCGCGTACCGGCAGGAAATCCTGGCTGTTATTGAGTGCGCCCAAGGTTGCGCTCGGGCGGTTGTCCAGTAGCCCCGCGCCCAGGGCGGGCAGGGCCATCAGCACACATAAGGTGAATAACAGGCGGCGCATAAGAGTCTCGCTAATAAAACGTGCGGGCATGATAACGGAGTGAGCAGGGGCGTGCAGAAGGGCGACGATACACCGCACGGCCCACCTTGGCGGCACATCAGTGACGCTTGTGCCTGGCGGGCGGCAGGTCTTTCACGGTCACGTTCAAATTGAGGTCGTTGCGCTTGTAGACCCAGGTCATGCGTCGCGCATTTGAGCCTTCGCATGCCGTGGGGGCCGTGTCTTGCAGGCCCAGGCTGATGCTGACCCCTTCACTGATGGGCGTATGACACGTCAGTTGTTCATATTTCAAGGGCCCCATGGGTTGGTAGGTCACGGTGGCCTGGCCCTTGAAGGCATGGGCCTGCAACGGTTCGGTGCTGGCGTGGTGGCCAGCAGGCATGGACACCAGGCGCAATGAGACTTCAGCGGCGAGGGTGGTGGGGAAGTCGTCGACAAAGCGCGTCTGCGGGGGCACCAGGCATTGCCGGGTGGCGTTGGTGGCGTGACTGCAGGGTGGGGCGTTCTGGCGTTCGATGATCACCGCGATAAAGCCCGATTGATTGTCGATCTGCAGCGAGGCGCTGCCGGCATAGGGGGCGTACAGGACGCACATGCAAAGCAATGCCACCCGCATGGGGCCACCTGTTGTTGACTGTGTGCCTCAAAGTTAATAACAGTCAGGGTGGCGCTGGATACTGTCAGAACTGACAGGGCGCGGGTTCGCGCGGCAACCTGTCAAACGCGAAACGCTTGCACCGACGCATTCAGCTTGCCGCCCAGGGCGAGCAGTTGCTGGCTTTGATCCCGTGCAATGGCGATGCGTTGCAGGTTGTCGTCGCCCAAGTGGTGAATACGCTCACTGTGGTCACGAATCTCGCTGACCGCGGCGCTTTGCTGGGCGGTCACGTCTGCGATGCGGATGGCCGTGTCTGAAATGGTGGTAATGGCCTCGACAATTTCGTCCAGCGCGCCGTCGGCATCCTGAGCCTTCTGGGCGGTGGCCTGGGCGTGCTCCACTTGAACACGCATGCCTTCAACCGATTGGCGCGCCGCCAGTTGCAGCCCGGCGATCAGGGTCTGGATCTCGCGGGTGGCCCCTGCCGTACGTTGCGCCAACGAGCGCACTTCTTCAGCGACCACGGCAAAGCCCCGGCCCATTTCACCGGCCCGTGCGGCTTCAATGGCGGCGTTTAGCGCCAATAGATTGGTTTGCTCGGCAATGGAACGAATGACCGTGAGCACGCCGCCGATGGTGGCCGACTCTTCGGCCAGGCGCTCGACGGTCTGCGCGTTGCCCTGAACTTCACCAACCAACGCGTGCAGCCCGGTGAGGCTCTGGCCAATCACCTGCTGGCCTTGAGCGACGGCCAAACCAGCACTGCGGCTGGCATCGGCCGCATGGCTGGCGTCGCCTGCCACTTGGGTAATCGTCGCTTCCAGTTCGCCCAGCGCATCACGGATTTGCGCCGTGTCGCCAGCCTGGCGTTCAGCGCCGCTGTGTAAACCGCTGCTGAGTTCGGCCAGTGTCTGGCTGCTGCCCGCCACTTGCTCGGCGTTCAGGCGCAACGTGCCCACCAGGTTCACCAGGTAGTCGCGCAGGCGATTGAGGGATGCTTCGATGTCATGTAACTCGCGGTTGGTCTTGCCCAGTTGAATATCGCGGCTGAAGTCGCCTTCAGCCCAGGTGGACAGTAACGGTGCCAGGTGGGTCAGCACGCGGGCCAGCTTGCGTTGCAGGGTGTCGATCAGCAGCGCGATCAACAGAATCAACCCGATCATCAGGCCCTGGATCAGCCGGACTTCGCTCTGAATCTGGCCGTGCTCGGCGCGTACCTGCGGCTCCAGTGCTGCGATGGCGTGTTGCACGGCTTCCAGTTTGAGGTGGGTGGTGGTGCTCAGTTGAGTCCGTTGCTCGATTTGCAGTTGGGTGCGCTTGAGTTCGGCCGGGTAGCGGCTTAGCAGGTTGTTGAGCTCACGTTTCAGGCCCACGCCCGCGTCTTCGACCTGTGTGGCCTGTTGGGCTTCAAGCCCCATCAACGAAGCAAAGTCGTCGCTGTCAGAGGTGTTTTTGCTGCTGACACCCAACAGTGGCAAGGCATCGAGTTGCTGTGCCACGGCCTGGATGGCGGCCAGTTCACGTTCCACATCACCGGCCAATTCGCTGCGCCCGCTGCTGACCAACTTGTCGCGGCTCATTGATAACTTGGCCAGGTGCAGTGAGGCGGTCATCAGCAGCGGCAGGTAAGGGCGGGCTTCAGGGGTGTTGGCATTGCTGGCGTACTGGCTGAGTTGTTCCAGGCTGGCGGCCAATTCACGCTCGGCTTGTAACAGCAGGGCTTGTGGGTCACCGGCGAGTTTGCCGGCGGCCAGCAGGTCAGTGTTGCTAAAGGCGCTCAGGCCCTCAAGGCTGGGGCGCACGGCCTCGGTCAGGGCCGGTGGCAGTGGGGCGAGTTCGTCATTCAGGGTTTCAAGGGCGCTATTGGCCTGGCTCAGGCGTACGGCATCGCCGCTGGCCAGGTAGTCCTCGATATTGCGGGCCACGTGGTTCTGAAACTGCTGCGACAGGCTGAGGTAACGCTCCATCAGCACGAAGGGGCGTTCCAGCGCTTTTTGTGACCACCACAGGGTGATGCCCAGTGCCAGGCACACGGCGACCAGCAACAGGGTATTGAGGTTAGTGAGCAGCTTCAGGCGCATGTAGGGTTTTGCCTATAACGCGGTAAGAAGCGGCAGAAGTTATTGCTTTTTTGTTACAGCGGTATGACGGGCTCGGTCAATTCCAATGAAGTGATGGCATTTTGCCCTGGATGATTGAAGAACTGCACTTGATTGCGACCATAGTGCTTGGCGCGGTACAGCGCCTCGTCGGCCTGGGAGGCCATGATCAGGCTGTCTGATTCGCCTTGCATTTGCACCACGCCGGCACTGAACGAGCACTGCAAGTCATTGGGCAGCGCGGGGTAATGAAGGTCGCAAAAGCGTTGGCGAATCAGGTTAAGCACCTTGTAGGCGGCGTCTTGGTCGGTGTCCGGCATCACAATGGCAAACTCTTCGCCGCCGTAGCGCCCGATAAAGTCGGTTTTGCGCAGGCGTTGCTTGAGAAACAGCGCCAGGCTTTTGATCACGCGGTCGCCCATGGGGTGGCCATAGCAGTCGTTGACCCGTTTGAAGTGGTCGATGTCGAGCATGGCAAAGCTCAGCGGGCGCTTTTCGCGGCGGGCGCGAAAGGTGCAGTCTTCGAGCAACTGCAGGATATGCGTGTGGTTGTACAGCCCGGTCAGGCTGTCACGCACCATGCGTGCCTTGAGATGGCGTGCCCGGGCCGCGCGGTTACGCACGGTGGTGATTAACTGGCGCGGTTTGATGGGCTTGGTCAAAAAGTCATCGCCGCCTTCACTCATGGCGTCGAGTTGTTTGTCCATGTCATCTTCGGCCGACAGATAAATGATCGGCACGCTCACGTAGCGGTCATTGTGGCGAATCACCTTGGCCAGTTCCGTGCCTGTGCAGCCCGGCATGTACATGTCCAGGATAACCAGATCGGGTTGGAACTCCGCCAACTCGCCCATGGTTTGAATCGGGTCAATCAGGGTGCGGGTAACAATGCCGGCGCTGTTGAGCAGGCGCTCGGTGTGCAGTGCCTGGGCGCGTGAGTCGTCAATGACCAGCACTTTGTAGGGTTCGTACTGCGCCACGCAGGTCAGCACCTCGATCTTTTCCATCAGGCCGGAGGCTTCGAGGGTGCCGGTCAAAAATGCTTGCCCCCCTGCGCGCACAGCGGCCAGGCGCGTGGGTGTGTCCGTTTCATGCAGGCTGAAAAACAGCAGCGGCAGTTTTTGCTCAAGGCCGACCTGAGCTTCGGCGGCCAGCACCAGGCCTTTGCCCGCGCCGTCGAAGTCGACGTCCATCACAATGGCCGCAGGATGACGTTCTGCCATGGCGCGCCGGAATGCAACGGGGCTGTCGAAGGTTTGCACGCTGAGTTCGAAAAACGCCAACTGCTTGGCCAGGCGGTCTGCGCGCTCAAGGTCTTGCAGCAAGATAAAGACGGGCTTGCGCAGGGGCGGCAGGAAGGTGTGGGCCAACTGGTCACTGTGGCGCAGGCCGGTGCGCGACAGGCGCTGCATCAAACGGTTGAGCTCGGTGATGGACGAACTGTTCAGGCGGTTGCGGTTGGCGACCACCCGCTTGAGCGCAGCCTCGATGGACTGCGCCAGTTCGGTGTGCTCGGGTTGCTCGAACCGCTCGGCAAAGCGCAGCAGACGCAGATTTGCTTCGCTGAGTTCAGTGAGATCCGCGCTGGACCATTCATTGCCTTGCAAGCGTTGCCAAATCTCAAGGATTTGTCGTGCCTGATGGGTGACGCGCTGAGCAAAGTGGTTTTTGAGGCGCTCGTGGCTGAGGTCTTCGTGCTCGGTCATATCCTGGCTGCTGGGTAAAGGGGCATGCTGAGGTCGACTGGTGGCTCTATGCTAGCACCTCCCCTTCGACTGAATGTGTTTCGTCTTCAAATAAACAGATGAGCTGCATGTTTGGGGTGCGATCCCTGCACATAGGCGTGGCGGCGCGCATGTTCTATAGTGCCCGGCAAATGTGACCTCCTCGATTTCGCCGGCCAACGTCGCCTCGATTATAAAATGTGCTCGCCAGCACGATGAGGTAGGGTTGAGGTCGAATCGTTGAACCAAGTATTTAAAAGGACATAGCCATGCTGGACTGGAAGAAACGAGAGGGCAGCCCCCGCGAATCGGCCAAAGAGACCCACGCCGCGCCGCGTGGCTATTTCAAAAGCATCTTGCTGAGCCGTTCGATTGCCGTGCTGCTGGGTGTTTATGCACTGGTGTGCCTGGGGCTGGGCTGGTACTGGAGCCAGGAGCCTGACCTTTTCCCGGTGCAGCAGAACGCCCAATTGGCGGCCGAGAAAGACGGCAAGCAAATGGTGCCTGGCTTTACCACTGTCGAAACCCTCAAAACCGTTGCCGGCACGTTGCTCGACAAGCCGGGGGGCTACCTGTCCAATGACCGTTTCCCGCCGGGTGTGCTGCTCGACAATATCCCCAGCTGGGAATACGGCGTGCTGGTCCAGGTGCGTGACCTGACACGCGCCCTGCGCAAAGACTTCGCCCGTTCCCAGTCGCAATCGGCCGAAGATGCGGACCTGGCCAAGGCCGAGCCGCGTTTCAACTTTGACAACAAGAGCTGGATGCTGCCTTCCAGTGAGTCTGAGTATCAGGAGGGCATCAACTCATTGAGCCGCTACCAGGCCCGCCTGAGTGATCCCAGCCAGAAAAACGCCTTGTTCTACGCCCGTGCCGACAACCTGAACAACTGGCTGGGCGATGTGGGTACCCGTTTGGGCTCGTTGTCCCAGCGCTTGTCCGCCAGCGTGGGCCGGGTCAAGCTCAACAGCGCGCTGAAAACCGAGAGCCTGCAGCCGGGCCAGGTGCCGGTGGTGGAAGAAGAAATCGTCGAAACCCCGTGGATGCAGATCGACAACGTGTTCTACGAAGCCCGTGGTCAGGCTTGGGCGCTGTCGCACTTGCTGCGCGCCATTGAAGTCGACTTTGCCGATGTTCTGGCGAAAAAGAACGCCACGGTCAGCGTGCGCCAGATCATTCGTGAGCTGGAAGCGGCCCAGGAACCGGTGTGGAGCCCGATGATTCTCAATGGCAGCGGCTACGGCATGCTGGCCAACCACTCGCTGGTCATGGCCAACTACATTTCCCGCGCGAATGCGGCGGTGATGGACTTGCGCCAACTGTTGTCGCAAGGCTAAGCGATGGCTATTTCAGCCCAAGAGGCCGCCCACCGGGCGGCCTCTGACGTCGAGCGGGTGGCCTGGGTCGACCGTCAGGACGTGTTGCTGGGCAGTTTGCCCCGCCATGAACTGCGCGAACGCGGCCTGATCGGGCGCGGCACCTTTATCCTTCTGTTCAATTCGGCGGGTGAGTTGTGTGTGCATCAGCGCACCATGAGCAAAGCGCTGTACCCGGGTTACTGGGACGTGGCGGCCGGCGGCATGGTGAGCGCGGCAGAAACTTACGCCGAATCTGCAGCGCGAGAGCTGGCAGAGGAATTGGGCGTCAGCGGTATCGAGTTGACCGCCCATGAACGTTTTTACTTTGAAGGGCCGCAGAACCACCTGTGGTGCGGGGTGTTTTCAGGTGTCTGGGATGGCCCTTTGCAGGTTCAGCCCGAAGAAGTCCAGCGTGCGCAGTTCATGCCGGTGGCCGAAGCCTTGCACCTGAGTGAACAGCAGCCTTTTTGCCCGGATTCGCTGGATGCGCTGAGGCGTTACCTGGCCTGTAATCGGTAACGAGCCTTGCGAGGCTACGTCCGGCATGATGCGGTGCCCCTGTTTGACCCGGGATTGAGGTCTAGCAGCGTTCCTTCGACACGGCTACTACGTTTGCGTTGATTTTTGCGCCGATTGGCTATTGGGATGCAGCGAATTTGTCGTTACACTGCGCGACCTTTTTCAGGCTCAAGCGGTTTGCCCGCCTGAGTTGCGCTGCCCCTGCCAGAGTGGGGCTTCGCGGTCGGTTCATCGTGGCGCATGCGCGCCATGCACCGGCCAGTTTATTGTCCTCCATTTGAGGATTGCCGGTGGCCAAAAAAGCCGCATCCTTCGCCGCCCTCGGTGGCCTGGTATTTTCCACCGACGCAGGTCGTCACTGTCCGGACTGTCGTCAGCCTGTAGACGCCTGTACCTGCAAACAAACCCTGATCCCTGAAGGTGACGGCATTGCGCGCGTGCGTCGCGAAAGCAAAGGCCGCGGCGGCAAGACGGTGACCACGATCACCGGCGTGCCGCTGGCTGAAGACGCGCTCAAGGAACTGGCCACGGCGTTGAAAAAACGCTGTGGTACAGGCGGTGCGCTGAAAGACGGCATCATCGAGATCCAGGGCGACCACGTCGAGCTGTTGCTGGCAGAGCTGGTCAAGCGTGGGTTCAAGGCCAAGAAGTCCGGCGGCTAGCAGCCTCTGTGAAAACCACCGTTAAGCCCGGCTGTCGCCCCCTCTGAAGGCTGACAGCCACGGCTGGCCATGGTTTTCACAGAGCCTGTTACCGCAGGTTTCTAAACTCCGTGCTGTTGTCAGGGTCTACCCCTTTACAGACGAATCTTCATATTCACGCCTTAGACTGCGCCAGCCTGCTTTCAGGCTGGGCTATTTGACTTATTTATAGGGGACTTCGATGTCCGTACGACGCACACGCAAAGACGATGGCAGCCAATGGACAGTTGCGGACAGCCGCAGTGTTTACGGCATTCGCCATTGGGGGGCCGGGTATTTCGCGATCAATGAAGCCGGTCGCGTAGAAGTCCGTCCGAACGGCCCGAACAGCACGCCCGTCGACCTGTACGAGCAAGTCGATGAGTTGCGCAAAAGCGGCCTGTCGTTGCCGCTGCTGGTGCGCTTCCCCGATATCCTGCAAGACCGCGTGCGCCAATTGACCGGTGCCTTCGATGCCAACATCGAGCGCCTGGAATACCAGAGCAAGTACACCGCGCTGTACCCGATCAAGGTGAACCAGCAGGAAGCGGTGATCGAGAACATCATTGCCACCCAGAACGTTTCCATCGGCCTGGAAGCCGGCTCCAAGCCTGAGCTGCTGGCCGTGCTGGCCCTGGCGCCGAAGGGCGGCACCATCGTCTGCAACGGTTATAAAGACCGTGAGTTCATCCGCCTGGCGCTGATGGGCCAGAAGCTCGGCCACAACGTGTTCATCGTGATCGAGAAAGAGTCCGAGGTGGGGCTGGTGATCGAAGAGGCAGCGAGCCTCAAGGTCAAGCCGCAGGTGGGCCTGCGTGTGCGCCTGTCGTCCCTGGCATCGAGCAAGTGGGCGGACACCGGTGGCGAGAAATCCAAATTCGGTCTGTCGGCAGCCCAGTTGCTGTCGGTGGTCGAGCGCTTCCGCGCAGCCGGCCTGGACCAGGGAATCCGCCTGCTGCACTTCCACATGGGCTCGCAGATTGCCAACCTGGCCGACTACCAGCACGGGTTCAAGGAAGCCATTCGTTACTACGGCGAACTGCGCAACCTCGGCCTGCCGGTGGACCACATCGACGTCGGCGGTGGCCTGGGCGTGGACTACGACGGCACGCACTCGCGCAACGCCAGTTCGATCAACTACGACATGGACGACTACGCCGGCGTGGTAGTGGGCATGCTCAAGGAATTCTGCGACGCGCAGAGCCTGCCGCACCCGAACATCTTCTCCGAAAGCGGCCGCTCCCTGACCGCTCACCACGCCATGCTGGTGGTGCAGGTGACGGACGTCGAGAAGCACAACGACGAAATCCCAACCATCGAAAACAAGGAAAGCCTGCCGGAAACCGTGCAATGGCTGGTGGACCTGCTGGGCCCGACCGACATCGAGATGGTCACCGAAACCTACTGGCGCGCCACCCACTACATGAGCGACGTGGCCACCCAGTACGCCGACGGCAAGCTGACCCTGGCCGAAAAAGCCCTGGCCGAACAGTGCTACTTCGCGGTGTGCCGCCGCCTGCACAACTCGTTGAAAGCCCGCCAGCGCTCGCACCGCCAGGTGTTGGACGAACTCAACGACAAGCTGGCCGACAAATACATCTGCAACTTCTCGGTATTCCAGAGCTTGCCGGATACGTGGGCCATCGGCCAGGTCTTGCCGATCCTGCCGCTGCACCGCCTCGACGAAGAGCCGCTGCGCCGCGCCGTGCTGCAAGACCTGACCTGCGACTCCGACGGCAAGATCAAGCAATACGTCGATGAGCAGAGCATCGAAACCAGCCTGCCGGTTCACGGCTTGAACGAAGGCGAGGACTACCTGTTGGGTATCTTCCTGGTCGGCGCCTATCAGGAAATCCTGGGCGACATGCACAACCTGTTCGGTGACACCGACTCGGTGAACATCTACCAGCGTGAAGACGGTTCGGTGTACAGCGCCGGGATCGAGACTCACGACACCATCGAAGACATGCTGCGCTATGTGCACTTGTCGCCGGA